>DBFJQM010000017.1:0-12706 GCA_048404665.1 Candidatus Pelethomonas sp.
GGAGGGGAGAAAAGTTTTTCTTGACAAGCGCGGGGAGGCGGGAGTATGATGCACCCATATTTTTATAAACGCCAACGGCGATGATGGAGAGAAGTAGCTGGGGCGCCCACCCACAGCGAGCGGGGGACAGTGGAAGCCCCGCGGCAGGACCTCAGCGAATAACACTCCGGAGCCTTGACCCCAACGGCCGCCAGGCCCAGTAGGGGAGACGGGGACGGCCCGTTACAGCCGTCAGGCTTGTTAGAGCTGAAGCGACCGCCCAGGCGGTAAATTAGGTGGCACCACGGATTCCGGCGATTCGTCCTAAAATTTATATTTTAGAGACGCCGGTTCATTCGGAGGTGCTTTTTATGTGCGCGATCATGGGTTACACCGCAAAGGACATCCCCCGGGAGGCCCTGACGGGGGCCTTCGCCAGAATCAAGTCCCGGGGCCCGGACATGAGCCGCCTGCTGGAGACGCCGGGAGGGACCCTGCTGTTCCACCGGCTGGCCATCATGGGGCCGGAGCAGGCGGGGATGCAGCCCTTCACGGCGCCGGACGGCAGCGCCGTGGTGTGCAACGGCGAGCTGTACGGCTTCCGGCGGCTGAAGCGGCAGCTGGAGGCAAAGGGGTACCGCTTCGCCAGCGGCTCCGACTGCGAGCTGCTGCTGCCTCTGTGGCGGGAGCGGGGCCCGGAGATGTTCCGGGACCTGGACGCGGAGTTCGCCCTGGTGCTCTATGACGGGCCCAGCGGCAGCTTCGTGGCGGCCCGGGACCCCATCGGCATCCGGCCCCTCTACTACGGATACAGCGCCTCGGGACACATCCTCTTTGCCAGCGAGCCCCGCAGCCTCATGGGCCTGACGGCCTCCGTTATGCCATTTCCGCCGGGATATTACTATCAGGACGGCGAATTTGTGTGCTATTGTGACATTGCCAAGGTGGACCGGGTGTGCTACGATAGTGTGGACGAGATCTGCGCCAAGATCCACGAGAAGCTGATCCTGGGGGTGGAGAAGCGGCTGGACGCCGACGTGCCGGTGGGGTTCCTCCTCTCCGGCGGCCTGGACAGCTCTTTGGTGTGCGCCATCGCCGCCCGGCTCCTGGGCCGGCCCATCGAGACCTACGCCGTGGGCATGTCCACCGACGCCATCGACCTGAAGTACGCCCGCCGGGTGGCGGACCACATCGGCAGCCATCACCACGAGGTCTTTATCACCCGGGAAGACGTGCTGGCGGCCCTGGAGACGGTGATCCAGGTCCTGGGCACCTACGACATCACCACCATCCGCGCCAGCATGGGCATGTATCTGGTCTGTCAGGCCATCCATGAGACCAGCGATATCCGGGTGCTGCTCACCGGCGAGATCAGCGACGAGCTGTTCGGCTACAAGTACACCGACTTCGCCCCCTCGCCGGAGGCCTTCCAGGCGGAGAGCGTCAAGCGGGTCCGGGAGCTGCACATGTACGACGTGCTCCGGGCGGACCGGTGCATCTCCGCCAACAGCCTGGAGGCCCGGGTCCCTTTCGGCGACCTGGATTTCGTGCGGTACGTCCTGAGCGTGGACCCGGCCAAAAAGATGAACGTGTACGGCAAGGGCAAGTACCTGCTGCGGCGGGCCTTCACAGGGGACTACCTGCCGGAGTCCATCCTCCAGCGGGAGAAGGCGGCCTTCTCCGACGCCGTGGGCCACAGCCTGGTGGACGACCTGAAGGCCTACGCCGGGGAGCGCTATGGCGATGACTGGCGGGAGCGGGCGGAGCAGTACGGCTACCACGCCAAGCCCTTCACCAAGGAGTCCCTGCTGTACCGGGAGATCTTCGAGAAGTACTACCCTGGCCAGGCGGGCATGGTGGCGGATTTCTGGATGCCCAACCGGGAGTGGGCCGGGTGCGACGTGACCGATCCCAGCGCCCGGGTGCTCAGCAACTACGGCGCCTCCGGCGAATAGGGGGGGAGCGCTGTGGACCTTTTTGAGCTGTACAGGCGGCAGGGCGATGCCGCCCTGGTCAACGCCCTCTATGCCGACGGAAAAGAGGAGGACCGCCTTTTCCGCAGCAGGGCCGCACAGGTGGAGTTTTTGACCACCATGCGGGTGCTGGAGGACTATGTGAGGCCCGGGATGCGGATATTGGACTTGGGCGCCGGGACGGGGGCGTATACCTTGCCTCTTGCGGAGAGAGGGTGCGCCGTGGACGCGGTGGAGCTGTCGGAGAAAAACGCGGCGCTGCTGCGGGACAAGGTGGAGCCGGGGCAGCGGGTGCGGGTATTCTGCCGGAGCGCGGCGGAGCTGCCGGATGTTCCCTCCGGCGCGTATGACCTGGTGCTGCTGCTCGGCCCGCTGTATCACCTCCACGAGGCCCGCCAGCGCAGAGCGTGCATCCGGGAGGCCGTGCGGGTCTGCAAGGCGGAGGGCACGCTGCTGCTGGCGTACCTCTCCAACGATATGATACCGCTGACGGAGTGCCGGATGCGGGACTTCTTCTCACCGGAGACGGCGCACACCTATGACCATGAGACGTTCCAGGCGGAAAATTTCCCCTTTGTGTTCCTGACGCTGGACGGTATGCGGCGGGAGCTGTGGGAAAACGGCGTGGAGCTCCTTCGGGAGATCGCGGCGGACGGCGTCAGCGAGCTGCTGGCGGATACCATCAACGCCATGAGCGACGCCAGCTATCAGGAATATCTGAAGTACCATTTCTATTGCTGTGAAAAGCCGGAAATGCTGGGCCGCAGCAGCCACGTCCTCCTTGTGGGGCGGGCGGCGCAGGTCCCGCCCCGGCGGTAAAGGCCGCGGGCGTCCCTCCCTGCGGGGCGGGGACGGCTCCACAGGCAACCTACGCGGCGCACGGCGCCGCTGCATAGAAAGGAGCAGAGCAATGAGCGAGAAAAAAGTGACGGAACTGTTCGGCAGCATGGTGTTCAACGAGGACGTGATGAAGCAGCGCCTGTCTGCCACCTGCTATCGGGCGTGGAAAAAGTGCGTGGACGAGGGGACGCCCCTCTCTCTGGAGCACGCCCACGAGATGGCCGCCGAGATGAAGAACTGGGCTGTGGAGAAGGGGGCCACCCATTTCACCCACTGGTTCCAGCCCATGACCGGCGTCACCGCCGAGAAGCACGACAGCTTTATCATCCCCGAGGGGCCGGACCGGGTGCTGATGCAGTTCTCCGGCAAGGAGCTGGTCCGGGGCGAGCCGGACGCCTCCTCCTTCCCCTCCGGCGGCCTGCGGGCCACCTTTGAGGCCCGGGGCTACACCGCCTGGGACCCCACGGCCTTCGCCTTCATCAAGGACGGGAGCCTGTGCATCCCCACCATCTTCTGCTCCTACGGCGGCCAGGCCCTGGACAAAAAGACCCCCCTGCTGCGGTCCATGGACGAGCTGAGCCGCCAGGCGGTGCGGGTGCTGCGCCTCTTTGGGGACACCGGGGTGAAAAAGGTGGTCAGCCAGGTGGGTCCCGAGCAGGAGTACTTCCTGGTGGACAAGGACGTGTGCAACAAGCGGGAGGACCTGATCCTCACCGGACGCACCCTCTTTGGGGCCAAGCCCCCCAAGGGCCAGGAGCTGGAGGACCACTACTTCGGCACCATCAAGCCCCGGGTGGCCGCCTACATGAAGGAGCTGGACGAGGAGCTGTGGAAGGTGGGCATCCTGGCCAAGACCAAGCACAACGAGGTGGCCCCCGCCCAGCATGAGCTGGCCCCCATCTACTCCGACGCCAACACCGCCTGCGACCACAACCAGCTGACCATGGAGATCATGAAGAAGGTGGCAAGCCGCCACAACATGGTGTGCCTGCTCCATGAGAAGCCCTTCGCCGGGGTCAACGGCTCCGGCAAGCACAACAACTGGTCCCTCAGCACCGACCAGGGCGACAACCTCTTCAAGCCCGGCTCCACCCCCAGCCAGAACGCCCGGTTCCTGCTGTTCCTGGCGGCCTTCCTCAAGGGCGTGGACGAGTATGAGGAGCTGCTGCGGTGTACCGTGGCCAACCCGGGCAACGACCACCGCCTGGGGGCCCAGGAGGCGCCGCCGGCCATCATCTCCGTGTTCCTGGGCGACGAGCTCACCGCCATCGTGGACGCCATCATCAACGGCACCGAGTACGTGGAGCAGGGGAAGCGGAGCCTCTCCATCGGCGTGGACGTGCTGCCCCACATCCCCCAGGACACCACCGACCGCAACCGCACCTCGCCCTTGGCCTTCACCGGCAACAAGTTCGAGTTCCGTATGCTGGGCTCCAGCCAGTCCATCACCGGCCCCAACGTCGCCCTGAACACCATCATGGCCGAGGAGCTGGAGCAGTTCGCCGACGTGCTGGAGCAGGCGGAGGACTTTACCAGCGCCCTCCACGACCTGATCCGGGAGACCTTCAAGGCCCATCAGCGCATCATCTTCAACGGCAACGGCTATGAGGAGGCCTGGGTGAAGGAGGCTGAGCGCCGGGGCCTCAGCAACCACACCTGCACCGCCGACGCCCTGCGCTGCTACCTGAAGCCGGAGCATGTGGCTCTGTTCTCCAAGCACGGGGTGTTCACCAAGGAGGAGCTGGCCGCCCGCAACGAGATCCATCTGGAGAACTACTGCGAGGTCATCGGCATCGAGGCCCGCACCATGATCGACATGGTGAAGCGGGGGATCTTCCCCGCCGTGTCCGGCTACGCCGCCCAGGTGGCGGAGAACATCTCCGCCAAGAAGGCGGTGCTGGCGGACCTGGACTGCACCGCGGAGGAGGGGCTCCTGCGCCGCCTCAGCAGCCTCACCGGCGAGATGATGGGCCAGTGCGTGGCCCTGGAGTCCGCCGTGGCCGCCCCCCGGTCCGAAAACGCCTACGACGCGGCCCACTACTTCCGGTACACCGTCTTTGCCGCCATGGAGACCCTGCGGAGCACCGTGGACCAGCTGGAGACCATCACCGCCAGCGACTGCTGGCCCTACCCCACCTACACCGAGCTGCTGTTCTCCATCCGGTGACGGCGGCGCGGGATGCGCCCAATAGAGGGAAAAGGCCCGGCTCATTGAGCCGGGCCTTTTCCTATGTATGCTGCTTTTCCGGCGGACGCGCCGGAGAAGACCTGGAACGTTACTCCGCCGCTTCGTATACCGGCGTGACCGTGCAGGTCATGCCGTCCGACTCAAAGCCGCTGATGGTGGCGGAGAGGCTGAGCCATCCGTCGACCATGTTCCCCTGGTACTCGCCGCTCACCATGCCGCTGGACACCAGCGCGTTCTGGTCCGCGGTCTGGAAGTCGATGCCGATGCAAATGGAGACCTTGTCCCCGGCCTTATGGACGCCCATCCAGATGCCGCTCATCTGCTCCGTGCTCTGCCGGTACGCCGCGTTGAACTCAGCGATCACATCGTCGGTGAACTGGCCGGACGTGTCCTCCTCGGCAAACTCCTCGATGCAGGCGATCACCTCGTCGCCCAGGGCGGCCAGGTAGTAGGTGTGGTCCACGCCGTCGGCGGAGCTGGTGCAAACCGCCATCTGGAAGTCGGCGTAGTCGTAAAAACCGCCGGTGATCAGGTTCATGAAGTCGTGATCTGTGTAGCTCCGGTGGTCGATGGTATAGGTTCCGTTGGTCTTGGAGGCCATGGCGCGGACCGTGTTCTCCTGGCCCATCTCCGCGTTGGCGATGCCTTGCCCCATCCATCCGGCGTAGTCCGCGAAGGCGCTGCCGCCGTTTTGGCACTGGTCCTGGAGCGCCGCCAGCATGGCGGCGTTGACGGCGGCACGGAAATCGTACTGGGTGGCGGCGATGTACACCATGCTGTTTCCGGCAGCCTCCCCATCCGCCACATGGAAGGTGAAGCCACGCATCTTCTCGCGGAACTGGCTGTATACCCCGTCCAGCTCAGGAGCGGTCTCGCCCTCCGCCACGGGAAACACGTTAAGCAGCGGATTGTCCTCGGCCAGGTAGGTCTTGGCCACGTCAAATTCGCCGTTTTGCAGGTTTGTCAGGAAGTTGACCGTGGCCTCCTCGGAGCTGTCCGCCGCCGCCTGCTTGGGGCCGGAGCCGCAGGCGGAGAGCGTCAGGCACAGAGCCAGAATCAGGGCGCAAAGCCCGGAGATCTTGCGGAAATCGTTCATATTGGGTTCTCCTTACAGTTTTCTCTATGCTGAATTTTGGCGTTTTCTGGGGCGGACCGCCTCAGCCGATGTGCCGGGTGATCCAATCCACGTACTTATCCCGCTTCATGATGCCCAGCTTATACTGGCTGCCGTCCTTCATCTGGATCAGGACCCCAAAGGGGAAGAAGGGCGGCGTGGTGCAGGTCTTGACAGAGGCGATGTTCTTCATCTCGATCTCCCAGCTGACGCTGGCGGTGCCCACCAGGCCCGACGCCAGAAACGCCACGCGCTGGTCCGTAAAATACGTTTTGCCGGAGATCTGCCGTCCGCTGATCTGCTTGGGGGATTTCCAGCAGTCCGCGGATACCCGTTCGGCGAATACCTCCTCGCCGCTCCTGACCTCAAATGCAGGTTTTGCCATGATGCGATCTCCTCCTCAGTATGATTTGATTTTGATTTGACCGGCCCGAAGGCCGTTGGACAACGTCTTTGCGCGCGATCTTACAGCTCCCGGACGCCCGTCTGCCGCAGCCAGTCCTGGAGCTTATTGGACGGGAAGCCGGCTCCCCGCCGGCCCCGGCTGATCCGGGCGCTGGACCTGGTTCCTGCTCTGGAAACCGCGGAAAACGTTCCGGCTGCCTCTTGGCGGTATTTTCCAAGTATACCATATCAGGAGAGGCAAATCAACCGCCCCGGACGGGAAATTTTCACAGCCCGCCGGGGCGGAGGGGGCCTATGGAGCCGCCCGGCCGTCCGCCCGCTCCACCTCACGGATGTTCACGCGTATCCCTCCCTGTGCGCTGCTTTACGCCCCTGTCATAAGCTGTGAACCTGGCTCACAGGCAAGCCCTTTTTGAAAAAATCCCGATTTTTCCCGCCGATTCCCCAGCGGCGGACTTGACAGGCGGCGGGGCGTATGCTACTATTATGTCACACGATATAACGCGACGCATAATAGAAAGAGGTGAACTGCCGTGGCGGACCAGGGACCCATGACCGAGGCCAACTACTATATCCTGCTGGCGCTGATGAAGCCGGGCCACGGCTACGGCATGATGCGGCGCATCCAGGAGCTGTCCGGCGGGCGGCTGGTGATGGGGCCGGGGACCCTCTACGGCGTGCTGTCCCGGATGCACCGGGAGGGCCTGATCGTCCTCACCGGCGAGGAGGGGCGGCGCAAGAACTACGCCATCACCGAGGCGGGGCAGGCAGCCCTCCGCCGGGAGTATGAGCGCATCAAGCGCATGGTGGCCGACGGGGCCATTCTGGAGGAGGACAAGGGGGCGGAGCAATGAAGTACCAATACGCCTTCCACCCGGGGGACTGCGCCCTGGGGGAGATGGAGAAATTTTACGGGGACATGGAGGCCAGGGGCTGGCGTCTGGTGAAGCGGGGCGCGCATCTGAGCAAATTTGTCCGCTCAGAGCCCAGCCGCGCCCGCTACCGGGTGGAGATCGTGGTCCCCGGCATCCTGGACCAGCCGGGGATGAGCGAGGAGCAGCTGGCGGTATACGCCGACTGCGGCTGGGAGTATGTGACGGACCGGGGCTTTGTCTACCTCTTCCGGGCCCCGGAGGGCAGCGACGCGCCGGAGTTCTACATGGAGCCCCAGCAGCAGGCCGCCACCTTGAAGGCTCTGAAGCGGCGGAATTTCTGGACCGGCGGCTTTTGCCTGCTGGCGGTCCTGCTGATGGCGCCTCTGCTGCTTGTGAACAAGAGCGTATCCCGGCTGGGCGCGGAGATGGCGAGGACCTGGGTGGAGTGGACGCCTCTGCTCCTGCTGTACGGCTGGATCATTCTCGGCGCTCTGGCGGCTGCCCTCTGTGAGAGCTGGCAGCTCGACCGGCTGTACCGCCGGATGAAAAAGGGCGTTCCCCTGGACCACGAGCCCAGAGACCGGAGCCGGTGGCGGCGGGTCTGCTGCTGGACCGGCTGGATCGTGACGGCGGTGCTGGCGTGCCTGCTGGCGGTCCAGTGGCTGGGGAGCAGGACATACGACCTGCCCCAGGCCGCCGACGGCCCCTATCTGCTGCTGGAGGACCTGGGCCGCACCGGGGACCGGGGCCATCACTTTTACAGCGGCAAAACCAGCTGCGTCACGGTGAGCCGGTCCCTGCTGGCGGACCACTGGGACGTGTTCGAGATCCTGGACAACGCCGGCGGACAGGACTGGATGTACCAGGACGTGTACCGGCTGCGCTGGCCGGTGGACTCCACGGACTTTGCCTACGCCCTTATGGGAACCGCCACCTTCGCCCGGTCGGCGGAGGATTTTACCCCCGTGGAGGCGGAGGGGCTGGACGCCGCCTGGCTCTGCGGCGACCTGGAGCTGATCGCCGTGCGGGGGGACCTGGTGATCTGCGTGGAGTACATGGCCAGCGGCCAGCGGGACGACGGACACCTGCGGGCGGCGCTGCCCGCCCTGGCGGCGTGCTGGGACCAGCGCGGATGACATCAGAAACAAGAGGGACCGGAGCGGTTTTCCCGCTCCGGTCCCTCTGCGCTGTGTTAAGGCTCTGCGTCCCCGCCGGCAGGGCGGGGCCAGGTCACCGTGACGGTGGTGCCCACGCCCACGGCGCTCTCCAGCGCCACCTGGGCGCCCAGGTAGGCGGCGGCGTGCTTGACGATGGATAGGCCCAGCCCCGTGCCGCCCACCGCCTTGGACCGGCTCTTGTCCACCCGGTAGAACCGCTCGAACACCCGCTCCCGGCTCTCCTGGGGGATGCCGATGCCGGTGTCGGATACGGTGAGCCGGGGCGCGCCCTCCGGGCAGTCCACAGAGACCGTCACGCTGCCGCCGGGGCGGTTGTACTTCACGGCGTTGTCCGCCAGGTTGAACAGCAGCTCCTCCAGGATCTGGCGGGGGCCCCGGACGGTGACGCCGCCGCCCTCCAGACGCAGGGAGACCTGGGCCCGCTCCGCCGCCGGGGCAAGGCGGCCCAGCACGTCCCCGGCCAGCGCCGCCAGGTCCGCCGCCTCCCGCTGCGCCGGGACCAGCCCCTCGTCCAGCTGGCTGAGGTGGATGATGTCCTCCACCAGGGCCACAAGCCGCCGGGCCTCCCGGTGGATGTCGGCGGCGAACTCCGGCACGGTCTCCGGGGGCACCATGCCGTCCATCAGCAGCTCCGCGAAGCCGGAGATGGAGGTGAGGGGCGTTTTCAGCTCGTGGGACACATTGGCGGTAAACTCCCGGCGCAGGGCCTCCCGCTCCTCCCGCTCGGTGACGTCCAGGATGGCGATGACCGCCCCCCGGACCTGGCCGGCCTGGACCACAGGGCTGGCCAGGAGCTGGAAGGTCCGCCCCGCCCGCTCCAGCAGGGCCTCGCTCCGGCGGCCCGCCAGGGCCTCGTCCACTGTCCGGCGAAAGGGCTCCGCCCGGCTGAGGCACAGGACGCTCTCCCCGGGACGGGCTGTTTCCGCGCCCAGCAGGGCCAGGGCGCTGGCGTTCCAGGAGAGGAGGCCGGTGCGGCTGTCCATCAGGAGGAAGCCCTCTCTCATGTTCTCCGTGATGGCGGCGAACTCCTGCCGCTGGCGCTCCAGGGCGGCCAGCTGGGCGCGGATGGTCTCGTTCTGGGTCCGGAGCCGCAGCAGCAGGGGGCTCAGCTCCTCATAGGCGCCGCAGGTCTCCGGGTGCTCTAAGTCCAGCGTCAGAATAGGCCGGATGATCCGCCGGGAGAGCCGGCGGGCCAGCAGCACCGCCAGAGCAGCCGTCACCAGGAGGATCAGCGCCAGGGCGGGGAGGAGGCTGACCAGCAGGACCGTGCCCGAGCGCTGGCTGCTGGCCAGGCGCAGCACCGAGCCGTCCGCCAGGGCCAGGGCCACATACATGGTCCGCACCGCCATGGTGCCGGACCGGCGGCTGGCCCGGCCCACGCCCTGGTCCAGCGCCTGGCGGACCTCCTCCCGGGCCAGATGGTTTTCCATTTGTCCCGCTTCGGCGGCGGAGTCGAAGAGCACCCCGCCGTCCGGCGCGATCCAGGTCACCCGGTCCGGGACCTCCAGGGCCTCCAGATAGCGGAGCCCCCCCTGGGCCACGCCCTGGGCCGCCAGACGGGCCTGGACCTCCAGCTCCCGGTAGACCTGCCCGTCGAAGTGCCGGACCAGGGCCGGGCACAGCAGGGCGCAGCTCATGAGCAGCGCCGCCAGGCCGGACGCCAGCAGAGCGCGGAAAAGACTCTTTCTCACGGCGCCGCCCCGATCTTATAGCCCACGCCCCGGACCGTCTGGATGCAGTCCCCGGCGCTTCCCAGCTTCTGCCGGAGGGTGCGGATGTGTACGTCCACCGTGCGGCTGGCGCCGTCGAAGCTGTAGCCCCAGATGGCGTTGAGCAGCTGGTCCCGGGTGAACACGGTCCCCCGGCGCTCCAGCAGAAGCTGGAGCAGCTGAAATTCCTTCAGGGTCAGCTCCACCGGCCGGCTGCCCACCAGCACCAGGTGGCGGCCCGGGTCCACCGTCAGCTCCCCCAGGCGGCAGACCGGGGCCTCGCCGGCGCCGCCGTCCGCCCGCCGCAGGGCGGAGCGGACCCGGGCCAGCAGCTCCATCATGCCGAAGGGCTTGGTGACGTAGTCGTCGGCCCCGGCGTCCAGACCGGTGATCTTGTCGTATTCGCTGCCCCGGGCGGTGAGAAGGATCACCTGGAGGCGGCGGGTGGCGCTGTCGGCGCGGAGCCGTCTCAGGATGCTGACGCCGTCCTCCTCCGGCAGCATGATGTCCAGCAGCACCAGCTGGGGCGTCTGCCGGGCCATGGCGGCCCAGAACCGGCTGGGCAGGGCGAAGCCCTCCGCCTCCAGCCCGGCGCCGGCGAGGGAATAGAGCACCAGCTTGCGGATGCTGTCGTCGTCCTCCACAAAGTAGATCATAGGGCGTATCCTCCCTTGGAGCCGCGTCTGCGCGCCCGGCGGACTCAGTGGTCCGGATGGGCGCCGGTGATGGCGTACAGCACCCACTCCGCCACGTTGACGGCGTGGTCGCCGATGCGCTCCAGATATTTGGCGATCATCAGCAGGTCCAGGGCCTGTTCGGCGCTGCGGCTGTCGGCGCGGATCAGCTCCGTCAGCTCGCCCTTGACCTCGTCGAAGAGCCTGTCCACCACATCGTCATATTGTATCACAGCCAAAGCCATCTGGGAATCCCCTTTGACGAAAGAATCCACGCTGTCGGTGACCATCTTTACGGCGGAGCGGGTCATCTCTCCGATGTGGAGCTGGGCGGGCAGGGGGCCGCCGCCCATGTGGCGGGTGATCTCCGCGATGTCGGAGGCCTGGTCCCCGATGCGCTCCATGTCCCCGATGAGCTTCAGAGCGGAGGAGATGGCCCGCAGGTCCCGGGCCACCGGCTGCTGCTGGAGCAGCAGGCGCATACACAGAGCCTCGATGTCCCGCTCCTTCTGGTCGATGTCCCGCTCCCGCTCCATGGCGGCGTCCGCCATGGAGCCGTCCCCCTCCAGCAGGGCCTTGAAGCTGGCGGAGATGGCCTCCTCGCACAGCGCCCCCATTTTGATCAGCTCCAGGTGCAGCGTCTCCAGCTGCCGGTCGAATTGATTGCGCATATCAGCCGAACCTCCCTGTGATATAGTCCTCTGTCCGCTGGTCCCTGGGCATGGAGAACAGCCGCTCCGTGTCGCCGAATTCCACCAGCTCCCCCAGCAGGAAAAAGGCGGTCCTGTCGGAGATCCGGGCGGCCTGCTGCATGTTGTGGGTGACCATGATGATGGTGTAGCGCTCCTTCAGCTCCAGGACCAGGTCCTCGATCCGGGAGGTGGAGATGGGGTCCAGGGCGCTGGTGGCCTCGTCCATGAGGAGCACCTCCGGCCTCACCGCCAGGGCCCGGGCGATGCACAGCCTCTGCTGCTGGCCGCCGGAGAGGCCCAGGGCGCTTTTCTTCAGCCGGTCCTTCACCTCGTCCCAGATGGCGGCGGCCCGCAGGGACTGCTCCACCACCTGGTCCAGCTGGGGCCGGGAGCGGAGGCCGTGGGTCCGGGGACCGTAGGCAACGTTGTCGTAGATGGACATGGGGAAGGGGTTGGGCTTTTGAAAGACCATGCCGATGCGGCGGCGCAGGTCGGTGACGTCCTGGGCGGGGTCGTAGATCTCCTGGCCGTGGAAGGTCAGAGAGCCGGTGACCCGGGCAATGGGGATAAGGTCGTTCATGCGGTTGATGGTGCGCAGAAAAGTGGATTTGCCGCAGCCGGAGGGCCCGATGAGGGCCGTGACGCGGTTTGCGGGGATGGCGGCGCTGACGTTTTTCAGCGCCTGGTTGTCCCCATAGTAGAAGCTCAGGTCCTTGGCGGTGATGACAGCGGTATCAGCCATGGAAATATCCTCTCTTCATTGGGTTTTCTTCAGTTTCTTCCCGGCCAGGCGGGAGGCCAGGCCGATGAGGACGGTGAGGAGAAGCAGGATCACGGCGATGGCGAAGGCGGTGTCCATATCCGCCCGCTCCTTGGCGAAGATATAGAGGGCGGCGGAGAGGGTGGCGCCGGAGGCCCTGCCCAGCCGGGCAGGGGAGAAGTCCTGCATGGAGGTGGACAGCCCCGCCGTGTACAGCAGCACCGCGGACTCGCCCACCACCCGTCCGACCGCCAGGATGCAGCCGGTGACGATGCCGTCCACGGAGGAGGGCAGCACCACGGTGCGGATCATGTGCCAC
>DBFJQM010000018.1:0-95197 GCA_048404665.1 Candidatus Pelethomonas sp.
GTCCGCGGGGCCGGCGAAAGCGGCCGCGAAGAAAACCACCTCCGCCAGGAAGGCGTCCCCCGCGAAGAAGCCGGCGGAGGCCGGGACCAGCAAAGCCTCAAAGGGGAAGAAGACTGTTTCCCCGTCGAAATAAAAACGAGAGAGGATGATCGCCACCATGAAAAAAGAGTGTATCGCCATGCTGCTGGCCGGAGGACAGGGGAGCCGCCTGTATGTGCTCACCGGCAATGTGGCCAAGCCCGCCGTTCCCTTTGGCGGTAAGTACCGCATCATCGACTTTCCCCTTTCCAACTGCACCAACGCCGGCATCGACACCGTGGGCGTGCTGACCCAGTACAAGCCCCTGGAGCTGAACAGCTACATCGGCAGCGGCCAGCCCTGGGACCTGGACCGCCTCAACGGCGGCGTACATATCCTGCCCCCCTACATGCAGGAGGGTGAGAAGGGCAGCTGGTACAAGGGCACCGCCAACGCCATCTATCAAAACATCGGCTTTGTGGATATGTACGACCCGGAGTACGTGGTGGTCCTCTCCGGCGACCACATCTACAAAATGAACTACGGCAGGATGGTGGAGGCCCATAAGAAGGCCGGGGCCGCCTGCACCATCTCCGTCATGGAGGTGCCCTGGGACGAGGCTCCCCGCTTCGGCATCATGGCCGTGGACAGCGCCGACCGCATCGTGGAGTTCCAGGAGAAGCCCAAGCAGCCCAAGAGCAACCTGGCCTCCATGGGCATCTACGTGTTCTCCTGGAAGAAGCTGCGGGAGTACCTGGTGGCCGACGAGGCCGACCCCGCCTCCAGCAACGACTTCGGCAAGAACATCATCCCCAACATGCTGGGCGCCGGCGAGGTCATGCAGGCCTACCGGTTCGACGGCTACTGGAAGGATGTGGGCACCCTGGAGAGCCTCTGGGACGCCAACATGGACATGCTCGCCCGCAGCGACCTGGACCTGCTGGAGCCCAGCTGGCCCATCTACGCCCGCCTGCCCGCCGAGCCCCCCGCCTTCATCGGCAGGGCCGCCCTGGTGGAGCACAGCGTGGTGACCCAGGGCTGCGAGGTGGAGGGCACGGCGCTGAACTCCGTGCTCAGCCACGGCGTCCGCATCGAGGAGGGCGCCCAGGTTCACTACTCCGTGCTCATGCCCGGCGTGGTGGTGAAGAAGGGCGCCGTGGTGCGCTACGCCATCCTGGGGGAGAACAGCGTGGTGGAGGCCGACGCCCGGGTGGGCGGCGACCCGGAGAGCTGCGACCCCGAGACCTGGGGCATCACGGTGCTGGGCCCCGGCGTTTCCATTGCCCCCGGCGAGGTCGTCCCGCCGAAAACGATGCTCAACAGTGAGCACAAGGAGGTCGTCAGATGAAAGGCATGCACGGTATCATCTTCTCCTATGAGAAGCATAATAATCTGCGGGACCTGACCGCCCACCGGCTGCCCGCGTCCATCCCCTTCGCGGGGCGCTACCGCATCATTGATTTTATCCTCAGCAGCATGGTCAACGCCGGGATCACCGATGTGGGCGTGGTGCTCCACGGCAACTACCAGAGCCTGCTGGACCACCTGGGCTCCGGCAAGGACTGGGACCTCAGCCGCACCTACGGCGGGCTGAAGATGCTGCCCCCCTTCGCCTATGAGCAGTCCGGCTCCATCGCCCAGTTCCGGGGCAAGATGGAGGCCCTGGCGGGGGTCCGGTCCTACCTGGCCGGCATCCGTCAGGACTACGTGGTCCTGACCGACAGCGACCTGATCATCAACATCCCCCTGCGGGACGTGCTGGACCAGCACATCGCCTCCGGCGCGGACATCACCGCCGTGTGTACCGCCGACTTGGCGGGCAGCCCCGAGGACGCCACCTACTTCCGCCTGGACGGCGGCGGCCGGGTGTCCGAGACGCTCTTCGCCCTGCGCAACCCCGCCGGCTGCCACCGCTCCCTGGAGATCTACATCATGAGCAAGGGCCTGCTGCTGGCCCTGGTGGACGAGTGCATGAGCCACGACCAGTACAGCTTCCGCAGCGCCGTGCTCCAGGCCAAGGCCCAGCAGCTGAAGATCCAGTCCTACCTCTGGAACGGCTACGCCGCCCAGATCCGCTCCCTGAAGGAGTACTACGACCGCTCCCTGGAGCTGCTGGACTCCTCCGTGCGCCGGGAGGTGTTCGACCCCAGGCGTCCCGTCCACACCAAGGAGCGCAACGACGCGTCCACCTATCTGGACCCCGCCGGGACCTGTGCCGGCTGCATCGTGGCCGACGGCTGCACCATCGAGGGCAGCGTGGAGAACTCCATCCTGTTCCGGGGCGTGAAGATCGCCCGGGGCGCGGAGGTGAAAAATTGCATCCTCATGCAGGATGTGACGGTCAGCCGGGACGCGGTGCTCCGCCATGTGATCGCCGATAAGAACGTGGAGATCCTGGAGGGGCGGACCCTCATGGGCCACGAGCAGTACCCGCTGTCCATCGCCAAGAACAGCAAGGTGTAGTAAAGGTCATTTCCGGCGGGCGGCCGGTTTTATCCAGAATGACAGTTTTTTCTGGAAAGCCGGCTGTCTGCCGGAAAAACCTTTACTTTTTTTCGTATTTGGGCTATACTGCAATACTGCAAAGGAGGATTATCCCCTATGAAAATTTTATTTGCTACATCCGAGGCGGTCCCGTTCTGCAAGACCGGCGGCCTGGCCGATGTGGCCGGCAGCCTGCCCCAGGCTCTGGCCAAGGCCGGCAACGAGGTCCGGGTGATCCTGCCCCTGTACCAGCGCGTCAGCGACGGCTGGAAGGACCAGATGACCTTCGTGTGCAACATCGAGGTCCCCCTGGGCTGGCGGCGGCTGTACTGCGGCCTGTTCTCCCTGGAGAAGGACGGCGTCACCTGGTATTTTGTGGACAACGAGTACTACTTCAAGCGGGACGCGCTCTACGGCCACTATGACGACGGCGAGCGCTTCGGCTTTTTCTCCCGGGCGGTCATCTCCCTGCTGCCCGCCATGGGCGAGCTGCCCGACGTGATCCACTGCAACGACTGGCAGACCGCGCTGGTGCCCATCTACCTGAAGGACGAGTGCGTCCGCTGGCCGGAGATCCGGGGCATCAAGACCGTGGTCACCGTCCACAACATCGAGTACCAGGGCCGCTACGGCAAGGAGACCCTGGAGGACCTGTTCGGCCTGGCTCCCGGCTGGTTTGCCGACGGCACCATCGCCATGGACGGCGACGTGAACCTGCTCAAGGGCGCCCTGATGACCTGCGACGCCATCACCGCCGTCAGCCCCACCTACGCCCAGGAGCTGCGCTGCGCCTACTTCGCCCACGGCATGGAGAGCGTCATGGAGCGCAACGCCCACAAGCTCCACGGGGTGCTCAACGGCATCGACATGGAGCGCTACGACCCCAGCAAGGACCCGGGCCTCACCAACCACTACAGCGCCTCCCGCATGACCGGCAAGGCCAAGAACAAGGAGAAGCTCCAAAAGGAGCTGGGCCTGGCGGTGGAGCCCAACGTGCCCATCATCGGCATCGTCAGCCGCCTGGTCAGCCACAAGGGCCTGGACCTGGTGTGCCGGGTGTTCGACCAGATCATGGACCTGAACTGCCAGTTCGTGGTCCTGGGCAGCGGCGACTGGAACTACGAGCAGTTCTTTGAGGAGAAACGGGGCCAGTACGAGGGCCGCATGGCCCTGTACCGGGGCTACAACGAGGCCCTGGCCATGTCCATCTACGCCGGCGCGGACCTGCTGCTGATGCCCTCCAAGAGCGAGCCCTGCGGCCTGGCCCAGATGATCGCCATGCGCTACGGCACCGTCCCCATCGTCCGGGAGACCGGCGGGCTGAAGGACACCGTCCACCCCTACGAGTCCTGGTGCGGCGCGGGCAACGGCTTCACCTTCGCGGACTACAACAGCGGCGACATGCTCTATGTGATCCGCCAGGCGGTGGATCTGTACTTCAACAACCCCACCGCCTTTAAGAAGCTGCGCAGGGCCGGCATGACCTCCGACTTCAGCTGGGACGCCAGCGCCCAGGCCTACACCGAGATCTACCGTTCCATCTGCGGCTGACCTCTGGCCGGATGGGAACGCTCCGGGCGGGGGAGCCCCTCCCCCGCCCTATTCTGCGAGAAACGAGGAAAGCAAACCGATGGAGAACATCACCAAGGAATCTTTGAAGCAGGAGATTCTGGAGAAGCTGCGGCTGAACTTTGGCTGCACGGTGGAGGAAGCCACCGACGCCAACATCATGAAGGCCTGCGCCATGGTGCTGCGGGACAAGATGAGCGCCAACGCCGTGGAGACCCGGGCCAAGGTCCGCCGGAAGCAGGGCCGCAAGGTCCACTATATGTCCCTGGAGTTCCTCATGGGCCGCAGCCTCATGAAGAACGCCTACAACCTGGGCGTGCTCAAGCCCATGAAGGAGGCCATCGAGGACCTGGGCTTCAAGCCCGCCCGCATCTTTGACATGGAGCCGGACGCCGGCCTGGGCAACGGCGGTCTGGGCCGCCTGGCCGCCTGCTACATGGACAGCCTGGCCACCCTGGAGATCCCCGCCTGCGGCTACTCCATCTGCTATGAGCTGGGCATCTTCCGCCAGAAGATCGTGGACGGCCAGCAGCTGGAGCTGCCCGACAACTGGAAGGACCAGGGCGACGCCTGGCTGATTCCCAAGCCCGACGAGATGGAGGAGGTCCACTTCGGCGGCACCCTGCGGGAGTTCTGGGACGACGACCACCTGCACATCATCAACGAGGGTTACACCCGGGTGCTGGCGGTGCCCTGCGACATGTCCATCGCGGGCTTTGACACCAAGCACACCAACACCCTGCGGCTGTGGGACGCCAAGAGCCCCACCCCCATCGACATGAGCCTTTTCAGCCAGGGGGAGTACCTGCGGGCCAGCGAGGAGAAGGCCATGGCCGAGGTCATCGCCAAGGTCCTCTACCCCGAGGACAACCACTACGAGGGCAAGAGCCTGCGGCTGAAGCAGCAGTACTTCTTTGTCTCCGCCACGGTCCAGTCCATCGTGCGCAAGCACATCCAGACCTACCGCACCCTCACCAACTTCCACGAGAAGAACGTCATCCAGATCAACGACACCCACCCGGCCCTGGTGATCCCGGAGCTGATGCGTATTCTGATGGACGACGCGGGCCTGGACTGGGACACCTCCTGGAACATCACCGTCAACTCCGTGGCCTACACCAACCACACCGTGCTGGCCGAGGCCCTGGAGCGGTGGCCCCAGGAGCTGATGCAGCAGCTCCTGCCCCGGATCTGGCAGATCCTCTGCGAGATCGCCCGCCGCTGGCAGAACAAGGTCACCGCCTTCTACCACGACGAGGCCAAGGTGAAGAACATGGCCGTCATCTGGGACGGCGAGGTGCGCATGGCCAACCTGTGCATCGCCGGCGGCATGGCCGTCAACGGCGTCAGCGCCCTCCACAGCGACATCCTCCGCAACGACGTGTTCCACGACGCCTGCGTCATGGAGCCGGATAAGTTCAAAAACGTCACCAACGGCATCGACCACCGCCGCTGGCTGGCGGAGATCAACCCCGGGCTGGACGGCCTGATCCAGGACCTGTGCGGCGGCGACGACTACCTGCGCCACCCCGGCCCCGCCCTGGCCAAGCTGGACGCCTTCGCCGGGGACAGCAATGTGCTGGACTGCCTGGGCCACATCAAGCGGGCCAACAAGCTGGCCCTGGCCAAGTACGTGAAGAAGGAGCAGGGCATCCTGCTGAACACCGACGCCATCTTCGACGTCCAGGCCAAGCGCCTCCACGAGTACAAGCGGCAGCTGCTGAACGTCATGCACATCATCCACCTCTATCAGCAGCTCCAGGACGACCCTGACCGGGAGATGGCGCCCCACGCCTTCCTCTTCGGGGCCAAGGCCGCCCCGGGCTACGCCGTGGCCAAGCGGATCATCCGCCTCATCAACTCCCTGGCGGACCAGGTGAACCACGACCCCATCTGCAAGGATAAGCTCCAGGTGTTCTTCCTGGAGAACTACCGGGTGTCCATGGCGGAGGTGCTCATGCCCGCCAGCGAGGTCAGCCAGCAGATCTCCACCGCCGGCAAGGAGGCCAGCGGCACCGGCAATATGAAGTTCATGATGAACGGCGCCCTCACCGTGGGCACCCTGGACGGGGCCAACGTGGAGATGCACGAGGTCCTGGGGGACGAGAACATGTTCCTCTTCGGTCTGAAGGCCCCGGAGGTCAAGGAGATGCGGGACGCCGGGTACAACCCCTACCGGCTCTACAGCCGGGACCCCATCCTCCACCGGGTGCTGGATCAGATCAGCAACGGCTTCCGGGACGGCATCCGCTACGACGACCTGGTGGAGAGTCTGCTCTTCGGCGCAGGCGCACCGGCGGACCAGTATATGCTGCTGGCGGACTTCGCCTCCTACTGCGCCGCGGAGCACCGCATGACGGAGACCTACGCCGACCAGGCCAAGTGGAACGAGATGAGCCTGCACAACATCGCCCGCTCCGGCATCTTCGCCGCCGACCGCTCCATCACCGACTACGCCGAGACCATCTGGCACGTGCCCTATAAGAAGTAATCCCAACAAGGGAGCGCCCCCGGGACCTCAACGGGTCCCGGGGGCGGTTTTTCATACTATTTGGGTCAAAGTACCAGCACTCGTTACCGGGTAGAAATCCAAGAATTGCTGCGATTTGAAGAGCGAGACTAAAGTTCTTTTTGATACTTTTTCTTTCAAGAAAAAGTATCAGCGCCTTCCTATCCGAACACCAGCCTTACGGCCAGGGCCGCCGCCGCGAACCCCGCCAGGTCGGCGCACAGGGCGGCGGGGATGGCGTACCGGGTCTTTCGCACCCCGGCGGAGCCGAAGTACACAGCGATGGTGTAAAAGGTGGTCTCCGTGCTGCCCAGCATCACCGCCGCCACCCGGCCGATGTAGGAGTCCGGCCCGTGGGCGGCCATGAGCTCGCTGCCCACCGCCAGAGCGCCGCTGCCGCTGACGGGGCGGATCAGCAGCAGGGCCGCCGTCTCCGGCGGGATGCCCAGCCCCTCCAGCAGCGGGGCCAGCAGCCGGCCCACCGCCTCCATGGCCCCGCTGGCGCGGAGCATGTACACCGCCGTCAGCAGCCCCGCCAGATTGGGCAGGATGCGCAGCAGCACCGTCAGCCCATCCTCCGCCCCCCGGGTGAGGGCGTCGTAGACATTGACCCGGCGGGACATGGCAAACACCGACACAAACAGCAGCAGCAGCGGCACCAGATAGGCGGAAAAGTCCATTCTCCGGTCCCTCCCCTCAGCGCCAGAAGCGCTGCAGCAGCCGGGCGGCTCCCAGCCCCGCCGTCACGGAGATGGCGGAGGCCAGCCACACCGCCGGCAGGATGTCGAAGGGGCTGGCGCTGCCCAGGGCCGCCCGGACCCCCGCCACGGTGGTGGGCAGCAACTGGATGGAGGCGGTGTTCAGCACCACCAGGCGGCACAGCTCGTCGCTGGCCACGCCGCCGCAGCCCGCGGCCATGCGGCGGGCCGCCTGGATACCCAGGGGCGTGGCGGCGTTGCCCAGGCCCAGCAGGTTGGCGGACACATTGGCGGACACCGCCGACAGGGTCTCGCTGTCCCGGCAGGCGTTGGGCAGCAGCCGCCGGAGGATGGGGCGGAACAGCCGGCTGAGCCCTGCCGTCAGGCCGCAGGCCTCCATGACGGCCATGACCCCGCTCCACATGCACATGATCCCCGCCATGGACACGCACAGCTCCACCGCCGCCTGGGCCCCCTCCATGGCGGCGGCGCCCACCGCCCCGATGGTGCCGTTCACCAGTCCGTAGACCACCGATACCGCCACCATTCCCGTCCAGATCCACGCCATCGCCATGCCGCCCAGCTCCTTTGCCGCCGAAGTGGACGGCCCCGCCGTCCCTGTCCCTATCTATAGCGGCTTTCCCGGAGAATATGACAGATTCTCCAGGGGAGCCGGTCCCCCTCCGCCCGGCCCCGGCGGCGGAGAAAAATTTAAGAAAAACGTCAGAGACGCGGCCTTGTCACCTGTTGCAACCGGGAAATGGCTATGCTATAATACTATGTTGAAATATTACTACTGGCAGACAAGGAGAAAGAACATGCGGACCCGCGACTTTCACAAACAGAGCCTGATCGGCATTTTTGTCAGTTACTTCCACCCCCATATGCGGCTGTTCATCCTGGACATGGCCTGCGCGCTGATGATCTCCCTCATCGACCTGAGCTTCCCCTACGTTTCCCGCATCTGCATGTACGAGCTGATCCCCCAGAGCAAGTTCCGGGCCTTTGCCGCCGTGGTGGCGGCGCTGCTGGCGGCCTACCTGCTGCGCAGCGTGTTCCAGTACATCGTCACCTACTGGGGCCACACCTTCGGCGTGCGGGTGGAGGCGGACATCCGCCAGGACCTGTTCATCCATCTCCAGACGCTGCCCTTCAGCTTCTACGACAAAAACCGCACCGGCCACCTGATGAGCCGGATCACGGCGGAACTGTTCGACATCACGGAGCTGGCCCACCACGGGCCGGAGGACCTGTTCATCTCCTGCGTCACGGTGGTGGGCGCCATCGCCATCATGTTCACCATCCAGTGGCGGCTGGCGCTGGTGATGCTGCTGCTCCTGCCGCTGTTCCTGGTGGTCACCGTCACCAACCGGAAGCGGATGATGAACGCCTCCGTGGTGGTCAAGCAGAACATCGCCGGCATCAACGCGGACATCGAGTCCAGCATCTCCGGTATGCGCACCGCCAAGGCCTTCTCCAACGAAAACACCGAGAAGGAGAAGTTCCTCAGCGCCAACGAACGCTTCAAGCACGCCAAGCAGGCCCGGTATCAGGCCATGGCCGGCTTCATGTCCTCCCTGGAGTTTTTCATGTGCATCATGCCGGTGACGGTGATCTCCGTCGGCGGCTGGCTCATTATGCAGGGCCAGATGACCTACGAGGACCTCATCACCTTCAGCCTCTACACCTCCACCTTCATCAACCCCATGCGGCGGATGGCCAACCTCTCCGAGCTGCTCATCGAGGGCTTCGCCGGCCTGCGCCGGTTCGTGGACCTGATGCGCATTGAGCCGGAGCTGAAGGACAAGCCCGACGCTCTGGAGCTCACCGGCGTCCGGGGACAGATCGACGTAAACGACGTCAGCTTCTCCTACGAGCGGGACGACGCCGAGGTGCTCCACCATGTGTCCCTCCACGTCCAGCCCGGCGAGACCATCGCCGTGGTGGGTCCCTCCGGCGGCGGCAAGACCACCCTGTGCAGCCTGATTCCCCGGTTTTACGACGTGATGGAGGGCAGCATCTCCATCGACGGCCACGACGTGCGGGATGTGACCCAGCAGAGCCTGCGCCGCAGCATCGGCGTGGTGCAGCAGGACGTGTTCCTCTTCGCCGCCAGCATCATGGACAACATCCGCTACGGCCGCCCCGACGCCACCGACGCGGAGGTGGTGGCCGCCGCCAAGCGGGCGGAGATCTACGACGACATCATGGCCATGCCCCAGGGCTTCGACACCTATGTGGGCGAGCGGGGCACCCTCCTCTCTGGCGGCCAGAAGCAGCGGGTGTCCATCGCCCGTATCTTCCTGAAAAATCCCCCGGTGCTGATTCTGGACGAGGCCACCTCCGCCCTGGACAGCGTGACGGAGTCCAAGATCCAGCGGGCCTTTGACGAGCTGGCCAAGGGCCGCACCACCCTTATCATCGCCCACCGCCTCTCCACCGTCCGTGCGGCCAGCCGCATCCTGGTGATCCGGGACGGCGTCATCGCCGAGGAGGGCACCCATGAGCAGCTCCTGGCCCTGGACGGCGACTACGCCATGCTCTACCGGACCCAGAACCTCCATGGATAAGGCGCTGCTGATCGCAAAGACCGCCCAGGACCCGGAGGACCGGCTGCTGCTGGCCCGGGTGCTGGACAAGTACGACCAGTGCCAGCGGCGGTCCGTCCCCACGGCCACGGTCTTTCTCTCCCCCCGGGAGGCGGCCCTGGCCCAGGCCCTGCTGAACGCCGCCGGCATCCGGGACCGCTTCGCCTTTGACGGCGGCTATCCGGACGCAGAGCGGCGGGTCCTGCTCTTCCTGCCGGACTGGCTGGAGGAGCCGGAGGAGGAGCTGGCCTTCCTGCGGGCCGCCTTCCACGGCGGGGACAGTTCCCTCACCCACCGGGACATCCTGGGCAGCCTCATGGGCCTGGGTGTCACACGGGAGCGGATCGGGGATATCCTGGTGTCGGAGCACAGCGCCGACGTGGTGGTCTCCCCCGCCGTGGCGGGGTTTCTGGAGCAGAACTGGACCGACGCCGGGCGAGTGCGCCTGACGGTGTCCGCCGTCGGCCGCGGCGAGCTGCTGATTCCCCAGGCCCAGGTGGTCCCCGTCACGGACACGGTGTCCTCCCTGCGGCTGGACGCGGCGGTGTCCGCCGCCTTCTCCATGAGCCGGGGCCGTGCAGTGGAGCTGATCGCCGCCGGCAAGGTGTCCCTGGACCACTGCGTCTGCCTGAAGCCGGATAAACCGGTGGGCCAGGGCAGCGTCCTCACCGCCCAGGGGTTCGGCAAGGCGGTGGTCCGCCAGTGCGGGCGCGTTTCAAAGAAGGGGCGGATCATCCTGGAGATGGACCGCTACGTATAACAGGAAAAAGGAGCGGCGGCAATGGACCAGAAGAGGATAGACCGCATCAACCAGCTGGCGCAGAAGAGCAAGTCCCAGGGCCTCACCCCGGAGGAGACGGCCGAGCGGGACGCCCTGCGCCGGGAGTATATCGACTCGGTGCTAGGCTCCCTGCGGGGCCAGCTGGACAACACCTATCTTGTCGATCAGCAGGGGCATAAGGAGAAGCTGCGGAAAAAGGAGAAGCGATAATGGCGGATTTCTATGATAAAAACCAATTCACCGGAGGCCGCACGCCCCCTCCCAAATCCCCTAAGAAAGACGGCGGAGACGGCGGCTGGATCAGCTGGCCCATCATCATCGTGCTCTTTGCCGTAGGCGCGTGGCCCTTTGCCCTGGTGCTGATGTTCTTCAACATCTTCGGCGGCGGCAGCAAGAAATCCGCCTCCGGCGCGGCGTCAAAGGCCCAGGAAGCGGCGGAGCGCGCCGCCGCCAGGGCCCAGGAGGCCGCGGAACGGGCGGCTGCCAAGGCCCAGGAGGCCGCCAAGAGCGCCCGCACCTCCGCGCCCCGGAAAAGCGCCGCCCAGGAGAGCATGGAAAAGGCCCGGGCGGCCCAGGCGGGCCATGTCACCGACCCGGAGGCCCTGGCGGCGGAGTTTGCCCGGGCGGCGGAGCGGCAGGCCGCCCAGCGCCCCCAGAGGAAGTCCTCCTCCAAGGCGGCCGCGCCCATCAAAAAGCAGAAGCTGCCCGGCAAGGCCCTGCGGGTGCTGGGCATCATCTTCCTGGCCATCGGCGCCCTTGTCGGCATGGACTTTCTGGCCGAGCTGCTCCAGGGCTACTGGGTGGATTTTGAAGACTTCGTGGCCAGCCTGGGCTTCCTGGTCTCCGGCGGCATCATGTGGGGCCGGGGCCAGTACCTGGCCAATATGACCCGCCGCAGCCAGCGGTATATCCTGGCCATCGGCGGGGCGGACACCATGCCCATCGAGGAGATCGCCAAGCGGGTGAACCGCTCCCCCGCCAAGGCGGCCAAGGAGCTGCAGAAGCTCATTGACAAGGGCTACCTGGGGGAGGACGCCTATATCGACCGGGAGCGGGGCTACTTCCTGCGCTTCGGCGCCACGGTGGCCGAGCCGGAGGCCGAGAGTGCGCCCCAGAGCGCTCCCAAGGAGGCCGAGGAGGGCTACTCCGGCGTCCTGCGGAACATCCGCCGGGCCAACGACCGCATCGCCGACGAGGAGCTGAGCCGGAAGATCGACCGGCTGGAGCAGGTCACGGGCCTCATCTTCCGGGAGGTGGAGGAGCACCCGGAGAAGAAGGAGCGCATCCGCACCTTCTTCGACTACTACCTGCCCACCACCCAGAAGCTGCTGGACGCCTACGCCGAGTTTGAGGAGACCGGCGTGGACGGAGAGAACCTGCGGGAGGCCAAGGCCCGCATCGAGCAGACCATGGACGCCATCGTGGAAGGCTTTGAGCACCAGCTGGACCAGCTCTACTCCGTGGACGCCATGGACGTGGTCAGCGACATCAAGGTCATGGAGTCCATGCTCTACCGGGACACCGCCTCCGTGGCCAAGGATTTTGGCTTTGCGCCGGAGGGCAAGCCCGCCAAAAAGGCGCCCCCCAAGGCCGCTGCTCAGCCGGAGCTGAGGACGGAGCCGTCCCGGCCGGCGGAGCAGAAGCCCGACGACCCCGACAAGCCCATCCAGCTGGAGCTGTAGGGCAGCAAGCGAGCAGCACCCCATTTGTTAGATGAGTATGATATACTTCCCAAGAAGGAGGGGTGCGTATGGAACTGCGTGTGCTTCGCTATTTCCTGACCGTGGCGCGGGAGGAGAATATCACCCGCGCCGCCGAGGTCCTGCACATCACCCAGCCCGCTTTGAGCCGTCAGCTCACCGCCTTGGAGGACGAGCTGAACTGTCAGCTGTTGGTGCGCGGAAACCGGAAAGTCTCTCTCACCGAGGCGGGCACCCTCCTGCGCCGCCGGGCGGAGGACCTGGTGGCCCTGGCGGACAAGACGGAGCGGGAGTTTGCCGCAGGCGGGCAGGAGCTGGCCGGGGAGATCTCCATTGGAACGGCGGAGTCCTGCGCCTCCCAGATGCTGCCCGAGCTGTTGGAGCCGTTTATTCGGGAGCACCCCCTGGTCCGCTTTGACATGGTCTCAGGCAATGCCGACCAGATCAAGGACAGCTTGGATCAGGGACTGCTGGACGTGGGCCTGCTGCTGGAGCCGGTGGAGGTGGAGAAATACGAATTCCTCCGTCTGTGGCAGGTGGAGCGGTGGGGGGTCCTTCTCCGGGCGGACGACCCGCTGTGTGAAAAGGATGCCGTGACCCCCGGGGACATTTCGTGCCTGCCCCTTCTCCTGTCCCGCCGGGCCCTGGTCCAAAAGGAGCTGGCCAGCTGGTTCGGTGAGGACTTTGAGCAGCTTCACATCCTGTCCACCTACAACCTGATCGGCAATGCGGTCCACTTTGTGGAGCGGGGGCTGGGCTGTGCCGTCACCATTGAGGGCGCGGTCTCCGCCTTTGACCCGGGCCGGGTGTGCTTCCGGCCCCTATCTCCGGAGCTGAACGGACGCAGCGTATTGATCTGGAAAAAATATCAGACCTTCAACCCCCTCCTGACCCAGTTCCTCAACCACGCGAGGATGACTTTTGGGCATGGAAAGATATAAAGGATAAGCATTAGACATATTTTAAACGAGCGGTTACAATGGGAGCATCCAAAGAAGGATGCTCCCATTGTTCGTCTTGAACGATATACGGCATGATATTGCCCTGGGCGGCGGCGACGTCAGCGTCACGCTGGCCCTGGCAGAGGAATGAGAACGGGCAGGGACAAAATCGAGGTGAAACCATGGAAACGAACACACGCTTTCCAATCAGCCCGGACACGGCCCGGTTCTGCCAAGAGTACGGCCTTCTCTCCACCCATGAGAAGGACGATACCGACAAGGATATTAGCCGCCTAGGCCTGATCCATACGCTTCTGGAGGCGGAAGCCCCCGACCCGGTGGTCAAGCGCTATTTGGACCTGCTGGATGTGGGAGAGCCGGGCCGCCTGGAGCGCATCCGTATTCTGAAGGCCCAGCGGGCGGCGCTGCTGGAGCACATCCACGAAAAGCAGCGGGTCCTGGACCAAGTGGACTATTTGATCTGGGAGCAGGGCTCCGCACGCAAAGAAAATTGAGCCGATCAACAGGAGGAAACGCGTTATGGACAGAATCCGTCAAAGTGAAAAGGTCTACCACGAGCTGTTCGGTGACGGACAGCCCGCCATGGAGAAAACCGACCCGGAGCTGCAGAACATCCTCAGCCGCTTCATCTTCGGGGAGGTGTCCCAGCAGGGGGAGCTGGCCGGCAGGGAGCGGGAGCTCATCACCATTGCGGTGCTCTCCGCCCAGCAGACCCTGCCCCAGCTCCGGGCCCATGTGAAGGCCGGGCTGAACGTGGGCCTGACGCCGGCGGAGATTCGGGAGGCCGTCTATCAGTGTACGCCCTACATCGGGTTTCCCAAGACGCTGAACGCCGTGGGCGAGATGGACGCCGTGTTTGAGGCGGCAGGCATCGCCCTTCCCCTGGAGGACCAGGGCACGGTGGACGAGGACACCCGGTTTGACAGGGGTCTGGCCGTCCAGAAGTCCATCTTCGGGGAGACCATCGACCAGATGCGTGCCACCGCCCCGGCCGGGCAGAAGCACATCCAGGACTACCTCTCCGCCTTCTGCTTCGGGGACGTCTACACCCGCAGGGTGCTGGACCTCCAGACAAGGGAGCTTCTGACCCTCTGCGTTATCAGCGCCCTGGGCGGGTGCGAGAGCCAGGTGAAGGCCCATGTCCAGGGCAACGCCAATGTGGGCAATTCCAAGCAGCGGCTCATCGACGCCATGACCCAGTGCCTGCCCTACATGGGCTTTCCCCGCACCCTGAACGCCCTGGCCTGCATCAACGCCGTCCTGCCCGAGTGAAAACGGGAGGAAATCCTCCCCCCGCCGGCATCGGCTGCGCCCCTCCTGCCAAGCCGGAGGCGCAAGTTCCAGCGGTACGGCAGTACAGCGATCAACATGTGGCAGAAGCAGAAAAATGAACAATGGACAAAAGTCCCCTGATGTAGTTTTATTTTCCTACATCAGAGGACTTTTCCTATTGCTTATTTTTACTGGGACCCCGTACCCGGGACGCCGCTGCGGCGCCGCAGAAAAGGGAGCCATAGGACGCGTCTGGAAGTGCCCGCCTGAGCGGGGCCGGTCATCACACGCAGAACGGGACCTGTACGATCATGCTGATCTGTCCGGGGCCGAACTCCGGCAGGACCCTTCCGCCGTAGCGCTTTGCGATCCGCTGCACGGTGGCGAGCCCCAGGCCCTCATGGGACGGCTTGGTGGAATACCCGGGCCGAAAGATGTTCTGCATCTCCTGCGGCGCTTTGCCGCATGGGTTGGTGACGCGGATGACGTAGTACCGGCTGCGGAACATGATGGACAGCCGGATGGGGCCGGAGCTGTGGACCTGCTCCAGCTCGTCAATGGCGTTCTGGAGCAGATTGCCGATGATGGTGTTGATCTCGTAGACGGTACACGGCAATTGGGCCATGTCGGTGGTGACGGCCACGTCGAACTCGATCCCCTTCTGCAGGGCCAGCTCCTGGAACGCGCTGATGAGGGCGCTGGTGGCCGGGTTGTGCAGGGGGAGCATGTCGTTCATGGCGGAGGAGCTTTTCACGATCTGCTGGATATACTCGTCGCACTCCTGATAGTTCTGATGGCCGATCAGCGTGGAGATGGCCCGGAGATGGAAGTTGAAGTCGTGGCGCTGGGAGCGGATGACCTCCATAAAGCTCAGAAGCTCCCCCTGGTACTTCTTGTCCATCAGCGCCTCCGCCCGCTCCAGAACGCTGAAGGTCAGCCGCCGGACGTACCACAGCAGCAGCGCCAGCGCCGCGGCGGTCAGTAGCGTAAACGCCAGGCGCAGCCGGTCCGTGAGGGGCTCCAGCATCCAGGGGGCCAGCAGCAGCCACAGATCCGCCACAGCCAGCGAGAGCCCCACGCAGAGAAAGCTGAGACGCATTTTCCACCGCTGTGCCCGGTCATTGGACGCCGGCAGGGACGCCGCGTCCGGCAGCAGGGCGGCAGGCAGATAGCAGCACAGCCCGGCGGCCGCCAGGGCGGCAAGATCCACAAACAAGGTCAGGCCTCCCTCAGCGGGCAGGGGCCGGCACAGCAGCTGGTGGAAGCCCGAAAAGAGCATCGCCAGCAGGGCGCTAAGGGCGCTGTAACAGAGGGTGGCCCGATACAGGAAGTGAACCGCCGCCGCGCAGGCCAGCCACAGCAATGGCAACACCGCCGCAGGCCAGGCGTATAGTGCGGCGGCCAGCCGGAGGGCGCAGATAGCCGCCAGCAGCGCCAGCGTGGCCGCGGGCCTCCGCAGGGGCCTCAGCTGAGCCAGGGCCAGCGCCGCCGTCACAGAGGCGGCGGTACCGGCGGCGAGATGGAGCAGCGTCAGCCATTCGTAAGCCGGCATATCCTGGCCTCCTCTCCTAATGGATAACCGAAAAGCTAGTGGATCTCCAGGCCGCGCTCGTTCAGCAGCTGCCTGAGGGGATGCAGCCTCTGGCGGCTGAGGGGGATGACGGCGTCCGTTCCGTCCAGCTGGATGCTGTAGGTGCTCTTGGAGTCGTCCAGCTGGATGCTTACGATGCGGCGAATGGGGATCAGAAAGGACTGGTGGCAGCGGTAGAAGCCGTAGGGCAGGAAGTCGGGCTCCAGGGCCTGGAGGGATTCCCGCGTAGAGATGGTCTTTCCGCCCTCGCACACCAGCTCCACCTTCCAGGCGCGCTTTTCCAGGTAGAGGATCTTCTGCACATCGACGATCTCCAGCCGGTTGCCGGATTGGATGCCGATGCGGACGTCCCCGCTGTCCCGGCCGGACAGCTGCTGCCGCTCCTGCACCTGGAGCAGCGCCTGCTCCAGACGGATGAGGTTTATGGGCTTCACCAAAAAATCCACCGGGCCGTACTCATAGCCCTCCAGGGCAAAATTGACATGTCCGGTGAGGAAGATGACCAGGCAGTCGGGGAACGCCTTGTGGATATACTGCGCCAGGCGGAAGCCGCTCTCCTCCCCCAGCTCGATATCCAGGAACACCAGGTTGACGGCGGCGCTCCGCAGCAGCCGGACGGCGGAGGCGGTGTCTCCGGCCTCGCCCACGACGGAGATATCGGGGAATGCGGACAAGGTTTGCCGGAGCTCCTCCCGGCAGGAGGGGTCGTCGTCCACCAAAAGGACGCGGAGCGGTTTGCCTGCCATCTGTCTCACCTCCATGAAAACCTGTCACCTTTATTTTAGTGATTTCAGCGGTCTTTGTCAATCCGACGGCCGCCAAATCCCCAGGCAAAATCCGAGCAAAATCCGGCAAAATATGAACAAACCCCCTCACCGTGCGCGGGAGGCCTTGATTTTCCCGCCATAGTCCCGTATTCTTTTCTTGCACCAGTATAAATATACGGTGTGATTTTAAGAGGAAGAGAGGTCTTTTTATGGCGACGCAAAAGGCAAGGCAGGCGGCAGGCCCCGGTGGGAGGTCTGCCGCCCGTCTGGCGTTCTTCCCCGGCGGGCGGCGCCCGCCGGGGAAGAACTGTTCACTTCTGTCAGCCCGCTGCCGTCAGTTGGCCTCGATGATCACGTCGCCGCTGACGGTGCTCATCTGGTAGGGCGCGTCGGGGCAGCTGCCGCCGTCCAGGTACACCGCCCGGCCGGACTTGGCCCCGATGGGGCCGGTGAGAGGCAGCTCGCTCTCAAAGTCGCCGGACACCGTCCGGAACTCCAGGGCAAAGCCCTCCCCCTCCGGCAGGGCCGCCCGGCAGTCCCCGGACTTGGAGCTGAGATTCAGCACCGTGGGCAGGCCGCTCAGGTCCGCCTCCACATCGCCGCTGACGCTGGAGGCGATCAGCTCCGTGACGGCGCCCTCCACCTGGACGTCGCCGCTGGCGCTCTTCAGGTGCAGAGCGGTGAACTCGCCGCTGAGCCCCACGTCGCCGCTCATGGACTCCGCCTGGACGAAGCCCGTCAGGTGCTCGCCCTGGATGTCGCCGCTGGCGCTCTTCAGCTCGATCTGGTCGCAGGCGGCGCGGCTCACCTGAATATCGCCGCTGGTGGCCCGGACGATGAGGCTCTGGGCTATCAGCTCGTCGTCGATGTCGATATCCCCGGCGGTGGCGGTGACCTTCACCTGCTCCCAGTACTTTTTCGGCAGATATACCTGGAACCGGGCGGAGGTGAACACGCCCCGGCCGAAGAGGAGCACGTTGGACACGGTCTTTCTCTGGCGGATGGTCAGCAGGCCGCTGTCGTCCAGCAGGATCTCCAGCTTGCCGATCTCGCCCTCCACCACCACGTCGGCGTTGGGATCCTGCCGGGTCTCCAGGACCACGTCGCCGTTGAGCAGCTCCACGTTGATGCGGGTGGCACCGGCGGCGGAGCCCTCCACAGTGACGGCCCCCTCCTGCTGGTCCTCCGGGTGGTACTCCCCCCACTGGGCGTAGAAGCCGCCCTTGCGCCTGTCGTAGCCGAAGCCGTAGAGCACGTCCCGCTGGGCCTTCTCCTCCTGCCCCTCGTCGCCGTCGGAGGGGGTTTGGGCGTCCTCGCCGCCGTCGAAGTGGAACTGGAAATTGCTCTCAAAGCCGTCGGGGTACTTCTCCTTCAGCTTCCGTGTCACGTCCTTGGCGATGACCTTGGCCTGGCCGGCGGCGTCCTTGGCCTGGCTGATGGTCTCCCGGACGATCTCCTCGGTGCTGTGGAGGATGTCGTCCACAAAGCTGCCCCGCTCGCTGGCGGCGGCGCCGCTGGTCTCCACCGTGCGCAGGTAGGCGATCAGCTCGTTTACGTCCCCCAGCTCGCCCATGGCCCGCTGGTAGGCCTCGTTCTCCTCCATGCCGTCGGATACATAGTCCTGGTAGCGGCTGTAGAGGTTGTCGCTGAGCTCCTCGATCAGCTCGGTCTTAGCGTCGGAATCAGGGGCGGCAGACAGCCGGCCGGTGATGGCAATGATGAATTTCGTCTTGATGCGGTCCATGATCATTCCTCCTCAATATTGATCAGCGCGTCCAAAAGCGCCCTTGTGTTCTTCCACTGCTGAAGGCTCTCCGCCTGGTACTTGCGCCCCGCGTCGGTGATGGAGTAGTACCGTCGGCGGGCGCCGGGTCCGTCCTCCCCCCAATAGGAGGTGATGTAGCCGGCCTGCTCCAGCCGCTTGAAGGCGGTGTACAGGGTGGCCTCCTTGAAATCGTACTGGCCGCCGGTCCGGGACGAGACGGTCTTGTTGATCTCATAGCCGTAGCTATCGCCCTGCAGAAGATGGGACAGAATGATGGTGTCCGTGTGTCCCCGCAGGATATCCGCTGAGATGGACATGGGCAGTGCTCCTTTCTCTTATTTGGTGTACAGCCGGCTGCGCCGGTTTGCCGCCACCAGCAGCCGGTCATCGGTGAGGAGCTTCACGCCGCACCAACGGCAGGCCTCCGTATCCCTCTGGCGGCAGCTTTTGCAGGCCCGGCGGGCCGCAGGTATGTGCTTTGCGTATTTCATGGTATCTCCTCCTCTTGGCCTTGGCTGTTTTAGATACTTCATGTGCCGATGTATCTTATGGACGTATAATAGCACAACATACTTCGCCTGTCAAGGTATTTCCGGTAAAAAAGCAAATAATTTTTTTGGCGGCAAGCGACGGCCCCCGGGGCCTCTGTCCGTGAGGTCCCGGGGGCCGTTCTCTCCTATATGCCCAGGCGGCAGATCTTATACCGCCCCTATTTGCCCAGCTCCGCTGTCCGCTCCGCGGCGGCGATCACCGCGTCCATGGCCGCGGCTCGGAAGCCCCGCTGCTCCAGGACCCGGACCCCCGCGATGGTGGACCCGCCGGGGGAGCACACCGCGTCCTTCAGGCTGCCGGGGTGCGCTCCGGTCTCCAGCAGCAGCCGGGCAGCCCCCTCCGTCATCCGGGCGGCGTAGAGCAGGGCCTTCTGACGGGGCAGGCCGCAGGCCACGCCGCCGTCGGCCAGGGCCTCTATCAGGGGATAGACGAAGGCCGGGCCGCAGCCCGCCACGGCGGAGCCGGCGTCGATGAGCCGCTCCTCCAGCCGGTCCAGGGTCCCCGCCCCCGCCATCAGGGCGGTGAAGCGGTCCAGCTCCTCCCCGGTCACCAGGCTGTTGGCGTCGTAGAGCACCATCCCGGCCCCCACGGCGCAGGGGGTGTTGGGCATGATGCGGATGATGGGATAGGTTCCCCCCGCCATGCCGGCGATCCGGTCCATGGTCAGCCCGGCGGCCATGGACACCAGCACGAACCGGTCCCGCCGCCCGGCCAGCACCGGCGCCAGCTCCGCCAGCAGGCCCGCCATCATCTGGGGCTTCACCCCCAGGAAGAGGTACGCCGCCTCCGCCGCCGTCTGTACGGCGGTGCCCGTCCGGCACCCCAGCTCCGCCGCCAGGGCCTCCGCCTTGGCGGGGGTGCGGTTGCTGAGGAGGATCCGGTCCCCCGCCAGGTTCTTCCGGGCGGCCCGGGCCAGGGCGCTCCCCATATTGCCGGTGCCGATAAAGCCAAAGGTGCAGCTCGACATATCCGTCACTCCTTCATCATCACAAAATTGTCCAGGGCCACGCCCCGGCGGACCACTGTCTGCCGCCGCAGCACCCGGTAGCCCCGTTTTTCAAAAAATCCCCGGGCGGTGAGGGACGCGTGGGTCCGGATGGGCCGGGCGGGACAGGCAGCCTCCAGCGCGTCGCACAGGGCCGTGGCCACGCCCCGTCCCTGGCGGTCGGCCCGGACGTACAGCCGGTCCAGATAGCCGGTTTCGTCCATGTCCGCGAAGCCTACGATCTCCCCATCCTCCACCGCCGCCAGGGTGCGGTGGGCCAGGAAGGACCGGTCCCAGGCCGTCAGGTCCAACTCGCCGGGGGCCCAGGCGTCCAGCTGCTCCGGGGTATAGTCCCGGCGGCAGACCGTGTGGACCGTCTCATGGAAAAGGCGCGCCATGGCAGAACAGTCTCCGCTCTCGTAGGCCCGCAGTATCATCTCTCTGCCCCCTCCCGATGTCTGGTCCCAGTATACCACATCGACCGCCGTCCTGGCAACCGGCCATGGGCCGGGGCGCAATATTTCTCTTGACAAGTAAACTTGGCAGTGGTATCCTTCATATTACCAAGTAAACTTGGCAATGCGGAGCAGGAGGTGTCCTCATGGACAGAGAGGAAATATTGGCCCGGAGCCGGCAGGAGAACGGCGGCCGGGACATGGTGGAGCTGGAGGCCCTGCGCACCGCCGGCAGCGCCGCCAACAAGGCGGGGATGCTGCTGTGCTGCGCCGTGGCGGCGCTCCAGGCGGCGGTCACCGGACAGATCAGCTATGAATGCTGGACCATCTACTTTGGGATGCTGGCGGCCGTTTTCCTGACCAAGTACGGAAAGCTGCGCCGGCGGCACGAGCTGCTGCCGACCCTGGCCTACGGCGGGCTGTTCCTGTTTTTCGCCTGCCTGCTGGTCCTGCGCCTGACGGGGAGGGAGCCCTTCCATGGATGAGTCCCTGGTCCTGAAAAACCGGCTGCGGGAGGCCCGGGGGGAGCGGGGCCTGTCCCAGGAGCAGCTGGCCAGGCTGGTGGGCGTGTCCCGCAACACCATCAGCTCCATCGAGACCGGCCAGTTCAGCCCCACCGCCAAGCTGGCCCTGGTCCTGTGTACCGCCCTGGACAGGAAGTTTGAGGAGCTGTTCTACTTCTGAGGGTAAAATTCGATGCCAATGATAACATCACATATAAAATCATAAGGAGGCGCCCCAATGGCTTTTGACTACAAAAAGGAGTACAAGGAATTCTATCTGCCGCCCAAAACGCCGGGGATCGTGGAGATCCCGGCCATGAACTTCATCGCCGTCCGGGGCCAGGGGGACCCCAACCAGCCGGACGGCGCCTATCAGGCCGCCCTGGGGATGCTGTACGCCGTGTCCTTCACCCTGAAAATGAGCAGCCGGGGCGGACACGCCATCCCCGGCTATTTTCCCTATGTAGTGCCGCCTCTGGAGGGCCTCTGGCGGCAGAAGGGCGCGGAGGCCATCGACTACGCCCGCAAGGCGGACTTCCAGTGGACCGCCATGATCCGCCTGCCGGACTTCGCCACCGAGGCGGACTTCGTCTGGGCCGTCGGGGAGGCGGCGGAGAAGAAGGGGCTGGACCTGTCCCCGGTGGAGTTTTTCCCCTACCGGGAGGGCCTGTGTGTCCAGTGTATGCACCTGGGGCCCTACGACAGCGAGCCGGCCACCATCGCGGCCATGGACGCCTTCGCCCGGGAGCAGGGCTATGTGACGGACATGGCCGGCGAACGGCGGCACCACGAGATCTATCTCAGCGACCCCCGCCGCACCGCGCCGGAGAAGCTGCGCACCGTGGTGCGCCACCCCATCCGGCCCCGGTAAGTCACTGACAGAAGCCCCATCGGGCCAGCTTTTCGATGAGCGCCAGCACCCTCTCCGCCGGGGCGTCGGGGGGAAGGCAGAAGGAGAAGCCGATCTCACGCTCCCCGCAGGCGCGGATGTTCTCCGCCAGGGCCGCCGGGGCCATGTCCGGCAAATAGAGGTCCAGCAGATAGTCCTCCGCCCCGTAGGCCTCGAAGGGGACCTCCAGCTCCTCCGGCGAAAGCGCCAGGGCGGCGTCCCGGCCCAGCCTGGCCGACACCGTGGTCAGCTCCGGGCCAAGCTCCACGTCGCATACGCCCTTCACCGTGACCACCGGAATGGGGAAATCGTCCCTGTGGTACTGCCCCGCCGCGTCCCTGGTGTAGTGGCCGTTGAACCAGCCGCCTTCGGCGGCCAGGCCCCGGCGCGCCAGGGCGGCGGACAGCGCCCGCATCCTCTCGTCCATCGGGCGGTAGAACTGGTTGAGCCTTTGGCGCAGGGTATCCTCCACAGCCGGTCCCTCCTCTTACCTTGATAGGCTCAGTTTACTACAGGCCGGGGCCTTTGTCCACGGGAAAAAAGATTAACAGACTGTTCACAGAAAATTAGCACTCTCGACACGAGAGTGCTAATTTTCCTCTTTACATCCGGGCAGAACAGGTGTACAATACCCTACGAAAAGAAAAGAAAAGAAAAGGCCCCCTGCGGCCCGCCAAATACCGGCCGCAGGACGCGAAAAAGGAGTTGAGACCATGAATTTTGATAAATATACCCAGAACGCCCAGGCGGCGGTGGCGGACTGCCAGTCCATCGCCATTGAGAACGGCCAGCAGCAGCTGGACGGGGAGCACCTGCATCTGGCCCTGCTGCGCCAGCAGGACGGCCTGGTGCCCCGGCTGCTGACCTATATGGGCCTGGATGTGGAAACCCTGGCCCGCCAGGTCCAGGGGGAGATCGACCGTCTGCCCAAGGTGTCCGGCGGCAGCGACCAGCTCTACGCCAGCCGCCGGTTCAGCCAGCTGCTCACCGCCGCGGAGCGCATCGCCCAGCAGTTCAAGGACGAGTATGTGTCCGTGGAGCACCTGTATCTGGCCCTGGCGGAGGAGTCCGGCACCCCCAGCGCCAGGATCTTCCGCCAGTACGGCATCGACAAGGAGAAGCTGCTCCAGGCCCTCACCAAGGTCCGGGGCAGCCAGCGGGTCACCAGCCAGAACCCGGAGGAGAGCTACGAGGCCCTGAGCAAGTACGGCCGGGACCTGGTGGAGATGGCCCGCCAGGGCAAGCTGGACCCGGTGATCGGCCGGGACGCGGAGATCCGCCACACCATCCAGATCCTCTCCCGCAAGACCAAGAACAACCCGGTGCTCATCGGCGAGCCCGGCGTGGGCAAGACCGCCGTGGTGGAGGGCCTGGCCCAGCGCATTTTGAACGGCGACGTGCCCGAGGGGCTGAAGGACAAGACCATCTTCGCCCTGGACATGGGCTCCCTCATCGCCGGGGCCAAGTACCGGGGGGAGTTTGAGGAGCGGCTGAAGGCCGTGCTCAATGAGGTGGAGAAGAGCGAGGGCCGCATCCTGCTCTTCATCGACGAGCTGCACAACATCGTGGGCGCGGGCCGCACCGAGGGCAGCATGGACGCGGGCAACCTCTTAAAGCCCAAACTGGCCCGGGGGGAGCTGCACTGCATCGGCGCCACCACCCTGGACGAGTACCGCAAGTATATCGAAAAGGACGCCGCCCTGGAGCGCCGGTTCCAGAAGGTGCTTATCGACCAGCCCACGGTGGAGGACACCATCTCCATCCTCCGGGGACTGAAGGAGCGGTTTGAGATCCACCACGGCGTGCGCATCACCGACAGCGCCCTTATCGCCTGCGCCACCCTGTCCGACCGGTATATCACCGACCGGTTCCTGCCGGACAAGGCCATCGACCTGATGGACGAGGCCGCCAGCAAGATCCGCATGGAGATCGACAGTATGCCCGCCGAGCTGGACGAGATCAGCCGGAAGATCATGCAGCTGGAGATCGAGCGCCAGGCCCTGACCAAGGAGGAGGACGCCGGGTCCAAGAACCGGCTGGCCCACATCGACCAGGAGCTGGCGGAGCTGAAGGCCCAGAACGACGCCATGCGTGCCCAGTGGGCCACGGAGAAGCAGTCCATCGCGGGCCTGAAGCGCATCAAGCAGGAGATCGAGGACACCAGACACCAGATGGAGGAGGCGGAGCGCCAGTACGACCTGAACCGGCTGGCCCAGCTGAAATACGGCACCCTCCCCGGCCTGGAGAAGCAGCTGGAGGCCGAGCGGCAGCGGGTGGAGGCCGGAAAGGACCAGCACCTGCTGAAGGAGGAGGTCACCGAGGAGGAGATCGCCGAGGTGGTATCCAAGTGGACCGGCATCCCCGTCAGCAAGCTGGTGGAGAGCGAGAAGGAGAAGCTCCTGCGTCTGCCGGAGATTCTCCACAAGCGGGTCATCGGCCAGGACGAGGCGGTCACCGCCGTCAGCGAGGCCATCCTCCGGGGCCGGGCGGGCCTGAAGGAGGAGAACCGGCCCATCGGCTCCTTCATCTTCCTGGGCCCCACCGGCGTGGGCAAGACGGAGCTGGCCAAGGCCCTGGCCCAGTCCCTCTTTGACGACGAGCGGAACATGATCCGCATCGACATGTCCGAGTATATGGAGAAGCACGCCGTGAGCCGCCTGGTGGGCGCGCCTCCGGGATACGTGGGCTACGACGAGGGAGGCCAACTCACCGAGGCCGTGCGGCGGAAGCCTTACTCCGTGATCCTCTTCGACGAGATTGAAAAGGCCCACCCGGATGTATTCAACATCCTGCTCCAGCTGCTGGACGACGGGCGGCTGACGGACAACCAGGGCCGGACGGTGGACTTCAAAAACACCATCGTCATCATGACCAGCAACCTAGGCTCCGCCTACCTGACGGAGAGCATCCGGCCCGACGGCTCCATCGACCCGGCGGTGAAGGACCAGGTCCGCGGGGAGCTGAACAAGTACTTCCGGCCTGAGTTCATCAACCGGGTGGACGACATCGTGGTGTTCTCCCCCCTGACGGAGAGCCAGATCGGCGGCATCATTGACATCGCCATGGGCGGCCTGGTGCGCCGCCTGGCGGACCGGGACATCACCATTTCCCTGACGGAGGCGGCCAAGTCCTTCATCGCCCACGCCAGCTACACCCCCGCCTACGGTGCCCGGCCGGTGAAGCGCTATCTCCAGAAGTACGTGGAGACGGAGCTGGCCGACCTGCTCATCCGGGGCCAGGTCTCCGACGGGCAGCACGTCACCGTGGACACCGACGGGGAAAAACTCACCTTCTCCGCGTCATAAGCCCAGCGCCCGGGCCGGCATACGCCGGTCCGGGCGCTGAAGTCACTTCTGGGACTTTCTTGGGGCCCTGGGCCGGGCCGCCGTCAGGTCGTAGCTCATGTCCAGCAGCCATTTGAGCTTCTCCTCGCTGACGCTGCCGTCCAGGGCGACGGTAAGCCAGCTGGCCTTGCTCATGTGGTAGGCCGGATAGATGCCGGCCTCCTGGCGGAGGGAGCCCATCAGGCGCGGGTCGCATTTCACGTTCATCACGTCTATGGGCTCCCGCCCCGGCAGGCCCAGCTTGTCCCCGGTGACGTCCATCACCAGGGCGAACCACTTTTTGTTATTGCCGTGGCGGAACACCGTGTAGCCGGGATACTTCTCCCAGGGGTGCTCCGGGTCCGCCCCGTATGTCTGCGAAATATAGCTCATGACCTGTTCCCGATCCATTTTTTCGTCCTCCGTCAATTGGTGTCGGTTCTTCCCGCCGCCTGCCGGTCCCGCTCCAGGGCGGCGGCCACATTGTCCCGGACCCGGTCCAGCAGGCCCGCCAGAGCGGCCCGCTCCTCCGGGGCGACGCCTGCCAGCAGGATCTCGCCGTACCGCCGCTGGGCCTCCCGGCCCACGGCCACCAGCTCCGCCGCCGCCGGCAGCAGCCCCAGGCGGATGACCTTCCGGTTCCCCGGCTGATAGCGGCGCTCCACCAGGCCCCGGCGGACCAGGCTGTCCACGCCCACGGACACATGGCTTTTGGCCAGGTGCCGCAGCTCCACCATGTCCCGGGCCGTATTCCGCTCCGGGTTGTTGGCCAAAAACAGCAGGATATCCATTTCCAGCTTCGTCAGCCGGTACTGCTCCAGCACCGGCGCCATCACCCGGTCGTACAGCCGGCGCATTTCCTGAAATCTGTCCAAAAAGGCGGACGGCATGGCGCTCCCCCCTATCGTTCGTTTCGGAACAAAATCCTATCACGGCGTCCGCCTCCTGTCAAGTCCCGGTTTTGCCCTCTTGCCCGGCGGGCCGGTCCGTGGTACAATGGGGAAAACACGTGATAAGGAGCGTTTTCATGAGCGGGACACTATATCTGGTCGCCACCCCCATCGGCAACCTGGGGGACTTCAGCCCCCGGGCCGTGGCCGCCCTGGAGGGGGCGGACTTCATCGCCGCCGAGGACACCCGGGTGACCATGAAGCTGATGAACCACTTCGGCATAAAAAAGCCCCTGGTCAGCTATCACCAGCACAACCGCGCCACCGCCGGGAGGGCGGTGCTGGACCGACTGCTGGCGGGGGAGTCCTGCGCCCTGGTCACCGACGCCGGCACCCCCGCCGTCAGCGACCCCGGCGAGGATCTGGTGCGGCTGTGCGCGGAGCACGACGTGCCGGTCACGTCCATCCCCGGGTGCTGCGCCCTGATCTCCGCTTTGGCGGTCAGCGGTCTGCCCACCGGACGGTTCACCTTCGAGGGGTTCCTGTCCGTCAACAGGAAGAGCCGCCGGGAGCACCTGCAGTCCCTGGCCGGGGAGCAGCGGACCATGATCTTCTACGAGGCCCCCCACAAGCTCCAGGCCACCCTGGACGACCTGCTGGAGGCCTTTGGGGACCGGCCTGTGGCCCTGTGCCGGGAGCTGACCAAGCTCCACGAGGAGGTGCGCCGCACCACCCTGGCCCAGGCCGCGGCCTACTACCGGGAAAACATCCCCCGGGGGGAGTTCGTGCTGGTGCTGGCGGGGGCGCAGCCGGACCGGTCTCCCGCCCTCTCCCTGGAGGACGCCGTGGCCCTGGTGCTGGAGAGGCGGGACGCCGGCGCAGGCATGAAGGACGCCGTCCGGCAGGTGGCCGCCGACACGGGGCTGAACAAAAACGAGCTGTACGCCGCCGCCCTCCAGGCCGGCCGGTAAGCCTCTCCCGAAAGCGCCGCCTCCGGGGCCAACGGCCCCGGAGGCGGTTTTTGCGGGCAGGGCCTCCGGCGGGCAGGCGCTTTCCACCTTTTTTTACGCAATTTCTTTCCGCTTTGTGGCAGATGCCTCTTTACTTTTGGGCCCGGAGCGTATATGATATAGTCATCCCGAATTCTGTTGCATCGGCAACAAGCCAATTTTTTACCCACAAAATGTTGTGGGCGGCTTCAAAATCAGTCGCAAGATATCAGCCAGGAGGCGACCCATGCACTACAGCCAGCTCCCCCTGTTCCGGGACATCACGGACGACGAGATCAGCAAAATGATCGACTGCTTTCATATGCACGCCGGGTCCTTTGCCCCCGGCGCGACCATCTGCGCCTATGGGAGCGGCAGCCGGGACGTGGGGGTCATCACCCAGGGGAGCGCCAACGTGGTGCGCTTTGACTACGCCGGCAACCGCACCATCCTGGAGCGGCTGGAGGAGGGCGGCGTGTTCGGGGACGCGCTGGTGGCCCCCACCGCCCAGGGCGACTGTGTGGAGGTGGTGTCCGCCGAGGCCTGCCAGGTGCTGTTCATGTCCTACGAGCACATCGTGGGCCGGTGTGAAAAGGCCTGCCAGCACCACAGCAAGCTGGTCCACAACATGTTCCGCCTGGTGGCGGAGCAGACCCGCCGCCTGAACCAGCGGCTGGAGGTGCTGACCTGCCGCACCATCCGGGACAAGCTCCTATGCTATTTCCACATCTGCCGGCAGGAGGCGGGGCGGGACACCTTCCAGCTCCCCTTCACCCTCAGCGCCCTGGCGGACTACATCAGCACCGACCGCAGCGCCATGATGCGGGAGCTGAAGAAGATGCGGCTGGAGGGCCTTATCGCCATGGACGGCCGCCAGGTGACGCTCCTGGTCCCCAGGCAGGGCTGACCCGGTCCGGGCGGGGCCTTTCGCGGCCCCATGATAACCGGTTGTATTTTCGCAGCCGCCTCTGCGCCAAACTTCCGCGAATATGCGCATGTCCCACCGGGGGTCCGCCGGTTTCGCCAATTTTTGTCAAAGGCGGCTGAAAGAAAGAATGTCGAAAAAAGGGAGAAAAGGTCCGTACCGGAAACCTTTTCTCCCCTTTTTCGTACCCGCCCGTTTGTTCGACGGGTTCACATAAATTCCGGGATAATTCTTCTTTACAGCAAGTTATACACATTATCCACAAGGTTTTCCACATCCATCCGCCCCTTGCGGCCCAAGGTTCTCCGGAGTTTTCCACAGAAACCTCCGCAGCCGCCGGACGGGGATTTCGCCTCCGCGAAAAATTGGCTCTTTGTTTACATAATATCGTTTTATGCACGATCGGCGCATGTTTCATCCCATTTTGCCGTCCGCAGGCGGCCATCCTGCAAAAAGCGGCGGGCCGGAGAAAACCGGCGGCGGCCAGCTCCCGCCGCAAGGCCCATCGCCGGTCCTCCGGACAGACCGCGCCCGCCGGAGCCATGCTCCGGCGGGCGTATGCGCAGGCCGCTATATCTCCAGATTGGCGTAGGCGTTGAGGTCGGCGCCGCCCCGGCTGCCGGCCAGGTACTCGTAGTAGGCCTGGCTGCCGATCATGGCCCCGTTGTCTCCGCACAGGCTCAGGGGCGGCAGGTAGAGCCGCAGGCCGTTTTCCCGGCAGGCCCGCTCCAAATCAGCCCGGATGCGGCTGTTGGCGGCCACGCCCCCCGCGGCCACCACCGTATGGCGTCCGCAGCGCCGGGCGGCGGTCATGGCCCGGGGCACCAGCTCCTCGCTGATGGCCGCGGCCACGGAGGCCGCCAGGCTGGACCGGTCCAGTTCCTCCCCCTTCTGCTGGGCGTTGTGGACCAGGTTCACCGCCGCCGTTTTCAGGCCGGAGAAGGACATGTCCAGATCGTTGTCCGCCACCTTGGCCCGGGGCAGGGGGTACTTGGCGTCGTCGCCTCCCTTGGCCAGCTCCTCCATGGGCTTTCCACCGGGGTAGGGCAGGCCCAGCACCCGGGCGATCTTGTCGAAGCACTCCCCCGCCGCGTCGTCCCGGGTGGCCCCCAGGATGGACATGTCGGTGTAGCCCCGCACGTCCACCAGCATGGAGTTGCCCCCGGAGATGCACAGGGCCAGAAACGGCGGCTCCAGCTCCGGGAAGGCGATGTAGTTGGCGGCGATGTGTCCCCGCAGGTGGTGTACCGGGATCAGGGGCTTGCCCAGGGCGTAGGCCGCCGACTTGGCAAAATTCACCGCCACCAGCAGGGCCCCGATAAGGCCCGGCCCGTAGGTCACGGCCACGGCGTCGATGTCTCCCCGGGTCACTCCCGCGTCCGCCAGGGCCTTGTCCGCCAGGCCGGCGATGGCCTCCACGTGCTTTCGGGAGGCGATCTCCGGCACCACGCCGCCGTAGATGGCGTGCATGTCCGCCTGGGATAAGATGGCGTCGCTGAGGACCTGCCGCCCGTCCCGGACCACCGCTGCGGCGGTCTCGTCGCAGGAGGATTCAAAAGCCAGTATGTTCATGTGCTCCACTCCTTGCTCGCTGGTGATTTTTGGTGCTTTTTAAGCTAATAAGTACCGTTTTATACCGGGATGCCCAGCGCCCGGCATTTTGCCAGGGCCTCCCTGTGGCCCTGGCGGGCGGAGGCGGCGTACCACCGGGCGGCCTGGTCCGGGTCCTGCTCCACCACCAGGCCCGGGCCGTAGAACCACTCCGCCAGGTTGTACTGGGCGTCCCAGTCCCCGTGCTCCGCCGCCCGGCGGGTCCAGCAGAAGGCCCGCTCCAGGTCCTTTTCCACGCCCAAGCCCTCGTAATAGAAGTACCCCACCTGGCACTCCGCCAGGGGGTAGCCCGCCTCCGCCAGGGGCAGGTGGCCCCGGAAGCATTTTTCGTACTGCCCTGTGAGGAAGTAGGTCTCAATGAGCCGGTCGCACTCCGTCAGCTCCGGGCAGGGCTTGTAATATCCGCTTGCCATTCCGCTCCTCCTCTCGGTTCACATCTCCGGACCGTTACAGGTCCCCCTCCTCCACCCAGTCGGTGACGGGGAAGGGCGCCTCCCCCGGCCCCAGGGGCAGCTGGATGCAGCGCCGGTACTGCTCCGGGCCGAACTGGTCCAGGTAGATCTCCCGGTGCTTTTGGAGGATCTCCGCCTCCTCCGGCAGGGGCTCCGCCCAGCAGAGGACCTTGAATCGGACGCCGAAGAGGGCGCAGTCATAGCCCAGGGTGTGGGCGCCGTTCCGGGCGTAGAAGCCCAGGCGGCGGCAGATCAGGCCGTCCCGCTCCGGGTCGCCGGAGGGCGCCTCGGACTCCGCCAGGAACACCGTGTCCGCCGGATAGCGGTCCCGGACCATTTGGAGGATGCGCCCGCCGATGCCGCCGCCCCGCCGGGAGGCGGGCACGCAGAAGTAGTCGATGAGGAGATAGCGGCCGTCCCGGTGCTTCCACAGCAGGATGTACCCCAGCTTTTCGCCCTGCTCGTCCTCCAGGCACAGAGGGTCGTAGATCCCCCGGTCCAGCATCCCCAGCATGGCGCGCAGGGACTTCAGCTCCGAGGGCGGGAACGCGGCCCGCAGGTCCTGCGCGTAGGCCCGGGCCAACTCGTCACGCGTCAGCAGTCGCAGTTTCATTGGAAAACTCCCTTGTCATGATGACGGCATCCTCCCTGGGATGCTCGTAGTAGTTCCTCCGCAGGCCCGCCTGGACGTAGCCGTGCTTTTCGTACAGCGCCCGGGCGGCGGCGTTGGAGGCGCGGACCTCCAGGGAGAGGAAGGCCAGCCCCCGGCCCTGGGCAAAGCGGGCGAACACCTCCAGCAGCTGGGAGGCCACCCCCTGGCGGCGGTACTCCGGCCGGACGGCCACGTTGGTGATATAGCCCTGGTCCGCCGCCACCAGCAGCCCGGCGTAGCCCAGGACCGTGCCGTCCTCCCCCTGGGCCACCAAGGTGGCGGCGCACTCGTTTTCCAGATGCTCCGAGAGCATCCGCCGGGACCAGGGGTCGGAAAAGCAGATGCGCTCGATCTCCGCCACCTGGTCCAGGTGGTCGGCCGTCATGGGAACAATGTCATAGGTCATATGTTTTCTCCTTACGCCTCCGTTACAGGCGGCGGATGGCCTCCGCCGTCTCCTCCGGGGTCATATCCGTGGTATCCAGCCGCACCGTGTCCAGCGCCCCATAGCAGGCAAGGCGCTCCAGGCTGCGGGGGATCACGTCCGCCGTCCGCAGGCCCCGGCCGATGTCCTTCTGCAGCCGCCCCGCCAGCGTCTCTCTGCCGCAGACCAGGGACACGGCCGCTATCTCACAGTCCGCCGTGTCCAGGCGGCTCAGGATGCGGTCTATGATATCCTGCTCGTGCATCACCCAGCAGAAGATCACGTTCTCATAGGCGGAGCAGCGGAGGAAATTGTTCAGCAGGTGGCAGATGTTGTCCAGCACCATGGCCTTTGTCTCCTCCGTCACCTGGAAGGGGCGCATATCCCAGCACCAGTCCCCGTCCAGGAACACGCAGCTGTCCAGCCGCGCCTGGAGCGCCCGGCAGGCCGCCGTTTTCCCGACCCCCATGGGGCCGCCGACCAGATAGAGCTTTTTCATGGCGGCCCTCACTTGGCCTCCAGCCAGGTCCTGCCGCTGTGGGCCTCCGCCGTCAGGGGGACGGACAGGTCCGCCACGCCCTCCATCTCCTCCGTCAGCAGGGCCTTGACCCGCTCCGCCTCCGCCTCGGGGCACTCCACGATCAGCTCGTCGTGGACCTGCATAATGAGCTTCGCCTCCAGGCCCTCCCGCTTCAGGCGGTCAAACACCCGCACCATGGCCAGCTTGATGATGTCGGCGGCGGTGCCCTGGATGGGCATGTTCAGGGCCACCCGCTCCCCGAAGGAGCGGGTAGCGAAGTTGCTGGCCTTGATCTCCGGCAGGGCCCGGCGGCGGTGCATGAGGGTCTCCACATAGCCCTGCTCCTTTGCCTGGGCCACCACCCGCTCCATGTAGTCCTTCACCCCGGGGAACCGGGCGAAGTAGGCGTCCATGTATTCCTTGGCCTCCGTCACCGTCACCCCCAGGTCCTGGGACAGGGAGAAGGCGGAGATGCCGTAGACGATGCCGAAATTGACGGCCTTGGCCGCCCGGCGCATATTGGCCGTCACGTCCTCCACCGCCACGCCGAACACGTGGGCGGCGGTGACGGTGTGGAAGTCCTCCCCGGAGAGGAACGCCTCCCGCATGGCCGCATCGGCGGAGATGTGGGCCAGCAGCCGCAGCTCGATCTGGCTGTAGTCCGCGTCCACCAGCATCTTGCCGGGGTCCGCCGCGAACATCCGCCGCAGCTCGCTGCCCAGCTCCGTGCGGGTGGGGATGTTCTGGAGGTTCGGCTCCGTGGAAGAGAGCCGCCCTGTGGCGGTGACGGTCATCTGGAAGCTGGTGCGCACCCGCCCGTCGGGGGGGATGACCTTCAAAAGGCCGTCCACATAGGTGCTCTTGAGCTTGGCGTACTGCCGGTACTCCAGCACCTCCCCCACGATGGGGTGCTGGCCCCGCAGCTTCTCCAGCACCTCGGCGTTGGTGGAATAGCCGGTCTTGGTCTTTTTGTAGCTGGGCAGGCCCAGCTTTTCAAAGAGCACCTCCCCCAGCTGCTTGGGCGAGTTGATGTTGAAGGGCCCGGCGTAGGAGTAGATCCGCTGCTCCAGGGTGTCGATGGCGGCGGTGAGGGTCTCCCCGAAGGAGCGGAGCATTCCCGCGTCTACCCGGAAGCCGGCCAGCTCCATCTCCGCCAGCACCCGGCACAGGGGCAGCTCCACATTTTCATAGAGCCAGTCCACGCCCGTCTCCTTCAGCTTGGGCAGCATGGCGTCATACAGCGCGTCCACGGCGGACACATAGCTCAGGAAGCTGGCCTCCGCCTGGACCGTATCCCCCAGGGGGGAGAAGGCGTCCGGCTCCAGATAGAGGGGCTTGACCAGCTCCTCGTGGAACCAGGACGAAAACAGATGCCCGATGTCATACTTCCCGGCTGTGGCGTCCAGGAGATACCCCGCCAGGGCGGTGTCGAAGACGAAGCCCTCCGCCGGAAGGCCGTTTTCCAGCAGCGTCCGGGTCAGGTCCTTCACATCGTGGGACACCTTTTTGATATCCGATGAAAACAGGGCGGCCAGCAGCTTGTTCCAGTCCCCGTTGTAGCGGCTGAAGTAGAACTCCCCCGCCAGGGAGGTGTTTTCCCCGGTCTGGCAGTCCGCCACCACCGCGGACAGGTCCGGCAGGGCCAGCAGCGCCACATGCTCCGCCCTGCGGAAGGTCTCCAGGACCTTTTCCGCCTGGGATTCGTCTGTGACCGTCTCCGCATGGGCGGTAAAATCAGGCTCCCTCTCCGCCGGGGGGGCCTCCTGGGCGCTCAGCCCCATCTTTTCGATGAGTTTGTTGAACTCCAGATTCAGGAAAATATCGTACAGCTCGGGCCTGGCGGGCCGGCGCAGGTTCTCCGCCGGGTCGAAGGCCAGAGGCGCGTCGGTAACGATGGTGGCCAGGTGGTGGCTCATGCGGGCGGAGTCCTCCCCCGCCTGGAGCTTTTTGATGACGCCGGGCTTGGCGTCCAGATCCGGCAGGGCGGCGTAGATGGCGTCGATGGAGGCGTACTGTCCGATGAGGGCCATGGCGGTCTTCTCCCCCACGCCGGGCACGCCGGGGATGTTGTCGCTGGCGTCCCCCATAAGGGCCTTCAGGTCCACCATGTGGACGGGGTCGAAGCCGTAGGCCTCCCGGAAGGTCTCCGGGGTCATATCCTTCGTGGTGGTCTGACCCATGCGGGTGGACACCAGCTTCACCTTGGTGCGCTCGGTGATGAGCTGGAGGCTGTCCTTGTCCCCGGTGACCACCACGCAGTCCCAGCCGGCGGCCTCGCACTTCCGGGAGATAGTGCCGATGAGATCGTCCGCCTCGTAGCCCGCCAGCTCGTAGCGGGGGATGTCCATGGCGTCCAGCACCTCCTTCAGCACCGGCATCTGGGCCGCCAGCTCCTCGGGCATCCCCTTGCGCTGGGCCTTGTACCCGGCGTACTCCAGGTGGCGGAAGGTGGGCTCCCGCCGGTCGAAGGTGACGCACAGGGCCTCGGGCCCCTCCTCCTCCAGCAGCCGCCGCAGGGTGGTCACAAAGCCGTAGACCGCGTTGGTGGGCAGCCCCTCCCGGGTAGTCAGCGGCCGGACGCCGTAAAAGGAGCGGTTGATGATGCTGTTGCCGTCGATCACCATGAGTTTCATAGGAATCCCCTTCCCGCCAGTGGGCGTAAACATAATACATCACGGTAGATTATACCACAAGCGCCGCAGATTACAACCGTTTAAAATTCCCGGCTCCCGCTGTTTTTTCCGGACAGAAGTCCGCCCCCGCCGGGGGGCCGGCGGGGGCGGCGGGCTTACAGGAAGCCCTTCATCTCCTCGATATTGCTCTGCTCCGTCCGCAGCAGCTTGTCCGCCAGGTCCCGGACGCCCCGGTCCTCCACGCCGCAGTCCCGGATGGTCCGCAGGCTCTTGGTCACACCCATGGTGGAGCCCTGGATCATCATTTCCGCGATTTTGGCGGCGGAGTGGTCCGCCATGAGCTTCATGGCGCTCATGGCCTCGCTGGACACCCTGGCCATGGCCCCCACGCCCTCGGGCTTTACGCCCCGGTCCCGGAGCATGGTCCCGGCGGCGCTCTGGATGCTCCGGTACTCCCCGTCCTGACGGTCCAGGGTCCGGGCCAGTCTGGGGTCCTCGGCGTACTTCCGCACCGACTGGATGCCCTCCCGCCCCATCTCGGCGGTCTGGTAGACGTGGCTGAGCAGGTCGATCTCGTTCATTCTCATCACCTCATGTCCAGTATGCCCCCTTGCATCGCGAAGCCAAGTGGCATATAATGACAGTATCATGCCACCCGTGGACAAGGTGCAAAGAAAGGACAGACTATCCTATGGAACTGAACGAAGCCTTACAGCAGCTCAGCGAGCTGCAGCAGAAGCTGTACGCCTACAACTGCGCCGACTCCGCCCTATATCTGGACGGCGTCACCGTGGCCCCCAAGGACACCTCCCAGGGCCGGGGCGTAGCCCTGGGCATCCTGGCCGGGGAGCGCCACAAGCTGTTTTCCGACCCACAGGTGGGCCGGCTCCTCGCCTTTTTGACGGAGCGCAGGGATGAGCTGGACCTGCCCCGCCGCCGCCAGGTGGAGGAGCTCAGCCGCAGCTACCGGCAGCTCTCCCGCATCCCCGCCGACGAGTACGCGGCCTACGCCGTGCTCACCAACGAGGCCAGCGACGTATGGCACCGGGCCAAGGAGGCCAGCGACTTTGCGCTGTTCCAGCCGGTGCTGGAGAAGCTGGTGGCCTTCAACGTGAAATTCGCCGGGTACTACGACAGCACCAAGGCCCCCTACGACGCCCTGCTGAACGAGTACGAGCGGGGCGTGGACTCGGCCTACCTGGACCGCTTTTTCGCCGCCCTGCGGGAGCGCCTTGTGCCCCTCATCCACGCCATCGGTGAAAAAGAGCAGCCCGACGACAGCTTCCTCCACCTCCACTACCCCGTGGAGGCTCAGCGGAGGTTCTCCGACTACCTCATGGAGGTCCTGGGTCTGGACCGGGCCCACTGCGGCATCGGGGAGACGGAGCACCCCTTCACCCTGAACTTCAACAGCCAGGACGTGCGCATTACCACCAATTACAAGGAGAACGACGTGTCCTCCTCCATGTACTCCGTCATCCACGAGGGCGGCCACGCCCGGTACGAGCGGAACATCGACCCGGCCCTGGACTACACCTGCCTGGCCGGCGGCGTGTCCATGGGCGTCCACGAGAGCCAGTCCCGGTTCTACGAGAACATCATCGGCCGGTCCCGGCCCTTTGTGGAGGCCATCTTCCCCAGGATGCAGGCGTTCTTCCCCCAGCAGCTGGGCGGCGTGACGGCGGAGCAGTTCTACCGGGCGGTAAACAAGGCCCAGCCCTCCCTCATCCGCACCGAGGCCGACGAGCTGACCTACGCCCTGCACATCATGGTCCGCTATGAGATCGAAAAGCAGCTCATCGGCGGCACCCTGGCGGTGAAGGACGTGCCGGAGACCTGGAACCGGCTGTACAAGGAGTACCTGGGGGTGGACGTGCCCGACGACAAGCGCGGCTGTCTCCAGGATTCCCACTGGTCCGGCGGCTCCTTCGGCTACTTCCCCTCCTACGCCCTGGGCAGCGCCTACGGCGCCCAGATGCTGCGCAACATGGAGTCGGAGATCGACGTGTGGGGCCCCGTGTCCCGGGGCGACCTCAGCCAGGTGTCCGCCTGGCTGAAGGAGAAGGTCCACAAGTACGGCGGGCTCATGGAGCCGGCGGACGTGGTGAAAAACGCCTGCGGCGATTTCGACCCCACGGTCTACACCGACTATCTGACGAAGAAGTACACGGAGCTGTACGGGCTGTAAGGAGCTTTCTATGGAATTTTCAATGGAAGAGATCACCGCCCAGGCGTCCCTGGCCGCCGGAGAGCTGCTGGACGCGGCCAAGCTGGAGGCGGGGGACCTGCTGGTGGTGGGCTGCTCCTCCTCCGAGGTGCTGGGTGGCCGCATCGGCAAGGCCTCCAGTCTGGAGGCGGCCCAGGCGGTGTTCGCCGGCGTCTACCCCATCCTGCAGGAGCGGGGCATCTTTCTGGCGGCCCAGTGCTGCGAGCACCTGAACCGCGCCCTTATCGTGGAGCGCTCCTGCGCGGAAAAATACGGCTATGAGCCGGTGTGCGTGGTGCCCCAGCCCAAGGCCGGCGGCTCTTTCGCCACCACCGCCTGGGCGGCCTTCGACCACCCTGCGGCGGTGGAGCACATCCGGGCCCACGCGGGGCTGGACATCGGCGGCACCCTCATCGGGATGCACCTGCGGGACGTGGCGGTGCCGGTGCGGCTGAGCCTGGACCACATCGGGCAGGCCATCCTGCTGTGCGCCAGGACCCGGCCCAAGTTCATCGGCGGCAGCCGGGCGGTATACGAATAGGCCATTTTGAGGCCGGGATGGATCATTTCCATCCCGGCTTTTCCCCGCCTATTTCCCGACAGGGTTTTCCGCGCTTCTTTGGTAAAATTGTCCCTATCATCACCGGGAGGGGACAAGCTATGAAGCTGGGACACATTACCTTGGGGCCTGACGGGGCGCGGCGGCTGGCGGAGCCGGCGGTATTTTTCGCCGCCGGGATGGCGGCCGCCCTGTGCGCCCTGGACGGCCGGGCGCCGTTGGCGGCGGGGCTGCTGGCGGCCTGCCGCCCCGGAAGGCGGTCCGCCGCCGTCCTGCTGGGCGGCATCGCCGGCGGGCTGCTGGGGCTCTCCTTCGGCCCGGCCCTGCGCCTGGCGGGCATTCTCATCCTCATCTGGGCCATCCTGGCCTCCTTCCGGGACACCGTGTGGTATCAGCACCCCCTGTTCCGGCCTTTGACCGCGGCGGGGGTCACGGCGGCGGTGGAGCTGGCCTACACCATCCAAATGGGCGTCAGCGCCGCCTCCCTGCTGCGCCTGACGGCCAGCTCCCTGCTGGCGGGGCTGCTGACCCACTACTGCGCCCTGCTCCTGCGGGAGACGGCCCTCCCCCGCAGGAGGGCCGCCCGGGAGTCGGAGAGCCTCCGCCAGCGGCTGAAGCTCTCCGCCGAGGCCATCCGCTCCCTGTGCGAGAGCCTCACCTCCCCCGCCGCCGCCAAAGAGGAAAACCCCGCCGTCATCTTTGACCGGGCGGCCTCCGTCACCTGCCGGGACTGCGCCCTCCGGGAGCTGTGCTGGAGCAAGGAGTACATCGCCACCTTCAACGCCTTCAACGACGCCACCCCCGCCATCCTGGCCCGGGGCAGGGCCGAAAGCGGGGACTTCCCCGGCTACTTCGCCAGCCGGTGCATCCACCTGCCCCAGCTCACCAGCGCCATCAGCGCCGAGACCACCGCCCTGCTGCTGCGCCGCCAGTACCGCCGCCAGCTGGAGGAGGAGCGCCAGCGGACCCGGGGCCAGTACGCCCAGCTGGGGGAGCTGGTGGCCCAGACCATGGCCGCCGTCCAGGAGCCCGCCGCCCCGGCGGGGGACCGGCCCTATGCCGTGGCCAGCCGGGCGGTGCCCAAGGACGGCCAGCGGCTGTGCGGCGACAGCGTGACCCAGTTTCTGGGGCCTCAGGGCACGCTGTACCTGCTGCTCAGCGACGGCATGGGCAGCGGTCGGGAGGCTCAGCGGGAGAGCCAGCTGGCCCTGCGGCTGATGGAGCAGTTCCTGAAGGCGGGCATCCACCCCGCCACCGCCCTGAAGACCCTCAACGGCGCCCTGGGCCTGCGCAGCGACAGCCAGAGCGGCTTTACCACCATCGACCTGATGGCGGTGGACCTGGCCGGGGACCAGGCGGAGCTTTACAAGTACGGCGCGGCCCCCACCTACGTCAAGCGGCAGGGGTCCGTCCGCCGCCTCACCGGCTCCACCCTGCCGGCGGGCCTCCAGGACGCCGCCGCCACGCCGCTGGCCGCCGCCTTCCCCCTGGCGGAGGATTCCTTCCTGCTGATGGTCAGCGACGGCGTGGCCGACAGCGGCAGCGACCAGTGGCTCCAGGACCTGCTGGCCGGGTGGCGGGGGGACGACCCTCAGGCCCTGCTGGACCTGGTGCTGGCCCAGTGCCGCCAGCGGCGGCAGGGGGACGACGACTGCAGCGCCATCTGCCTCTACCTGCCGCCCCACCCCAGGGGCCGCCAAGTATAATGGTGTTTATTTATTAAATAAGCACCATTTATCCTTTCCTCCTTTCAGTCTCCCGAGCCGCTGACGCGCCCGATGTTCCGTCCGGCGGCGAGGGCCGGTATTCTCAAAACGCCGTATAGAATCCCGCCGGTCGGGAAAGACTGGAAGCAGAAATCGCAAAGCGGAAAGGAGCGGTCAGGCCGTGGTAAAGGGCACCTCCCGCCGGGTGATCGTGGTGGATTCCCCGGACCCCAAATTATTTGAGCAGGCAATTTTCATCGTTCGCAACGACGCGTTTTCTCAGGAGGGGGTCACCCCCCAGCAGGTGGTGGGCGAGGCCTGCCGCATCGCCAAGGGCTACGCCGGCGGCCAGAGCGCAAAGGAAACCCTCTGGCGGCGGGTCCCCTGGTGGGTCTGGTGCCTCGCTGCCGCCGCCCTGGCGGCAGTGTGCCTGTGGGCGTGTCTGTAAGGACCTGTGTGCGTATCTGTAGGAAATGGGAGCGGGCCTGGGCCCGCTCCCATTTTTGCTGCTCTATCCGCTTCGCCGCCGCAAAAAGTTCCCAAAAAAAGCTCTTGACAACCGGCGAAACGTATGCTACTCTCTACCCATCCATAATGCTTCCCTCACCACCGGGTGGGGGAGAAAAAGCGCTTGAAACCAAGCCGTAGGTAATGCGATCGAAACCGATCGCCACAAGGCTGGTTTTAGGCGCTGTATTTTTTTATAGGGGGAAATCATCATGAAGATCAAACCCTTTGCCGTGGAGGAATGGATGAACGCCTGGGAGGTGGGCGCCAAGTACAACATTGCCGAGACCTGCGTGGACTCCGTCTCCCTGGACGAGCTGTTCCGGCTCACCGGGGAGGACCCGGCCGCATTCCTGCGGGAGCTCTCCGGGAGACGGCTGACCTACGGCGATATCGAGGGCCTGCCCGCCTTCAAGGAGGGGGTCTGCCGCCTCTACCGCACCATCCGTCCGGACGAGCTGGTCCCCACCCACGGCGCGGCCGGTGCAAATCACCACGTGTTTTACTCCCTGATCCAGCCCGGCGACCGCGTCATCAGCGTTATGCCCACCTACCAGCAGCTCTACTCCATCCCCGAATCCCTGGGGGCGGACGTCCGGCTTCTCCACCTTACGGCGGATAACGGCTTCCTGCCGGACATGGACCAGCTGCGGGCCCTGGCTGTGCCGGGGACAAAAATGATCTGCATCAACAACCCCAATAACCCCACCGGCGCCCTGATGTCCCCCGCCATGCTGGAGGAGATCATTGATATCGCCAAGAGCGTCGGAGCCTGGGTCCTGTGCGACGAGGTCTACCGGCATCTGACCCAGACGGACGAGTGGAGCCCCTCCGTCGCCGACCTGTACGAAAAGGGCATCTCCGTCAGCAGCATGTCCAAGGTGTTCTCCCTGGCCGGCCTGCGGCTGGGATGGATCGCCACCCACGACCACGAGGCCATCCGCTCGCTTCTGTCCCACCGGGACTACGACCTCATCAGCTGCGGTATGCTGGACGAAGCCGTTGCCGCAGTCGCTCTGGCCCACAGCGACGCGCTCCTGGCCCGCAACCGGGGCATCATCCGGAAGAACCTGGCGATTCTGGACCGGTGGACGGCCTCCCAGCCGCACATCCACTATGTAAAGCCCCAGGCGGGGACCACAACGCTGCTGTACTACGATTTGGATATCCCCTCCCATCAGCTGTGCGAGGAGATGTACCGCATGACCGGGGCCTTTGTAACACCCGGTGACTGCTTCGAGCAGCCCAAGAGTATGCGGATCGGCTATGGCTGCGACACCGAAACGCTGGAGCAGGGTCTGGCCGCCATCAGCGCGTATTTTGCCATGAAGGAGGCTAAATAAAATGGCACAGCTTCGCATCCTGAACAGGGAGACCGTTGAGGAGCTGATCTCCTTTCCCATGGCCCTCCAGGCGGTGGAGGCGGCCTACACCCAGAAAAGCGGCGGCAGCGGCCAGGTGTGGCCCATGGTGTTCCACGAATTTGACCCCGGCCACGCCGATCTGGACATCAAATCCGGAAATCTGGACGGCGAGAGCATCTACGGGCTGAAGGTCGTCTCCTTCCACGACGCCAATCCGGCCCAGGGCCTCCCCGCGCTTGTGGGGACCTCTCTGATCTTCGATCTGGCCACCGGTCAGCCCAGGGCCCTCCTGGACGCCGGCCCCATTACAGACTACCGCACCGGAGCCGCCGGCGCCATCGGCGCCAAATATCTGGCCAGAAAGGACTCCCGCACCCTGCTCATGGCCGGAACGGGGGCGCTGGCGCCCTATCTGATCGCCGCCACCCTGCTGACCCTGCCGAAGCTGGAGCGCGTGCTGATCGCCAACCCCAGGCATCCGGAAAAGGCCGCCGCCTGTCTGTCCGACATCGCCAAGGCGACAGACCGCCTGCTGGCGGCGAGCGAGGCCTGCCGCAGGGCGGAGCTGCTTCCGGCAGCCGGCCTTGAGAAGGCCGTGAGAGAAAGCGACGTGATCCTCACCGCCACCCCGGCCCAGGCCCCCTTCATCCGGGCGGAGTGGGTGCGGCCCGGCACCCATTTCAGCTGCGTAGGCGCCGACATGGCCGGGAAGCAGGAGATCGACCAGAACATCCTGGCCCACGCACAGGTCTTTGGGGACGACGAGGCCCAATGCTTCTCTGTGGGGGAGTGCGAAAAGGCCCACGCCGCGGGCCTCCTGGACCGCCTGCACGGGGAGCTGGGCGAGGTGATCTCCGGCGCAAAGCCCGGCCGGACGGCGCAGGAGCAGATCACCGTATTCGACTCCACCGGAATCGCCCTCCAGGACCTGGCGGCGGCCGCCGCCGTCCTCCGCCGGGCCGAGGCGGAAAACAAGGGCGTCTCCGTTTCCCTGTAGCATGGGGCAGCGCCGCTCTCCTTTGCTTCTGCATCTTGCAAAGTCCTGCGGTTTCCGCTACAATACCCCCAGAACGCAAGGGAGAGGAGACGTCCTATGATCTGTAACCTGTGCCCCCGGATGTGCGGGGCGGAGCGCACCCCGTCCGAAGGCCGGGGCCGCTGCGGGATGCCCAGCCTGCCGGTGGTGGCCCGGGCCGCCCTCCACCACTGGGAGGAGCCCTGCCTCAGCGGCGCCCGGGGCAGCGGGGCCGTGTTTTTCTCCGGCTGCCCCCTGGGCTGCGTCTACTGCCAGAACGGGCGGATCAGCCACGAGAATTTTGGCCGCACCGTCTCCGTGGAGCGGCTGCGGGAGATCTTCTTTGAGCTGATCGGCCAGGGGGCCCACAACATCGACCTGGTCTCCCCCACCCAGTTCGCCCTCCCCATCCGGGAGGCCCTGGAGCAGCCTCTGCCGGTGCCGGTGATCTGGAACACCGGCGGCTACGAGCGGGTGGAGACCCTGCGGAGCCTGGAGGGAAACGTCCAGATCTGGCTGCCGGACCTGAAATACGCCGACAGCGGCCTGGCCGCCCGGCTCAGCGGCGCGCCGGACTACTTTGACCGGGCCACCGCCGCCATATTGGAGATGCACCGGCAGAGCGGGGACTATGTGATGGAGGACGGCCTTTTGAAGCGGGGGGTCCTCATCCGCCACCTGCTGCTGCCCGGCGCCCTGGAGAACACCAAGGCGGTGCTGGACTGGGTGGCAAAAACCTTCCGTCCGGGGCAGGTGCTGTTCTCCCTCATGGCCCAGTACACCCCCCAGCCGGGGGCGGAGGGCCTGCTGAAGCGCCGGGTCACCGGCGGGGAGTACCGGGCGGCCATGGCGTATATGGAGAACCTGGGCATTGTGGACGGCTACTGCCAGGACGCCGCCTCCGCCAGGGCGGAGTACACCCCCAGCTTTGACCTGACAGGCGTGTAAACGCGCAAGGAGGGCCCTGTATGGCGTCTGCCATACAGGGCCCTCCTCTGTTTCCATCATACGATCATCTCTCGTGCAGTCCCGGTACGTCCGGCCGGGAGGGCAGCAGCACCCGGCCGAAGCACACCAGGCTCCGTCCGCTGCTCCGTGGCAGCACCACGTCCATGTCCGCCCGCGCCCGGTTCAGGGAGAAGAGGTACACCATCCCCAGCCCGTCCCGGACATACTGCTTGCACAGCATCTCCCCGTCCAGGCAGAAGATGCCCACGTCCCCGCTGGTCAGGGGGTCGTGGTTGACGTAGACCACGCTGCCGTCCCGGATCACCGGCTCCATGGAATCCCCCTGGATGCGCACCGCCAGCTCCGCGCCCCTGGGCACGTCCCCGGTGACGTCGATGTAGTCGAAATCCTCCCCGAACACCGGGGCGGCAAAGCCCGCCGCCGCGGGGCAGCGGTACAGCGGAATCTGCCGGGTCTCCTGGGGGGGCAGCGCGGCCTCCAGGTCCGTCTGGTAGTCCGCCAGGGCTCCCGCCACCGTGTGGAGGGTCTGCCGCCCCAGGGCGCTGAGGGCCCGGTACTTCATCACCAGGCCCCGCTCCTCCACGGAGCAGGCGAAGCCCCGGCCCAGGTCCGCGTCCTGGTAGAGGTAGTTGGCGTCCACGTCCAGCACCCGGAACAGCCGCAGCAGGGCGTCCTCCCGCATGGCGTTCTGCCCGTTTTCATAGTTGCTGACGGCGGAGAGGCTCACCCCCAGCGCCTTGGCCAGCTCTGCCTGGCTCATCCCCAGCTCGATCCTCCGCTCCCGCAGTCTCTGTCCAAAGCTCATCGGTCAGACCTCCCCTAGTGTACTACCAACAGCATACCTGAAATTTTTGAAAAAGTCAACAGCAAAGTTGAAATTCCCTATTGACATTTCAGCTCTGCTGTATTATGATAAGGACACATCAGAACAAAAGTTCTTTTATGCGGAGAAAGGAGCGGAGGTGAGGCAAGAAAAAGGGACCGGCCCCGCCGGGCAGCGGGACCGATCTCTCCAGTCAAGCACAGCGAAGCGGACATTGGGCGCGCTGCCCGGCCGGGAGCGCTCAGTCCTCTACGGCTTCGCCGTGGATGCACACCCTGCCCCCGTCCGGACATTTCGCGTCGAACGTCCTGGCGCGGCCGCCGCAGTCCAGGTCGGCCCCGTTGAGCAGCGCGTAGACAGACGGATAGATGGCGTTCCACAGCTCATGGCACAGCGGAGGGCACAGGTCCTCCACAAGGAACTCCTGGCCCTTCTCGCAGTAACCGCCTCTGCACCGGCTGTCGGTGATCGTAAGCTTTACCTTTGGCACTGTGATATCCCCCTGGTCAGTGATCTTCCCTGCGCGGACGCGGCGGCAGAGCCGCCAAGCGCCTCACGGGTGGCGGGAGCGGGTGGATTCGCTTTTCTGCGGAAAAGCCGCGGCCGGGCAAACAGTCCACCGGACTGTTTGCTTGGACCGGCCTTTCGAATCCACCCGCAATAGAAAAACGGCAACCCCTGACGGGGTCACCGTTTTTCCGCAGCAGCAGGCTGAAACGGCTCTCCCCTATCCGGCGCGCCGCGCGCTGAGGCGCTAAGCGGCAGAGCCGCCAAGCGCCTCATGCGTGGTGGGAGCGGGTGGATTCGCTTTTCTGCGGAAAAGCCACGGCCGGGCAAACAGTCCGCCGGACTGTTTGCCTGGACCGGCCTTTCGAATCCACCCGCAATAGAAAAACGGCAACCCCTGACGGGGTCACCGTTTTCCTGGTGGGAGCGGGTGGATTCGAACCACCGAAGTCACTGACAACAGATTTACAGTCTGCCCCCTTTGGCCACTCGGGAACGCTCCCATATTCAATTGGCTGCAAGAGAAGGTGGAGCTGGTAGACGGACTCGAACCCCCGACCTGCTGATTACAAATCAGCTGCTCTACCAACTGAGCTATACCAGCACGATCAGCAGCGAAATGTATATTACCAGACTTTGTCCTGATTGTCAACTATTATTTTTTCACTTAGGAGGAAATTTCTTTTGCGAACTGCGTACATACAACATGAGGACCGGCAGCGAATCGCACCCACCGGCTGCTGCACCTGCTGCGGCCGGGAGCTCTACCCCCGGCAGCCCCGCTGGCGCCTGTGGGGCCAGGTCCTGTGCCGGGACTGTGCCGTCCAGCAGGCCATGGAGGCCCTGGCCCCCTACCGGTCCGCCGGAGAGGAGGCGGGACGATGACGCTGCTGCGCATGGCCGCCGGCTACCGCCGCAGCGGCCAGCTGCTCCGCCTGCGGATCCTGGCCCTGCGCTGCGCCGCCGGCGAAGCCCCCAGCCAGGAGCGGGAGCGGCTCCTGCCCATGATCCGGGAGCTGGAGATCCGCTACCGGGACACCATCGCCGCCGCCCGGTTCCTGGAGCGCTACTACGACAGGAGGTATCACAGCGATGGCTGACGGCCGCACTAGACAGGTCTCCGCCGACAGCTACGACGGCGCCTACGGCGAGTTCTGCCGTTGGGCCGAGGGCGACGACGAGCAGTCCCAGCAGCACGAGCGCCTGCGCCGGAATCTGCGGCGGGCCCGGCAGAGTGAGCTGACGGACCGGCAGCGGGAGATGCTGCGCCTGCGCTACGAGGAGAAGCTCTCCGTCAGCGCCATCGCCCAGCGGCTCCACGTCAACAAGTCCACCGTCTCCCGCACGGTCAGCCGGGGGCAGAATCGTCTCAGGAAATGCTTGCAATATTCCCTGTAATCTGCTACACTTGCTGGCACGGGGCATTCGCCCCCTGCCCCATCCGGGCAGTAGACGGAAAGGAGCACATATATGCTGCATCAAACCATGCGCAAGGGCTGGGGCCGTCTGGCCATCGGCGTCGTCGGCGCATTGATCTACGCCATGGGCGTAAATCTCTTCATCGTCCCCATGGGCCTCTACAGCGGCGGCCTGATGGGCTTCAGCCAGCTGATCCGTACCGCGGTGCTGGCCATGCTGGGCCAGGAGGGCTCCGGCTTTGATTTCGCCGGTATCCTGTACTACGTCCTCAACATCCCCCTGCTGCTGATCTCCTACCGGTCCCTGGGGAAGATCTTCCTGCGCAACACCATCGTCTGCGCCAGCGCTTGTTCCCTGTTCCTCAGCCTGATCCCCATTCCCTCCCAGGCGCTGCTGGACAATATGCTCACCAGCTGCCTGGTGGGCGGCGTGATCAGCGGCATCGGCAGCGGCATCGCCCTCACCTGCGGCTGCTGCCTGGGCGGGACCGACATCCTGGCCCTGCACCTGTCCAAGCGGGGCAGTAAGATCACCGTGGGGCAGATGAGCCTGTGCATCAACGCCGTCCTGTTCTCCCTGTGCGGCCTACTCTTCAGCGTGGAGATCATGATCTACTCCATCCTCAACTCCGTGTTCACCAGCCTCACCGTGGACCGGGCCCACCAGCAGAGCGTCACCGCCCAGATGCTGATCTTCATCAAGGAGGACAGCCCCCAGCTGGACCAGTTCATCATGAACCACCTGCGCCGGGGCGTCACCCGCTGGGAGGGCAAGGGCGCCTTCACCGGCGACAACGTCCACATCCTCTGCGTGTGCCTGAACAAGTACGAGATCGAGGACCTGCAGGCGGAGCTGCGCAAGGTGGACCCCCACGCCTTCTTCATCGTCCAGGAGGGCGTCCACGTCAGCGGCAACTTCGAGCGGCGGCTGACCCAGTAACGCGAGGCGTCCTGCGGCGTTTGCCGGCAGGCGGCGCCCTCCGTGAACCCAACCGGCAGATACCGGCCTGTCCCTTACCTGGGACGGGCCGGTATATTTTTCCCCTCCGGCGACTACACTTGAACTGGAAAAATTTTTGAGCGCCCCAGTTCATTGTCCGTATTTTTGGACAATGTTTGTGGTATCCTGTATCCAGATCAAGAAAACGAGCTAGGAGGGACCCGCTATGTACAACGCCGCCACCGCCAAGGTCATTGACCTGACTCCGTATCTCCGCCGCCGGACCCGGGAGGTCCGCCGCCTCCGCCTGCTGGAGCGGACCGCCCTGCTGAGCCAGTATGCCGCCGCCGGCGCTCTGGCCCTCTACGGCCTGCTGCGGCTGCTGCTGTGCCCCGGCACGCCCCTGGGCTGCTACGCAGGGCCTCTGGCCGTCCTGTGGCCGCTGGCCTGGCTGCTGCTGCTGGTCAGCTATGTCACCGACGCCTGGCTGTGCCGCCGGGAAACTGAGGGATTGACTTTTCCGCAAAAGCTGGGATAATATAGGTATACCACTTTAGAACAGGAGGTTACGCTATGGCATTTCAGGGCTGCCGTGAGGGCAAAGCCACGCCGAAGCTGATGGAGGTCAAGTGCCCCAGCTGCGGCGAGATCGTTGAGGTGTTCGTCAAGGCAGGGGGCGATGCCGGCATCACCGGCACGCTGACCGCCAGCGAGACCTGCCCCGCCTGCGGACATGTTCTGGAGGAGGGCACACCGGCCGAGCAGTACGAAAAAGCATGACCGCAGCGCAGAAAAGGGGCCTCCCCCGGGCACAGCCCGGAGGAGGCCCCGCTTATTAAAAAACTTTCCAAAGTGTAAAAGCGTTTGTATTCCCGCGGGGGAGCACGAGGGGGCGAAGCCCACCTCGTATGAAATCGAATGCCCCGCTAAGCCTTGCCTCGCAAGGCGTGCGGCGAGCGTAGCGAGAACTTTTCCGGCGGCTCTACCGCCGGAAAAGTAACGGCATTTTTCAGGCTGTCGGAAAAGCCCAGGGCTTTTCCGACAGCCTAGGGCCTCCCCCGGGCACAGCCCGGAGGAGGCCCCGCTTTTGTCGGTGCGCTCAGTCGAAGGTCATGTTGGCGAAAATACGCTCCATCCGCTCATTGGGGAAGCGCTCGTCCACAAACTCCCAGAAGGCGTTGGGGGCCTCCACGCCGTCGATTCGCTGGGACCAGCGGCCCACCGCCACGGCGGTGACCAGGGCGTTGACGATGAGGAAAATGGTACACACCCAGGTGAGGATCTTCCCCGCCCGGTCCGGGAGCTTCAATATCCACTTGGCCATGCGGGGGTACAGGTCCTTGATCCACAGCACCCCCAGGACGCCCCAGAAGATGGAGTACAGCAGGCAGATGCGCCCGTTGATGTTCAATGGCATGGCGCTGTAGTCCCAGGACCGGGAGCCCAGCACCAGCTCCTGGCCCCAGGAGCAGACGTACTCCAGCACGCTGCCCACCGCCATGCCCACCAGGAAGGACAGCCATCCGCCCCGGTTCCGGTAGCGGTACAAAGCCAGGCTCATGAGCACCGCCCCCGCGCCGTAGAGCAGGTTGAAGGGTCCGTACACCAGGCCGGAGCGGCTCTCCAGGTATCCGTTTCTGGCCAGGCACCACAGAAGCTCCACCACCACCCCGGCGAAGCTGCCCACAAAGCAGATCAGCAGCAGCTTATAGCCGTTGATGCCCTGGGCGAAGTGGCCCCGCTCCCGCTCCTCCAGGTCGATGGCGGCGTTGGCGGGGGGATTGGGCAGATACCACTTTCTGTCCCGGCTCTTCTTCGTATCCCGGCGGCGGGCGTTCAGCTCGTCCGTCAGCTCCACCGTCGTCCGCAGGGCGCGGGTCAGACCGGCGGAGGCCCGGCGCAGGGTCTCCAGCTCCCCCGCCACCTCCTCCTCCAGCGCCTGATCCGGGCTGCGGTCCTCCGCCTCCCGGGCCAGGGCCTGGTAGTAGGTCTCCATGCTGCGCCGGACGGTCTCCGCCGCGGCGGCGGCGTCCTCCCCGGCCCTCTCCAGTGGGGCGGCCCGGTACTCCGCGGACTTCTCCCGGCTGATATCTTTCTCTGCCATAAGCGCTCCTTTCCGTAGTTGGCATGTGCATGGGCGTATTGTACCCGATGGCGGGGAAAAAAGCAAGGGGCGGGAGACGATCCCGTCTCCCGCCCGCCGTCTTTTGTTTGTTTTTGCCGGACGTTACGCCTTCAGCAGGGCCTCCGCCATGTCGGTGCGCTCCCAGGGCAGGTCCAGCTCGCTGCGGCCGAAGTGGCCGTAGGCCGCCAGCTGCCGGTAGATGGGCCGGCGCAGGTCCAGCCGCTTGATGATGGCCGTGGGCCGCAGGTCGAACACCTTCTCCACCTTGGCCTCCAGCTCGCTGTCGGACACCGTGCCGGTGCCGAAGGTGTCCACCCGGACGGACACCGGCCGGGCCACGCCGATGGCGTAGGCCAGCTGCACCTGGCAGCGGTCCGCCAGGCCGGCGGCCACCACGTTCTTGGCCACCCACCGGGCGGCGTAGGCGGCGGAGCGGTCCACCTTGGTGGGGTCCTTGCCGGAGAAGGCGCCGCCGCCGTGGGGCGCGGAGCCGCCGTAGGTGTCCACGATGATCTTCCGGCCGGTGAGGCCGCTGTCCCCCTGGGGCCCGCCAATGACGAAGCGGCCGGTGGGGTTGACGTAGATCCTGGTGTTCTCATCCAGCAGCTCCGCCGGGATGGTGGGCTTGATGACCAGGCGGATCATGTCGGAGCGGATCTGCTCCAGGCTGACCTCCGGGCCGTGCTGGGTGGAGAGCACCACCGTGTCCACCCGGACAGGGGCGCCGTTTTCGTCGTACTCCACGGTGACCTGGCTCTTGCCGTCGGGCCGCAGATAGTCCACCAGCCCCTGCTTCCGCACAGCGGCCAGCCGCTGGGCCAGCTTGTGGGCCAGGGAGATGGGCAGGGGCATCAGCTCCTCCGTCTCCCGGCAGGCGTAGCCGAACATCATGCCCTGGTCCCCGGCACCGTTGTCCAGCTCGTCGGACGCGGCGCTCTCCTTGGACTCCAGGGACTTGTCCACCCCCAGGGCGATGTCGGCGGACTGCTCGTCGATGTTGCTGATGACGCCGCAGGTGTCGCAGTCAAAGCCGAACTTGGCCCGGTCGTAGCCGATGTCCCGGATGACCTCACGGGCGATCTTGGGGATGTCCACGTAGCAGGAGGTGGTGATCTCCCCCATGATGTGGACCAGGCCGGTGGACACGGTGGTCTCGCAGGCCACCCGGGCGTCGGGGTCCTTGGCGAGGATGGCGTCCAGCACGGCGTCGGAGATCTGGTCGCAGATCTTGTCGGGATGTCCCTCGGTAACGGATTCGGATGTGAAAATGCGGTGTGCCATAGATGTGCCTCTCTTTCTTGTGTACAGGTGATTTTGCCGCAAAACGAAGAAAACACGCCGGGCAGGCGTGTTTTGGAAGCTAGTCGTTCCTCATCTTGCGCTGACCGCCGGAATTGGCACCTTGCCCTTAGGGCAGGTTGCCGTGGCTTCATCGGGCCGTTCCCTCCGCCACTCTTGATAAGGTATGAAGTTGTGGGGTCTTACGACCCATGGGTCATTATAAGGGGCAAAGGCCCCCTTGTCAACACCGTCCCGGGAGAAAAACCTCCATTTTTGCGCATTTGGGCAAAATTGTCCAAAAAGCCGCCGCCGTCCTCCGGGGCCGGGGAAGAAAATTCAGCCGCTTTTCGCCGTTGTCAAACGCGGGCCGGTGTGGTAGAATGGGGCCACACGCGAAAGGGGGAGGCGGCGCCATGCTGAAGCGGGCCTATGTGGAGATCACCAATATCTGCAACCTCTCCTGCTCCTTCTGCCCCGGCACCCGCCGGGAGAAGCGGGCCATGACGCCGGAGGAGTTCCGCCGCGTCGCCGGGCGGCTCCGGGGCCATGTACAGTATCTCTACCTCCACGTCATGGGGGAGCCTCTGCTCCACCCCCGGCTGGAGGAGCTGCTGGCCATCGCCGGGGACCTGGGCTTCCGGGTGTGCGTCACCACCAACGGCGCCCTTCTGGGCCATCGGGGGGACGCCCTTCTGGCCGCTCCCGCCCTCCACAAGGTCAGCGTGTCCCTCCACAGCATGGAGGGCAACGGCATAGGGGAGCTGACGGGCTACCTGACGGACTGCTGGGACTTCGCCCTGCGGGCCTCGGGCCTGGGCGTCATCTGCGCCCTGCGGCTGTGGAACATCGGCGGCGCGGACCGGCGCAACGGGGAGATCCTGTCGTTCCTGGCGGACCGGCTGGGGGTCTTTCCCCTGGACCTGCCCCAGCCCCGGGCCGGGAGCTGGCGTCTGGCGGACCGGCTCTACCTGGAGCAGGCGGAAAAGTTCGACTGGCCGGACCTGGACGCGCCGGAGACGGACGCCCGGTTCTGCCTGGGCCTGCGGGAGCAGCTGGCGGTGCTGGCCGACGGCACGGTGGTCCCCTGCTGCCTGGACCACGAAGGGGACATCCCCCTGGGGAACCTCCTGGAGCAGAGCCTGGAGACCATTCTTTCGTCCCCCAGGGCCAGGGCCTTCTACGACGGGTTCTCCCGGCGGCAGCCCAGCGAGGCTCTGTGCCGCCGCTGCGGGTACGCCACGCGGTTCACGTGAAGCATTCATAACATTTACACAAAAGATTGGGCATACATACTTTTCTTTAAAAAGAAAAGTATCAAAAGAAATTTTATGGGCGAAACATCGTTTCGCCCAGGAGAACTACGGTTTTGGTACAAGGATGGAAGAAAGAAACGGCAAACAGAGGCTGGACCGCATGGCAGAACCCCTGCTGGACTGGTACGGCAAAAACAAGCGGGACCTGCCCTGGCGGGACAGCCCCGACCCCTACCGGGTCTGGGTCTCGGAGATCATGCTCCAGCAGACCCGGGTGGCGGCGGCGCTCCCCTACTACCTGCGGTGGATGGAGCGCCTGCCTACGGTGGAAGCCCTGGCCGCCGTCAGCGACGAGGAGCTGATGAAGCTGTGGCAGGGCCTGGGCTACTACAGCCGGGCCAGGAACCTGAAAAAGGCGGCCCAGGTCATCGTGACGGACTATGGCGGCCGGTTCCCGGACACCTATGAGGAGCTGGTCAAGCTCCCCGGCGTGGGGGACTACACCGCCGGGGCCATCGCCTCCATGGCCTTCGGCCAGCCGGTGCCCGCGGTGGACGGCAACGCCCTGCGGGTGGCCGCCCGGACGGCGGACATCCGGGAGAACATCCTGGACCCGGCGGTAAGGCGGTCCTTCCGGGAGCTGCTGGCCCGGGCCATGCCCGCCGACCGGCCCGGGGCCTTCAACCAGGCCCTCATGGACCTGGGGGCCACGGTGTGCCTGCCCAACGGCCAGCCCCTGTGCGGCGTCTGCCCCCTGGCGGAGCTGTGTGAGGCGCGCCGCCTGGGCGTCCAGGAGACGCTGCCCGTCCGGGCGAAAAAGCCGCCCCGGCGGGTGGAGGAGCTGACGGTGTTCCTCCTGCTGCGGGAGGGCCGCACGGCCCTGCGGAAGCGGTCGGATATGGGCCTGCTGGCGGGGCTGTGGGAGTTTCCCCACGCGCCGGGGGCCCTGGCCGAAACGGAGGCGGCGGCGGTCCTGGAGCAGTGGGGCCTGACGCCCCTGGACTGGCGGGAGAAGATCGGGGCCAGGCACGTCTTTACCCACGTGGAGTGGCACATGACCGGCTACCTGCTCACCGTCCGGGGGGACTGCCCCGGGCTGACCTGGGCGGACCGGACGGTCCTGGAAAATCTGGCGGTGCCGTCGGCCTTCGCCCGGTACCTGCGGGAGGTACGGGAGCTTTTGGACGCAGAACAATAAAGTCAACCAATAGAAACATATGAGATAATAGGAGAGAGAAAAAATGGCGCAGTTATACTTTAAATACGGGGCCATGGGCTCCAGCAAGACCGCCAACGCCCTTATGGCCCGGTTCAACTACGAGGAGCGGGGCCAGCAGACCCTGCTGGTGAAGCCCCGGCTGGACACCCGGGACGGGGACCACATGGTGGTCTCCCGCATTGGCCTCACCCACCCCTGCATTTATTTTGATGAAATGCAGAAAATAAACCCCATGGAGCTGCAGCAGAATGCCTGCATCATCGTGGACGAGGCCCAATTCCTCACCAAGGAGGAGGTCCACTACCTGGTGCATCTGGTGGACGACTGCGGCATTCCGGTCATGTGCTACGGCCTGCGGGCCGACTTCAAGGGGGAGCTGTTCCCCGGCAGCTATGAGCTGCTGGTGATGGCGGACAAGATCGAGGAGGTCAAGACCATCTGCTGGTGCGGCAAAAAGGCCACCTTCAACGCCCGGTTCGACGAGCACGGCAAGGTGCTCAAGGAGGGCGCGCAGGTGGTGATCGGGGCCAACGACAAGTATATCGGCCTGTGCCGCCGCCACTGGATGGAGGGCAACCTGGGACCCGACTTCCAGCCTCAGCTGCCTCCGGAGGAATAAAAGGAGGGGACCTTTCCATGTGGATCCTGCTGGCGGCGCTGTCCGCTCTGTTTGCCGGCGCCACGTCGATTCTGGCAAAGATCGGGATTCGGCGGACCGACTCCACCGTCGCCACCGCCATCCGCACGGCGGTGGTGCTGGTCATGTCCTGGGGCATGGTCCTGGTGGTGGGGTCCCAGGGCCAGCTGCGGGCGCTGAGCGGCAAGAACCTGCTCTTTCTCGTCCTGTCGGGCCTGGCCACCGGGGCCAGCTGGCTGTGCTATTTCCGGGCGCTGAAGCTGGGCAATGTGAACCGTGTGGTGGCGGTGGACAAGTCCAGCACCATCCTCACCATCCTGCTGGCCTTTCTGCTGCTGGGGGAGCCCTTCAGCCCCCTGGCCGGGGCCGCCATGGCCCTGATGGCCCTGGGCACCTGGCTGATGCTGGAGAAAAAGGCCGACCAGCGCCACGGCGAGGGGCCGTGGCTGCTCTACGCCGCCGGCTCGGCGGTGTTCGCCAGCCTCACCTCCATCCTGGCCAAGCTGGGCATCAGCGGCGTGGAGTCCAACCTGGGCACCGCCGTGCGCACGTCGGTGGTCCTGGTGATGGCCTGGGCCATGGTGGCCCTCACCGGCAAGTGGGGCCAGGTGCGGCAGATCGAGAAGCGGGAGCTGCTCTTCATCTGCCTCTCGGGCCTTGCCACCGGCGGAAGCTGGCTGTGCTACTACCGGGCCCTCCAGGCCGGCCCCGCCAGCGTGGTGGTGCCCATCGACAAGCTGAGCATCCTGGTGGTGGCCCTTTTCGCCAGGGTCTTTCTCGGCGAGCGCCTGAGCCGCCGGGCCGGGGCGGGTCTGGCCCTTCTCACCGCCGGCACCCTGCTGATGGTCCTGGCCTAGGGCGCTTCCCCCTCCCGGCAGCTGCTCTGCGTCAGATTTCAAGCATCCCGCCCGCCGCTGCGGGCCAACCATGAGACAATAAGGAGACATCACTATGGCAAGAGCGATCATCAACGCCAACCGTTCCAAGGGGACCATCAACCGGAATGTTTACGGCCACTTCTCGGAGCACCTGGGCCGCTGCGTTTACGACGGCCTCTATGTGGGGGAGGATTCCCCGATTCCCCAGGTCAACGGCATGCGCGCCGACGTGGTCCAGGCCCTGAGGGCCATGGGCATCCCGCTGCTGCGCTGGCCCGGCGGCTGCTTTGCCGACACCTACCACTGGCGGGACGGCATCGGCCCCCGGGAGCAGCGCAAGAAGATCGTCAACACCAACTGGGGCGACGTCACCGAGGACAACTCCTTCGGCACCCACGAGTTTCTGGAGCTGTGCCGCCAGCTGGGGTGCCGGCCCTACCTGTCCGGCAACGTGGGCAGCGGAACGGTCCAGGAGTTCTCCGACTGGGTGGAGTACTGCAACATGGGCGGCCAGTCCCCCATGGCGGACCTGCGGCGGCAGAACGGCCGGGACGACCCCTGGAACGTGACGTACTGGGGCATCGGGAACGAGGCCTGGGGCTGCGGCGGCAACATGCGGGCGGAGTACTACGCCGACCTGTGCCGCCGGTACGCCACCTACCTGCGTACATATGACCGGGACCACCCCATCTACAAGATCGCCTCCGGCGCCAACGTGGACGACTACCACTGGACCAAGACGGTCATGGAGCAGGCGGGCGCGTTCATCGACGCGGTGAGCCTGCACTACTACACCATGCCCCGCCAGGGCGACTGGGCCAATAAGGGCAGCGCCTCCGACTTCAGCCGCCGGGAGTACTACGCCACGCTGTCCCACACGCTCTTTATGGAGGAGCTGGTGGAAAACCACTCCCGGATCATCCGGCAGTACCAGGGGGACCGCCGGGTGGGCCTGGCGGTGGACGAGTGGGGCACCTGGTACGATGTGGAGCCGGGCACCAACCCCAGCTTCCTCTACCAGCAGAACACCATGCGGGACGCCCTGGTGGCGGCCGTCAATCTGAACATCTTCAATAACCACTGCGACACCGTGGTCATGGCCAACATCGCCCAGGTGGTCAACGTGCTCCAGTCCGTCATCCTCACCGAGGGTCCCCGGATGGTGCTGACGCCCACCTACCACGTCTTTGAGATGTACAAGGGCCACCAGGACGCCCGGCAGCTGGAGAGCTACGTGGAGACCTCCCTCATCGGCGAGACAGAGGAGGACCGGGTCCCCAGTCTGCACCTCTCCGCCAGCCAGGCCCCGGACGGGAAGTTCCTCATCACGGCGGCCAATCTGGACGACGCCCGCCCCGCCCCGCTGGACTGCGCCCTGGCCGGCGTGGGGCAGATTCAGTCCGTCACAGGCCGCGTCCTCTCCGGCGGGCGGGACGCCTGCAACGCCTTTGACCGGCCCCACCGGGTGCGGCCCGCCGCCCTGGAAGGGATCGTCCCCACCGGAGACGGCTTTGGGGCGGTGCTGCCGGCCTGCTCCGTGGCGGCCTTTGAGGTGACGATCCGGTGAGCGGCGCCGTCAACCGCTGCCAGTGTCTCCTGCGGGAGATGCCCGACGAAAGCGACTACTACCGGAGCGTGCTGCTCTACCGGGAGACCATGCCGGCAAAGCAGCGCACGCCGGACGACCTGTACGAGGAGCGGCTGCGGGCCTGCAAGACCTGCGCCAGCCTGGAAAACGGCACCTGCCGCCAGTGCGGGTGCTATGTGGAGATGCGGGCCGCCCGAAAGGACATGCATTGTCCCAGGGTGGACCCCGCCTGGTGACCGCCCCGGCTCCCTCCGCGCAAGCAAGCCCCCGGGCCAAAGGCCCGGGGGCTTGCCGTATGTTAAATGTGGGACCAGATCAGCTCCAGCTTCCCCCTGACGGCGAGCCGGTCATAGCCCGCTGTCAGGACCATGTGGTCGCCCCTGGACACGCTCTCGCCGTCCACCGTCCCCTCCCCGGCCAGAACGCTGAGGTTCACAAAGGGCGCGTCGAAGGTAAGGACCGCCTCGCCGTCCACCGTCCCGTGGTACACGGTGTAGTAGGGGCACCTCACCAGCCGGGTGATGACGGCGCCGCCCTGCCGCCAGGTCTCCTGCGCCGGGCTGCTGGGCCGGAAGGGGGCCGTGGTCACATCCAGGCTCTGGGCGATGTGGAGCTGCCGGGGCTTGCCGTTCTGGAGGCGGCCGTAGTCGTAGAACCGGTAGGTCACGTCGCTGGACTGCTGGGTCTCCAGAATCAGGGTGCCGCCCTTGATGGCGTGGAGACAGCCGGGGTCGATCTGGAAGAAGTCGCCCCGGTGGATGGGCACCCGGCGCAGCAGCTGGTCCCAGCGGTTCTCCGCCACCATCCGGGCCATCTCCTCCCGGGACCCGGCGTTGTGGCCGATGACGATATCGGTCCCCTCGTCGCAGTCCAGCACGTACCAGCACTCGGTCTTGCCCAGGGCGCCGTTTTCATGGGCGGCGGCGTAGGCGTCGTCGGGGTGGACCTGGATGCTCAGGTCGTCCCTGGCGTCGATGATCTTCACCAGCAGGGGGTAGACGTCCCCGGGCACATTGCCGAACAGGTCCCGGCGCTTCCGCCACAGGGACCCCAGGGTCTCCCCGGCAAACTCCGGGTTCTCCACCGGGCAGTCCCCGGCGGGGTGGCCGCTGACGGCCCAGCACTCGCCGGTGTGATCGCTGGGGATCGCGTAGCCGAACACGCTGTTCAGCCGGCTGCCGCCCCAGATCTTCTCCTGCAAAACAGGCCGCAGCCGCAGGATCATACCGCTCATTTCGTCTCCTCCTTCACCGCGTCCATGGCCAGCTTCGCCGCGCCCATGACGCCCTGGTTGTCGTTTAAGCTCACGCCCACGATGTAGCGGTCCAGGTCGGCCATGCCCCGGCCCCGGATGTAGCCGTTCATCTGGCGGGCCACCTCCCGGCGGATCAGGGGCAGCATCTGGGGCTGGTGCATGACGCCGCCGCCCACCACGATGCGCTCCGGTGACAGCACCAGGATGTAGTCGCAGATGGCCTGTCCGATGTAGTAGGCCTCCAGCTCCCAGACCTCCGGCCGGTCCGCCAGCTGGGCCCCCGGCGCGCCCCACCGGCGCTGGATGGCGGGGCCTGCCGCCAGGCCCTCCAGGCAGCTGTCATGGAAGGGGCAGGCGCTGCCCTCCATGGGGTCGTCGGGGTGCCGGACGAGGAAGATGTGGCCCCCCTCGGGGTGGATCATGCCGTGGTGGGGCCTGCCGTCCACGATGACGCCCACCCCCACGCCGGTGCCCACGGTGATGTAGATGCTGCTGCGCACGTCCCGGGTACAGCCCCAGGTGGCCTCCCCCAGGGCGGCGGCGTTGACGTCGGTGTCAAAGCCCACGGGGACTCCCAGGGCCTCCCGGAACGTTTGGACGATGGGGTAGTTCTGCCAGGCCAGCTTAGGCGTGGACGTAATGTATCCGTAGGTATCGGAGGCCCGGTCCAGGTCCACGGGACCGAAGCAGCCGATGCCCAGGGCCTCGATCCCCCTGCCCCGGAAGAAGTCCAGCATGGCCGGCATGGTCTCCGCCGGGCTTCCGGTGGGGATGCTGGTCCGCTCCAGAATATTGCCGTCCTCGCCGCTGACGGCGCAGACCATCTTGGTCCCGCCGGCCTCCAAGGCTCCAAACAGTCGCATAGCTCTCCTGCCTCCTGCTGCTGATCGTTAAAATTCACGCGGACACGCCGCACTACCGCTATCATAAGCGATTTGCCGGTACAAATCAATGCTTTTTTCGTCCCCGGCCGCTTTTTGCGCCGCTCCCCTCCCGCCCGCCGGCAGAAAATCTTAATCTTTCCCAGCAGCCGGAAAGGCCCGGAGCGTCCGCTCCGGGCCTTTCCTCGTATGGCGGGTCAGGAAAATCACTTCTTGCCGCTCTTGGACTTGTTGGTGGGGTTGATGGCGATGCCGCGGTTCTTGTCGCCCTCGGCGTTGACGCCGAACTCATAGTCGTTGCCGGGCAGGACGGCGTTGAGGAGGATGCCGGCGATGGCGGCGATGGCCAGGCCGGTGAGGGTGATGGAGGCGCCGCCCACATGGAAGGTCAGGCCGCCGGAGAAGCCCAGGCCGCACACCAGGATGACGGCGGCGATGATGAGGTTGCGGCTGTTGGTGAAGTCCACCTTGTTCTCCACGATGTTGCGCACGCCGATGGCGGAGATCATGCCGTAGAGGATGAAGCTGACGCCGCCGATGATGGCGGAGGGCAGCGCGCCGATGACCGCCGCGAACTTGGGGCTGAAGGACAGGACCAGGGCGTAGATGGCGGCCAGGCGGATGACCCGGGGATCATAGACCCGGCTGAGGACCAGCACGCCGGTGTTCTCACCGTAGGTGGTGTTGGCGGGGCCGCCGAAGAGGCCGGCCAGGGAGGTGGCGATGCCGTCGCCGATGAGGGTGCGGTGCAGGCCGGGGTCCTCGATGAAGTTCTCGCCCACGGTGGCGGAGATGGCGGACATGTCGCCGATGTGCTCCATCATGGAGGCGATGGCGATGGGGGCCATGACCAGGATGGCGGAGAGGTCAAACTTGGCCACGCTGCCGCCGAAGTCGGTGACGAAGGGCTGGAAGCCCAGCCAGGCGGCGTCCTTCACGCCGGAGAAGTCCACCTGACCGGCGAGGATGGCCACCACGTAGGCGCCCACCACACCCAGGAGGATGGGGATGATCTTCACCATGCCCTTGCCCCAGATGTTGCACACGATGATGATGGCCATGGCCACCAGGGCCAGCCACCAGCAGGAGGAGGCGTTGTTCACGGCGGAGGGGGCCAGGTTCAGGCCGATGCAGATGATGATGGGCCCGGTGACCACAGGGGGCAGGAAGCGCATGACCTTGTGGACGCCCACGGCCTTGACCAGCAGGGCCAGCACCAGGTACAGCAGGCCGGCCACCACGATGCCGCCGCAGGCGTACTGGAGCTTCTCACCGGCGCTCATGCCGGCGTAGATGCCCGCGTCCATCTTGCTCATGGCCTCGAAGCCGCCCAGGAAGGCGAAGGAGGAGCCCAGGAACGCGGGGACCTTCATCCGGGAGCAGACGTGGAAGAACAGGGTGCCGATGCCGGCGAAGAACAGGGTTGTCTGGATGTTCAGGGGCAGGCCGTACTGGTTCACCAGGATGGGCACCAGGATGGTGGCGCCGAACATGGCGAACATGTGCTGCAGGCCCAGGAGCAGCATCTTGGGCGTGCCCAGGGTCCGCGCGTCGCGGATGGGTTCTTGGTTGTTCATTGGTACTCCCTCTCTTTTCTGATTTTTTTGTGGGGAACGCTCCGCCCGGCGGAGGGCAAAAAAAATACCGGTGACACGTCACCGGCGAAAAACAGAAACAGAAATAGAGGGGCCGTAAAAGCAGCTCATACAATGCAAAGCAGCCATGGATACCCCTCCTCTCTGTTGGTCGGGTTGTATTATACGGAAATCTGCCGCCGATGGCAAGGCGCAAAGTGTTCAGACTTTTCCCCTTCGCGGCGGCGTCGTTTTGTGTATTTTCTCCAAGTTTCGCCGTTCCGCGGAGGTCTGTTCGCGTGTCGCTGACAAATGCTCCGCATATTGTCGTTCTGCACAAAGATATCGTTAAAATGTAAACTATGCTTGTATAGTTTACCGACTAACGGTATAATAGCCTCAATGGGGGCCCTGTGTGTCCCCAACTTTTGGAAGGAGAGACTATCTATGAAAAAGAAACTGAGCCTGCCGGTACAGATCCTGATCGCTCTGGTTGCCGGTATCGCAGTGGGCTTTGTCTGCCTGGCCATCCCCGGCGGCAAGGACTTCACTGCCGACTACCTGAAGCCCTTTGGCGATATCTTCGTGAACCTGCTGAAGTTTATCGTGGTGCCTGTGGTGCTGCTGAGCATGATCGACGGCATCCTCAGCATGGACGACATGAAGAAGGTGGGCGCCGTTGCCTGGAAGACCGTGGCCTACTTTATGGTCACCACCGCCATCGCCTGCGTCATCGGCCTGGTGTTCGCCAGCATCTTCAACGGCGCTGGGCTGTTCCCCACCCTGTCCACTTCCGACGCCGCCTATGAGGCCAAGTCGTTCGACGGCTTCATGAGCGTGCTGGTGGGCATCTTCCCCACCAACATGTGGAAGTCCTTTACCGAGGCCAACATGCTCCAGGTCATCGTCATCGCCCTGTTCTTCGGCGGCGGTATCATGGCCGCCAAGGAGAAGGGCAAGCTGGCCCGGGACATCGTCAGCTCCTTCTACGCTGTCATTGAGCGGGTGATGATGTTCGTCATCAGCCTGGCCCCCATCGGCGTGTTCACTTACATGGCTTGGGTCGTCGCCACCCAGGGCGCCGCCATCCTGGGCTCCCTGGCCCTGGTCATCCTGTGCGCCTACCTGGGCTACATCGTCCACGCCGTCCTGGTGTACTCCGTGTCCGCCAAGGCCTTCGCCGGCATCAGCCCCATGAAGTTCTTCAAGGGCGCCTTCGCCGCCATGATGTTTGCCTTCACCTCCACCTCCTCCGCCGCCACTCTGCCGGTGTCCAAGGAGTGCGCCGCCGAGCTGGGCGCTGAGGACGACATTGCCTCCTTCGTCCTGCCTCTGGGCTCCACCATCAACATGGACGGTACCGCCATCTACCAGTGCGTGGCCGCCGTGTTCATCGCCTCCTGCGCCGGTATGCACCTGACCATCGGTCAAATGGTCATCATTGTGGTCACCGCCACCCTGGCCTCCATCGGCACCGCCGGCGTCTCCGGCGCGGGCATGATCATGCTGGCCATGGTCCTGGAGGCCCTGAACATCCCCGTGGCCTACATCGGCCTCATCGTGGCTGTGGACCGTATCTTCGACATGGGCCGTACCTGCCTGAACGTCACCGGCGACATCGCCTGCTCCCTGTGCGTCACCAAGTGGGAGGGCAAGAAGGTCAAGAAGTAAGCCCCATCCCCTCAGCAGCAAACTCTCACATAAGCGCCGGGCCGCTGCCGCTGCAGCGGCCCGGTTTTTTGCCTCCGGCCGGGGCCGCCGCCAGCGTGCGGGACAATTTCGACGCAAAATAGGACGGTTTGGACCGGGGTATCTTGCGGATGTCCCCGGTTTTTCGTACACTTCAGGCAGAGTGAAAAGCTGATACCGACAGCCAAGCATCAATTTATGAGGAGGCATTGCTGTGAGATCACGACTACTGACCCTGAAGGACCCCGCGTCGGTGGACCTCAGCGCCTACCGGAAGCCCTTCGTCCTGGACCGGGAGCGCCTGGACCGGGAGCTGCGGCGGGCGGTGAACCCCTACATCCGCTGGGAGAAGGGGGACCGCGCCGCCCGGGGGGACCTGGCCACCTGCCGTCTGGAATCGGACTGCCCCCGCTTTCAGAAGGACAGCGTAAAATTTGCCGTTGGCAGCGGCATGTTCCATCCCCGGCTGGAGGCCCTGGCCGAGGGCATGGCCCTGGGCGAGACCCGGGAGCTGGACCTGCCTGAGGGCCATGTGGCCCTGACGCTGCTGGAGGTCACCAACAAGGTGGTCCCGGAGCTGACCGACGATCTGGTGGAGAAGCTGGGCCTGGAGGGCGTACACACCGTGGAGGCGTACACCGCCTATCTCACCGGGCAGCAGATGGCGGAGCTGGTCCGGCGGGAGTCCTATGCGCCCACGATCTACCTGATTCGGCAGGTGGTGGAGGGGTCGGAGTTCGTGCTGTACCAGGAGGACTGGCAGAAGATCATCGACCTGCGTCTGGAGCGCAGCCGCATCCTGGCCCGGGCGGAGGGCATGACCCTGGAGGAGATGACGCCGGAGCAGTTCGAGGGGCGCATCCCGGTGAAGAGCTACCACGAGCTGGTGGCCATGGAGCAGCATGACGCGTGGCAGACCCTGTGCCTGAACCTGCTGGGCCGTCATCTGGCCGCCCAGACCGGCCAGGCCCCCAGCCAGGAGGGCTATGACCGGGAGATCCGGGACTACGTGGCCTCCTGGTCCGTCAGCGAGGAGCTGGCGCAGTCGGCCTACCCCTACGAGTGCTACGCCATGTTCTTTTACAACCTTCTGGCCCACGACGCGCTGGAGCGCGTGGTCAGGAAAACATGCTTTGAGGAGGAGCAATAAAATGGCTATTCAGACCGCGGACAAGAACACATTCAAGAGCATGATCGCAGAAGGCCTGGTGATCGTGGACTTCTACGGCACCACCTGCGTCCCCTGCAAGCTGTTCGCCAAGATCCTGGAGGACGTGGCGGCGGAGGTCCCCTTCCTGAACATCGTGAAGCTGAACACCACGGAAAACCCGGAGATCGCCCAGGAGCTGGGCATCAACGCCGTGCCGACGGTACACATCTACAAGGACGGCGCGCTGGTGGACAGCCACATCGGCGTCATGCAGGCCGAGGAGCTGAAATCTGCCGTCGCCCAGTACCTGTACGCCTGAGCGCCGCGCCGCCGGCAACCGAAAAAACGCGACGATCTGGTCAAAAATTCCGACAAAATAGACCACAGCGATTGAAATACGGGGCCATATCTATAAAATAGAAGATGTGCTCCGCCTCAGGCGTCACAAAATCAAAAAAATGGAGACGAGAAGACATGAAGAAGTTTCTGAGCATCCTCCTGGCTCTGACCCTGTGCCTGAGCCTGGCGGCCTGCGGCGAAAAGGCCGTGGAGCCCCCCGATCCCACGACCTGCTCCTATGACGACATGGTGGCCTATCTGACCTCCAAGGGCTTTATCGCCGAGGGCACCACCCCCGTGGACATCAACACCACTCCCGGCTATGTCACCGACAACACCGGCGGCGAGATGCCCTTCTCCACCGTGGCCGACAAGGCTGAGGACTGGGGCGGCCTGTGGCTGTTCTGGTTTGACGGCGCCAACCAGAGCGAGTGCTACACCAACAACTTCGCCAACATCGCCGCCAACAGCGGCATGATCGTAGTCATGGGCGGCGCCAACATCCTGCAGACCGCCGGCTACAACGGCTACTTCGCCATCGCCTTCGCTGAGGACTACGCCCAGAAGGACGCCGCCCTGGAGGCCTTCACCGCTCTGACCAGCAAGTAAAACCCTACATCACCAGCGCCGCCGGAGGGCAAAGGCCAGCGGCCTTTGCCCTCCGCGACACATCCCCCTCCACGGCTGTTCCGTTACAAACAGATTCTGCGGCGGGGGTTTTTCGTATCAAGAAAGGAGAGCCTCCCTGTGGAACGCATCTTAGGACGGGATGTCCGGGGCAGCACCGGCCGGTTTTTCCGGATGCTGGCCCGCGCCCACATCCCCTATCTCTGGATCCTCGCTTACATCCTGGTGTCCTTTGGCCTCACCAACCTCGGCATCAGCGCCACCGAATACTCCTCCAGGCTCTTTGCGGGCGACGTGGGGTTCGTGGAGGTGGTACTGCCCTTCATTCTGGTGACCATCATCAATCTGGCGGTGGCCAGCATCAGCACCATCCTCAGCTATATCTGCAATGAACGCATCAACCGCAACGCCCGCCGGATGATCTGGGGCAAGGTGGTGCGCCTGCCCCTGCGCTACTACAGCAAGCACCGGGCCGGCGAGCTGGTCACCCGTATCACCAGCGATGTGACCTCCCTCAGCACCCTTATCATGCAGGTCTTTGTCTCCATCATCACCGTGGGCTACAGCTCCATCGCCCTGGTGGGCAAGATCAGCTCCTACGACCCCAAGCTGGCCGTCGCCCTGCTGCTGGCTCTGCCGCTGGAGTTCCTGCTGGCCTACATCATGGGCCGCCTCCAGTTCGGCCTCAGCGACCTGAGCCGGAAAAAGTCGGCGGAGATGACCCAGTCCGTCAAGGAGCGCACCAAGAACTACCTGCTCATCAAGTCCTCCGGCGGCGAGGAAAAGGCCTATGAGTCCGGCGCGGGACGGATGAAGGACGTCTACCACTACTCCATCGTCGGCGCCTGGATGGGCTTCTCCGGCCCCATGTACGCCATGGCCGGCATGATCCAGTTCATCCTGATCGTGCTGGTGGGCCGGTCCTTCTACGCCGACGGCACCCTGTCCCTGGCCCAGTGGATCGCCTACTACGGCTTCGCCAACCAGCTGTTCAACTCCTTGTCCGCCTACTGCAACTACTGGACCACCTTCAAGTCCACCGCCGGCGCCACCAAGCAGGTGGCGGCCATCATGGCCGAGGAGGAGGAGGATGTGAACGCCGGGACGGACATCGACCAGCTCTCCGGGGACATCGCCCTGGAGAACGTGGACTTTGCCTACGAGGCGGGCAAGAACATCTTTGAAAACCTCACCCTCCACATCCCCAGCGGGCGGACGGTGGCCATCGTCGGGCCGTCCGGCAGCGGCAAGACCACCCTGCTGAACCTGATCGAGCGGATGTACCCCATCCAGAGCGGCTCCATCCGCTTTGGGGATCTGGATGTTACCGGTGCCTCCCTGCGGAGCTTCCGCCGCCGCATCGCCTATCTGACCCAGGAGTGCACCCTCTTCTCCGGCACCCTGCGGGAGAACCTGCTCTTCGGCGTGGGCCGGGAGGTCTCCGACCAGGAGCTGCTGGACGTGTGCGCCAAGGTGGACCTTGCGGACTTCGTATCCGCCGGCGGCGGCCTGGACATGCTCGTTGGCGAGAGCGGCGGCCGTCTCTCCGGCGGCCAGCGCCAGCGTGTGGCCCTGGCCCGGGCCCTGCTCTCTGACGCCCGGTACCTCTTTATGGACGAGGCCACCACGGCCATGGACGTAAAGGGCAAGGACATCGTCTGGGACGCCATCCGCTCCCACATGGACGGCGGCAGCGTGGTCATGGTGGCCCATGACCAGCAGACGGTGCTGGAGGCCGACTACATCATCGTCGTACAGGACGGTAAGATCGTCGCCCAGGGCGACTGTGACCAGGTGGCCCGGGAGAACGAGTTCTACCGGAAACTGGCAAGAGGGGAGGATGCGGAATGAAAACCAAGAAGAACACAGGGGCGCCCCGGGAAAAGAACCTGTTCCGTTTCTTTATTGACTTTTACCGGCGCTTCCCCATCCCCTGGTGGCTGTTTATCTGCAACACGGCCCTGGGCGTGGTCAACGCGGAGCTGTCTATCAAGCTGGCCCAGTATCTCATCAACGTCAATAAGGGCGAGCTGTTCAACTCCGTCATCATCAGCTACGCCCTGCTGTATGTGCTCAACTCCCTGCTGGCCTATGCCGCGAACCTCTTCTACTACCACGCCTCGGCCAAGGTAGAGCTGAGGGCCAGATTTGTGCTCTGGCGGCACATCCTCCACCTGCCGGTGAAGGACATTGAGCGCCAGCAGCCGGCGTCCCTGATCTCCGCCGTCACCAACGATACCGCGTCCTCCAGCAAGACCATCGGCTATCTGTTCCTGATGGTGTCCTCTGTGTACGGCTATGGCCGGGCCTGCGTGGCGCTGTACCAGAACAACGCGGAGCTGTCCCTCTACATGCTGCTGCTGATCCCGGTGGTCCTGGTGGTGTTCTGGGCGGTGGGCAAGACAGAGGCCTTCGGCAACAAGAAGATGCGGGTCGCCTTAAACGAGATGACCATGTATTTTGCCGAGCACGTCTCCGCCGCCAAGTACGTCAAGGCCGCCTCCCTGGAGGACAAGGAGGTCCGCGACGGCTATGAGGCCATCGAGCGCCGCTACCGGGCCGGTGTGATCTACTCCTTCCTGGTCAGCCTGCAGGTGCTGATGAACTCCACCTCCAACGCCATCTCCACCGTCATGATCGCCGTAGGCGGCTCCCGGCTCATCGGCCAGGGGAAGATGGAGCAGACGGGCATCACCGACTTCAGCACCTACATGGGCCAGGTCAACCAGCGCAGCGCCGAGCTGCTGACCCACTACCAGGCCTTCAAGGGCAGCAAGGCCACCCTGGGACGGGTGGGCTTCCTGCTGGACCTGCCGGTGGAGACGCCGGACCAGGGCCAGGACTGGCAGCAGGGGGACAGCCGGGACGTGGTCTTTGACAACGTCCACTTCGGCTACACCGACGACCTGGAGATCCTCCACGGCGTGTCCCTGCGCATCCCCGGCGGCAAGATGACCGCCATTATCGGCGACAACGGCAGCGGCAAATCCACCCTGCTGAAGCTGATGCAGGGCTTCTACCTGCCCGGCAGCGGCTCCATCTCCGTGGCGGGCAACCAGGTGGGCAGCGTACAGCTCCATCAGCTCCGCTCCCACTTCGGCTACGTCCTCCAGGAGAACGAGCTGTTCGCCGCCTCCCTGCGGGAGAACATGACCTTCGGCATGAAGGACGAGGTCTCCGACGCCCAGGTGGAGGCCGCCGGCGCCGCCGCCTGTCTGGACGAGCTTGCAAATTCCCTGCCGGAGGGGTATAATACGGTATTGGGCGAGGGCGGCGGCCAGCTCTCCGGCGGCCAGCGTCAGCGCATCGCCATCGCCCGGGCCCTGATTCAGAAACCCGACTACCTGCTGCTGGACGAGGCCGGCAGCAGCCTGGACTACCACACCTACGCCCAGATCCAGGCCGCCGTAAAGACCTGGATGGCCGGCAAGACCGTGGTGTTCATCGCCCACGACATGCGGGAGATCCTGGCGGCCGACCATGTGATCGTCATGAAAAACGGCCAGGTGGAGGCCTCCGGGACCCATGAGGAGCTGGCCCGGTCCAGCGAGACCTACCGGGACTACATGGCCCGGCTCAACGGGAAGGAGGGCGTCCGGAAATGAAAAAGTTTACCGTGATCAGCATGGCCTTTATTGTGGCCGTCTTTGCGGGCCTCCTCGGCTACGTTGCCATGTCGGAGGACTTTGTGGGGCCCAAGGCCCTGGCGGCCGAGGGTGAGGACCCCAACGCCCCCGTGTGGGGCATGACCATGGACGACATGATGGACTACCTGGAGGAAAAGGGCTTCTGGGACCGGAGCAGCATGAACCCCATCTCCGACGGCGTCGGCACAGAGGCTTACGTCTGCAACAACGTGGAGCTCTACTGGTGGGACGTGGAGAATCTGACGGAGGGCAGCAATGAGGAGGCCGCCTATCAGGACATCCTGGCGGGTGAGCCCATCGACCTCTACCAGCAGGGAACACACTATATGTCGGTGACGAAAAACGGCCCCTTCGCCGTCTTCTGCTCCTACTATACCGGCGATGTCGATGAGCTGCTGGATGTTTTCTCCGCCTTCGGCCGGGATGACGGCGGCGCCCAGGAGGAGGACCGCACCACCGGCGTCTGGGTCAAGACCCTGGACGAGCTGGCGGACTACCTGGCGGAGCAGGGCGTTTTTGAACGGGATGACTACGGAATGCTTAGCTACGACGTCAAGACAAAGGGGCGTGTGGGCTACCACTTCGCCGGGAAAATCAATATCGAATATTACGATTTTGACAACCTGGACGAAGACAGCCAGCGGCAGTATGACGACTTTGCCAAGATGGGTTACACCATCTATGAAGATGGCTCGGTCGGCTATGCCTGGGTCAACGGACCGTTCACACTCGCGTTCTACGAGTGGGGAACCTCCCCGGTCCCGGACGAGGAACGTCCGGCGATCATCGAGATCTTCCAGTCGTTCTGCAAGTCCACGGGCGCTGAGGACCGCACCACCGGCGTGTGGGTCAAGACCCTGGACGACCTGGCGGACTACCTGGCGGAGCAGGGCGTCGTGGACAAGAGCAACTACATCAGCATCAATTTCAGCTCCACCACAACAGGGCGCTCCGGCTACCGCTTCTCCGACCTGATCGACATTGAGCGCTACGATTTCGACAACCTGGACGAGGCCAGTCAGGAGCAGTATGACAGCCTGGCCGCAACGGGGGCAATGGTCTACAGCAACGGACAAGTAGGCTATTTCTGGGTCAACGGTCCCTTCACCCTGCACTTCTACGAGTGGGGGAAGGCGGCGATGCCCTCGGAGGAGGAGCAGCAGGAGATCATTGATATCTTCATGGCCTTCGGCCAGGAGTAACAACAAACACAGTCAGGGGGGGCTTGGCGATGCAGATGCGGACGCTGTTGGTGGAGAGCGACGAGGAGATTCGGGACCAGCTGAGGAACATGCTGGTCCTGCACCGGGCGTTCCGTCTGGAGGCGGAGCTGGGGACCACGGAGGAGGCGCTGAACTACATCGACGCCCACGAGGTCGATGTGGTCTTTGTCAACACCCAGCCCGCCGACCCCCGGATCACCAGCGACGGCAACTGCCTGTGCGCCACGCTGGCCCAGTCCCACCCGGACATCCAGGTGGTCGTCTACTCCCACCGGCCGGAGCGCGCCTATGAGGCCTGCCGCGCCCAGTGCGCCGGCTTCCTGCTGACGCCCTTCGACCCTCTGGTCCTGCAGGCCCTGGTCAACCGGCTGGTCCGCACCTTCGAGCTCCAGCAGATCAAGCAGGAGACCGTCAACCGCAGCATCATGATCCGGACCCACTCCGGCTACCAGCTGGCCCGGCTCCAGGACATCCTCTTTATCGAGCGGCGGAACCGGAAGATCGTCATTGTCACGGAGCAGGGCGAGGAGATCACCGTGCTGGGCTTTACCATGAACGAGCTGGAGCAGATGCTGGAGAGCAGCGGCTTCTACCGCTGTTACCAGTCCTTCATCGTGAACCTGCCCAAGATCTCCTTCATCCGGGCGGACAACGACGCCAGGAATTACGCCATCCAGTTCCGGGGCTACAGCGGCGAGATCATGCTCAGCCGGGACCGCTACACGGAGCTGGTGGCTCTGCTGCGGGAGAAGTACGCCAAGCTCAACATCTGACCAGAGCGCCGCCGGCAGCCGGCGGCCGTCAAGCGATCTATCCATCACAACAGCAGCGCCGCCGGGTCACCCCGGCGGCGCTTTCCGTGTTGCTGCGATTCGGTCTATTCGATGGATTTCAGCGACTCCGCCATGTCGATGCGGCGCAGCTTGGGCCGCATGGCGAAGGTGATGATGAGGGTAAACAGCCACGTCATGATGAGGGACCCGATGTAGCTGATGGGGGCGATCTGGTGGGGGAAGAACATGCCGTCCACCTGGACCTGGGCCATGACGTAGGCGTGGAGCAGCTTGCCCAGCCCCAGCCCCGCCAGGCTGCCCAGCACCGATAGCATGGAGATCTCCCGGAACACATAGGCGGCGGTCTCGTTCTGGTAGAAGCCCAGGACCTTGATGGTGGCGATCTCCCGGACCCGCTCGGTGATGTTGATGTTGGTCAGGTTGTACAGCACGATGAAGGCCAGGGCCGCGGCGCACAGCACCACCACCACCACAATCAGGTCCATCCGGGCCAGCATGGTGTCCACCCGCTCCCGGGTGGCCTCGTTGACGGTGACGTTGCTGACGCCCTCGTAGTCCGACAGGGCCGCGCCGTCCTCATAGAGGTCCGTCCCCTGCCGGGCGTGGAGGTACATGGCCTCGTACTCCGGCGGCTCCAGCCCCTGGTCCAGGTAGGTCTGCCGGGCCACATAGACGTAGTTGAACACGTAGTTGTCGCAGATGGCGGACACCGTCACCTCCAGGGTGCCCCGCTTTTCGTCCCGCAGGCGGATCACGTCGCCCCGGGAGATGTTCAGCCGCTGGGCCAGGCCGGTGTTGAGCACGGCCTCCCCCGGCCCGGGGTAGGCGATGGCGGTCTCGCCGCTGTGGAGGGAGATGAAGTTCTCCAGGCTGCCGGTGGAGGACACCACCAGGTACACGGACTTGCTGCCGCCGCTGGCCACCACGTCCACGCTGCCGCTGTGGACCAGCAGGCCGTCGGACTGCTCCCAGCCCCGGTCCGCCAGATAGGCGTCGGCGTCGGCCTGGGTCATGGGGTCCTGGAAGGAGACGGCGTAGTCGTACAGGGTGATCTCGTCAAACTGGTCGTCCACCACATGCTGGATGGAGTCCCGCAGGCCGAAGCCGGTAATGAGCAGGGCGGTGCAGCCGCCGATGCCCAGCACCATCATCACAAGGCGGCTGCGGTAGCGCAGCACGTTGCGCACGGAGACCTTCCGCAGGAAGCTCAGGCGCTTCCACAGGGGGGTGACGTACTCCAGGAACACCCGCTTCCCCGCCTTGGGGGCCTTGGGCCGGATCAGCTCCGCCGAGGGACGCTTCAGTTCCGAGCGGCAGGACAGCCAGGTAGCCCCCATGGAGCACAGCAGGGCCGCCGCGAAGGACACCGCCGCCAGGGACGGGGAGAAGGTGAATTTCAGCGGGGAGAAGCCGTACATGATGGTGTAGATCTGCCAAATGACCCAGGGCAGGAAGTGGGCCCCCAGGGCGTAGCCCGCCACGCAGCCCGTGATGGCGGCGGAGCCGGAGTAGAAGAGGTACTTGCCGGTGATCTGCCCGCCGCTGTAGCCCAGGGCCTTCAGCACGCCGATCTGGGTGCGCTGCTCGTCTACCATCCGCTTCATGGTGGTCATGCACACCAGGGCCGCCACCAGGAAGAAAAATACCGGGAACACCAGGGAGATGGCGGCCACGATGGCGGTGTCGTTCTCAAAGCACACGTAGCCGGTGTTCTCCTCCCGGGTGAGCACGTAGGTGCTGGGCTTTTTCAGCTCTGCGAGCTTCTCCCGGGCGTCGGCCAGCTCCGCCTCGCCGTCGGCCAGCTCCTGCTCCGCGTCGGCAAACTCCGCATCCGCCTCCGCCCTGCCGTCGTAGTACTCCGCCCAGCCGTCGTCCAGCTCTTTCCGGGCGTCAGCCAACTCGCCGGGGGCCTTGTCCAGGTCCCTCTTGGCGTCTGCCAGCTCCGCTTCGGCGTCAATCAGCTCCTGCCAGGCGTCCTGGAGCTCCGCCTGGCCGTCGGCATATTCCTGCTCGCCGTCCAGCAGCTCCTGATGGGCCTTTTCCAGCTCCGCCTCGGCCTCCGCCTTGCCGTCGGCATATTCCGCCCAGCCGTCGTCCAGCTCCCGCTTGGCGTCAGCCAGCTGGCGGGCGGCGGCGCTCAGCTCCTGCTCCCCGCTCTCCAGCTCCCGCTGGGACGCGTCCAGCTCCGCCACGCCGGCGTTGTACTGCTCCAGGCCCTCCTCGTACTGGGCCTGCCCGGCGTTATATTGGGCCAGGCCCTCCTCGTACTGGGCCAGGCCGGTTTCATATTGGGCCAAGCCCTCCTCGTACTGGGCCAGGCCCTGGTTGTACTGGGCCCACAGTTCATTGAGACCTGGAGTACCTTCCGGTAAGGTCTCCAGCTGCGCTTTGGTCGCGTCCAGCGCGGCCTTATTGGCGTCCAGCGTTGCCTTGGCCTCATCCAGCTGGACCTTGGTGGCGTCCAGGGCAGCCTTGGCGTCGGCCAGCTCTTCCTTGGAGTCGTCCAGCTGGGTCTTGGCGTCGGCCAGCTCCCGGCGGCCGGCCTCCAGCTGGCTCCGGCCGGACTGGAGCTCCGCCCGGCCGTCCAGGTACTCCGCCATGCCCGCGTCGTACTCCCGCTGGCCGTCGTCCAGCTTTTTCTTAGCGTCGGCCAGCTCCCGCTCCGTATCGGCCTTGGCCTTCTCATACTCCGCCCAGCCGTCGTCCAGCTCCTTCCGGGCGTCGTCCAGCTCCGCCTGGCCGTCGGCGTACTCCTTCAGGCCGTCCTCATACTTCTTCAGGCCGTCGGCGTAGTCCGCCTTCCCCTGCTCATAGTCCCGCAGGCCGTCGGCGTACTCCGCCTCGCCGTCGGTGAGCTCGTCATAGGCGTCCTGGAGCTCCTGCTCCGCGTCGGCGCGCTCCTGGCGGTACTCGCTCCAGCCGTCGTCCAGCTCCGTCTGGCCGTCGGCGATCTCCTCCCGGGCGTCGGCCAGCAGCGTGTCATAGCGCAGGTCCGCCCGCTGGCGGACCTGGTCCTCCATCTCCGCCGTCCGGCTGTCGATCAGCTCCTCATACTCATCGGACCAGGGCTTCTCGTACTGCTCCAGGGTCAGATAGATCTCATGGTAGGCCTCGAAGTCGAAGCCCTCCAGAGGGATGTACACAAAGGCGGAGACGCTGCCGCTGCCGATGGAGGAGGTGCCCCGCTCAAAGTTCAGGTAGGCGGGGGAGTGGATCAGCCCCACCAGGGTGTACCCGTCATAGGCCAGCAGCTCCCGGGTGTCCTCGCTGTTTTCCGGGGACACCTGGAGCACCCGCCCGATGTCCTCCTCCGCAAAGTGGTTCACGTCCCCCAAACACTCGTCAGGGGCCTGGGGCAGCCGTCCGGACACAAGGGACGGTTCGTTGATATCCTCCACCAGGGCGTGGGCCATAAGCACCCGGTCCTCGCCCTCCCCCGCACGCCAGAGGAACTCCGTGGAGACGCTGCCCCGGGCGGCGGCGACGCCGTCCAATCCGGCGAAGCTCTCCACATCCCCGTCGGTAAAGCCCAGGGTGGACAGCAGCCGGTAGTCATAGAGGTTCAGCTCCCGCAGGTAGTCCACGCCGGTGACCATCATGGACGGCTGGGCCATCCGCAGCCCGGCGAAAAAGCCCACTCCCAGGCCCACGATGGCCATAATGGCCAGATACCGGCCCAGGCTGTGGCGAATCTCCCGCAGGGAGGATTTGACAAGCGCTCTCACCACTCGATCTCCTCCACCGGCGTCGGTGTGGGGTTGGTCTGCATGCCGGTAACGGCGCCGTTTTTCACCTGGATCACCCGGTCCGCCATGGCGGTCAGGGCGCTGTTGTGGGTGATGATGATGACGGTCATACCCTTTTCACGGCTCATATCCTGCAGCAGCTTCAAAATGGCCTTGCCCGTGTGGTAGTCCAGGGCGCCGGTGGGCTCGTCGCACAGCAGCAGCTTGGGATTTTTCGCCAGGGCCCGGGCGATGGCCACCCGCTGCTGCTCGCCGCCGGAGAGCTGGGCCGGGAAGTTGGCCTTCCGGGCCGACAGGCCCACCTGGTCCAGCACCTGTCCGGCGTCCAGGGGGTCCCGGCAGATCTGGGCCGCCAGCTCCACGTTTTCCAGGGCCGTCAGGTTGGGCACCAGGTTGTAGAACTGGAACACAAAGCCGATGTCGTGGCGGCGGTAGGCGGTGAGCTGTCGGGGGCTGTAGGCGGAGATCTCGTTCCCCTCCAGCAGCACCTTTCCGCTGGTGAGGGTATCCATGCCGCCCAGAATGTTCAGCAGGGTGGTCTTGCCCGCGCCGCTGGGGCCCACGATGACGCACAGCTCCCCCTGCTCCACGGTGAAGGTGGCGTCCCGCAGGGCCTCGATCTCCACCTCGCCCATCCGATAGACCTTTTTTACGTGCTCAAATGTGACAAATCCGCTCATGCTCCCACCTCGTATATGCAGGCCCCGGGGGAGGGACGGGCCGCCCCTCCGCCCGCGGCATGATCTCTTAGGCTACATGATAGCACATCGTCACAGAGAAATCGTGAAATTTCCGTGAATACTTTTCCCGCTCACCGGTACAGGAACAGGCTGAACCAGGTGACGATATTGCCCCCCGCCTGGAACTCGATGCCCAGGCGCTGGGCGATGTCCGTGACCAGGATGCCCTGGCTCTCCACGCAGGGGTACATCAGCTCCGGGTGGCGGCAGGGCCCGTCGGGATAGGAGCAGGTCCCGCACACGGCGCAGGACTCCGTGGACAGTACCAGCGGCTCCACCCCCTGGTCCCGCATGAGCCGGTGGACCTGGCGGGTGACGGCCTCGTGGTCCGGCCGGGTGGCCAGGGTGATCTCCATGTCCGCAATGTCCGTCACCTCCGCCATGGTGGTGATGAGCAGGGCGTGGGGGTAGCTGCGGCACCGGGCGATGCAGGCCTCCACCGTGCCCACCGCCGGGGGGCAGGCCCAGCTTTTGCCGTACTGGGGGCACTCCTGCTCACAGACATACCGCACCCGCTCCGTAAAGGTCAGCTCCTCCGTCTCAAAAAAGGCGTACTGCACGATGGGCAGCTCCGCCATCCCCGCCTCCAGCTTTTTCCGGTCCATACCGCGTCCTCCCCCGGTCATTGATCTCGCAGGGCCTATCATACCACGGCCCCGGTCCTATGTCAAAGGCGGAGGATGGGCCGGCGGACAGATAATCTCCGCAATACGGTTGCGAAAGTGGGAAAACACTGGTATAATTTTTCATATCACGCCAGGGAAGCGCAGAAACGAGGAGGACTGCCCTATGAACGAATCGACCCAAGACCTACAGCGCCTGTGTACCCAGGAGCTGCTGCTCCTTTTGGAGCGGGCGGAGGAGCTTCCGGCGGCATTGGAGGAGCTGTCTTTGCAGATGGACGCCCCGTCCTTTCCCGCCTGCCTGGCCCAGCTGCTGGAGGAAAAGGGCATATCCGTCCCCCGTCTGGGGGAGCTGGCCCTGCTCAGCCGCTCCTTCACCTATCAGCTCTGCAGCGGCGTGCGCGCCCCCGGCCGGGATATCGTCCTGCGTCTGGCGCTGGTGCTGGGGCAGCCGCTGGACGAGACCCAGCGGCTGCTGCGGACGGCCCAGCGGGGCGCGCTCTATCCCCGGGTGCGGCGGGACGCCATCGTCATCTTCTGCCTGGGCCGGGGTCTGGGCCTCCCGGACGCAGACGAGCTGCTGCGCTCCCTGGGGGAGGCCCCGCTGGTGTGAAGCGCCGCGGAAAATTTTCCGCAGTATGCAGCCTGCACACCAAAAACGGCCCCCGGCCTGCTATCATATTACCTGCATATCTCAACAGACAGGATCGGTAGTGCACCATGACAGATCAGCGATCACAGGCGGCCTTGCCCCGCGCTTTGAACAGTGAATATGAATTTCTGGCGTTTCTGAAGGAGGGCCCCCAGCGGCAGACTCTGCTGCTGCGCAGCAGGGCCGCCGGGCGGCAGGTGGTGCTCAAGCGCAGCCTGGACGGGAGCGAGGACCTGGACGAGGAGCTGCGGCTGCTCCGGCAGGTGGCCGGGGACGGCGTACCGGCGGGCCTGGACAGCTTCCGGGAGGACGGCTGCGCCTACCTGCTGCGGGAGTACATCCCCGGAGAGTCCCTGCTGGACTACGCCCAAAAGCGGATGCCCCTGCCCGCCGGGGAGGTCCGGGAGATCGGCCTGGCCCTGTGCCGCATCCTCAAGCGGTGCCACGGCCAGGACCCGCCGGTGATCCACCGGGACATCAAGCCGGAGAACATCATCCGCACCCCCCAGGGCCAGTACACCCTGATCGACTTTGGCATCGCCCGCCGCTACGACGCCGCAGCCCGGCGGGACACCCGGGTGCTGGGGACCCCCGCCTCCGCCCCGCCGGAGCAGTTCGGCTACCGGCAGACGGATACCCGGTCCGACGTGTACGCCCTGGGGGTGCTGCTCCACGAGCTGGCCACCGGCGAACAGGACCTGGACCGGGGGACGGTGGAGGGTCCCTTGGGACCCATCGTGGAAAAATGCACCCGCTTCGACCCGGATGACCGCTATCCGGACGCCGCCGCGGTGGAACAGGCTCTGCTGAGCCAGCCGAAACGCCGGAAACGCCCGGCGGCGGCGCTGGTCCTGCTGGCGGTGCTGCTGGCCCTGGCGGGCGCGGCTTTCCTCTTTTTCAGCCGCTTTGGTGAGGACGGAACCTACCGCTTCGCCAGCGCCGCCATTGAGGAGGAGGTCTGCCGCCAGCTGGGCAAGGAGCCGGGGACTGTAACGGAGGAGGACCTGGCGGGCATCACGTCTCTGCTCCTCTGCGGCGGACAGCGCGCGGACCGCTGGGACCAGCTCCAAATGGAGGGCAAGAACCTCTATCTGGACGGCGCGCCGGTAACGGACACCGGCCCGGTGGACACGGCGGAGGACCTGGCCCACATGCCCAACCTGCGGGAGCTGGCCCTGTGCGGCCAGCAGCTTCGGGACCTGACGGGCCTGGACAGCTGCACCGCCCTGGAGCGGCTGGCCCTGACCAACAGCCAGATCGCGGACCTGGGCCCCCTGTCCGCCTGCACCCAGCTCCAGGAGCTGTATCTGGGCGGCAGCCCGGTGTCCGACCTCAGCCCCCTGACCGGCTGCGCGCGGCTCTGGCGGCTGGACGCAGGCGCCACCGCGCTGACCGATCTGGACTCCCTGGCCGGGCTGACGGGCCTCTACGACCTGCGGCTCCACGATCTGGAGGGTCTGACGGACATCTCCGCCCTGGCAGAGCTGCCTCACCTGGAGACGCTGTTTCTCCGCCCGGTGCGGGCCGGGCAGTTGGAGGTGATCGGGCAGCTCACCGGCATGAAGAGCCTGTTTTTGTGGCACGGGGAGGGCATGACCGACCTGACGGCACTGTCTGACCTCCGCCAGCTGCACATTCTCTTCGTCCACCAGACGGACCTGTCCTCCCTGGCCGGTGTGGAGAACATGCCGGAGCTCCAGAACCTGACGGTGCTCAGCCAGCAGTCCCTGTCGCTGGAGCCCCTGGCGGGGCTGACGGGCCTGGACTGGCTGGACCTGGCCCAGGCCAATATTGAGGACTGGACGCCCCTTGAGGGGCTGGCCTCCCTGGAGGAGGTCCGATGCAGCGCCCAGCAGGCGGAGCAGCTGCGGGAGCAGCTGGGCGAGCCGCCCTTCCGCCTGACGGTGAGCTGACAAAAAGTTTCATTTTGTAAAAAGTATGCAGGGCGCATACCAAAACTGTCCCGGACGCCGGTATACTGGTGTTTGAGCTATTTTTCGACAGAACCACATTCTGCAAGGAGGAAGCCTATGAAACGAATCCTATCCATTTTTCTGGCCCTGGTCCTGGCGCTGGGCGCTCTGCCCACCGCCGCCTTCGCGGCGGACGAAACGATCGTCGCCAGCGGGGATGACGGCAGCATCCATTGGGTGTTGGATGACCAGGGTACTCTGACCGTCAGCGGCCAGGGACGAGTCCCCAACTATTATTCCACCGGCTCCGGCGCGCCTTGGAAAGCTGGCGATCTTAAGGCACAGATCAAAAAGCTGGTGGTCGAAGAGGGAATCACGTACCTGGGACAATTTGCTTTTTCCGACTGTGTGAATCTGACAGCCGTGTCCCTGCCCAGCACGCTGGAGGAGATCGGTCAACAGGTGTTCCAGCGCTGCTCGGGGCTGCTGTCGGTGGACATTCCTGACAGCGTTCACACCATCGGTAAGTGGCCCTTTGAAGGCTGCACCAGCCTCCAGTCCGCCCATCTGCCCGCCGGCATCGGAACGCATTCAGATGTCAGCAAAAGGATCCTCCCCGAGGGTCTATTTAATGGATGCACATCCCTTGCCACTGTCAATGTCCCCGACGGGGTGACGGTCATCGGGCCCCTTGCGTTTTGCAACTGCGCGTCCCTGGAGAGCATCGACCTGCCCAACACCGTGACGTCGCTGGGCAGCAACGCCTTCAGCGGCACCGGCCTCAGATCCCTGATTCTGCCGGACAACATCACGACGATCGGCGAGTACGCACTGCTGGGAAATACGCAGCTTACCACGCTGAAGCTGCCCGCCAATCTGGAAACCCTGGGCAACAATGTACTTAATGACTCGGCGGTGACCGAACTGACCATTCCCGGCGGTGTGAAAGTTGTTGGGGCGGATAGGCAAGGTCTTTTCGCGCCGGCGCCCAATCTGGAGAAGCTGGTCTTTGAGGACGGCGTTGAGACGATCAAGGGGTCCTTTCTCCAGGCCGTCAATCTGAAGGAGATCCATATTCCCGCCAGCGTGACCAGCATCGCCGACGGTGTCTTTGTGATTTTGCACCCGGACTGCGTGATCTACGGCAAACCCGGCAGCTACGCGGAGACATACGCCGCGCAGCAGAATATCCCCTTCAACGGGCAGCCGGTTCCGGGCCACACCCTGGCCCTGACGGTCCAGGATGAAAACGGCCAGCCGCTGGACAGCGGCTATACGGTCACCTGGTACGCCGGCGGCGTCCAGGCAGGCACCGGGACCCGGCTCACCGTCACCGATACCACGGTCCCGTACAGCTATGAGCTGACTCTGGACGAGCCGCTGCTCTACAGCTATTCCCAGCCCCAGCGCCAGGACGTGACCCTGGCCCAGGAGGGGGATACCACGGCCATCACCGCCGCGCTGTCCCCCCTGCCGGAGCTGACGGTCACCGGACGGGTGCTGACTGCCGACGGCGGCCCCGCCCAGGGGGCTCAGGCGGTCTTTACCCAGGACTTCGGCGGCGGACACACCCAGGCGCTGACAGTGGCCGCCAGCGCGGACGGCAGCTTCGCCGCCCAGATCAAGGACGTGCCCACCCAGGTCCTTGTCTCCGCTCCCGGCTTCTACAACAAGTCTCTCACCGTCTCCACTGCGGCGGGCGCGAATCTGGGCGATATCACGCTTACGCCCTTGCCCAGCAGCCGAATCACTCTGTCCCTGCTCTCCGCAGCCCCCGCTCTCCCCGGCCAGACGCCGGAGGAGACGGCGCTGACCTCCGACCAGGGGCTGACCTTCACCGTGACGGACGGAAGCGGCGCACCGGTCAGTGGCTTTGCGGTCCAGTACCCCTATATCCTGTTTGAAACCGCGCTGACCGCCGGGACAGTCCTGACTGTCACCGCCGTGGACGCCGCCGGCGCGACCGCCTCCGCCGCGGTGACCCTGGATGGGAAGGGCTGCGGCGAGGCCGCGCTGCGCTTCCTCCAGCAGGGCAAATTCACGGTCCGGCTGGAAAGCAACGCCCCCACTACCCTTCTCCTCTTTGACGCCGGCGGCAGCCTGCTCCAGGCGGTGGATACGGAGGGCCAGTACACCAGCCGCAGCCTCAGCGCCGGGACCTATCAGGCGGCGCTCCTGCGCAGGAACGGCCTGCTGAAAAGCGTGCCCAGCCTGGTCGCCCTGAGCAGTCTGGGTCTGGCAGCGGGGACGGACTACGCCCTGACCGGCTCCTTTACCGTGGCCAACGGCGTCATTACAGACCTTGGCAGCGTGACCGTCCCCGCTCTGGACGAGGCCAAGCTTGCCTATACGGACCCGGAGCGCACCGGCACCACCGTCAACTACGCCACGGCGGCGGTGGGCAAGCTCATCACCCTGCGGGCGGAGTACGCCCTGAAGCCGGAGCACGCCGGGGCGGCCTCCGGCCTGGCCGTGACAGTGGAGCTGCCCCAGGGACTGACCATGCAGGGCGCGGCTATGGTGGACGGGAAGGCAGTCGCCGTCTCCCAGGACAGCCAGGCGGTGACCATCCCGGTAACGGGGACCAGCGGCGTGGTCCGCTTCTGCTTCCTGGCCGGTCAGCCGGGGGACTACCATATCCCCGCGTATCTCCACTTCACCGAAAACGGCGTCTCTGTAACCCAGCCCCTGGGCTCCGCCCGGCTGACGGTCACAGCCGCCCAGCTCTATGTACCCGCCGTCACCGGCTCTCAGTCCGTGACGGCCTCCGGCCTGGCCCAGGCGGGCAGCACGGTCAACGTGTATGACAACGGCGACCCGGTGGGGACCGCCGCCGCCAACGCCGCCGGCAGATGGAGCCTCACCTATACCCTGGCCAACTCCAGCGGTTATACCTACCACGACGTCTACGGCGTGGTCCAGGCCGGCGGCATATCCTACCGCACGGAGACCGCCCAGATGCTCTATGACGCCGCCTATGTGGGCGTATCCAAGGTCACCATGTACAACACCGCCGAAGGCGTGGAGTGCGAGACCGTGTTCGACTATCTGCACCCCAACCAGGGCCTGGGCTACTACGTCATGCAGCGCAGCCAGTTCTCCTTTGTGATCGAGTTCACCGAAAATACCGACCGGATATCGGACGTCAAGCTGAACGTGTTCGCTGAGGACGGCGGGGTCTATACCTACGACACCACCTACGACCCGCAGACCGGCCGGTATCTGGCCGACGTCTCCGGCGTGGTGCCGGTGAACGTGGGCGTGGAGTATCTCTGCGCCTCCGACGGCAGCGTCCAGTACAGCGGTATGAGTCCGGATGACGTACGGTCCTATCTCTCCCAGGCCAGCGAAGCCGTGGAGGACCTGCTGGTGCCGGTCGACGCCGGTACTGTCAGCGGGGACACAGGCTATGTGACTATGGGTCTGGAGGGCTCTGACGAAACCTTCCACATCCTCCTGACCCCGCTGGACTACAGCGATTTCCCCCGGGAGGTACTGGCTGAGAGGAACTTCATCTTTGACGAGGATACCAGCCTCTGGTACGTTCTCTCCATTGATGAGGACACAGCGGAATTCATCATCGTGGACCCCACAGAGAAAAGCGCATTCTCTATCGGCGCGGCCTACGACCTGCCCGTCCAGGCGGCGGAGGCCCCGGCCATGCTCCTCACCGCAGCGGAGGCTTCGTCCATGCTCCGCGTCAACCCCAGCAACACCATCCCTCTCAACCAGCGCATCGCCACGGACCTGCTGGAGAAGCTGCCGCTTCCGCTGCTCCCCAGCGCCACCGCCGCCCTGGACCTCCAGGACCTTTCTATCATTCTGGAGCGGAAGCACACGGAGATGTGGGAGACATACTTCAGCCTGAAGGAGCTGCTGGACAAGTACCTGTACGCCTCCTGTCCGGGGAGCATGCAGCTGCGCATGAGTCAGGAGGACGCCACCCGGGCCATCCACATGCTGTCCAACCTCCGGCAGAACGAGGACTACCGCTACCGGTACTGGCAGTCCATGCTGAACAACGTATACTCCTCCAAGATCCGCAACGCCCTGGTCATGGACGTTCTGACCAGCGGCCTGGCAAAAGCCGTCTCAAAGATCCCCAATGTGCTCTCGAAAGGGCAGCTGCTCAAGCTCCCTGATTTCTGGCAAAAGCAGGTCAGCACGCTCAATCTGCTCAAATTGAGCGAACCCATGACCGATCTGGCAGACAAATTCTATGCCTATTTTGACGCCTGGGGCGATGGCTTCAACGATCTGGCCGGGTATGATCTGCCCACCCAGTCCGGGTTCTGGGATTTCACCGACGTCAACGGCTCCCCCTACTATCTCAATATGCTGGACGCCTATGACAACGGGATGCTGGAGGCCAGCACCCTCCAGAACTTCATTCTGCAGGCCATCTCCAAGTGTCCGGAGGACCCGACCCCGGAGGACCCCGAGGGCAAGGACAAGTCCCCGGAGAATGACAAGGCCGTCAAGCGGGACCCCTCCGGCTTTGTCTGCGAGGCCGTGGCCTCCAACCGCCTGGAGGGCGTCACCGCCACCCTGTACTACAAGGCCGGCGATGGCGCTGAGCCGGTCCAATGGGATGGGACTGACTACGGCGAGGACAATCCCCTGACCACCGACGCCAACGGCGTATACCGGTGGGACGTTCCCACGGGCCAGTGGCAGGTCAAGTATGAGAAGACGGGCTATACCACCGCTTTCTCGAACTGGCTGCCGGTGCCTCCGCCCCAGACGGAGATCAACGTCGCCCTGGTGTCCACCCAGGCCCCCGCCGTCCAGTCTGTGACCGCCTATCCCGACGGCGTGCGCATCGCGTTCAGCCAGTATCTGAAGCCGGACAGCGTCACGGCGGACGCCGTCACCGTCCTCTGCGGCGGCAAGGCCGTCGACGGGACCATCGCGCCGGTCAACGCCGAGGCCGGGTTCTCGGACCCCCAGAACCAGTACGCCAGCGTGTACCTCTTTACGCCCAGCGAGCCGCTCTCCCAGGCCGTGACTGTCCGGGTCCAGGGCGTCGAAAGCTACAACGGGAAAGGTCTGGCCGCCGCCTATGAGGCGGAGACGCCTGTGACTCTCCGGCCCACGGGCCTGACCGCGCCGGAGACCGCCAATGCGGCCCTCGGAGGAGAGACGCTGCTGACGGTGCGGCTCCAGCCTGTGGAGGCCGCCGCCGGGAAGGTCCTGCGGGTGTCCTCCGATCTGCCCTCGGTGATCGCTCCGGCCCAGGGCACCATCACCTTTGACCAGGACGGCACCGCCTCGGTCATGGTCAGCGGCAAACTCCTGGGCACGGCCACAGTGACCTTCACTCTGGAGGGCAGCGACCTGCCCGCCGTCTCCACCACGGTCACATCGGCGGTCAGCGCCGGGGAGACCCGGTGCGCCGCAGTCCAGGGCAGCATCCCCAGCGGCTCCACCGTTGCCGCCGGGACCACCCTGACCCTGACCACCGCCACGGAGGGCGCGGCCATCTACTACACTCTGGATAAGACCTGCCCCTGCATCACGGACAACCCCGGCAGGACGCTGTATACAGGCCCCATCGTCCTGACAGAGGACGTCTTCCTGATCGCCTACGCGGTGAAGGAGGGCCTGGAGGACAGCCCCACGGCAAAATTCGATCTCCGCGTGACCTCCTCCCCGGCGCCTGTGATCCCGCCTGTGGTGGGCCCCGCGCAGCCGGCGCAGCCCACGCAGCCCGATCCGTGGACCAACCCCTACGCCGACGTTTCGCCGGAGGCCTGGTACTATGACCATGTGGCCTGCGTCACCCAGCGGGGACTGATGACCGGCGTTGCCGCCGGCCGCTTCGCGCCGGACGGCGACACCACCCGGGCCATGATCTGGACCGTTCTGGGCCGTATGGCCGGGGCCGCAGTGGACGGCGGCACCCCCTGGTACGACGCCGCCCGGACCTGGGCCATGGATGCCGGCGTCTCCGACGGGACCAACGCCCTGGACCGCATCCGCCGCCAGGAGCTGGCCGCCATGCTGTACCGCTTCGCCGGTTCTCCTGCGGTGACGGACAGCCAGCTTGCCCTGCTCCACAGCTTCCCTGACGAGGACAGCGTCTCCGCCTACGCCAGGGACGCTATGGCCTGGGCCGTGTCCACCGGAATCATCAACGGCGTGGACGGCAGACTGGCCCCCATGGGCTTTGCCACCCGCGCCCAGACGGCGGCTATGCTCACGCGGTTCTGCCTGCTGCTGGACAAATAAACGCCTCTGACCGCAAAATGGGAGGGAAGCTCAGGCTTCCCTCCCATTGCTATGCTCATATTTCGATGCCCAGCAGGGCCAGGCCGTTCTTTAGGCCGGTCCCAACGGCCCTGAGCAGCCGCGCCCGGCCGGCGTCCTCCCGGGCTGCGCCGTCCCCGGTGCCGAGCCGGTAGAAGCCGTCCGCCAGCTCTGTGAGCCAGCAGCTCACATGCCCCGGGTCCATGGTCCGCACCGCCCGGTCCGCAGCGTCGGGGAGCCGGGCTAAACAGCGGAGCAGCGCCCGCGCCGCCTCCCCCTCCGGCAGGGCGGCGGTCTCCCCGCCCCGGGCCGCCAGGACGGCGCAGCGGCGGCAGGCGTACCGCACCCGGTAGAAGGGGCTGGCCCAGTCCTCCCGGGCCGCCAGGTCCGCGTCCAGGCGCAGAGGGCGGGACGGCCCGGCGGTGAGATACCAGCGGAGGGCGTCCGGGGAGGCCAGCTCCAGCAGAGCACCGGTCTGAAGCTGGGACGGCGGCACGGCGTCCCGGTCCGATGCCCGCACCGGCCCCACGGTGAGGGTCTCCGTCCCCGGCGGAACAGGGGCCTGGGCGCTTCCCGGCGCGCGGACGCAGATGGCGCGGGAAAACTCCTCCGTCTCCCTGGCACAGCGCCGGACGCCGGCCCCCTGGGCCGCCAGCAGAGCCGCCAGGGCGTCCGCCGTCGCCTCCGCCCGCAGATCCTCCAGCAGGGAGCCGCTCCGGGGCGCGGCCATCACCAGGACCCAACGGCCCGCCAGGGCGTCGCTCCGGCCCCAGCGGGGCCCCTCCCGCTCCACGGCGGACAGGACGGCGGCGTACCAGCCGTCCCCCAGCCGGAAATTCAAAAATCCGCCGCCGGCCACCTCCGCAGAGGCGAAGCCGCTGCCGGTCAGGTCCATGTGTGCCAGCAGGATGCCGGCCACCTCCCGGGGCCGCTTCCCGGCGGCGCGGGCGGAGGCCAGGGCAAAGGCGGAGGCCCAGTCGCCGTGGGCGGGGTCCCGGGGGACCTCCGCCGGGGCAGGCGGCGGGAGCCCGGCGGGCAGCGCACCCTCCGCCGCGGCGGCGGCATAGGCGGCGGCCACCAGGGCGGCGGCCTCGGCGGCCGGGGATGTCAAAGCGGCCACGGCGTCACCTCATTTTCTCCCGCACCCGGACGTGGATGTGGTTGGTCCCGGTGGCCTGGTGCTCCACGGAGATGGAAAAGCGGATATCCAGGATGCCGCCCCGCTCCGTCAGCCGGTGGGCCAGCTGGGAGGTGACGATGTCCACCGTCAGCGTCCCCCAGGGGGTGTCGTACAGGGAGCTGTGGGGCCGCCCGGTCTGAAAGACCATCTGGCTGTTCACCGTGCCGGTGCGGGTGAGGCTGACCGTGTCCCCGTCGATGGTAAAGGCGGTGGTGGTGCCCTCCATACCCGTCAGCTCCGACTCCTGGTAGGACAGGCGTATCGCGCCGTCGTCGCCCACGGTCATGACGCCCTCGCTGATAAGCTCCGTCTGGTCCGGGTCCACGCCGTCAAAGCGCTGCTCCCCCCGGATAAACAAAATAACTTCCTTCTCCACCATATCAATACCGTGTAATGTCAATCTGCTCCACGCTGCCCACGTCCTCCCCCAGGAACAGGGGGGCCAGCCGGGCAAAGTTCTCCGGCCGGTCGCTGGTGTAGTAGCTGGCCCCGCCCTCAGAGGGCTCCGCCAGCTGGTCCGACCGGGCCAGCAGCGCCTGGATGGCCCCGGCGGACTCCGCTCCCGCGTCGATGAGGGCCACATCCGCCCCCATGACGCCGCCGATCACGTCGGTCAGCAGCGGATAGTGGGTGCAGCCCAGCACCAGGGTGTCCACCCCCAGCTCCTTCAGGGGGGTCAGGTACTCCCGGGCCACGGTCTCGATGACCACGTCCCCGGGCCGGCAGCGCCCCTCCTCCACCAGGGGGACGAACAGCGGGCAGGCCCTGCTGTACAGCTCCCCCCGGGCCGCCAGGCGGCGGAAGGCCCGCTCGTAGGCCCCGCTGGCCACGGAGGCCCGGGTGGCCACCAGGCCCACCCGGCCGCTGCGGGTGGACGCCAGGGCGGCGGCCACGGTGGGCTCCACCACGCCGACGATGGGGATGTCGTTCTCCGCCCGGAGCTGCTCTAGGCAGTTGCTGCTGACGGTGCCGCAGGCGATAAGCACCGCCTTGGGGTCAAAGGACCGGAGGAACGCCATGTCCTGCCGGGCGTACTTCATGATGGTGTCCCGGCTGCGGTTGCCGTAGGGCACACGGGCCGCGTCGCCGAAGTATATAATGTGTTCAGAGGGCATGAGCCGCCGGAGCCGGCGCACCGCGGTCAGGCCCCCGAAGCCGGAGTCAAACACGCCGATGGGACGCTGATTCATAGGGAATACCTCCTCCGCGGGCAAAAAAACAGGCCGCGGGCTGGTTTGTCTTACCATTGTACTATGTTCCCTGGGGGATAACAAGTAAAAGTTTGGGGTTTTTGCTGGAGTTTTTCTGTGGAAATTTTCGTGAGCTTCTGGTATACTGTATCACAACCAATACCGACGGGATCGGGCCGGGAGGAGGAGCGCTATGGAGCTGCATTTGACTGAAAAGCAATACCGCCGTCTGCTGGATCTGGTGTACATAGGCAACTGGGTGCTCAACTCCACCCGGGGGGACGACCGGATCCGGGACTACGACCGGGTGGAGAGCCTGATCTTCTCCTACTGTCTGGAGCACGGCATGGCGCCGCTGGTGGAGCTGTACAACGGGGAGCTGATTCCCTCCAGGGCCTTTGCCGAGGGCGGCATCCACGAGGCCATCATGGCCTATGAGGACGTGACCTTCTTCGAGATCCTGGCGGAGGAGCTGGCCCTGCGGGACCTGGACGCGGAGCAGGCTACCGCCGAGAACTACGACGAGGTCATGGAGCGCATGGAGCAGTACATGGGCGAGTTCGAGGCCCACGGCACCGACCACATCAGCGTGGACATCGACTGACCCCGCCCCGGGAAAATGCTTGACACCGGGGGACGGGGCTGGTAATATACTGGATAAGACCGCGATGAACGGAAAGAGTACCACCGCCAGATGGGCAGAGAGGGACGGCCGCCGGCTGTAAGCCGTCCTCCGGGCGGCGGTGGGAAGGTGCGTCCGGGAGCGGGAGGGGCAATGCCCTCCGTCTGGGCCGCGATACTGGCCTTACGAGCGAAGCAGGAGAGTGGGACCGCGCCTTGCGCCTCTCCGTCCTTTGGGACGGCGGGGCGTTTTCTTTTTGTCCTCCCCTCCTCCCCGCTCCATGGAATCCTGTGGAAAGGGACCGATTCCCCTATGCTGCGAGAGACTCTCAGCGCCTATCAGCGGCGCGACCCTGCCGCCCGGAGCAAGCTGGAGATCCTCCTGCTGTACGCCGGCGTGCACGCTGTTCTCTACCACCGCTTTGCCCACTGGCTCTACCGCCGCCGTCTGTTCTTTCTGGCCCGGCTGGTGTCCCAGTGGAGCCGGTTCTGGACCGGCATCGAGATCCACCCCGGGGCCTCCGTCGGCCGCCGCCTGGTCATCGACCACGGCGCCGGCATCGTCATCGGCGAGACCGCGGAGATCGGCGACGACTGCCTCATCTACCAGCAGGTGACCCTGGGCGGCACTGGCAAGGATGTGGGCAAGCGCCACCCCACCCTGGGCAGCAACGTGATGGTGGGCGCGGGGGCCAAGATCCTGGGCCCCATCACCGTCCACGACAACACCCGCATCGCCGCCGGCGCGGTGGTGCTCCAGGACGTGCCCGAGGGCGCCACCGCCGTGGGCGTCCCCGCCCAGATCGTCCGGCTGGGCGGCCAGCGGGTCCGCCGCTACGCCGACGAGGTGGACCAGACCAACGTCATCAACCCCACCCTTCAAAAGCTGGAGGCCCTGGCCGGCCGGGTGGAGGAGCTGGAGAAAAAACTGGCTGAAGCTGGGAAATAATATCCGTCAAGGAGGATCATCATATGTATCTGTACAATTCCGCCACCCACAAAAAAGAGGAGTTCAAAACCCACACCCCCGGCCGGGTGGAGATGTACACCTGCGGCCCCACGGTGTACCACTACGCCCACATTGGCAACCTGCGCACCTATATCACCGAGGACGTGCTGGAGAAGTTCCTGCGCTACGAGGGCTACGACGTGAACCGGGTCATGAACATCACCGACGTGGGGCACTTAAGCTCCGACGCGGACACCGGCGAGGACAAGATGCTCAAGGGGGCCAAGCGGGAGCACAAGTCCGTCATGGAGATCGCCCAGTTCTACACCGACGCCTTCTTCGACGACTGCCGTGAGCTGAACATCAAGCGCCCTGACGTGGTCCAGCCTGCCACCGGCCTCATCGACGACTTTATCCGTGTCATCCAGGCCCTGCTGGACAAGGGCTATGCCTACCTGGCCGGCGGCAACGTGTACTTTGACACCAGCAGGCTGGATAGGTACTATATCTTCAACGACCACGACGCCGAGGACCTGGCGGTGGGCGTCCGGGAGGGCGTGGAGGAGGACAAAAACAAGCGCAACAGAAACGACTTTGTCCTCTGGTTCACCAAGTCCAAGTTTGAGGACCAGGCCCTGAAGTGGGACTCCCCCTGGGGGGTGGGCTACCCCGGCTGGCACATCGAGTGCTCCTGCATCTCCATGAAGTACAACGGGGAGTACCTGGACCTCCACTGCGGCGGGGTGGACAACGCCTTTCCCCACCACACCAACGAGATCGCCCAGTCCGAGAGCTACCTGGGCCACCCCTGGTGCGGGTTCTGGGTCCACGGCGCGCACCTGAACACCAACAGCGGCAAAATGAGCAAGTCCAAGGGGGAGTTCCTCACCGTCTCCCTGCTGGAGGAGAAGGGCTACGACCCCCTGGCCTACCGGTTCTTCTGCCTCCAGAGCCACTACCGCAAGGCCCTGGTGTTCTCCTGGGAGAACCTGGACAACGCCCAGGGGGCCTACAGTAAGCTCATTGCCAAGATCGCGGCCCTGACTCCCGGCGGCGGCGCTGTGGACCAGGCGGTGTTCGACCAGCAGAAGGAGAAGTTCCGCAAGGCCCTGGGCAATGACCTGAACACCTCCCTGGCCGTCACGGCCCTGTACGACGCGCTGAAGGTGAAGGCCAACGATGAGACCAAGCTGGCCCTGCTGGCGGATTTCGACCGGGTGCTGGGCCTGAGCCTCCTGGAGAAGGCGGCGGAAAAGCGCTCCGCCGACGCCAAGGCCAGCTCCGCCCAGGCGGCGGGCGGCTTCACCATCACCGGCGAGGGCGACCCGGCCATCGACGCGCTGGTGCTCCGGCGGGCCCAGGCCAAGAAGGCGAAAAACTTCGCCGAGGCCGACCGCATCCGGGAGGAGCTGAAGTCCCAGGGCGTGGAGATCACCGACACCAAAGACGGCGCGGTGTGGAAAAGGGTGTGATCCTTTTTCTTGAAAGAAAAAGGATCAAAAAGAACTGTAAGCTCGAGCCTGCAGGCGCTGCCGCTCTTAGATCGGCGCCCGGTAACGGATGATCTTGCCAGCTGGCGGCAGGCGAACAGGACCGCCGGCGTCCCCGGGGATGTCTCCCCGGGGACGCTTTTCTTTCTTTGCAAGTGGGAACTTCTTTCTCCCTTTTACCTTTAGTGTTGCTGGAAATAGCTCTGGCGATTTCACCAACTACAGTTTGAAATTCAAAAATGGCCATGGTAAAATGAAAATAATAAAGCGGGATTTACAGAGGACAAGAGGACAATCATATGAAGAAGAAATTGCGTATGGTCAGCTTGGTTATGTTGTGTGTAGCTGTAATATTTGTTATTATTGCTTTTTTGTCAATGGATTCCACAATAACCTTGCCATTTACAGTCCAGCAGCTTCACATATTTTATAAAGCATATCTGATTTTGATGGTGCTATTGTTTATAGTGTCATTTTTCGTAAAGGATAAGAAAAACTGACAACCTCCGGTTTGTATGGCTGTTATCTGCAATGGATAAGGTCAATTTGACTATTTTGACGGAAAATTTAGAAAATAGAGCAGTAGCAACACCAAAGGTAAAAGGGGGAACTTCTTTTTTCCCCTTTGCAATCAGGAGAAGATGTGTTATACTGTAATCTGTATTTGTGTGTGCATTACTCTTACGAACGAGGAGTGTTTCGATAATGGGTCTGATCACAAAATTATTCGGCACCTACAGCGAACGGGAGCTGAAGGCCATCAATCCCATCGTGGATAAGATCGAGGCCATGGAGCCCCAGTTCCAGGCGCTCACCGACCAGCAGCTGACCGCCAAGACCGCGGAGTTCAAAGCCCGCCTCAGCCAGGGGGAGACTCTGGACGACATCCTGCCCGAGGCCTTCGCCACGGTCCGGGAGGCCAGCGTCCGGGTGCTGGGCCTGCGCCCCTTCCGGGTACAGCTCATGGGCGGCGTGGTGCTGCACCAGGGCCGCATCGCCGAGATGAAGACCGGCGAGGGCAAGACCCTGGTGGCCTCCCTCCCCGCCTACCTCAACGCCCTCACCGGCAAGGGCGTCCATATCGTCACCGTCAACGACTACCTGGCCAAGCGCGACAGCGAGTGGATGGGCAAGATCTACCGGTTCCTGGGCCTCAGCGTGGGCCTCATCATCCACGACCTGAACAAGGAGGAGCGGCAGAAGGCCTACGCCGCCGATATCACCTACGGCACCAACAACGAGATGGGCTTCGACTACCTGCGGGACAACATGGCCCTGTACGGCAAGGAGCTGGTACAACGGGGCCACAACTTCGCCATCGTGGACGAGGTGGACTCCATCCTCATCGACGAGGCCCGGACCCCCCTCATCATCTCCGGCATGGGGGAGAAATCCACCCAGCTGTACGACATGGCGGAGATGTTCGTCCGTCCCCTGAAGAAGCTGGTCATCGCCGAGACCGACGAGAAGGCCGAGGAGGACGTGAACCTGGACGCCGACTACGTGGTGGACGAAAAGGCCCGCACCGCCACCCTCACCGCCCGGGGCGTCAAGAAGGCGGAGGAGTTCTTCCACGTGGAGAACCTGTCCGACCCGGAGAACTCCACCCTGGCCCACCACATCAACCAGGCCATCAAGGCCCACGGCGTTATGAAGCGGGACATCGACTACGTCCTCAAGGACGGCCAGGTGGTCATCGTGGACGAGTTCACCGGCCGCCTCATGTTCGGCCGCCGGTACAGTGAGGGCCTGCACCAGGCCATTGAGGCCAAGGAGCGGGTGAAGGTGGAGCGGGAGAGCAAGACCCTGGCCACCATCACCTTCCAGAACTACTTCCGTCTGTACACCAAGCTCTCCGGCATGACCGGTACCGCCCTCACCGAGGAGGAGGAGTTCGGCACCATCTACAAGCTGGACATCGTGGAGATCCCCACCAACCGCCCCCTGGCCCGGAAGGACGACCCCGACGTGGTCTACAAGACCGAGGACGCCAAGTACCGTGCCGTCATCGAGCAGATCAAGGCCTGCCACGCCAAGGGCCAGCCGGTGCTGGTGGGCACCGTGTCCATTGAGAAAAACGAGCACCTGAGCAAGCTGCTGCAGAAGGCGGGCATCAAGCACAATCTGCTCAACGCCAAGAACCACGAGCGGGAGGCGGAGATCGTGGCCCAGGCCGGCAAGCTGGGGGCCGTCACCGTGGCCACCAACATGGCGGGCCGCGGCACCGATATCATGCTGGGCGGCAACGCCGAGTTCATGGCCAAAAACGACCTGCGCAAGGCGGGCCTCACCGACGAGCTCATCGCCGAGGCCACCGGCTACGCCGAGACGGACAACCAGGAGATCCTGGACGCCAGGAAGCTCTTTGCCGAGAGCCTGGCCAAGCACAAATCCGAGATCGCCGGGGAGGCGGACCAGGTCCGTCAGGCGGGCGGCCTCTTCATCATCGGCACCGAGCGCCACGACTCCCGCCGTATCGACAACCAGCTCCGCGGCCGCGCCGGCCGTCAGGGCGACCCCGGCGAGTCCCGGTTCTACCTGAGCCTGGAGGACGACCTGGTGCGCCTGTTCGGCGGCGAGCGGATCACCAGCCTCATGGACCGGCTGGACCTGGGGGAGGACATGCCCCTGGAGAACAAGATGCTCACCCGGGCCATCGAAAACGCCCAGACCAGCGTGGAGTCCCGGAACTTCCAGGCCCGCAAGAGCACCCTGGAGTACGACGACGTGATGAACAAGCAGCGTGAGATCATCTACGGCCAGCGCAAGCAGGTGCTGGACGGCATGGACATCAAGGACACCATCGCCGGTATGATCTCCACCATGATCTCCACCACCGTGAATAACGCCTTCGGCGAGCAGAAGCACCTGGACAGCGACGGCTGCCGGGCCATGATGGCCTCCCTGGAGGGGACCTTCTTCCCCAAGTACGCCTTCAGGCTGACCCCGGAGGAGATCAAGTCCACCAGCGCCGATCAGTTCATCCAGATGTTCACCGACAAGGCCATGGAGGTCTACGCCGCCAAGGAGAAGGAGGTCACCTCCCCCATCATGCGGGAGCTGGAGCGGGTGGTCATGCTGCGGGTGGTGGACGAGTACTGGATGGACCACATCGACGCCATGCAGGACCTGCGCCAGGGCATCCGCCTGCGGGCCTACGCCCAGACCGACCCCATCATCGCCTACAAGCAGGAGAGCCTGCATATGTTTGAGGAGATGATCGACGCCATCCGGGAGGAGACGGTGCGGCGGCTGTACTCCGTGCGGCTGAAGAGCAACGAGGAGGTCAAGCGGGAGCGGGTGGCCAGCGGCATCACCGAGGGCCGCGGCGACGGCACCGTGAAGAAGCAGCCCCGCCGGGTCCAGAAGGTCGGCCGCAACGATCCCTGCCCCTGCGGCAGCGGGAAGAAGTATAAGCACTGCTGCGGAAGATAATGCGTTCGCCCCGGGAGGCCGCCGCTTGCGGCGGCCTCCTTTCTGCCGCCTCCCGGCGGTTTCTCCGCCACTCCGTGGCGGGGGAGGGATTCTGGGGGCTGCGCGCCCCCAACCTTTTCTCCGCCCTGCGGGCGGGGGCAGACTTATTTGCCCTTTAAATTGCTTTGTGGGTTCCCGCACCCACGGGCGGGTCACTTTTCCCTCGCAGGAAAAGTGACCAAAAGTGCGCCAAGACCTACGGTCTTGGAACCCCTTGATGTCGAACTGCAATACAGGTGAAGAATCGTAAATGCCCCTGAACAACAGATTCCTTCGGGTTTCTGATCTATACAATGATCTATTCCGACTTCGCCTGTCGGCCTGTTAAAGGGGCAGAGCCATCTATTCGCGCACCAAACGGTACCAGGTTCTCTTTGAAAGGGCGACAGCCGAAGTTCTTCGAGATGGTTCTGGAGATTGGAAACCCGTAGGAATCGGTAGTTGGGAAGCACGAGCAATTCTTGGATTGCACAGCCTCCCGATAAAAGGGGTTCCAAGACCGTATGGTCTTGGCGTGTTTTTGGTCACTTTTTGCACGAGCAAAAAGTGACCGCAGGTCTGGGGGCGCGCAGCCCCCAGAATCCCCCCCCGGGGCTGGAAGCCCCAAAAGAAGTAGTGCCACGGAGTGGCGGCAAAAAGCCTTGGGGGCTGCAGGCCCCCCAGCCCCCGCCCCGGCAGGGGCATAACAAAAAAGGAGGTCCTTATGCCTTTTACCACCCATGATGTAAACGGCCTCGTTTACCACACCTCCTCCGTGCTGGAGGACTGCCCCGGCATCGTCCACGGCTTTTCCACCCGGCTGGGCGGCGTCAGCAGCGGATATTACGCGTCTATGAACCTCCAGTGCAGCGGGCCGGAGCCGGACAAGTGGGAAAACGTTCTGGAGAACTACCGCCGGTTCTGCGCCGCCCTGGGGACGGACGTCCGGGACGTGGTCCGGTCCAGGCAGGTCCATGAGGACACGGTGCGGCATGTCACCGGCGCGGACCGGGGCAAGGGGCTCTTTGCCGACAGGGATTACACCGCCGACGCTCTGGTGACAAACGAGCCGGGACTGAATCTGATGGTCTTCTCCGCCGACTGCATCATCCTGCTGCTCCACGACCCGGTGTCCCGGTCCATCGGCGCGGTCCACGCCGGCTGGCGGGGCACCGCCCTGGACCTGCCCGCCAAGGCCGTCCGGGAGATGGGCCGCCTCTTCGGCGCAAGGCCGGAAAATATCCAGGCTGCTGTCGGGGCGGGCATCGGCCCCTGCTGCTTCGAGACCCATGACGATGTGCCGGAGGCCATGCTGGCCGCCCTGGGAAGCGGCGCGGAGGCCTATATGCGGCCCCTGGCGGACCGGCCAGGCAAGTGGTCCGTGGACCTGAAGGCCATCAACACCTGGCGGCTGCGGGAGGCCGGGGTGAGGGCGGACCGCATCGACGTCTGCCCCACCTGCACCGCCTGCCGGCGGGACCTCTACTGGAGCCACCGGATCACCGGGACCAGGCGGGGGCTCCAGGGGGCGCTCATCGGTCTGCGTCCCCGGGAGGCAGCGCTGTGAGGCGGCTCATGGCCTGCCTGCTGGCGCTTCTGGCGCTGGCGGGCTGCTCCGCCCAGCCGGACCCGGACGAGACGGGGCGGCTGGAGACGGACATCTCCGGCCTCCAGGAACAGCTCCCCTCCCAGCCGGAGGCGCCGGAGTACCCGGAGGTCTTTTCCCTGGCCTACCACCGGGACCAGAGCCTGGACCCCATCACCTGCGGCGAGGGGCTGCCCCTGGAGCTGTCCTCCCTGTTGTATGAGCCGCTGTTCCAGCTGGACGGGACCTTCACCCCGGTCCCCCTGCTGTGCCAAGACTACAGCTGGGACCAGACGGGGACGGCGCTGACCCTCACCGTCCGCCAGGACGTCACCTTCAGCGACGGCAGCGCCCTCACCTCCCGGGACGTGGCGGAGACCCTCCGCCGGGCGGCGGCCTCCCCACGGTACAGCTACCGCCTGCGCGCCGTCACCGGCGTCACCAACAACAGCCGGACGGGGACGGTGACCATCACCCTGTCCGCGCCAAACCGGGACCTGCCCGCCCTGCTGGACATCCCTGTCACCAAGCACGGCACCGAGGGCCGCCAGGTCCCCGTGGGCACCGGCCCCTACGTCCTCACCGACGACGGCGGCGAGGCGTTCCTCGCGGCCCGGGAGGACTGGTGGCAGGGCCTCGCCCTGCCGGTGGACCGCATCGCCCTGGTCCACGCCAAGGACCAGGAGACGGCGGCCAATCTCTTCGCCTCCCACCAGGTGGAGCTGCTGACGGCGGACCCCGCCGCCGCGGAGCTCCCCGCCGGACAGACGGCAGCGGCGGAGCGGCCCACCACCCTCATGCAGTTCATCGGCTTCAACGTCCGGGAGGGGCGGCTGTTTGCCTCCGCCGCCCTCCGGTCCGCCTTCAGCCTGGGGCTCCAGCGGGAGATGCTGGCGGACGCCCTGCTCTCCGGCCACGCCGTGGCCGCCCAGTTCCCGGTCTCCCCTCTGTCCTCCCTGTACCCCGCGTCCCTGGAGCGGGCCTATGACAGTGAAAAGGCCCTGGCCGCCCTCCGCGCCGCCGGTCTGGACACCGGCGAGCCCCGGCAGGTCACCCTCCTGGTCAACAGCGACAGCTCCTACCGCCTCGCCGAGGCGGAGTTCATCGCCAGCTCCATGTCCCTGCTGGACCTCACCGTCTCGGTGGAGGCCCTGCCCTGGGAGGAGTATCTGGCCCGGCTGGAGAGCGGCGACTTTGACCTCTACCTGGGGGAGGTGCGGCTCACCGCCGACTGGGACGTGACGGATTTGATCGTCTCCGGCGGCAGCCTCAACTACGGCGGCTATGCCAGCGAGAGCACCGACTTTCTGCTGACCAGCCTGGCCTCCCGGGAGGACCGGGCCGGAGCCGTGGCCGCCCTGTGTACCCACCTCCAGACCCAGTGTCCCTTCGCCCCCCTGTGCTTCCGGTCCATCTCCGTGCTGACCCACCGGTCGGTGGTGGAGGGCGTCTCCCCCTCCCCCGGCAGCAGCTTCTACGGCCTGGAGCACTGGACCATCCATCTGGCGGAGGACCAGGCCTCCTAGGAATCCAAGAGCGGACGAAACTTACGTTTCGTCCGCTCTTTCGTTACGTTGTGGCGGGTTCCAGCAGGGTCAGCGTCCGGTTCTCCGCGTCCAGGCGGCACCGCAGGCCGTAGGGGAGGATGCCGATGGGCTCCGCGTGGCCGAAATTCACGTTGTACAGGATGGGCAGATCCGGCCGCCCGGCCTCCATGCCCACCACCCGGCGGTACACCGCCTTGTAGGGCTCATACTTGCTCCGGCGGGCGGGCTTCCCCACCAGGACGCCGTGTATCACGTCAAAGACGCCCTGGGCGGCGAGGTTCCGCAGCAGCCAAGTCAGCTGATCGCAGGACATGTCCTCCTCGCTGGTCTCCACAAACAGCAGCTTCCCCCGCCACTGGTCCAGGGAGGGCCACAGTCTGGTGCCCAGAAGCTCCACGAACACGTCCAGGCAACCGCCCAGCAGCTCCCCCTCCGCAGTGCCGCCGCCCTGGATGACCTCGTACCCGATCTCCTCCGGGTGGTAGGGCTTCAGGACCCCCTGGTTTTCCTCGCACCACCAGATCTTCGGGTCCTCGTCGTCGTACCAGTAGGGGGCGGAGGGGATGTCCAGGGTGGGC
>DBFJQM010000019.1:0-39605 GCA_048404665.1 Candidatus Pelethomonas sp.
CTTTGTGGGTTCCCGCACCCACGGGCGGGGTACTTTTCCCTCGCAGGAAAAGTACCCAAAAGTGCGCCAAGACCTACGGTCTTGGAACCCCTTGGTGTCGATAGATTGTACGTATGAAGAGTTTATAATGCCCCCTGAACAACAGATTCCTTCGGGTTTCTGATCTATACAACCATCTATTCCGACTCCGGCTATCGCCCTGTTAAAGGGGTAGAGCCATCTATTCGTGCGCATAACGGGAGCCGGGTTCGGAATTTCAAGAACTATAACCCGCCTATCAGAGCCATCTATTCACGCGAAAAAAACGGGAGCCGGTCTCTCTTTGAAAGGGCGACAGCCGAAGTCCTTCGAGATGGTTCTGGAGATTGGAAACCCGTAGGAATCGGTAGTTGGGAAGCACGAGCAATTCTTGGATTGAATAGCCTCCCGATACAAGGAGGTTCCCAGGGGGAACCCCCTGGGCGCACTTTTGGTTCCTTTTCCTGCGAGGGAAAAGGAACCGCAGGTCTGGGGGCGCGCAGCCCCCAGCAGCCCCCGGGGCCAGCAACCCCCGAAAAAAAACATTGACGCGCCTAAGGAAACGTGCTAAAGTATGCAGTAAGATCATAGCCAACGCGATGACGGAGCCAAGTAGATGTCCATTCTCCCCTCTCAGAGAGCCGCCGGCCGGTGTAAGGCGGCGTGGGGCCGGGCATCGAATTCCCTCCTGAGCGGCCCGCCGAACCCGGAGCCTCTGACCCGTCCAGGGCCAGGCACCCGGACGTAAGCGGCGACGGGGGCGCCCGATACAGCGCCTGGGGTATGACGCGTACCCCACGAGGCCGTTTGCGCGGCAAACTGAGGTGGTACCACGGGAGCTTTTCTCGTCCTCTGCAAGGTGTTTCTCTTGCGGAGGGCGTTTTCTTTTCCCGGGAAAACGAGTTCGCCGGCGTATCTTTTGGGGAAGTCTCCTTCCGTAGAGAACCATTCAAATCATATCTTTTCAAGCAAAACGCAGTTTTGCGTCAAAAAGTTCTTTTTGATTCTTTTTCTTTCAAGAAAAAGAATGTATGCCTAAAGAATGTATGCCCAATGTATGTATGTCTATTTTGAAAGGACTGAGCGTTATGCAGGAAATGAGCAGGAAGAACAAGATGTTCACGGACTCCGTGATCCGGCGGATGACCCGGATCTCCATCGACTGCGGGGCCATCAACCTGGCCCAGGGGTTCCCGGACTTTGACCCGCCCAAGGCCATGCTGGACCGTCTGGCGGAGGTGAGCTACCTTGGCCCCCACCAGTACCCCATCACCATGGGCGCGCCCAACTTCCGCCAGGCCCTGGCCCGGAAGTGCGGCCGCTTCATGGGCCGGACCCTGGACCCGGACCGTGAGATCGTGGTGACCATCGGCTCCACAGAGGCCATGGTGGACACCATTTTCGCCCTGACCAACCCTGGGGACAAGATCGCCATATTCTCCCCCTACTTTGAAAACTACCGGGCCCAGGCCATCATGGCCGACTGCCAGCCGGTGTTCATCCCCCTCATCCCCCCCACCTTTCACTTCGACGCCAACGTGCTGGAGGACGCCTTTAAGCAGGGTATCAAGGCCATCCTCATCTGCAACCCCTCCAACCCCAGCGGCAAGGTGTTCACCTACGACGAGCTGAAGCTCATCGCGGACCTGTGCATCAAGTACGATGTGTACGCCATCATGGACGAGGTCTACGAGCACATCCTCTACGACGGACACAAGCACGTCTATATGAACAGCATGCCGGGCATGTGGGAGCGCACCGTCTCCTGCTCCAGCCTGTCCAAGACCTACTCCGTCACTGGCTGGCGGCTGGGCTACGCCATTGCCCCCCAGCCCATCATGGACCGCATCAAGCAGTACCACGACTTTAACACCGTGGGCGCCCCCGCCCCCCTCATGGAGGCCGCCGTGGTGGGTCTGGATATGCCCGACAGCTACTACGACGAGTTCGGCGCACACTATGCCCACATGAAGAAGCTGTTCACTGAAGGTCTCAAGAATATTGGCATCCCCTTCACCGACCCCCAGGGCGCCTACTTCGTCCTGGCCAACATTGGGCCATACCTGAAAAAGGGCCAGTCCGACGTGGACTTCTGCGAGGAGATGGCGCGGAAGGTGGGCGTGGCCTGCGTCCCCGGCACCTCCTTCTTCAACGAGGCCGGCGTCAACGACATCGTCCGCGTCCACTTCGCCAAGCAGGACGCCACCCTCCTGGAGGCCCTGGACCGCCTTAGCCACATCAAGGAACGTATGGCGTGAGGCACACATTCTTTTTCTTGAAAGAAAAAGAATCAAAAAGAACTTTATTGCGAAACTGCGTTTCGCTCAGGAAAAACAAATGGGCCCCGGCTGTCATCCAAAAGGGATCACAGCCGGGGCCGCTTTGGCTTTTGCAGGGGAAAACGGCGCTACTCGTCGCTCAAAATTCCGTAGATCAAATGGACTGCCCGGGACAGTAAAAGCAGCAGCACAAAGCCCACAAAGAACGGGGCCAGGTACATCCGGATGCTGCCCGCGTTCAGCGCGTCCAGCATGGGGGCAAACACCATGACAGCGCAGGCAATGCCGTAGATGACCGTCAGCGCCCACAAAATGTCCCGCAGGGTCTTCAGCGACCCCATCTTCAGAGAATCAAACCGCTTCATACCGGCCCCTCCTGTCTGTTGATGGGACCATTCTACCATAGAGTGCCGGATATGGCGAGGAAATCCCGGGGTTTTGGCTTAATTCTTCCGATTTTCGATGTTCTGCGGCGAAAAAGGATGTATGCCTGTAAGGATCTTCCAGATCGTATGTGCGGTACGGATGTTGTAGTTTGCGCAGGCGTAGACGCCCCGGCCCTGCCGGTCCAGGACCACGGCCAGGGGCAGCCGGGCGTCCCCCACCCCCAGGGCCTGCCGCAGCGGGTAGGCGTCGCCGCGAAACAGGCGGCACCGGGCGCTGGGAAGCGCCTCCAGCACCTGCCGGAGGGTGGCTTTTTCCGCCTCCTCCCGCCGGGAGACCAGGACAGCCACAGGCCAGCCCCCCTGCCGGTAGGCCTCCGCCAGCTCCAGCAGCTCCCGCAGCAGGTGCTCCGTAGGCTCCGCCCCCGGCTGTGCCAAAATCACCAGGCTTCCGGCGGCTGTCGGTGCCGTCAAGTCCTCCCCGTCGCCGTCTGTAAAGGGAAACGCCATGACAGGCGGCAGGGCCGTATGCAGCAGCTTCTCCCCTGTCCGGTCCGGGGCCAGCGTCAGCGCCGCCGTCCGGTCCCCGTCCAGGACCAGGTCCCGCTGCCGGACGCTGAGGCTGCCGTCCACCTGCCGCCGGGCGGTGGTGAGCCGGTAGGCCCCCGGCGTGAGGAACAGGTCCCAGTGGTCCGCCACGGTGTGGGCCAGCGCCAGGGTGCGGTATCCGGAACCCGCCCACCGGGCCAGGGAGAAGTGCTCCCCGTAGGTCATAGGGCCCTCCGGCGCGGTCAGCCGAAGGCGGAAAGCCTCCCTCCGGCTGCCGGGGGCATAGGCTCCCCCCTCCGCCATCAGCATGAGCTGCCCGCTGTCCGGCGACACAAAGGCGGGGATGCCCACGGCCCGGCAGAGCTGCGCCGCCAGAAGGTCCCACTCCGCCTCAGGGCAGACGCCGTGGCGGACATAGCCCGCCGCGTCCCCCCGTCGGTCTGTGAGGCCATGATCCTTTACAGGCTTGATGTTGCGCCGCATCCAGGCCAGTACGTCCTCACCGGTGCGGAGGCTCTCCCCCGCCAGGCGGCCCATCAGCTCGCACCGGATAGGCAGCAGCGGCTCGTGCTCCACCCGGGGAGCCAGGACCCAGTTGACCCAGACAAGCCGCTGATACCGCCCTTTCCAGGGCAGGGCGGCGGTGAGAGCGTCGGCCAGGGCCTCCGCCGTTACGTCGGCAAAGTCCTTCTCCGTGAGGGTGGTCAGGACCGCCTCCTTGTCCTCCGCCGTAAACTGAGGCAGAGCCAAAAAGTCCTCGATCTCCCGGTAGTTCCCGGCGGCCAGGGCCAGCCAGCGGGAGCCGTCCCTGGGAAAGCCCGCCCGACGGCGGGCAAGGGCCGCCTCGCAGTCCGCCAGGGCCTTCCGGTGAGCCGGGGAAGGTTCCGGCGGCGGCGGGGGCATCTGCTCCTCCGGTGGGACCTGCTCCCAAACGCGTTCCTCCTCGTGCTGGGCGGGGTCCGCCCCCTCCTCCCAACGGAGGATCACGGACCGCTCCCGGCGGGTGTCCAGCTGCCGCTCCGCCAGGCGGCCGTCCCACCAGGCGGAGACCGTCAGGCCCCCCAGGCCGCAGGTCAGGGACGCCTGCCCGTTTGCGTCGGTGGGGGCCTCATAGATGGTACACAGGCGGCTGTCGTTCACCACCTGGAACCGGACGGGGACGCCGGGCGCCGGCCTCCCGTTCCGGGTGCAGGTCACAGTGAGGCACGCCGTGGGGGCGTACCGGTCCGTGACGTTCACCACCCGGCAGCCGCCCCTCTCCCAGTCCGGAGCCAGGGCGCGGACCAGCATGGCCCGGGAGGCGGCGGCGGTGAACCAGCCCACGTCCGGCGACTCCTCCGGCTCGCAGGCCCCCATGTACCGCCAGGTATGGCCGTCGAAGAACTCCACCCAGGCGTGGTTGTCGTCGCAGTGGGACCACCTGGGGGCGTAGACCTGCCGGGCGGGGACCCCCACGGAGCGCAGGGCTGCGGTGAGGAAGGTGGATTCCTCCCCGCAGCGGCCCCGGGTCCGGCGGCACATGCCCAGCGGGGCGATGGTCCGGTCATCCGAGAGGGCGTAGACCGCCCGGCTGCGGCACCACCGGTTCACCTCCAGGGCCGTGTCTGTGAAGTTTTTTCCCTTTACAAGCTCTGCCAGCTCTTGGCGGAGCCAGGGCCGCACCCCGTCGGGCCACTCGTTGTTGACCCGGGGCGGCAGCACGTAGGTGAAAAACAGCTCCTGGGGAATCGCCCAGCTGCGGTCCTCCAGGGCCGCCAGGGCGCACCGGGCCTCGCTCAGCAGACGCTCCACCGGCTGGCCCGCCAGGTCCTGGGGACCCAGCCCGGCGTACAGCGCCTGCAGACACAGGGCCTCCGCCGCCGGGAGGATCGGCAGCACCGCCGCCAGCTCCTCCCGGACCAGGGGCCAGTCCGCCAGATTCCGGCGGCAGGCAGCCTCTATGCGCTCCGTATATTTTGTAAAGTATTTTTCCATGTCAGATCGCTTCCTTCAAGGCGTTTGCCGCCTCTCGTACGGCGGTCTCGCTGGTGCGCCAGACCTGGAACTCGCTGATGCCGGGCAGGCCCATGGAGACCCGGGGGTTGCGGTAGGTCATGGCGCTGTCCAGCACCTCCTTGCCGGACATGTGGAAGCAGCGGGCGGCGGGATACAGCCGGCGGAAGTCCCGGATGGCGGACGCGCCTACGCCGCCGCCGATGAGGATGTCCCCCCGGTCCCCGGCCCGGTCCAGAAGCGCCCCGATGAGGGCCCGGCCCTCCCAGGCGGAGGCCTCCTGGCCGGAGGTGAGGACCGTGTCCACCCCCAGCTCCAGGGCCTCCTCCAAGGTCTCCGCAGGGTCCCGGCACACGTCGAAGGCCCGGTGGAGGGTGACGCGGCAGCGCCCGGCGGCGGCGATCAGCTCCCCCATGGCCCCCCGGTCCAGTCTGCCGTCGGCGCGCAGGACGCCCCCCACTACGGCGTTGGCCCCCCGGGCGGCGAAGGTCTCCGCGTCCCGGCACATGATCCCCACCTCTCTGGAGGTGTAGAGGAAATCTCCGAACCGGGGCCGGAGCAGCACGTTCACTGGCAGGCCCGTGGCCTCCCTCACGGCGTCGAACAGGGCCAGGCTGGGGGTCAGGCCCCCTATCACCAGGCCGGAGCACAGCTCCAGCCGGTCCGCGCCGCCCTTTTGGGCGGCCAGGGCGGACTCCAGGGAGTCCACGCAGACCTCCAGCACCCGCCGCGCCATGTTACCGCTCCTCCATGTCCGCCGCCAGGTGGTACAGCGTGGCAACAGCGGCGCCGGTAGCGCCCTTCGCCTGGTGCTTCCACACGGGGATGGACACGTCGGCGGTGCCGGCGATGTCCAGGTGCAGCCAGGGCAGGCCCCGGGTGAATTTCTTCAGGAACAGTCCTGCGGTGATGGCCCCGCAGCCGTCCTTGCTGCTGTTGCGCACGTCCGCCAGGGGGGTCTCGATGAGCTTCTCATACTCCGGGAAGGCGGGCATCCGCCAGTACCGCTCGCCGCTCTTGGCGGCGGCCTCGGTCAGTCGGCCGTACCAATCCTCGTCCTCCGCCATGACCCCGGCGGCCACATGGCCCAGCATGGCGCAGATGGCTCCGGTGAGGGTGGCCACGTCCACCAGATGGGTGCAGCCCTCCTTCTCCGCGGCCCAGGTCAGGCCGTCGGCCAGGATCAGGCGGCCCTCGGCGTCGGTGTTCACCACCTCGATGGTCTGGCCGGAGAGGGAGCCGATCACGTCCCCGGGCAGAGTTGCCTCGTGGGAGATGCGGTTGGCGCAGATGGGCACCACGGCGGTGACGTTGACCTTGGCCCCGTTGGCGGCCAAGGCCCGGAGGGCGCAGGCCACGGCGGCGGCTCCCGCCATGTCCCCCTTCATGCCCGCCATGGACTTGGCGGGCTTCACGCAGTAGCCGCCGGTGTCGCAGGTGATGCCCTTGCCCACGTAGCCCAGGCGCTTCCCGCTCTCCGGCGCGCCGGTGTAGCGCAGCACCGCCAGGTACGCGCCGCCGCCGCCCCGGGACACGGACAGCAGGGCCTGGAGGCCCATGGACTCCAGCTCCTCCGCCCCGTAGACCGACGCCTCCAGGGGCAGGCCGTCGGCCATGGCCCTCACCGCCTCCGCAAGGCCGGCGGGGTCCAGCAGGTTGCCGGGACGGTTCACCAGGTTCCGGGCCTGGACCACGGACCGGGCCACCTCACAGGCGGCCCGCAGCTGCTCCGGCGTGAAGCCCTCCCCGGCGGCGTACAGGGCCAGAGGCGGCTCCGTGTCCCCGGTAAGGGCGCTCTTCATCCTGTAGCTGCCGCCCCAGAGGCCCTCCAGGGCGGCGCAGAGGCCGGGAAAGCCCAGCTCCGCCGCGGCCGTCAGCTCCACGGCGCACCCGGCGCTCTCCAGCCCCTGGGCGGTGCGGACGGCCTGGGCGTAGACCTCCTTGCAGGCCAGAGGGGACCAGTCCTCCCCCCTGCCCACGGTGACCAGGGCGGGGCCGTCCTCCCGCAGGTAGTAGCGGGTCTGGAGATAGGCGCCCTCCGCCGGGCGCAGGATGGCCTGAACAGTCTGGTTGGTGTAAAGCTCCATGGGAAATGTCCTCCTTATACGGATGAAAAATAGGGGCAGAATACTTCTGCCGACAGTATAGCACCACCGGCGGCCTGGAAGCAATACGGTTTTTCGCAAAAACCGCCCTCTGTTCACAGTCCGTCCAGACAACGTTTACAGATTGTCCATTTACTTTTTTCCCATTTTGTGGTTACATGATAGTCAATCTGTTATCTCTTGACTGTAAGGAGGTCCTCTCTATGAATCTGTCCACCGCCAGCCGCACCCTCCAGCTCCTTGGCCGGGTGGCGGACGTGCGCGCCGCCACCGAGCCCTTCCTGCCCCCGGAGGGGGACAAGCCCGCCCTGCCCCTGCGCCCCGCCCAGCAGCCCTTTCCCCGGGTGTCCCCGGAGGAGGAGGGCGTGTCCTCCCGCCATTTGAAGAAGTTCCTGGAGGAGCTGTCGGCAGGCCGGGACCTGGCCATGCAGGACGTGATGGTCCTGCGCCACGGGAAGGTGCTGTGCGAGGCCGCCTTCGGCGGCCAGGACCTGCGCTGCCCCAAGTACACCTTCTCCGCCTGCAAGTCCGTCACCAGCCTGGCCATCGGTCTGCTTATTGACGACGGGGTCCTGGACCTGGAGGAGAAGGTGGTGGATATCTTCGACGACATCGCCGCCCCGGCGGCAAAGCGGCGGCTGAAGGGGCTGACTGTGGAGCACCTGCTGACCATGCGCTCCTCCATCCTCTTCAGCGAGCCGGAGGCCCTCACCGAGGAGGACTGGCCCCGGCGGTTCCTGGGCGCCGCCCAGAAGGGGGAGCCGGGGGCGGAGTTCGCCTACAACAGCCTCAACACCTACATGCTCGCCGCCATTGTCCGCCGCAAGACCGGCGGCAGCATGATGGACCTGCTGCAGAAGCGGCTCTTTGACCCCATGGGCATCACCGACGTGCTGTGGGAAAAATGCCCCCAGGGCATCGAAAAGGGAGGCTGGGGCCTCTATATCCGCCCTGAGGACATGGCCAAGCTGGGCCAGCTGGTGCTGGACGGCGGACAGTGGCAGGGCCAGCAGCTCATCAGCCGGGCCTATCTGGACGCGGCCACCACCGCCCACGCCTTCCCGCCCCACACCATCGGAGACTACGACTACGGCTACCAGATCTGGGTGGGCCGCCACGAGCGCAGCTTCCTGTTCAACGGGATGCTGGGGCAGAACGTGCTGGGCTATCCCGACAGCGGCGTGCTGGTGGTGACCAACGCCGGGGCGGACACCGACTTTCAGGAGAGCCGGTACTTTGAGATCGTCAGCCGCTACTTCGGCGGGCAGTTCCCCGACGTTCTGCCGGCGGACCCCCAGGCCCGGGAGGAGCTGGAGGAGCGCTGCCGCTCCCTGAGCTGGTACAGCCGCCCGGGCCAGGGCCTCACAGAGGCCGCCGCCCCCTTCCTGAACCGGTGCTTCACCGTCCGGGACGAGAAGGCCCCGGCGGTGGGCCTGATGCCCCTGGCCCTCCAGGCCCTCCATAACAGCTATACCGGCGGCGTGGAGTCCGTCGCCGTCAGCGTCCGGGACGGCCTGCCGGAGCTGATCTACCGGGAGAAGGACGCCCTCCACCGGCTGTGCGTGGGGCTGGGACGGCCCCGGGTCACGGCCCTGACCTTCGGCGGCTGCTCCTACCAGGTGGCCGCCACGGGCCGGTTCACCCACGACGAGGAGGAGCGGCCGGTGTTCTACATCCGGCTGGAGTTCCTGGAGACCCCCTGCGTGCGCATCGTCAAGCTGGTGGCCGACGGGGAGCGGATGCTGCTGAAGCAGACGGAGACCCCCGGCGTGCCCTATATGCTGCGCAAGCTCCGGCGGGCGGCGGAGCAGCCCCTGTCCAAGCCGTTGCTGCTCATGGCCCTGGGCGGCGCGGAGGACGATTTCCTCCTGTACAAGACGGACCAGATCCTCTCCCCCCAGCTCCACATGGAGCCTGCGGACCAGGCCCAGAGCTGACGCACCCATTTTGATACGGTTTTTCCCGCGGAAACGGCCCGGACAGAGCGTCTTTGCTCCGCCCGGGCCGTTTGAGCTTCATGTGTGGGTTTCCGCTTACGCCTCCGGGCCGTCTTCCGGGGCAGGGGGCTCCGCCTCCTGGGCGGGAGACTCCTCCGGGGCCTCCGGAGAAGCGGCAAGCTCCTCCTCCGGGGCCTCCGGAGAAGCGGCAGTCTCCGCCAGTGCGTCCGACGCCGGCTGTGAGGCAGACGCTGCCTGTGAGGCGGACGCCGCCTGTGAGGCAGACGCCGCCTGGGCGGCGGCCAGGCGGTTGACGTACAGGCCCTCCTGGCCGTGGGGATGGCGGCGCTTGGCGATCAGCAGCACGATAAAGGCCGCCAGCACCAGCACCAGGCTCAGCAGCTGGCTCACCCGCACCGGCTGGCCGAAAAGCGTAAGGTCAAAGAGGTACAGGCTGTCGGTGCGCAGGCCCTCGATCCAGAACCGGCCCAGGCCGTACCAGATGAAGTAGAAGCAGGTGTTCTCCCCGTCGAAGGTCCTGGCACTGGACACCACGAACACGATCAGCAGCAGGCCCACCAGGTTCCACAGGCTCTCGTACAGGAAGGTGGGGTGGACCTCGATGTACTCGGTGGCGGAGGTCCACAGCCGCATCCGCCAGGGCAGGGTCGTCTCGCCGCCGAAGGCCTCCCGGTTCATAAAGTTGCCCCAGCGGCCCACGGCCTGTCCGATGAGCAGGCCCATGACCCCCAGGTCCGTGAAGGCCCAGGGGTAGATCTTTTTCCGGCGGCAGAACAGGACGATGACGATAAAGGCCATGATCACCGCGCCATAGATGGCCACGCCCCCGTCCCAGATGCGCAGCATGGCGGCGTAGTCCAGGGTGCCGTCGGCGCGGCGGTAGCGGTCCAGGTAAAAGACCACGTAGTAGAGCCTGGCCCCGATGATGCACAGGGGGATCTGCCAGATCATCATGTCGTAGACGTTGTCCTCGGTGATGCCGTACTTCTTCCCCTGGCGGCAGCAGAACAGCACCGCCAGCAGCAGGCCCAGGCCGATGATAATGCCGTACCAGTAGATGCCGTTGCCCACATGGACGGCCACCGGGTCCGGATTGATCTCCCAGTCCCCGAAGAGGCCGGGAAAGCTGATGGGCATATCACTTCTCGCTGACATACGATCGTATCCTCCGATCAATGAATTTTGGGGCGGACGACGGACACCGCCATGCGCTCCTCCGTGATGTTCTCCCGCAGGAAGGCCTCCACGTCGGCTCTCTCCACCGTCCGGAACACCTCCGGGAACCGGTAGTAGTCATAGCCCCGGAAGCAGCCCTCCGCCATGCTGACGGCCACGTCCTCAAAGGAGTCCAGGGACCGGAGCATGGAGCCGTAGACAGCCCGCCGCACCCGCTGGTACAGCGCCTCGTCCACGCCCTGCTCCCCCAGGCGCTTCGCCTCCGCCAGGAGGGCGGCGCAGACATAGGCGCTGTCCCTGGCCTCGCCGCCTGCGTTCACATAGGCCGCGCCGGGCAGGATGTCGAAGCTGCCCCCCAGGCTGCTGTTGACGGCCCCCTCCTCGTAGAGGCGGACATAGAAAGGGCTGGACTCCCCGAAGAGCACGCCGCAGGCCAGATCCCCGATGATGCTCTGCCGCAGCAGCTCCTCCCCCGGCGCCGGGGGAGGGCACTTGAAGCCCGCCAGGAACATGGGCACGGACACCTCCATGTCCACGCTGCTCTCCCGCCGGAAGGGGGTCAGGTCCTCCTTCCCGCCGTAGTCCCGCTCCGGGACGCCGCCGCCCCGTCCGGGCAAGATCTCCCCGGCCAGGGCCGCCACCTGCTCCAGCTCCATGCCGCCTACGCACACCAGCACCATGTTGTCCGGGGTGTAGAAGGCCCGGTGGCAGTCGGTGAGCGTCTGGGGCGTGATGGCGCGGATGCTCTCCTCCGTGCCGGCCACCGGCGCGCGGATGGGGTTTTTCTCGTAGAGGCACTCCATCAGGCGGGCGTAGACCTGCCAATCCGGGTCGTCGTTCTCCATGCGCAGCTCCTGGGCGATGATGCCCCGCTCCCGGTCCACGCTCTCCTGGGTGAACCGGGGCTGGGACACGAACCGCAGCAGCACCCGCAGGCACTGGTAGAAGTCCCGGGCGCAGTGGAAGTAACAGGCGGTCATATCGCTGCCGGTAAAGGCGTTGTCCACCGCGCCATACCGGGCCAGCTCCAGGGACGCGCCGCCCTGGGGCGTGTCGAACAGCTTATGCTCCAGATAGTGGGCGGTGCCCGCCGGGGTGTCATGCCAGCCGTCGGCCAGCCGGAAGCGCAGGTCCATGCCGCCGTACCGGGCGGCGAAAAGGGCGTAGCTCCCGGCGTGGGCGGGCTTCTCCACCACAACGATCTCCAGTCCGTTGGGCAGCGTCTGCCGCCGCACCCGCTCCCCCAGAAGGGGGTAGTCCTGTTCCCTCACGGCGTATCCTCCCCTCTCAGGAAGTAGATGGTATCCAATTGGACAGCCCGGGCCGCCTCCTGTACCGCCTGAGGCGTTACCGCCTCCAAAGCGGCCATGAGGCCGGGGACCGTCTCGTCGCTGCCGGAGGCCGCCCGGCCCATGGCGAAGTCCTCCAGGCTCTCGGGGGAGTCCTCCAGGCACCGGAGATGGCTCTGGAGGGCGCTTTTGGCGTCGGCAAGCTCCTGGTCCGTCCACTCCCCACGGCCCATGGCCTCCAGCTGGGCCAGGATCTCGTCCAGGGTCCGCCGGTAGTCCCCGGCGTCGATTCCCGCGGACACGGTGAGGATTCCCTTCTCCCGGTGGTAGGCGCTGGCGGCGTCGTAGCACAGGGACAGCCGCTCCCGCACGTTCATAAAGAGCTTGGAGCCGTCACAGCCGCCGTACATGGCGTTCATGACCATGGCGGCGGCGGGATCCTCCCCCGTCAGGCGAAAGCCCAGGCACAGCTGCCCCTGGAGCACGTCCATGGTCTCCTCCACCAGGCGGGGCGTCTCGGGGGCGCTCCGCCTGGCCGTAACGGCGGGCTCCACGGCCCCCTGCCGGGGCAGGGCCGCAAAGGCCCGGCGCAGCATCCCCGCCACGCGCTCCCGCTCCGCGCCGCCGCAGTAGAACAGCTCCAGCCGCGACTGGGGCAGCAGAGCCTTGTAGTGGCCGTTCAGCCGCTGGAGGGAGATGCGCTCCACCTGCTCCGCCTCCCCAAGGCGGTGAACGCCGTAGGGCTCCTGGCGGCACATCTCCTCCATGAGCCGCCGCAGGGCGTAGCCCCGCTTGTCGCCCACCTCCCCCCGGATCAGGTCCGACAGGTTCTCCCGCTCCCGGAGGACGTAGTCCCCCACCAGACGGCCGTTGCGGGTGGTGGGGTGGCAGAAAAACTCCCCCAGCAGGTCCGCCAGCGGCTCCAGCAGCCGCTCCGGCTGGGGCAGGAACCGCTCCTCCACGCAGGTGGCCTGAAAGCCGAACACCTGGTTCTCCCCCATCTTCCGGACGGTGGGCTCGATCTGGGCGCCGTAGAGCTGGTCCAGCCGGGCGTTCAGAGCCGTCAGGTCCGGGTAGTCCACGGTGCCCCGGCCCAGCACGTTCACCAGCAGGGCGTTGCGCCCGGCGGTCTCCCGGCTCAGGGGCGACACGATTTGGGCGCTCAGCAACGCCGTTTTGAACTTTCGGGACGGGACATAGGTGAAAAATACGTTGTCCAGCAGCTCCTCCCGCATCACGGGACATTCCCTCCTCCCGCATCGGATTTTTTATAGTATATACCTTCGCCCCTGTTTTTTCCATAGGTTTTTCATAAACTTAATACTCTCGCAATAATTTCCCTGTCCTCCCCCATCCCTCCGCGGCGGGCGGAGCGTGACGAAATCCGCCGCCCAGAAGCCTGAATTGGTACGCCATTTGCCGGGACGCGTCGGACCCCCTTGCGCGAAAAAGAGGCAGAGTTTATTATGTGAGCGGGACGGGGCAAACCGCCGTCCCCACATACATATTTTATTTTAGGAGGAAACAAGATCATGAAGCTGAGAAAGAACGTTCTGTGCGCGGTGCTGGCCCTGGCCCTGGCGGCCATGTCCCTGGCGGGCTGCTCCCTGTTTTCCACCGACAGCGGCGACGGCGACAAGGAGACCGGCTCCGACCCCATCAAGATGACCGAGAACTTCACCTTCGAGGACCCCGCTGACCTGGAGTACGCCAAGCGCTATGTGATCTACTGCGACGAGAACAGCACCGCTGTGGACCCCGCCAAGGACTACGGCGTCACCGCCATGTACACCATCCTCTACGCCGACGAGAACGACCAGCCCCTGGGCGACTACGAGTTCATGGTTTGCGACACCGAGGAGAACGCCCAGGCCGTCATCAAGCTGTATGAGGGCTACGGCACCACCCTGACCCCTGCTGAGGGCGATCCCACCGTCCTGTGCTCCTACCGGGACGGCGAGACCTTCGCGGCTAACCTGGTTATGTTCGAGTCCTATGGCATGACCACCTCAGCCACTGTCAGCGCCTACGTGGAGTACTACGCAGACTTCTCCGGCGGCACCGTCCAGTGATCCGCCCGCGCTGAGGGGAAAGAATCATGGACATAAAGAAGAAAAAGAAAGCTGCCGACAAGGGCGGCGGCAACTGGCGCGGCTTCTTCCGCCTGCTGGGACAGATCGACCTGCCCTGGCTGGTGATGGGCTTTTCTTTTGTGGTGGAGCTGGTCTACAGCAAGGTCACGCTGGCCCTGCCCACCACCACCGCCTCCCTCATGTCCGGCAGTCTGGAGGACTCCGCCCTCCACGATGCCGTAATTTACTACATCACCCTCGCTATTGTAATCACGGCGGAAATGTTTATCCTGGGCTATGCCTGCCGCATGGCGGTGCGCAACGCCCGGACCAAGATCTGGGGCGGCATGACCCGGGTGCGGATGGACTACTACGACAGCCACACCCCCACCGCCCTCACCTCCGCCGTCACCAACGACCTGGAGGATGCCGTGCGGTTGCTGGCAAGGCTCATCATCACCCTGCTGCCCGAGCTGTACTACCTGGTATCAGCCACCCTCACCATCTCGGAGTACGACCCCCTGCTGGTGGTGGCGATCCTGGTCCCTCTGCCCCTGCAGTACCTCTACTCCAGGGTCATCGGCCGCTGGACCTACAAGGCCCAGGCGGGCATTTTCGGCCGCATCGGCCAGCTCACCGGGTACCTGGCGGAGCGGGTGAAGAACCTGCCCCTGATCAAGCAGTTCTGCACGGAGCCGGAGGAGCTGAAAAACGGCAAGGCCGCCTCCAAGGACCTGTTCGACGCCAACATTGACGCCATCAAGGTGGACTGCGCCACCACCGGCTTCGGCGCCGTCATCTCCGTGGTCCAGCAGCTCGCCATCATCCTCTTCGGCGTGATCTTGCTGCAGATGGGCCGTATCGACATGACCCAGTGGATCGCCTTCTTTTTGTTCTCCTCCAACATTTACGGCAAAATCTCCTCTCTGGTCTCCACCTGGCTGTCCCTGAAGTCCATCCAGGGCCAGGCGGCCCGGGCGGTGGAGCTGGCGGAGGCCCCCAAGGAACAGACCGAGGCGGAGGCCAGGGCCGCGGCTCTGGAGGACTCCTCCCAGGGTCCCTCCCCCTCCGTGGTCTTTGACCACGTGTCCTTCTCCTACGGTGAGAAGCCCGCCCTGAAGGACGTGTCCTTCACCGTCCCCGCTGGCACCGCCACGGCCATCGTGGGCCTCACCGGCAGCGGCAAGACCACCTCCCTGAACCTGCTGGAGCGGTTCTACGAGGTGGACCAGGGCCGGGTGCTGCTGGGGGACCAGGATGTGAAGACCATGTCCCTGTCCCAGCTCCGGGGCCGGTTCTCCTACGTCCAGCAGGACGCGGGGGTGTTCAGCGGCACCGTGCGGGAGGCCCTGACCTACGGCATCCGGCGGTCCGTCTCCGACCAGGAGCTGATCGACGCCGCCAGGAGCGCCGGGGCCTGGGACTTTGTGGAGAAGATGCCCGGCCAGCTGGACGCCGCCATCGCTGCCGACGGTTCCTCCCTCTCCGGCGGCCAGCGGCAGCGGCTGGTGCTGGCCCGTGAGTTCCTGCGCAACGCCGACGTGCTGCTGCTGGACGAGCCCACCAGCGCCCTGGACGCCAAGACCGCCCAGGCGGTGGAGGAGACCATCTTCCGCATGTTCGGCGGCAAGACCATCCTCATGGTCACCCACGACATGTCCCTGGTGTCCCAGATGGACCAGATCATCGTCCTGAAAGAGGGCCGGCTGGTGGGCCGGGGCACCCGTGCGGAGCTGCTGGAGAGCTGCCCGCTGTTCCGCGAGATGGTGGAGGCCCAGCAGAGAGAGGAGGCGTCAGCCCAATGAAAAACCTGAAAACGCGCTTCATGCGCTATGTGAAGATCTTCCAGGGCGTCCCCATCCCCTGGGCCATGCTGGCCCTGGTGCTGGTACTCAACACCGCCGACACCCATCTACAGGTGGCCAGCGCCACCCTCACCGCCAACATCATCGACGGCACCCAGAAGACCATTCAGCTGGGCAAGCTGGTGCGCTTCGTCCTGGTCACCGTAGGTTCGGCGATCATGAGCGTGGCCATCAGTTACACCGGAGGATGGGCCTATCAGAAGATCAACATGGGCGTGCGCAACAAGCTGTGGAACAAGCTCATGCGCCTGCCCACCCGGTACTACGACGGGGAGAGCGGCGACGCCCTGGTGAGCCGCGTCACCACCGACACCTCCCAGAGCTCTGAGTATTTCTGGGTCGCCATTCTCCTGTTCAGCGCTGTCTACTCCGGCATTGTCACCCTGCGGCAGATGAACGCCTACAGCCCGGAGCTGACCCGGTACATGCTGCTGGTGCTCCCCGTGCTCCTTGCGTTCGCCTGGCTCTTCGGCCGGCTGAACCTAATCGCCGGCCGGAAGGCGCAGATGACCTTCTCCACCACCCTGGGCTACCTGGTGGAGATGACCCGGAACCTGCGGCTGGTGAAGGCCGCCCGCGCCGAGGCCTATGAGCAGGAGCGGGGCAAAAAGCTGTTCCACAAGCAGTTCCGGGCCAGCTGGTGGTCCATCTTCACTACCAGCAGCTCCGTGCTGTTGATCGAGCTATTCAGTTTGTGCATTATCTCCATCACCTTCCTCATGGGCCGGGAGTTGGTGCTGTCCGGGGCCATCACCACCGGCAAGCTCATCGGCTTCTATACCATGGCGTCGATGGTCGCCATCCGCCTCATCCAGTTGGTTCAGCTGTACGGCGACATTAAGGCCGCCAACGGCCGCATGGAGAAGATCGCCCAGGTGCTGGACGCACCGGAGGAAAAGCGGGAGGGCATCCCCCTGGACATGGCCGACGAGGACCTGGTGGCAGAGGACCTCAGTTTCTCCTACGGCGACCGCCCCACCCTGCACAACGTGAGCTTCCGCATCCCCAAGGGCCAGGTCACGGCCATCGTGGGCCCCAACGGCGCGGGCAAGTCCACCATGTTCAAGCTGCTGGAGCGGATGTACGACGCCGACACCGGCGCCCTGCGCTTCGGCAAGGAGGACGTGCGGCGCTACGACCTGAAATCCTGGCGGGGCTCCTTCGCCATCGTATCCCAGGATAAGCCCCTGCTGTCCGGCACCGTCCGGGACAACATCCTCTACGGCGTGCGCCGTAAGGTCAGCGACGAGGAGCTGGAGCGGGTGGCGAAGCTGGCCAACGTGTACGACTTTGTCATGGCTACCCCCGGCGGCTTCGACGCGCCGGTGGGCCTGGGCGGCGGGAACTTCTCCGGCGGCCAGCGCCAGTGCATCGCCATCGCCCGGGCCATGATGCGCAACCCCGACTATCTCCTGCTGGACGAGGCCACCGCCAGCCTGGACGCCAAGAGCGAGCGTCTGGTGAGCGAGGCCCTGGACAACCTGATGCGGGGCCGCACCACCGTCATGATCGCCCACAGCTACGCCGCCACCCGGGCCGCCACCCACGTCATCGTCATGAAGGACGGCACCGTGGAGGCCGAGGGCACCCCGGAGGAGCTGCTGGCCACCAACGAGTACTACCGGGCCTTCGCCAGCAAGGCCACCGCGTGAGAAGGAGGAAAGGTAAGCATGAAATCGACTATCACCAGGCTGTACGACTATAAGCAGTCGGTGATCCCCGCCGAGCGTCTGCGCTGGCGGGTCCCCGATGAGGAGATCGCCGACCGGCTGGAGACTTTGAGCCACAACCACGCCTACGAGATGGAGCCGGAGACGGTCCAGACCGGCGACAGCGTGGCCTGCCGGGGCGAGAGCGCCTGCCCCCGGTGGAACCGGGAGACGCTGCTGTTCTTCCCCGGCCAGGGCCTCTGTGACGGCGCCCTGGAGAACGCCTGCCTGGGCGCTAAGGTGGGCGAGCGCCGCACCGTCTCCCTCCCCGAGGGGGAGGTGACGCTCACCGTCAAGCGCATCCTCCGCCGGGCCAACATGCCCGTAGGCGACGCGCTGGTCCAGGCGGAGCACATCGACGGCGTGAACACCGTGGCGGAGTACTACGACTGGTACCGGGCGGACAAGCGGGAGTTTAACCGGATGCGGGCCAAGTACCAGTCCGCCAGCTTCCTGCTGGACGAGATCAAGGCCCACTCCGAGATCTCCATCGACCAGGAGGAGAAGGACGCCTGGATGTGGGACCGGATCAACTCCCTGTACAACGCCCTGGTGGAGGCCGGCATGGACCCCAAAATTCCCAAGGAGGGCTTTGACTTCCTCACCGAGGAGCAGGCCAAGGAGAAGATGTACCGCGAGCAGGAGTGGGCCTTCACCGACTTTGTGGTCCAGGCCTATGTGGTGGAGCATGTGTTCGGCCTCAATCTGGAGGACGTGTGCCGGGAGGGCTTGGAGAAGCTGGCAGCGGAGCACGGCATGACCGTTGAGGCCCTGCGTGCCACCAGCTGCGACAGCATGATCCAGGGGAAATTCGCCATGGAAAAGGCCCTGGACCTGCTGGGCAGCTACACGGAACAGTTTTTGGAGGATTGAGCCATGGTATACGAAGCGACTGACAAGACCTTTGACGAGCTGATCCAGGCCGACTACGTGGCGGTGGACTTCTACGGCACCCACTGCGGCCCCTGCAAGATGCTGGAGCCCATCTACAACGAGATGAGCAACGACATGCCCCTCATCCGGTTCGTGAAGGTGAACGTGGACAACTGCCCTGAGCTTCAGGAGCGGTACCACATCCGGGCAGTCCCCACCCTGAAGTACTTCCGGAACGGGGAGCTGTTCTACGAGGGCAAGCACCACGGGGAGCGGGCGGTCATGAACGCCGAGATCGCCAAGCTGCTGTACGACTAAGGAGGAAGCCATGGGACGAATTCGCGTCAACGAGAACGCCGAGGTGGTGAAAACGGTCCGGGAGGGTTTGAAGGCCACCGGCGGCTACTGCCCCTGCCGCACCCAGCGGACCGAGGAGTACAAGTGCATCTGTAAGGAGTTCCGGGACCAGTGCGCCGACCCTGACTTTGAGGGCTACTGCCACTGCCTGCTGTACTACAAGGAGAAATGACCGTGAAAAATGCCGCCCCCATGGGGCGGCATTTTTCTGCGCCGCAGCGTGCGTCGGCCCAAGCTCCGCGCCGCAGCGCTGATCTAATCAAATTCCCTTTTTTGCGTGGCTCCGCCGCGCAAAAAACTCTTTGCACGGAGCGTGTGTCGAGCCCCCCACGCGGGGGCGAGGCGCGAAGCGCAGTGAGTGCAACCGAGACGCCGGCCCAAGCTCCGCGCCGCAGCGCTAATCTAATCAAATTCCCTTTTTTGCGTGGCTCCGCCGCGCAAAAAACTCTTTGCACGTAGCGTGCGTCGAGCCCCCACGGGGGCGAGGCGCGAAGCGCAGTGAATTCAAATGAGGCGGCAAAGCCGCCTCGTTTGAATTATAAAAACTGCACGCCCCGGCTGGCCAGGAAATCCCGAAGCTTCTGGTACTTCTCCCGGCTCACCGGCAGGCAGGTCTCGTCGCTGAGCACCGCCTCGTAGGTCCGGCCGAACCGGGCGGGCCGCACGGAAACGATGTTGGCCAGCGGGATCATGTAGGACTGGTGGATGCGGAAGAACCCGAAGTCGGAGAACACCTTCTCCATATCGTCCATGGAGTGGCGCACCAGATAGGTCCGCCCGTTCCGACAGTGGATCTTCACCATCCGGTTCTCCTTCCCCACGAAAGCGATCTCCTCCGGGGGCAGCAGCAGGAAGCCCTCGCTGGTGTCCAGAGCCACCCGCTCCCGGGCGTAGTCCCGGGCGCTCTGCTTCTCCCGGCTCTCATACCGCTCCAGGGTCTTTTGCAGGCGCATCAGGTCGATGGGCTTGGTGAGGAAGTCCAGCGGCTCGTAGTCGTAGCTGCGTGCGGCAAAGTCCACGTAGCCGGTGAGGAACACGTACCGCACCTGGGGGTAGTTCTCCCGCAGGTAGTCCGCGATGGAAAAGCCACTGGTGTCCGCCATGTCGATGTCCAGAAAGGCCAGCTCGATGCTCTCGTGGGCCAGCAGGTCCATCACGGCCTCGGCGTTCTGGGCGCAGTAGATGCACCCCGGCTCCACCAGCCGCTCCATAGCGGCCCGGGACCGGTAGAGGGAGTTCTTGTCGTCGTCCACGATCAGGACCCGGATCTGTCTCATTGGGGACCTCCTTGCAGCTCCATGGGGATCTTCGCCACGAAGTGGATGATATCGCCCTCCAGCCGGGAGTAGAGCACCCCCCGGTACCGGCTCAGCAGGTTCTGGATGCTGCTGAGGCCGATGCCCTCATGGCCGTCCTTGGTGGACAGCCCGGGCTTGTAAATGTCCTGGAGGTAGGTCCTGGTGTCCTGGGGCAGGTTCACCTTGTTGGCCACGTGGATCACGCAGTCCTCCCCCCGCTTGAGGATGTACAGGTAGATGCCGAAGGACTTGTCCGCGTGGGTGCGGACCTCGTCGATGGCGTTTTGCAGCAGGTTGCCGATGACCTTGTTGGTCTCGTAGACGCTGGTGACCACGGCGGACAGGTCGTTCTGGATGTCCAGGTACAGCTCGATGCCGTACTCCCGGGCCATGGTCCGGAAGCTGAAGATCAGCGCCGCGATGGCCGGGTCCTGGATGGGAAGGATGGTGTTCATGTCGGCAGAATCCCGGGCCAGCGCGTCCACATAGGCCCGGCACTCCTCCAGGTCCCCCCGCTCCATCAGGCCGGACAGGGCCTGGACGTGGAAGTTGTAGTCGTGGCGCTGGGAGCGGATCACGCTCATAAACGCCTGCATCTCGTTGCGATAGTCCTGGTCGATGAGGGCGGTGAGCTTCTCCCGCCGGTAGGCCACCATGAGACAGACCAGGTACACCCCGCCCCAGTACAGCGCCGAGGCCGCCAGCAGACGACCAGCCCACCGGAGGGCGCCCGCCGCCGGCAGGCCGCCCCAGAAAAGCGCCAGCTCCCCCAGGGCCATGATCCCCAGGACCATGGGCACATGCCGCCGCCGGACGGTCAGCCGCTCTTGTCCCCCGCCGTCAAAAAACTCCCGCCAGTCCTCCGGCGGGTACTGGCCCCGCAGGGCGTGGGCCGCCGCCAAGAACACCGCCGTCATCGCCAGCCCGGCGCAGACCGCCCACACCGGCGGCAGCGTCCCCAGCCCCTGGCAGGCGCAGCCCAGCAGGGCGGCGCCGCCGGACGCCAGACACAGGGCAATGAGCCGCTCCTCCCAGCTTCTGGTCTGCTGGATGGGAAGCACGGCCCCCAGGGGCAGGAAAAGCGCCATTGCCAGCAGCCCGGGAAGCTCCACCAGGGACAGCAGCCACGCCGCCACGGCGCAGCAGGTCCCCGCAGCCAGCCCGCTGACCGCCGCCTCCCGGGGCGAAAGGCGCACGAACAGCTCCGCCGCCCACCAGCCCGCGGCGGCGCAGAGCAGGATCGCACCATAGAGCACAGTCTCTCCCCCTCCCCCTGCTTTGTTGGAATAAAGTATACCATATTTCCCGCAAATTGCAAGATGCCCTTGCACCGTCCCATCTCTTGACAGAAGCGGGCGGTATGCTATACTAAAGGCATATGGATTCTCTGCGCCGCCGGACGGCGGCCGGAAAGGAAAACGCTATGACACTACTGGAAGCCATCGACGCCAGGCGCTCTGTGCGCGCCTACCGTCCCGACCCCATCCCCGCCGGGCAGCGGGAGCAGCTGGGGAAGCTCATCCGGCAACTGAACCGCCGGGAGGGCCTGGACATCCGCCTGGTCTGTGACGACCCCTCCCCTTTTGACTCCATCGCCAAGAGCTACGGGATGCTGACGGGCGTGCGCAACTACCTCCTGCTGGCCGGTCCCGCCGGCGCGCCCCGCCTGCAGGAGCGGTGCGGCTGCTGCGGGGAGCAGCTGGTCCTCACCGCCCAGGCCATGGGCCTTTCCACCTGCTGGGTGGGCGGCACCTACGACAAGGAGCGCTGCCGCGCCCTGCTGGGGCCCGGCCTGGAGCTGGTGTGTGCTGTGGCCATCGGCTTCGCCTACCAGGCGCCCACCGGCCGGGAGAAGCTTATCCGCGCCGTGGCCGCCCGGAAGTCCAAGCCCGCCGGCCAGCTGGCGGAGGGACTGGACCTGGCCCCCGCCTGGTTCGCCCGGGGCATCGCCGCCGTAGAGCGGGCCCCCTCCGCCATGAACCGGCAGCCGGTCCATTTCACCTGGCGCGCCGACGGCACGGTGCTGGCCAGGACCACGGAGGACACGGCCTTCTCCCAGGTGGACCTGGGCATCGCCAAGCTGCACTTTGAGCTGGGCGCCCATGGCGGCGTCTGGGACGGCGACGTGTTCCGCAAGGCCCGGGAGGAGAAATCCTGCGGCGCCGTCATCTGGCGGGGCACGGCGGCGGACCACCAGTATCTGCTGGCCCAGCACGGCGCCAGCCACTGGAGCTTCCCCAAGGGCCACATGGAGGGCGCGGAGACTGAGGAGGAGACCGCCCGCCGGGAGATTCGGGAGGAGACCGGCCTGGAGGTGGACATCGACACCCGGTTCCGCCAGGTGGTCACCTACTACCCTGCCCCGGGGGTGGTAAAGGACGTGGTGTTCTTCATCGCCGTCCCCACCGGCGGCGTGGAGCACGCCCAGGAGGAGGAGATCCGCCGGCTGGGCTGGTTTCCCTTCCGGGACGCCCGGCCCCTGGTGACCTTCGCCACCGACGAGGACGTGCTGCTGGCCGCGGAGGACTATATCCAGGGTAAACGATAAGCGCAATAAAGGAGCCGTCCCGGTTCAAATGCCGGGACGGCTCCTTTGCTGTATGCCTGTTTCCGCTCAATTCCCCCCGTAGAGGAGGGCCATGATCTTGGTGTAGATCTCCTCGGCGTGGGCCTTGAAGTTCTTTTGCAGCTCCTTACCCATATCCTCACGGGTCACCAGCAGCTCCAGGCCCATGAGCCGCCCCAGCTCGTCGCTGAGGGACAGCTTCACCGTGTAGCCGCCCTCCCGGGGCTCCATGGACGCCCCCACCAGACTGCGGCGCTTGAGCTGCTCGTTGAGGACGGCCAGCTGCTCGTCGGCCCGCATCCGCACGGAGTAGGGGATGCTGCTCTCGCAGATCGCGCTGTTGCGCCGCCCCTTCTCGGTGATGGCGTACTGGCCCTCGCCGTCCACGGTGAGATGCTCCGTGCGCACCAGATCGGCCAGGCACTCGGAAAAGCCGAAGTAGTCCACCCCGCCGTCGCACATGCTGGCCTCCTGGAGCATTTCAAAGCGGACCGGCTGGATCAGGCGGGCCGCGATATACAAAATCAGGAACTTGATCTCCAGCTTGTCGCTGATAAATCCAAACTCAGCCATAAGATACCTCCCTGGGACAGGTCCTGCTCCCACCCATATTATACCTGTTCCGACGGAATTTGTACAGAGGGTATTTCACCACCCAGCCGCCGGCGCATACACTGGACTGAAGGCGAGAGCCCGACACAATCAGCTACTTATTAGGAGGTCAACTATGGCTGAACGTATCGTCCCCGGCCCGGTGTCCACTTGCCCGGACAGCTGCGAGGCCGTTTGCATCCATACCAGAAAAATTTACGATAGCTGCAAAGACAAAGATTGCGTGGAGGAGCTGCGGTTCTATCCTACGGCGGCCAGTCAGGATGTCCTCAGCCGCGCCCAGACCGTCAAGGGCGGCAAGGCTGAGCTGCTGTACACCTATATCGACGTGGAGCCGGTGGTGTTCAACCGGGGCTTCTACACCGTGGATATGCGCTTTTTCTACCGCGTCACCCTCAACGCCTACACCAACTGCCCCCGGCCCCAGGAGGTGGAGGGCCTGTGCGTCTTTGACAAGCGGGTGATCCTCTTCGGCAGCGAGGGCAGCGCCAAAATCTTCTCCTCCCGCACCCGTCCCGGCGGCCTGGACCGCCAGAACATCCAGCAGAGCAACATGCCCATCGCGGTGGTAGAGGCGGTGGATCCCATTGTGCTGGACGCCAAGATCGCCGAGTGCTGCGACTGCCGCTGCTGCGAGTGCGACATCTGCGAGATCCCCGGCGGCGTCTGCCAGTGCTTTGCCAGCGACCTGACCATGGGCGAGGACAGCCGCCGGGTCCTGGTGACCCTGGGCCAGTTCTCCATCGTCCGCCTGGAGCGGGACAGTCAGCTGCTTATGCCGGTGTACGACTACTGCATGCCGGAGAAGGAGTGCCCCAACGGCTGCGGCAGCGACGACCCCTGCCAGCTGTTCCAGTCCATCGCGTTCCCCGTAGGCGAGTTTTTCCCGCCCAACAGCGTGGATATGCCCCGGGACTACGACGGCGCCAAGCAGTACTGCGGCTGCCGCGGATAATCCCCCACACAAACGCCAGGCAGGCGGCCGATACATCGGCTGCCTGCCTGGTTTTTCTTCCCGCATACGGGGCGTATCACTTTTTAAAGCTGTCCTTCAGTCCTACGGAGCGGTTGAACACCAGATGGCCGGGGGCGGAGTCCCTGCTGTCCAGGCAGAAGTAGCCGATGCGCATGAACTGGAAGCTGGCAGGGGCCACGGCGCCCTTCAGGCCCGCCTCCACCTTGCAGCCGGTGACCACCTCCAGGGAATCGGGGTTCAGGCACTCCAAAAAGTCCTTGTCGGTGGCGTCGGGGCTCTCGTCCAAAAACAGGTCGCTGTAGAGCCGGCACTCCGCGTCCACGGCGGTGGCGGCGTCCACCCAGTGGATGGTGGCGCCCTTCACCTTCCGGCCGTCGGCGGGATCGCCGCCCCGGCTGTCGGGGTCATAGGTGGCCAGCACCCGGGTGACATTGCCGTTTTCGTCGGTCTCGCAGCCCACGCACCGGATGAGGTACGCGCCCTTCAGGCGGCACTCCGGCCCGTCGGGGTAGAGCCGCTTATACTTGGGCACCGGCTGGGCCAGGAAGTCGTCGGCCTCGATCCACAGGTCCCTGGAGAAGGTGACCTCCCGGGTGCCGGCGGCGGGGTCCAGGGGGTTGTTCTCCACGGTGAGGGTCTCGGACCTGCCCTCGGGATAGTTGGTGATGGTCAGCTTCACCGGCCGGATAACGGCCATGACCCGCTGGGCGGTCTCGTTCAGGTCCTCCCGCAGGCAGTGTTCCAGGAAGCTGTACTCCACCGTGGAGCTGGCCTTGGCAACGCCGATGCGCTCGCAGAAATTGCGGATGGACCGGGGGGTGTAGCCCCGGCGGCGGAGGCCGCACAGGGTGGGCATCCGGGGATCGTCCCAGCCGGAGACCCGGCCGCCCTCCACCAGGGCCCGGAGCTTCCGCTTGCTCATGACCGTGTGGTCCAGCCCCAGACGGGCAAACTCGATCTGCCGGGGCTTGGCGGGCAGATCGCAGTGGGCCACCACCCAGTTGTACAGGGGGCGGTGGTCCTCAAACTCCAGGGAGCAGAGGCTGTGGGTGATGCCCTCCAGGGCGTCCTCGATGGGGTGGGCAAAGTCGTACATGGGGTAGATGCACCACTTGTCCCCCTGGCGGTGGTGATGGGCGTGGTTGATCCGGTAGATCACCGGGTCCCGCATATTGAAGTTGCCGCTGGTCAGGTCGATCTTCGCCCGCAGGGTCATGGCCCCGTTGGGGAACTCCCCTGCCCGCATCCGGCGGAACAGGTCCAGGCTCTCCTCCATGGGGCGGTCCCGGTAGGGGCTGCGGGCGGGGGTGTTCACGTCGCCCCGGTACTCCTTGAACTCCTCTGGGGTCAGCTGGCAGACATAAGCCAGGCCCTTGCGGATCAGCCCCTCGGCACACTGGTACATCTGCTCAAAGTAGTCCGAGGCGTAGAAAAACCGGTCCCCCCAGTCGAAGCCCAGCCAATGGATGTCCTCCTGGATGGCCTCCACGTACTCCACGTCCTCCTTGGAGGGGTTGGTATCGTCCATGCGCAGGTTGCACAGCCCGCCGTACTTCTCGGCGGTGCCGAAGTCGATGCACAGGGCCTTGCAGTGGCCGATGTGCAGATAGCCGTTAGGCTCCGGGGGAAAACGGGTGTGTACGGTCATGCCCTGGAACTGACCGCCCTCTGCGATGTCCTCGTCGACGAACTGATGGATAAAGTTTTTGCTCTCGGCCTCCGCCGGCTCTTCCGCCAGGGGGGTCCTCATTTCCTCGGCCATGTTTTCACACTCCTCTGTACAGGTATTTTTATCCAAAAACGGATGTTCACTATTATACAAAATGGCAGGGCAAAACGCAAGGGTTATTTTTGCCCCTCCCCCCAGCGCAGGAGCATCTGGATGTGGGGGATGCCGTCCTCCAGAAACTCCTCGGACACCTGGCGGAAGCCCTGCTTCTCGTAGAGGGAGCGGGCATAGGTCTGGGCCTCGATGCGGATGGCGTCGGCACCGAATTTCTCCACCGCCGTGCGGATGCCCGCCCGCAGGATCTCCGTGCCCAGGCCCTGGCGGCGCTTCACCGCGATGACCCGACCGATGGAGACCTCCGGGAAGGACACGCCCCGGTCCAGCACCCTCAGGTACGCCTGGATGCCCGCCTCGTCCCGCAGGAACACGTGGTAGGCCCCCTTGTCCCGGCCGTCGATCTCCGGGTAGGGGCAGGTCTGCTCCACCACGAACACCGCCACCCGCAGCTCCATGATGTCGTACAGCTCGTCCAGCGTCAGCTGGTCAAAGCGCTTTACACACAGCTCCATCGGCTCTTCCCTCCTGGTCCTATTCTCTCCGCTGACGGGAGACCTCCCCGGCCTACAGCCGGAAGTCCTCCTCCGTCAGCTTCCCGGTCTCCAGCTTCACCGGCCGGGGCGGCACCCGCTTGAGGGGGTCGTAGCGGAACCGGGAGCAGTGGAACGAGGCGTCCACCACGCCCTTCCGGGGGCAGGCCACCTCCCGGTCGCTGATGGGGCTGCCCTTGGCGCAGTAGGCGCACCGGGGCTCGATATCCTTACGAAACAGCATGGGGTCTCCTCTCCTTTCCACACAGGACGGCGCTTACAGGGTGTGCAGGACCACCTTGCCCTCCTCCGCCGTGGCGGCGATGTGGGTGATGGGGTGGTCGTAGCTGTTGATGATGGCAGAGGCCAAGGCGTCCTCCACCTCCTTCTGGATGGTGCGGCGGAGGTTCCTCGCGCCGTAGGCGGCGGAGTAGGACTTCTTCACCAGATAGTCCACCAGGGCCTCGTCGTAGGCGAAGGTCAGGCCCTTCTCCTTTAGACTCTCCTTCAGCTCGTCCAGCATCAGCCGGGCGATGGGGCGGAAGTTTTCCTCCGTCAGCTTGTTGAAGTAGACGATCTCGTCCACCCGGTTGATAAACTCCGGCCGCAGGAACTGCTGCAGGGCCTTCATGGCCCGGTCTCTCCCCTGCTCGTTGACGGACTTGTTGAAGCCCACGCTGCCCTCCTTCCGGTCGCTGCCGGCGTTGGAGGTCATGACGATGACCGTGTTTTCAAAGTTCACCTTCCGGCCGTGGGCGTCGGTGATCTGGCCGTCGTCCAGGATCTGGAGCAGCACGTTCAGCACGTCGGGGTGGGCCTTCTCGATCTCGTCGAAGAGGATGACGGAGTAGGGCTTGCGGCGGATCTTCTCCGTCAGCTGGCCCGCCTCGTCGTAGCCCACATAGCCCGGAGGCGACCCGATGATGCGGGAAACGGAGTGCTTTTCCATAAACTCGGACATGTCCAGGCGGATAAGGCTCTCGGGCGCATTGAAGAGGTCGTCGGCCAGCTGCTTGACCAGCTCCGTCTTGCCCACGCCGGTGCTGCCCACGAAGATGAAGCTCACCGGCTTGTGCTTGGGGGAGATGCCCACCCGGTTGCGCCGGATGGCGGCGGACACGGCCTCAATGGCCTCATCCTGCCCGATGATCTTCCGCTTCAGCCGCTGGTCCAGCTGGCTCAGCCGCTGGAACTCCTCCTCCCGGATCTTGCTGGCGGGGATCTTGGTCCACAGCTCGATGACCCGGGCCAGGTTGTCCATGGTCAGCTCCGGCTGGCCCTTGGAGGTAAGGCTGTCCAGCTCCGTCTGCAATTGCAGCTCCCGGCTCTTCAGCTCCGCCATGCGGGCGAAGTCCGGCTCGTCGGCCCCCTCCAGCAGCTCCCGCTCCTTGGCGTAGTCCGCCAGCTCACGGACCACCTCCTGACGGCGGTTGATGTCCCTGTCCTTCAGGTTCATATCGGAGCAGGCCTCGTCGATAAGGTCGATGGCCTTGTCCGGCAGGTAGCGGTCGGTGATATACCGCTCGCTGAGCAGCACCGCCTGGCGCAGCACCCCCTCGGGGATGCGCACGCCGTGGAAGTTCTCGTAGTAGTGGGCGATTCCCCGGAGGATCTCCATGGTGTCCTCCAGGTTGGGCTCGTTCACCGTCACCGGCTGGAAGCGGCGCTCCAGGGCGGTGTCCTTCTCGATGTGCTTGCGGTACTCGGTGAAGGTGGTGGCGCCGATGACCTGGATCTCCCCCCGGCTCAGGGCGGGCTTGAGGATGTTGGCGGCGTTCATGCTGCCCTCGGCGTCCCCGGCCCCCACGATGTTGTGGACCTCGTCGATGACCAGGATGATGTTGCCGCACTTGCGGATCTCCTCGATGAGGCCCTTCATGCGGCTTTCAAACTGGCCCCGGAACTGGGTGCCCGCCACCAGGGCGGTGAGGTCCAGCAGAAAGACCTCCTTGTCCCGCAGCTTGAAGGGCACCTGCCCGGCGGCGATGCGCTGGGCCAGGCCCTCGGCAATGGCGGTCTTGCCCACGCCCGGCTCGCCGATGAGGCAGGGGTTGTTCTTCTGGCGGCGGTTAAGGATCTGGATCACCCGCTCGATCTCCTGCTCCCGGCCCACTACGGCGTCCAGCTTGCCCGCCTTGGCCCGGTCGGTGAGGTTGATGCAGTAGCTGTCCAGGTACTTGCGCTTCTTCTCGGTCTTGCGCTCCTTGGGGTTCTGGCTCCGGCCCCCCTCCCCGCCGGGGGTCGAGGGGGCGGGGGCGTCCCCCGCGCCGAAGAGGCGGTTCAAAAACGGGAAGGTGGCGGTCTTGCCGTCCTCGCCGTCGTCCTCCCCCTCCTCGCCGTCCTGGGGCATCAGGCCCTCCATGGACTCGGCGCCGCCGAAGGCCTGCATCATCTCGTCGCTGAGGGCGTCCAGGTCGTCGTCGGTGATGCCCATGCGGTTCATCATGTCGCTGACCTGGGGCAGGCCCAGCTCCTTGGCGCACTTCAGGCACAATCCCTCGTTGACGGTCCTGCCGTTCTCCAGCCGGGAGATGAACACCACGGCCACCCGTTTTTTGCATTTGGAACAAAGTGTAGGCTGCATATCGCGTATACCTCCATGGGTATTTGAAAGACTTTCTTCGCCGTCCGGGTCCAGACGGCCCCTATCCTAGTGTTATACCAGAAGCCGGAGGCTGTGGTATGAACAAATTGAAAATTATTTCTCACAGGGGCGCGGCGGGGACCAGCCCCACCAGCTCCGCCACCAGCCGCAGCAGATAGGACGCCTGGATGTTCTCCTCCGTGACCCAGAGGTCCAGATATCCCAGGACCCACACGCCGGCGCACACCAGCAGGCCCCCCTTGACCGCGCCGAACACCAGCCCTCCCGCCTGGTTCACCTGCTTCAGCAGCGGCAGGCGGAAGGTCTTGTTGACGGCGTTCACCCCCTGGCGCAGCACAAGGGACACCAGGGAAAAGGAGAGGAAGTACAAAACGCCGTACACCAGATTGCGCACGGCCCCCTCCAGCACCGCGTCCACCAGGCTCTCCCCGGCGGCCATCAGGGTCTCGCGGCTGGACTGCTCCGCCTTCTCCCGGGACAGGCCCAGTCCCTCCAGCAGCTCCCAGGCCTTCTCCCGGACCACGCCGCTGGGGATGGCCTCCACCATCCGTTCCATCTCCTCCAGGGGGGAGATCAGGTCCTGGTTTTCCAGCAGCATCTGGTCCACCCGCTCCTCCACCGCCGCCATGGTGGCGGGACGGATGTGCTCCTCCAGCACCAGCTCCGTCCCCCGCTGGGCGATGCTGGTGGCCAGAAACAGGGCCACCGCCACCGCCACGACGCCCATAAGGCTGCGGAACAGCCCCCGGCGGAAGCCGGTGAAGATGCAGTAGCCCATAACGGCGGCGATCACAAGGTCAATGATAACAGGAATGGGCATAAAAGGCCAGCTCCTTTCTCTGGCAGGCAAAGCAGATCGTGGCACATGGCGGCCGTCAGGGCAGATACCGCCAGGCGGAGGTGCCGGAGAGGACCAGGCAGGTGCCGTCCTCCCCCAGGAGGATATGTCCGGCGTAGCCGGTGTCCTCCAGCCGGGCGTACTCCTGCAGGTCCCGGGTGTAGATCACCAGGCTGTCGCTGAAGAGCACCGCCAGATAGTCCCCCGCCGCGCTCAGGTCCAGCACCTCCTCCGTCAGCTCCAGGGAGGCGATGGTCTCGCCCTGGGCGGACCAGGTGGTCAGGCGGCACACGTTGCCCGCCTGATAGCGGCCCAGCAGCAGGGCGCAGAAGTCCTTCCCGCCCATGGCGCAGCCGTGGAGGTACAGGCTGCCGAAGTCCTCCCACAGCAGGTTCTCCCCGTCCAGGTTCCACATGGACAGCCCCGTGTCGCACAGGGTCATCACCTGCCGCCCCTGGCAGGCCAGGTCCAGCACCAGGCCGTCCCGGATGAGGCAGGAGCTCTCCAGCTCCGCGGTGGCAAGGTTGTAGATCAGCAGGCGGCTGGCGAACACGCCCTCCTGGGGCTCCAGGGACACCACCGCCACGCGCTTGTTGTCCGGCATGACCAGGGCGTCGGACAGGTAGTTATCGTGGGAATCGAAGCTGAACACCTTCTCCCCGCCGGGGTCGTAGACCGTGACGGCGGCCTTGTAGCCGCTTTTCTGCTCCGTGACGGCCAGGTAGTCCCCGGCGTTCATCCGGGCGGCGTAGTAGCACAGCCCGCCCTCCGCCGTCAGCTCCCGCTCCAGGCCGGCGGCGCTGAGCACATACAGCTTGCTGCCGCCCACGTCGCACACCGCCGCCAGGCTCCGGCCCACAGAGAGACTGGGGCTGCCCAGGCTGGCCGCCTGGTCGTAGATCACAGAGCCGTCGTCCCCCAGCAGGGAGATCTGGCTGGAGTTTGCCAGCACCAGCACGTCGCCCAGCCGGCCAAACCGGTTGGCGCTGTCGTTGGCGTAGCTGTAACGGCCGGCGGAGGAGCTGTTCTCGCCGTACATGAGCCAGCGGCGCAGGGAGGCAAAGTGGCGCCCGTCCTCCATGGTGGTCAGCGCCACCACCGCCAGCACCACCAGCAGCAGCGCCGCCAGCAGTCCCAGACGGCGGGGCCTGCGCCTGCCCTTCTCCGGCTTTTCCGCCGTCCCGCTCTCCACTTTTTTCTCGTTTTCAGACATTGAGCCTCTCATCCTCATACCACAGTTTTGTCAGGTACAGTCCCCCCGGCGGCACGGTGGGGCCGGCCAGGGTGCGGTTGCCGCTGTCCAGGATCCGGGGGATGTCCTCCGGCGTCAGCTTCCCCTCCGCCGCGTACAGCACCGTACCGGTGATGGCCCGGACCATATTGTACAAAAAGCCGTTGGCGCACACCTTCAGCTCCAGCAGGTCCCCGTTCCGGGTCACATAGCAGTAGTAGATGGTGCGCACGGTGGTCCGCGTCTCCGTCCCCACGGAGCGCACCGCCCGGAAATCGTGGGTGCCCTCAAAGGCCCGGGCCGCCCGGTCCATCACCGCCTCGTCCAGGCGCTTGGGGTAGAAATAGGCCCGGTGGACGTAGAAGGGGTCCCGAATCCGGGAGTTGTAGATGCGGTAGGTGTACTCCTTTTTCAGGCAGGAGCCGATGGCGTTGAAGTCCTCCGCCACGTCGAAGGCCCGACACACGGCGATGTCCTCCGGCAGACGTGTGTTCACCGCCAGGGGCAGCCGCTCCGCGGGAATGGTGGAGCTGGTGCGGAAATTGGCGATGTAGTGCTGGGCGTGGACCCCGGCATCGGTGCGGCCGCAGCCGGTGAGCTTCACCGGGTGGCCGCAGACGGTGGCCAGGGCCTTCTCCAGGGTCTCCGCCACGGTGACCTGGGTCCTCTGGACCTGCCAGCCGTGGTAGGCGGTGCCATTATACATCAGCCGCAGCGCGATATTGCGCATGTTCTGTCCTCCCTCTCTGTTCCCTGCCGCCTCACAGGCCGAAACGGCCCAGGACGATCACCGCCGCCAGCACCAGGGCGTAGGCCAGCAGCACCAGGTAGTCCCGGCTCTGATAGCGCAGCACGTGGAGCTTGGTCCTCCCCTGCCCCCCGTGGTAGCACCGGCACTCCATGGCCACCGCCAGCTCGTCGGCCCGGCGGAAGGCGGAGATGAAAAGGGGCACCAGAATGGGCACCAGGGCCTTGGCCCGGTCCACGATGCCGCCGCTTTCAAAGTCGGCGCCCCTGGCCCTCTGGGCGGACATGATCTTGTCCGTCTCCTCAATGAGGGTGGGGATGAACCGCAGGGCGATGGACATGATCATGGCCAGCTCGTGGACCGGCACCTTGATCTTCTTCAGGGGGTTCAGCAGGGACTCCAGCCCGTCGGTGAGGGCGATGGGGCTGGTGGTGTAGGTCAGCAGGAACGTGCCCATGATGAGCATGGTGATCCGCAGGACCATGAAGAAGGCGTTGAAGATGCCCTCCTTGGTGATCTTGAAGATCCAGAAGGTCACCAGCACCTCACCGGGGGTATAGAACAGATTCAGCACCGCCGTGAAGCAGATGATGAACAAAATGGGCTTCAGGCCCCGCACCAGGGCCTTGGGGGCCACGCCGGAGACTTTCACCCCCGCGATCAGCAGGGCCGCCATCAGCCCGTAGGACACGAAGGACTTTGCCATAAAGAGGCCCACGATGTAGACCACGGTGAGAATCAGCTTGGTGCGGGGGTCCAGCTTGTGGGCCAGGGAGTCGCCGGGGAAGAACTGGCCCAGTGTGATATCCTTCAGCATCAGCGCCGCCCCCCTTTCCACCGGCCCAGCGCCCGGCGCAGGTCCGCCACGGTGTAGACGGCGGGGTCGATGTCCACGCCCTTCCGCCGCAGGGCCATAGCCACCTGGGTCACCTGTGGCACGTTGAGGCCCACGTCCATCAGCTCCTGGGCGCGGCTGAACACCTCATGGGGCGTGCCGCTCATGACCACCCCGGCGTTGGCCAGGACCACGATGCGGTCCACGTTCTCCGCCACCTCGTCCATGCTGTGGCTGACCATGACCACGGTGGTGCCCTTCTCCCGGTGGTAGTCCCGGATATTGGCAAGAAGGCTCTTCCGCCCCGCCGGGTCCAGCCCCGCCGAGGGCTCGTCCAGGATCAGCACCGACGGCTCCATGGCGATGACCCCGGCGATGGCCACCCGGCGCTTCTGCCCGCCGGAGAGGTCGAAGGGGGACCGCTCCAGCAGGTCCTCGCTGAGCCCCGCGAAGGCGGCGGCGGACCGGACCCGCCGGTCGATCTCCTGCTGGTCCAGGCCCATATTCTTAGGCCCGAAGGCGATATCCTTATAGGCGGTCTCCTCAAAGAGCTGGTACTCCGGATACTGGAACACCAGCCCCACCTGGAACCGGACGTCCCGGATCTTCTTGGGGTCCGCCCAGATATCCTTCCCCCGGAGATAGATGGTCCCTGCGGTAGGCTTCAAAAGGCCGTTGAGATGCTGGATGAGGGTGGACTTGCCGGAGCCGGTGTGTCCGATGACGCCCAAAAACTCCCCCTCATAGATCTCCATATCCACCCCCTCCACCGCGTTGCGGCAGAAGGGCGTGTTTTCTGAATAGGTGTGGGTCAGACCCTCCACGCGAATGATCGGTTCCAATGCTGCTTCCTCTTTCTCACGCCCTGTGGGCGCGGCTCTGATACAATGATTTTTGGGGACGATAGCAGGTCGGGCTCTGCCCGAACCCGGCAGGGACTCTGTCCCTGCACCCTGCCGCCTTTTGAAAAAGGCGGGCGAAAACTTTTTCTTATTGCAGCGCCTGGCAGATGGCGGCGGCGCACTCGTCCACGCTCAGCGCGTCCAGGGGCACGTCGAAGCCGTCCTGCCGCAGGCCGTACAGCAGCTCCACCGTGTGGGGCGCCGCCAGCCCGATGGCCTCCAGCGCCTCCTTCCGGGTCAGCACCTCCTCCGGCGTGCCGTCCATCGCCACATGGCCGTCGTCCATCACCACCACCCGGTCCGCCATGGCGGCCTCGTCCATGTGGTGGGTGATGAGCACGATGGTGATGCCCTTTTCCCGGTTCAGCTTCCGGACCGTGTCCAGCACCTCTCTCCGGCCCAGGGGGTCCAGCATGGCGGTGGACTCGTCCAGCACGATGCAGGCCGGCTCCATGGCGATGACCCCCGCGATGGCCACCCGCTGCTTCTGCCCGCCGGAGAGGTGGTGGGGCGCGTGGAGCACAAACTCCTCCATGCCCACAGCCTCCAGGGCCGCGTCCACCCGCCTTTGGATCTCCTCCGTGGGGACCCCCAGGTTCTCCGGGCCGAAGGCCACGTCCTCCTCCACCACGTTGGCGACGATCTGGTTGTCCGGGTTCTGGAACACCATGCCCACCCGGCGGCGAATCTCGATCAGCGCCTCCTCGCTCTGGGTATCCAGGCCGTCTACATACACCTTGCCGCCCCCGGGGAGCAGCACGGCGTTCATATGCTTGGCCAGGGTGGATTTGCCGGAGCCGTTATGGCCCAGCACCACCACGAAGCTGCCCCTCTCAATGGACAGGTCCACCCCGTCCAGGGCGTTGTGGGCCTCCTGCCCCTCCTCCGCCGGATAGGCGAAGGTCAAATTTTCCGTTTTGATAATATCACGCATTTGCTATCCTCATTTTATTGCAGGGTGATCCAGTACCGCTGAATCACGCCGGTTTCCCCCAGCCCCGCCTTGTCCTCTACCTCGTTTTCCAGCACGCCGCCGTTGGCGAGGATGGTCCGCTCCGAGCCAAGGTTGCCCTTGTCGCAGGTGACCAGCACCTTCTCCTCCCCCGCCTCCCGGCACTTCTCCAGCGTCAGGCGCAGCATTTCCTTCGCGTACCCCTTCCGGCGCTCCGAGGGGCGGATGCAGTAGCCGATGTTTCCTCCGTACTGGAGCAGGAAGTCCGTCAGCGGACTGCGGTAGTTGACGATGCCTACCACGCGCCCGTCAGACTTCCGGACCGCCAGCCAGGTATGGGAGGGCGACCTGCCCTTCTTTTTCTCCCGGCCCCGGAAATCCAGCCACTCCTCGTAGGTCTCCGCTTTTTCCAGGCCGTTGCAGCCGTCAAAGCTGTCGTGGTTCGCCAGCATTTCCGACTTATAGTCCAGAACCTGTTCCTTAAACGCCGCCGTAGGCGCGGCCAGTTCCAATATTTCCATCACATAAAATCTCCTTGTATACCGCGGCGCAAGCCTTTGCGCCAGCCGCCAGAGCAGGTACCCGCAGACCACGCCCAGGGTATTGAGAATCAGGTCGTCGATGTCCGACGTCCGGCCCACCAGCAGTTGCCAGCACTCGATAAAAAGCGTGATCCCGAAGCCCAGGGCCAGCGCCCGCTTCCAGCCAAATTCCCGCCACAGCAGGGCGGCAAAAAAGCCGAAGGGCAGGAACATAACGATATTGCCCATCACGTTGAAGGCGCTGTCCAGGTCGCTGAAGGGGATGAGGCTGATCCGGTGCTCCAGCCCCCACAGGTCAAAGTACGGCGTCCAATCCCCCTGGAGGCCGAAAAACAGCCACCCCGGCTCCGGGCACAGGGTCAGCACCGCCATGCCCCCGGAAAACAGGAACAGCAGCCCCAGGCCGATCTCCCGGCGGAGCGGGCTTACAAGCCCCAGGCTCCCCAGCCGCCTCCGCCGCCAGGGCCGCAGGGCGAGGTACAGCGCCAGGGCCGCCGCCATCCCCGGCAGCATAAACACCACATTGCGCAGGACGCGCTGAAGAAAACTCATTGGATCTCTCTCGTTCCGGAAGCCGTCCGGGTCCTACTTCCCCAGCCAGCGCCCGGTGGCCCCGCAGGGCAGCACCAGGCCCGTCTCCGTAACGGGCAGGCCGATCTCCCCGCTCTCCGTGTGTCCGCCGTGGCGCCTGGACACCACCGTCTCCAGGATATAGGTCAGCACGCTGGGGGCCAGGCCGGTGGTATAGGAGTTGATAATGACGAAAAGCGGCTTTTCCGACAGCACCCTGGCGCACAGCTCCACAAAGGGGTACAGGTTCTCCTCCAGCTTCCACACCTCGCCGGTGGGGCCCCGGCCGTAGCTGGGCGGGTCCATGATGATGGCGTCGTAGGTCCTGCCCCGGCGGATCTCCCGCTCCACGAACTTGCCGCAGTCGTCCACGATCCAGCGGATGGGGGCGTTTTCCAGGCCGGAGAGCTTTGCGTTCTCCTTCCCCCAGGCCACCATGCCCTTGGCCGCGTCCACATGGCACACGCTGGCCCCGGCGGCGGCGCAGGCCACGGAGGCCGCCCCGGTGTACCCGAACAGGTTCAGCACGCTGATGTGCCGCCCGGCGGAGCGGATGGCGTCCATGGCGAAGTCCCAGTTCACCGCCTGCTCCGGGAAAAGCCCCGTGTGCTTGAAGTTCATGGGCTTCACCTGGAACGTCAGGTCCCGATACCGGATCTTCCACTGCTCCGGCAGCCGCCCCTTGTCCCAGTGGCCGCCGCCGGTGCTGGACCGGAAGTACCGCCCGTCGGGCCGCGCCCACCCGGGGTTGTTCCGGGGGGTGTTCCAGATGGCCTGGGGGTCCGGCCGCACCAGGAGCTTACTGCCCCAGCGCTCCAGCTTCTCCCCGCCGCCGCAGTCCAGCAGCTCGTAGTCCCTCCAACCGTCCGCGATCCACATAGCCCTTTCCTCCGCATAGAAAATCACTTTATTATATACCAGTTTCTTCATCCCGTCAATCAAAGATATGGAGAGTCTGCTTACCGGCGAGTATGTTTTATATCTGATAAGCGTCTAAATCAAGAGGGCAGTTACTCTTTGCGGGTAACTGCCCTGTTGGTCATCCTTTTGTCCCTCTCCACCGGGCCAGCCGCTCCAGCTCCCGGGGGGTGTCCGCGTCCATCAGCTCCTCCTCCGCCGCCTCCATGAGCAGCAGCGCCTCCGGATGCCGCCGGATCACCGCGCCGCCGCCCCGGTCCCCGGTGAGAGCCAGCAGCTCCGGAAAGAACCGGGCGGGAAAGATACATGGGTTGCCCCGGACGCCGCCGCGGCCCAGGCCCACAATGCGGTCCGGGTTGGCCAGATACAGCTCCACAAGGGCCGCCGCCGTCTCCCGCCGCAGCCGGGGCTGATCCGCCACCTGGAACATGGCGGCGTCCACCTCCCCCAGGGCCTGGAGCCCCAGGCGGATGGTGCGGCTGACGCCCAGCTCCGGACAGGGGTTGTCCACCGCCAGGAAGCCGAACCCCTCCGCCTGGGTCAGAGCCGCCTCCCCCCGGGTCACCACCGCCACCCGGTACAGCTTCTCCGCCGGCACCGCCTCCAGCGCCCGGCGCAGCAGGGTCTTGCCGTCCAGCTCCGCCGCCAGCTTGCCGCCGCCGAAGCGGCTGGCGCTCCCCGCCGCCATGACCACACAGCCGATATGCAGCCCGTCTCTCTCCATACGGCGCGCCCCCTTCCCGTTTTCCCTCAGTATACCCCCGGCGGCCGGCTCCCGTCAACCAAAAGCGTTATTCTCAAAATAATGGCACGTTTCCTCTATACAGCTAAAATTTTTTGTGCTATAATGACAATAATTTAGGTATTGGAGCGGAGGCCATGGGGCCTTCCGCCGAATTTCCCTAATATCTGACAGGAGGAGGCTGATCACGATGAGCAAAAGCGTAGGCCAGAGCAGGGTCCGGGTGGACGCCTTTGACAAGGCCACCGGCCGGGCCAAGTACACCGACGACCTCTGTGACCGGGGCGCGCTGGTCACCAGGCTGGTACATGCCACCATCGCCCACGGCATGGTCACCGCCATCGACAAGGCGGAGGCGGAGGCTGTCCCCGGCGTGGTGCGAATCTTTACCTGCTTCGACGTGCCGGACTACCGCTTCCCCACCGCCGGACACCCTTGGAGCACCGACCCCCACCACCAGGACGTGTCGGACCGGCTGCTGCTGGAAAAGCATGTGCGCTACTACGGCGAGGACGTGGCTGTGGTGGTGGCGGAGGACGAGGTGGCCGCTGCCCGGGCCGCCCGGCTGGTGAAGGTCTCCTATGAGGAGTACCCCTTCGTGCTGGACGTGCAGAAGGCCATGGAGCCGGACGCGCCCCAGCTCCACGAGGAATTCCCCGGCAACGTCCTGGCCCACACCCAGATCCGCACCGGCGACTACGAGAGCGCCTCCAGGGAGCCGGGGCTGATGAAGGTGGAGGGCTGGTACGACACCCCCACGGTCCAGCACTGCCACATTGAGAACCACATCTGCGCCGCCCACATGGAGGGGGACCGGATCACGGTGGTCAGCTCCACCCAGATCCCCCACATCGTCCGCCGGGTCTGCGGCCAGGCCCTGGGCATCCCCTGGGGCAAGGTGCGCATCGTGAAGCCCTACATCGGCGGCGGCTTCGGCAACAAGCAGGACGCCCTCTACGAGCCCCTGTGCGCCTGGCTCACCACCCAGCTGGGGGGCCGGCTGGTGAAGATCGACTGCCAGCGGGAGGAGACCTTCGTCAACAACCGGGTCCGCCACGCCATCCGCACCCACATCGTCTCCTGGGTCCGGCCTGACGGCACCTTTGCCGCCCGGAAGATCGAGTGCTTCTCCAACCAGGGGGCCTACGCCTCCCACGGCCACGGCGTGGTGGCCAAGGGCATGGGGGCCTTCCCCCAGCTCTACCCCTGCCCCAACGTGGAGGGGGACGCCTGGACCGTCTTTACCAACAAGCCCGCCGCCGGGGCCATGCGGGGCTACGGCATCCCCCAGGCCATGTGGGCCGGCGAGGCCCATATGGACGACGTGGCCCGCGCCCTGGGCCGGGACCCGGTGGAGTACCGCCGCCAGGTGGTGATGCCCAAGGGCTACGTGGACGGCTTCAGCAAGAACGAGAACTACTATGACACCTTCCAGCAGGTCATGGACAAGGGCATGGCCGCCATCGGCTGGGAGGAAAAGCGCAGAGCCTATCAGGACCAGACCGGCCCCGTCCGCCGGGGCGTGGGCATGGCCCTCTTCTGGTACAACACCGCCGTGTGGCCCATCTCCCTGGAGTCCAGCTCCTGCCGCATGGTCCTCAACCAGGACGGCTCCGTCTCCGTGCAGACCGGCGAGACGGAGATCGGCCAGGGCTGCGACACCGCCTTCACCCAGATGGCCGCCGACGCCATCGGCGTCCCCTTTGAGAGCGTACATATGGTCTCCACCCAGGACACCGACGTGACTCCCTTCGGCACCGGGGCCTACGCCTCCCGGCAGACCTACGTGGGCGGCTTCTCCCTGCGGCAGACCGGCCAGATGCTGAAGGAGCGCATCCTCCAGTACGCCGTGGAGCTGACCCGCCAGACCCGGGCCAACCTGGACCTCATCGACGGCGTCATCGTCCGGGTCTCCGACGGCCGGGAGCTGATGACCTTAGGCGAGCTGGCCACCGAGGCCCTCTACAGCCTCACCCACAGCCAGCACATCACCGCCGAGAGTACCTACCAGATCAAGAACAACGCCTACTCCTTCGGCTGCTCCTTTGCCGAGGTGGAGGTGGATATCCCCATGTGCCAGGTGAAGCTGCTGAACATCGTCAACGTCCACGACTGCGGCACTCTCATTAACCCCGCCCTGGCGGAGGCCCAGGTCCACGGCGGCATGTCCATGGGCATCGGCTACGGCCTCAGCGAGCAGCTGCTCTTTGACGAAAAGACCGGCCGCCCCCTGAACAACAACCTCCTGGACTACAAGCTGTCCACCTTTATGGACCACCCCACCCTCCAGGCCCAGTTTGTGGAGAACCCGGAGCCCACCAGCCCCTAC
>DBFJQM010000020.1:0-87267 GCA_048404665.1 Candidatus Pelethomonas sp.
GCGCCGCCTCGGACCCCTTTTCCGTGACCCTGCGGGGCCGGGGGACCCACGGGGCCAAGCCCCACCTGGGACAGGACGTGGTGGTGGCGGGGGCCCAGCTGGTCACCGCCCTGCAGACCGTCTCCAGCCGCCGCACCGACCCTGCGGAGCCGGTGGTGGTGACGGTGGGGAGCTTCCGCGCCGGCTCGGCGGGGAACGTGCTGCCGGAGGAGGCGGTGCTCACCGGCATCCTGCGCACCGTGGGCGGCGGGGCCCGGCAGCGGGTGCGGGAGGATGTTTCCGCCATCGTCTCCGGTGTGGCCGCCGCCATGGGGGTGGAGGCGGTTCTCCGGATCAAAGAGAGCTACCCCGCCTGCCGCAACGACCCGGCCCTGGCGGCGCTGGTCCGCCGGGGGGCGGAGGCGGTGCTGGGACCGGGGCAGGTGAGGCCGCTGGCCGCGCCCTCCATGGGGGCCGACGACTTCGGCTATTTTTGCGGCGCGGTCCCCGGCTGCTACTGGTCCATCGGCGTGGGGCAGGGGGAGGTATGGCCCAACCACAGCCCCCGCTTCGCGGCGGACCCGGCGGTCCTGCCCCTGGCGGCGGCCATCCACGCCCGGACGGCCCTGGACTATCTGGACATGAGGAGGAGGGGCCTATGACGAAGGTGTGCTGCCCGCCGCCTCTGCGGCGCGGGGACCTGATCGTCCTGACGGCTCCCTCGTCGCCTCTGGGGCCGGACCGGCCGGTGGAGGACATCGCCTGCCGGGTGGAGGCCCTGGGGTTCCGGGTGCGGATCGGGGACTCCTGCCGGGGCAGGACGGCCTGCGGCTACGCCGCCGCCCCGGCGGCGGTGCGGGCGGCGGAGCTGAACGCCGCCTTCGCGGACCCGGAGGTGGGGGCGGTCTGGTGCGTCCGGGGTGGCAGCACCGCCTGGCAGCTGCCGCCCCTGCTGGACTACGGCGCCATCCGGCGCTGCCCCAAGAGCTTCATCGGCTTCAGCGACGTGACCACCCTCCACCTGGCCATCTGGCGGCGGTGCCGCCTGGCGACCTTCCACGGCCCCATGGCCAGCGCCCTGCTGGAGCCGGATGGAAAGGCTTCTTCCTTTACATGGGACAGCTTCTTCGCGGCCCTGGGGGCGTGGGACTGTCTGACGCCGGAAAACCCGGCGGGAGAGCCGGTGGAGGTCCTGCGCCCCGGCCGGGCGGCGGGACGGCTGGTGGGCGGGAACCTCTCCCTGGCGGCGGCCTCCCTGGGGACGCCCTGGCAGGTGGACGCCCGGGGGGCCGTCCTGTTCCTGGAGGACGTAGGGGAGGAGGTCTACGCCCTGGACCGGATGCTCAGCCAGCTCCGGTGGGCCGGAGTGCTTTCAGCGGCGTCGGGAATCGTCCTGGGGACCTTCACCGGCTGCGCCAACCGTTACCGGCCGGACTACGGCCCCCGGGAGCTGATGAGGGACTTCTTCCGGGACTGGGCCAGGCCGGTGCTGTACGGTGTAAAGGCGGGACACTGTACGCCCATGCTCACGCTGCCCCTGGGGGCCATGTGCCGGATGGACGGGGAGCGGCTGCGGTTCACGAGGGAATAGACGAAAAGCAGCGCCGGCGGAAAACCCCGCCGGCGCTGCCGCGTGCTGTACGATAGCAGTTCTTACTTGCCGATAGCAGTTCTTACTTGCCGAAGCTCTCGATGATGTCCACGATCTCCGCGCCGATGCGCTTCTGGGCCTCCTTGGTGGCGGCGCCGATGTGGGGGGTGCAGGAGACGTTGGGGTGGCTGTAGAGGGCGCTGTTGGTGGCGGGCTCGTCGGCGTACACGTCCAGGCCGGCGGCGCGGATCTTGCCGGAGTTCAGGGCCTCCAGCAGGTCGTCCTCGTTGACGTTGTCGCCCCGGGAGGTGTTGATGAACACCACGCCGTCCTTCATCTTGTCGATGTTCTCCTTGCAGATCAGCTTCACGCCGTTGAGGGAGGGGGTGTGCAGGGAGATGTAGTCGGCCCGGGCCAGCAGCTCGTCCAGCTCCACGTATTTGATGCCCATTTTCTCCTCGATGCCGGGCACGTGGTAGATATCCTCGGCGATGACCTCCATGCCGATGCCCTTGGCCATGCGGCCCAGAGCCTGGCCGATGCGGCCGAAGCCGATGATGCCCAGGGTCTTGCCGCCCAGCTCCATGCCCTTGCCGTAGGCCTTCTTCTCCCACTTGCCTTCCCGCATGGTGTGGCCGGCAATGGACAGGTACCGGGAGCAGGAGAACATGTGGCCCATGGCCAGCTCCGCCACGGAGTTGGAGGAGGCCCGGGGGGTGTTCTTCACGGTGATGCCGGCGGCCTCGGCGTACTTCACGTCGATGTTGTCCACGCCCACGCCGCCGCGGATGATGAGCTTCAGCCTGCCGCCCTTGGCCTCGTCGATGTGGTTGGCGCGGACCTTGGTGGCGCTGCGGACCACCACGGCGTCAAAGTCCCGCAGGGCCGCGCCCAGCTCCTCGGGGGCGTAGAACTGCTCCACCACCTCGTGGCCGTTGGCCCTCAGCTGCTCCAGGGCGGTCTTATCCATGCCGTCAGTAACAAGGATTCTCATGGGGAATTACCTCCAATATTTTTATGATATTAGGTTGGGCTCCGCCCAAGCCTGCCAGGGCGCTGCCCTGGACTCGCCGCCTTTTGAAAAAGGCGGGCGAAAACTTGAACACATCAGCGAAACGAAGTTTCGCGCAAAAAGTTCTTTTTGGACCCTTTTTCTTTCAAGAAAAAGGGTCAGGCGTTCTCGGCCTCGAACTTCTTCAGGAACTCCACCAGGGCCTCCACGCCCTCCTTGGGCATGGCGTTATAGATGGAGGCGCGCAGGCCGCCCACGGACTTGTGGCCCTTCAGGTTGTCGTAGCCGGCGGCCTTGGTGGCGGCCACCACCTTGGCGTCCAGCTCGGCGCTCTCGGTGACGAAGGGGACGTTCATCAGGGAGCGGCACTCCTTGTCCACGGTGCCCTTGAACATCTTGGAGCTGTCCAGGAAGTCGTAGAGGATCTTGGCCTTCTCCACGTTCAGCTTCTCCATGGCCTCCAGGCCGCCGATGCTCTTGAGGTACTTGAACACCTTGCCGCAGCAGTAGATGGCCCAGCAGTTGGGGGTGTTGTACATGCTGCCGTTGTCGGCGTGGGTCTTGTAGCTCATGTAGATGGGGGTCTTGGGGTCCAGGTCGTCCCGGATCAGGTCCTCGCGGATGATGACCACCACCATGCCGGCGGGGCCCACGTTCTTCTGCACGCCGGCGTAGATCATGCCGTAGTCGGAGACGTTGCAGGGCTTGGACAGGAACATGGAGCTCTGGTCGCTGACCAGGATGTGGCCCTTGGTGTTGGGCAGCTTGTTCCAGGTGACGCCGTGGATGGTCTCGTTTTCGCAGATGTAGACGTAGTCGGTGTTCTCAGGGATATCCAGGTCGCTGCAGTCGGGAATGTAGCTGTAGTTGCGGTCCTTGCTGGAGGCCACCACATGCACGTCGCCGAACTTCTTGGCCTCGGCAATGGCCTTCTTGGACCAGGCGCCGGTCTCCACGTAGCAGGCCACGCCGTTCTTCATCAGGTTCATGGGGATCATGGCGAACTGCAGGGTAGCGCCGCCCTGGATGAACAGGACCTTATAGTTGTCGGGAATGTTCATCAGGTCCCGCAGGTCCTGCTCCGCCTCGTCGATGATCTGCTGGAACACCTTGGACCGGTGGCTCATCTCCATGACGCACATGCCGCTGCCCCGGTAGTTCATCATCTCGTCCCGAATCTCCTCCAACACCGGCTCCGGCATGGTGGCGGGGCCGGCGGAGAAATTGTATGTGCGGTCGTATTTCATAAAATTGTTCCTCCTAACATAATTTGGGTGGGTTCCACCCGGTTTTCCAATGCCAGTATAGTACATTCCAACGAAAGAATCAACAGGCAAATAAAATATTTCAGCTTTTCAAACAAATAATTTGTCGCTTTGGAAAAAACAATCGGGGGCTTTGGCGTCTTTCCTGAAAAAACCGTTGAAAAACAGGAAAGGGGGGCGTATACTGGTCTCACGTTGTGAATGTGAACAGGAGGTCTGACCTATGAGAGCGGATGGCCGCAGGACCAAGGGGCTCACTGCCATCGAGCAGGCGATCCCCCATATCATGCCCAAGCGCGTGGACGCCCAGAACTATGTGACGGAATATGTGGATGAGGAGATCATCAAGGACTATATCCGCCGGGTGCGGAAGGAGAAGGGCGTGCGCCTGACCCGGATGTCGGTGATCATCGCCGCCTACTATATGGCCGCTTTGCAGCACCCCTATGTGAACCGCTTTGTGGTCCACAGCAAGATCTATGACCGCAACCACTTCTGCGTCAGCTTCGTGATGCTGAAAAAGCGGGCGGACGGCACCCCGGACGAGACCACGGTAAAGGTGTTCATGGACCCCAAGGACGATATCTTTACCATCAACCAGCGCATCAACGACATCATCGAGAAAAACAGCGAGCCCAAGCACGAGAACAACACGGACAAGTTCGCGTCCTTCATGTTCGCCATCCCGGTGCTGCCCTATCTGGTGATGGCCGTGGCCCGCTTCCTGGACCGGGTGGGGCTGCTGCCCCGGGCGATCATCGACCTGAGCCCCTTCCACACCAGCATGTTCATCACCAATCTGGCGTCTATCAACACCACCCACATCTACCACCACGTCTACGAGTTCGGCACCACCAGCGTGTTCCTCAGCGTTGGGAAGTGCATCCCCAACTACATGACCGGGGAGCTGGACAAAAAGCTGATCCCCATCAGCGTGGTCATGGACGAGCGCATCTGCACCGGCCACGACTACGCCCTCTTCAACAAGACCCTCCAGCGCTACCTCCGGGAGCCGTGGCTGCTGGAGCAGGACAACCGGGAGCCGGTGGGCGCCGCGGAGTCAGCCAAATAAGCGCACAGGAAACGCCGCCGCTGCATTTTTTGCAGCGGCGGCGTTTTTGCGACAGGGTCCCGGCGGGGGAAGGTCGCGTCCCGGCCTACGCCTCCCACTGGCACGCCACGGTGCAGGTGAAGTCGAACTGCCCGGCGCTGCACTCCACATGGAGGGAGATCTCCGCCGTGCCGGGGCTCACGGCGGTGACGGCGCCGGTGTAGGCGTCCACCGCGGCCACGTCCGGGTCGCCGGAGGCGTAGGAGGCGGCGTAGACGCCCTGCACCCCCACCGGCAGCAGCCGGAAGCTCTCGCCGGGGCTGAGGAGATATCGCCAGACCTCGCTGGGGACCACAGGCACCGGCTCACCCGCCAGAGTCCGCTCCAGCCGGTCCAGCACCTCCCGGGCGGGGAGGGGTTCCTCCCGTCCCATGCGGCAGGCCAGCTCACCGCCCAGGAACATGGCCGCCTCTCCCCGCTGGTCCGCCGTCAGGTCCTCCAGCACCACCTGGGCGAACTGCTGGGGGTCCTGGGCATAGAGCCCCCAGACGAGGGAGGAGAAGCCCTCGGCATAGGCCCCGTCCAGGCCCTCAGAGGCGGAGAGGACGTCGGCGTACTGCACCGCCGTCAGGTCCTCGCCCTGGTCCCGGATGAGGGCGTAGACGGCGCTCAGCACCCAGTCCGCCAGATCGAAGCCCTCCGGCCACCGGTCCAGGGTGGCGGACAGGGCGCTCCAGTCCATGTCCCGCAGCAGGGGGAGCCACGTAAGGGCGCCGTCGCCCTGCTCACAGTGGTCCAGGATGGCCAGGGCGTTGTAGTACGGCTGGGGGTCTGCGTCGTCCCAGGGGCCGAAGCTGGTGAACACGTAGTTTTCCCCGTCCCAGGCGATGAACCAGTCGTGGCGCTTCTGATACAGCACCGTGGACAGGTCCTCGTCCAGCACCTCCGTCTGGGCGAAGATGTGGCAGTCGTAGCCGTACTGGGCGGCATTCTCATTATCCATGAGAAACGCCGCCACTGTCTCCCCACCGGCGCAGATGCTGCTGCCCCGGCCGGTCTCCTCGGCGTAGAGCTGGCCGTCCAGCTCCTGAAAGCGCTGGTAGCCGGTGAGCAGATGCTCTGTCAGCTCCGGGGAGAAGAGGGTCCGCAGGTAGCTTCGCAGCTCCTCCAGGCTGTCAAAGCCGTCCACCCGACAGTAGCTCCCCCGGCTGTCCCCGGTGGTGGGGAGGGTCCCCAGGTCGAACCAGCTCCAGGCCTCCCGGGCCGCGGCGTACAGCTCCAGGGCCCCGGCCTCGTCCAGGGCCTTGGCGGCGTCGGAGACGGAGGGAGGCTCCGCCTCGCCGCCGTCCTGGGACGGCTGAGGGGCGTTTCCGCCGGAGCCGCCGAAGGTGAAGAGCACCGCGCCGCACACCGCCAGCACCAGCGCCGCCAGGGTGAGCTTCAGCATCCGGGGGCGCTTGGCGATGAGCCGGACGCGCTCGGTCATGGTCCGCTTTCCGGCGGTCATGGTGGTGGAGGCCCGCAGCAGGTCGGCGGGGGAGGTGCGGGGCGTTACCATGGACACCAGCGTCTTGCCGTAGTCCAGCCGCCGGTCCTCGCCCAGCCGCCGGATGGCCCCGGCGTCGCAGGCCAGCTCACAGTCCCGCCGGCTGAGGACCGCCGCCCACCACACCAGGGGGTCGAACCAGTAGACGGTGAGGCACAGGCCCCGCAGCAGCGCCCACAGGTGGTCCAGGTGGCGGAGGTGGGTCTGCTCGTGGACCAGGATGTGCTCCAGCCGCTCCGGGTCCAGGGCCGCCTGGTTGACGTAGATGGCGGGGCGGAAAATGCCGAAGAGGCAGGGGGAGTCCAGGTCCTCCGCTGCGTACACCGGCGTCCGGCAGGGGATGGGCAGCTCCTCCGCCGTCAGCCGCCTGCGGCCCCTGCGCAGCCGGACATAGAAGGCGGCGTTGGCAAGAAAGAGGGCGGCGGCGGTGACCGCCATGCCGGCGTACCAGGGCCAGCGCCAGAAGGGCATGTCCCACAGAGAGGCGTACTGGCTGTAGCGCACGGTCTGCACGCCGGCCTCCAGGTCCACCTGCCAGCCGTTGATGGTGTACGCCTCGCCGGGGCGCTCCTCCCACCACTGGTCATAGCTTGTGCCGATGGGGAAGTCCTTTTCCACCGTGTACCGGCCGGTGAGGCCCTGGAGCAGGCCGGACCGGTCCACCATGTCCGCCAGGGCGGACTGGCCGTTCGTATCCTGGGCCGCGCCGTCGGACTGGGGCGGCAGGGGCTGAACGGCGGCGGGCCTGGGGAGCAGCGCCGAGGCAAGGCCCGCCGCGCTCACCGGCGCGGGGAACAGGGAGCCGGGGATCAGCAGCCGGAGGACCACCAGCAGCCACAGGCCGTACTGGAGGCAGGGGGCGATCCTGCCCCGCAGCAGGCGGCGCAGCAGGACGATGACCAGAATCAGCACCGATGAGGTGACCAGGATCTCCGTCATGACCGCTCCTCCCGCGCCCGCTCCAGGATGGCGGACAGCTCGTTGATGTCCTCCTGGGTCAGGCCCCGGCCGTCGGCCAGGGTGTTCACCAGCAGGCCCACGCTGCCCCGGTACACCCGCCGCAGCAGGCCCTCCGTCTCGCTGAGGGCGGCCTGGTCCCGGGTGACGGTGGGCCGGTACAGCCTGGCCCGGCCGCCCTCGTCGTAGGCCACGGCCCCCTTGTTCTCCAGCCGCCCCACCATGGTGACCACGGTGGACTTGCTCCAGCCGGTGTCGCCGGCCAGCTCCCGCACCAGCTCCATCAGCGTCCGGGGGCTCTTTTCCCACAGCTTCTCCATGATCCTCCACTCGCCGGGGGAGAGATCCACTGCTTTTTCTCTCATGCTTCGCTCCTTCCTCCGCCGCTGTCCGGCGGGGACCAGTTTGGTTTACGCTTGTAGACTGAGTATAGCATGATGTTCTACAAATGTCAACCACTAAGTTTTACAAATGTAGACCAAAAGACAGAACAAAAGCACAGCCCTGGCCTGCGGGGGCCGGGGCTGTGCTTTGCGGGGCGTGGAGGCGGGGGGCTAGGAGGCGGACGATGAGAGGGACCGCTCCAGCTCCTGCTTGGAGTGGTGGTGGCTGTGGGCGGCGGCGCTGACAAGGTGGTTGTGGGTATGGCAGTGGACGACCGTGTGGCTGTGGGTCGTGCCGTCGTGGGTATGGACAAGGACATGCGTGTGCGCGTGGGAATGGTTTTGCAGGAGGGTGTCATAGACGGCAAATCCCGTCCCGATGAGCATGATGAGCAGGGCAAGGACGTACCCCGGCGACAGGCGCTCCTTCAGCAGGGCAAAGGACAGGAAGGACCCGATAAAGGGGGCGAAGGCGTAGTAGGCGCTGGTTTTGGCGGCCCCCAAGGTATTTTGCGCCCGGATGTAGGTGAAGATGCTCAGGCCGTAGGCGACGTAGCCCAGGGCCAGCGCCGCCAGGACCCCTGGGATGCCGGGAAGGCGCTCACCCAAAAGAAGGGCGATGACCAGGGAGCCCATGCCGGAAAAGAGGCCCTTGATGGTAACGATCTGATAGGTGCTTTTTCCCGAGATATTGCGGGTGCAGTTGTTTTCCAGTCCCCAGCAGACGGTTGCCCCCAGCACAAGCAGGGAGCCGAGGGAAAACTCCATGGCGTCCGTCCCCTCAAAGGACAGGATAAGACTGGAAGCGGTTATGAGGCCGATGGCGGTCCACAGCCGCTTTGAGACCTTCTCCTGAAAGACGAGCATGGCGATGACGGTCGTCGCGGCGATCTCAAAATTTCCGAGCAGGGAGGCGTTTGCCGATGTGCCGATGCTGACGCCGGCCATCAGCAGAATGGGCGCGGCCGTGTCCAGCAGGACCATCCCCACCGTATAGGGCAGGTCCTTTTTGCTCAGACGGTCCTCGGGGGCCTCCTTCCTGCGGTGCGGCAGGTACATGAGCCCCACGCCCAGCCCGGCGCCGAGGTAGAGCAGGGCCGCCAGCATCGTAGGCGCGATATCGCCTAACAGCACCTTGGAACAGGGAACATTGAGGGCGTAGAATACTGCCGCCGCAAGCGCGTAGAGGATGGCGGTCACATTTTGCTTCTTCATACCGCTCCGCCTTACACCGCCGCAAGGCCCGCGTCCGCCAGCTTCTGCAGGGACAGGAGGATTCCCAGCTTGGCGTGCTGCCAGGTGAGGCCGCCCTGGAAGTAGACGGCGTAGGGGGGACGGATGGGGCCGTCGGCGCTGAGCTCGATGCTGCTGCCCTGGACGAAGGCCCCCGCCGCCATGATGACCTTGCTGTCGTAGCCGGGCATGTCCCAGGGCTCCGGGGTGGCGAAGCTGTCCACCGGCGCCGCCGCCTGGATGCCCCGGCAGAAGGCGCACATGGCAGCCTCGCTGCCCAGCTCCACCGCCTGGATGATGTCGTTTCGCGGCTCGCCGGCGGTGGGCACGCACCGGAAGCCCAGCCCCTCATAGAGGTGAGCGGCGAACACCGCGCCCTTCAGAGCGCCGGCGGTGACGGTGGGGGCCAGGAAGAAGCCCTGGTAGAAGGCGGGGAGGATGCCCAGGTTGGCCCCCACCTCCTGGCCCAGGCCCGGGGCGGAGAGCCGGTAGGCGCACCGGTCCACGCAGGCCCGGGTGCCGCAGATGTAGCCGCCGATGGGGGCCAGGCCGCCGCCGGGGTTCTTGATGAGGCTGCCCACCACCATGTCGGCCCCCACGTCCGAGGGCTCCACGGTATCCACAAATTCGCCGTAGCAGTTGTCCACCATGCAGATCACGTCGGGCTTCACGCTCTTGCAGAAGGCGATAAGCTCCCCGATCTGCTGTACCGAGAAGGAGGGGCGGGTGGCGTAGCCCTTGCTGCGCTGGATGGTAATGAGCCTGGTCTTTTCGTTGATGGCGCCGCGGATGGCGTCGTAGTCGAAGGAGCCGTCGGGCCGCAGGTCCGCCTGGCGGTAGGTCACGCCGTACTCCGCTAGGGAGCAGGGGGAGGGGCGGATGCCGATGACCTCCTGGAGGGTGTCGTAGGGCAGGCCCACCGGGGAGAGCAGCTCGTCCCCCGGCAGCAGGTTGGCGGAGAGGGCCACGGTGAGGGCGTGGGTGCCGCAGGTGATCTGGGGCCGCACCAGGGCGGCCTGGGTGTGGAACACGCTGGCGTAGACCTTCTCCAGCCGCTCCCGGCCGTCGTCGTCGTAGCCGTAGCCGGTGGTGGCGGCAAAGTGGTTGGCGCCGACGCGGTGGGCCTGCATGGCCCGGACCACCTTGGCCTGGTTATACTCCGCGACTTGGTCGATGGTCCGGAACCGGTCGGTCAGCCCGGCGATGACCGCCTCGCCCCGGTCGTACACCGCCCGGCTGACGCCCAGGGCCTCATACATTGAAAACAGATCCATAACGAGCCTCCAAAGGATGAAAGATGTCAGATGAATCAAGAAGGGGAGAGCGGGGCCTGCGTCTCCCCGCCGCCGTCCGCGCCCAGGCGGGACAGCCTGCGGAAGAAGCTGGGGAGCAGCACCAGGTCCGCCCCCAGCCAGGCCATGGGCTCCGCCAGATACACGCCCAGCTCCTGGAGGAAGCCCGGGGCCACATGGGCCACCGTCAGGCGCATGACCAGCTCAAAGATGCCGGAGAGGAAGGGGGTCACCGTGTCCCCCATGCCCTGAAGGGCGGAGCGGTACACGTGGAGCAGGTAGAGGATGAAAAGGGGGACGCACATGGTCACCAGGTAGTCGTAGGCCACCTCGATGGCCTGGGCGGCGGCCTCCGGGTCCTCGGCGGAGATGAAGGCGGCAATGATCCACCGCCCCAGCAGGATCATGACGCCGCCCAACGCCACGCTGGTGAGGACGCTCATAAGGGCGGCGGTGCGCACGCCCTGCTTCACCCGGCCGTATTTCCCGGCCCCCAGGTTCTGGCCGGTGTAGCTGGCCACGGCGTAGCCGTAGTTGATGGCCGCCAGCTCCAGGACGCCGTAGAGCTTGTTGGTGGCGGTGAAGCCCGCCACGAATACGTAGCCGAAGCCGTTCACCACCTGCTGCAGGGCCATGCCGCCTACGCCGATGACGCCGTTCTGCATGGCCATAGGCGCGCCCAGGGCCAGCTCCCGCCGGACCAGGGCGGCGTCCGGCCGCCAGTCGGAGGGCTGAAAGCGCATCTCCCGCTCCCGCAGGAGGCGGCTGAGGGCGTAGAGGGCGGCGCAGACCTGGCCGATCACCGTGGCCGCCGCCGCGCCGGCCACGCCCCAGCGAAAGACCACCACGAACAGCAGGTCCAAAGCGATGTTGACCACCGCCCCCACCACCATGGCGATGAGGGGGTCCCGGCTGTTCCCCATGGAGCGCAGCAGGGAGGAGAAGATGTTGTAGGCCGCCACCACCAGGATGCCGGAGAAGAGGATGGTGAGATAGACGGCGGCGTCCCGGAAGATGGCGGCGTCGGTGTCCAGCAGGGCCAGGACGGGGGAGATGAGGGGCAGGCTCACAGCGGTGAGCAGGACCCCCAGCACGCCGGTGAGCAGGATGCCCGCGGCGGCGCTTTTCCGCATGCCGTCCATCTGCCGGGCGCCGAAATACTGGGAGGGGAGGATGGAGAAGCCCTGGGCGAAGCCCGTGATGATCCCCAGCACCAGCCAGTTGAACCAGTCCGCCGCCCCCAGGGCGGCCAGGGCCTGGACCCCCACGAACTGCCCGACGATGGCGGCGTCCGTGATGGTGTAAAGCTGCTGGAACACGCTGCCCAGCATCATGGGCAGGGCGAAGCCCAGGATCAGCCTGGCGGGGCTGCCCCGGGTCAGGTCCTTTGCGGCAGACGCCATGACCATACCTCTTTTCCAATAGGGATGTTGTGGTTCAAGCCCATACTATACTGGAAATTCCGGAAAATGTCAACATGGGGCGGCAGTTGTGAACAGCCTGTAAAGATAGCGGGCGATGTGAATATTTTTCTTGATTATTCAGAAAAAGCATGCTATACTAAAGCCGCCAAGCGACGGTGCAGTATCCTAGTCAGATCTGCCGCTTCTGAAGAAGGGCCTAAAAATCCTTTTAAGGGCATAGCTGTGAAACCCTTGGTGCCTGCTTCTTACGCCCAGTGGGGGGTGGGTGCTGAGCGGAAAGCGCGGTTTTCCGCGCTTGCGGGAGGTAGGGCGATCCCCAATGGCATGGGGGTGCCGACCCTGCCCCTGTGGAGACCTGTTTTTGTGCATGGGCGTACTCCCCTAGCGGTACCGCGACCCATGTACGGTTCAGGGTAGAAACCTGTATTGCGGTGCTATTCGGCCTTGGAGCCGTGAACGCTGTGTGCAGATGTAGCCTGCCTTGCGTGGGTATGGCGGATAGGAGAACAACCCGGTTTCCTCCCCGGCCAGGGAGGGGCTTGGATCGCTCCTTGAAACCATGCCTGCAAAAGAGGCTAGGAAGCGGTTTGACTGCAGTGGAAAACACCTAGGCTGTCGTCACTGGGCAGAGGAAGGATTGCAGTGCGGACTAAGTGGCAATCGGGTACCGCGGTGGGTAACGCCGCGGCCTGGCGCTGAAAGGGAAACCGCCTGATCGGCAACGAGAGGCGCGCCCTGGGGAAATCCAACCCGTACCTAAGCCGTAAGATTTACTTCTTCTGCTGCCGGCGTTTGGCACTTTTTTGAGACGAGGCCGCCGCCCTTCTTCCCCCGGGAGAGGGGGGCGGCTTTTTGCGGGACTTTCCCGCCATTTTTTTGTAAGAAAAGAGAGGTTGATGGCACTTGGGCATACAGACGGGCCGTGAGGATGGCAAGAGCAGGGAGAAACGGGGCGAAAAGCGGGAGAAAAAGCCGGCGAGGTGGCACTGGACGGTGCAGGTGCTGCTGATGTCCATGTCCCTGTCGGCGGTGATGAGCTTTCTCTCCGACGAGGCGCTGGACGGGGCGGGGCTGCCCCTGGCGTTTGCGGTGCTGGCGGTGTTCATCCTGCTGGGCATCGTGTTCGACATCATCGGCGTGGCGGTGACGGCGGCGGACGAGCGGCCCTTCCACTCCATGGCCGCCCGCAAGACCCCCGGCGCACGGCAGGCCATCGCCCTGATCCGCCGGGCCAACAAGGTGTCCAGCTTCTGCAACGACGTGGTGGGCGACATCTGCGGCATCATCAGCGGCTCCACCGCCGCCGTCATCGTCGCCCGGCTCCAGTCGGCCCTCAGCGTCCGCTCGGTGGTGGTGAGCCTGCTCATCACGGCGGCGGTGTCCGGCCTGACCATCGGCGGCAAAGCCATCGGCAAGACCTTCGCCATCGACAAGAGCACCCAGGTGCTGCAGCTGGTGGGGCGGGTCATGGCCGTCTTTTCCCGGAAGAAGTAACGAATGTCCATGGCCCCGCCCTCCCCGGGGGGAGGGCGGGTTCCCCCGCAGGCGCGGCCCCGGGGGATGGGTATGAGAGGTGGCGTTTTTTTGATCTTGGAGCGGATCGCGTCCCCGGAGGACGTGAAACGGCTGAATAAGCAGGAGCTGGTCCTTCTGTGCGAGGAGCTGCGCCGGTTTCTGGTGGAGAACGTGTCCCGCACCGGCGGGCATCTGGCCTCCAACCTGGGGGCGGTGGAGCTGACGGTGGCCATCCACCGGGTATATGACACCAGCCGGGACCGGCTGGTATTTGACGTGGGCCACCAGTGCTACGTCCACAAGGCCCTCACCGGTCGGCGGGAGGGCTTTCCTTCTCTGCGCAAATTCGGGGGGATGTCCGGCTTCCCCAAGCCGGAGGAGAGCGTCCACGACGCCTTCGTGGCGGGCCACGCCTCCAACTCCGTGTCCGTGGCCCTGGGCATGGCCCGGGCCCGCACCCTGGCGGGGGAGGACTACAGCGTGGTGGCCCTCATCGGGGACGGCGCCCTCACCGGGGGCCTGGCCTACGAGGGCCTCAACGACGCCGGGGACTCGGGGGAGTCCCTGGTGGTGATCCTCAACGACAACGGCATGTCCATCGACCCCAACGTGGGGGGCGTGTCCACCCACCTGGGGCGGCTGCGGCTGCGGCCCGGGTACTACCGGTTCAAAAAGGGCTACCGGGCCCTGACCCGCCGCATCCCCGGCGGGCGGCGGCTGTACCGGTTCACCCACCGGATCAAGACCAGCATCAAAAAGGCCATCTACCCCTGTTCCATGTTCGAGGATATGGGCTTTACCTACCTGGGGCCGGTGGACGGCCACGACCTGGATCAGCTCACCACCACCCTGGCCTGGGCCAAGGAGATGGGCGGCCCGGTGCTGATGCACGTGCGCACCCGGAAGGGGAAGGGCTACGGCCCCGCCGAGGCCCAGCCGGAGCGGTGCCACGGCGTGTCCCCCTTCGACCCGGCGGCGGGCCCCTCCCTGAAGCGGGAGGCGGACTTCTCCTACGTGTTCGGCCACGAGCTGGTGGAGCTGGCGGGGCTGGACAAGCGGATCTGCGCCGTCACCGCCGCCATGGGGGACGGCACCGGTTTGCAGGAATTTGCCTCCGCCTGGCCCAAGCGCTTTTTCGACGTGGGCATCGCCGAGGGCCACGCCGTGGCCATGGCCGCGGGCATGGCCAAGCAGGGCCTGCGCCCGGTGTTCGCGGTGTACTCCAGCTTTTTGCAGCGGGGCTTCGACATGCTGCTCCACGACGTGGCCCTCCAGGGGCTGCCGGTGGTGCTGGCGGTGGACCGCGCGGGCCTGGTGGGCGCCGACGGACCCACCCACCACGGCTGCCAGGACGTGGCCTACCTCTCCCAGATTCCCGGTATGACGGTGCTGTGCCCCGCCGACTTCGGCCAGCTGCGGGCCATGCTGCGCCATGCCCTGACCCTGGCGGGGCCGGTGGCATTGCGCTATCCCCGGGGCGGGGAGGAGCGGCAGTACCCGGCCTGGACCGGGGCGTCCGCCTCGGTGCTGCGGCCCGGGACGGATGTGACCATGGCGTCCTACGGCCCCCTGGCCGGGGAGCTGCTGGACGCCGCCGAGGCGCTGGCGGCGGAGGGCGTGGAGGCCCAGGTGGTGCTCCTGCACCGGATCGCGCCTCTGGACGCGGGGCCGGTGCTGGACTGCGCCGGTGGGACCGGGCGGCTTCTGGTGCTGGAGGACTGCGTGGAAAACGGCTCCGTGGGCCAGCAGCTGGCCGCCGCCGCGGCAGAGCGCGGCCTGGGGCTGAAGAGCGTCACGCTGCTGAATTTGAAGCACAGCTTTGTGGGCCAGGGCTCCGTGGCCCAGCTCCGCCATCAGGCGGGGCTGGACGCCGCCGGGGTGGCCCGGGCGGTAAAGGAGGTCCTCCATGGCGAATAAGACGCGGCTGGATGTTCTCCTGGTGGAGCGGGGCCTCCAGGAGAGCCGCCAGAAGGCCCAGGCCGTCATCATGAGCGGCCAGGTCTATGTGAACGGACAAAAATCGGACAAGCCCGGCGCCGCCGTGGCGGCGGACGCCCAGGTGGAGCTCCGGGGCGGCGCGCTGCGGTATGTGAGCCGTGGCGGGCTGAAGCTGGAGAAGGCCATGGCCCTGTGGCCCATCCGCCTGAAGGGCGCTGTGTGCATGGACGTGGGGGCCTCCACCGGGGGCTTCACCGACTGCATGCTGCAAAACGGCGCCGCCAAGGTCTACGCCGTGGACGTGGGCTACGGCCAGCTGGCCTGGAAGCTCCGGAACGACCAGCGGGTGGTGTGCCTGGAGCGCACCAACGCCCGGTATCTTGACCACACCGTCGTTCCGGAGGAGCCGGACTTCTCCTCGGTGGACGTGAGCTTCATCTCGCTAAAGCTGATCCTGCCCGCCATCGCCTCGGTGCTGCGGCCCGGGGGACAGGCGGTGTGCCTCATCAAGCCCCAGTTCGAGGCGGGCCGGGAGAAGGTGGGCAAAAAGGGCGTGGTCCGGGACCCCGCCGTCCACCGGGAGGTGCTGGAGGGCTTTTTGGGCCACGCCAGGTCCGCCGGCTTTGCGGTGCTGGACCTGAGCTACTCCCCCATCCGGGGGCCGGAGGGGAACATCGAGTACCTGGGCTATCTGGAGCTGGGCGCCGGGGAGGAGCGGTCCTTTGACCTGGACGCCCTGGTGGCCGCCTCCCACGCGGAGCTGGAAAAGGAGGGAGCGCCGGTATGAAGCGCGTGATCCTGTGCCCCAACCCCTACCGGGACAAGGGGCTGGCCGCCGCCAAGCGGGCGGACGCCATCCTGCGCCAGGCGGGGCTGCAGACGGTGTTCTGCCTGCCCTTCAAGCCGGAGGGCGGGGAGGAGCAGTTCGGCGTCCCCTGCCGCCCCCTCCAGCAGGAGCTGCGCTCCTGCGATCTGATCGTGGCCTTCGGCGGCGACGGCACCATCCTCCATCTGGCCAAGACGGCGGCCATCCGGGGCATCCCCCTGCTGGGGGTGAACCTGGGGAGCCTGGGCTTCATGTCGGAGCTGGAGGTGGGGGAGATGGAGCTGCTGCGCCATCTGGCCGACGGCCGGTTCCACCGGGAAAAGCGGATGATGCTGGACGTGACCGTGGTCCGGGAGGGCCGGGGCGTCTACAGCAATATCGCCCTTAACGACGCGGTGGTCAGCAAGGGGGCCATGGCCCGGGTCATCCGGCTGCAGGTCTCCTCCGGGGAGACGCAGCTGGGCATCTTCTCCGGCGACGGGGTGGTGGTGGCGTCCCCCACCGGCTCCACCGGATACTCCCTGTCCGCCGGCGGCCCCATCGTGGAGCCCACGGCCCAGAATTTCGTCATCAGCCCCATCTGCGCCCACACCATTTTTGCCAAGAGCTTTGTTTTGTCCGCCGCCGGGACCGTCACCGTGTCGCCAGCGGACCAGAACCGCAAGCAGGTGTACCTCTCGGTGGACGGCGGCAAGGCCTTCGTCCTGAAAAGCGGGGACCGGGTGCGGGTGTCCCGCTCCCGGTACGAGACGGAGCTGCTGCGGCTGTCGGACAAGAGCATCTATGAGATCCTACGCACAAAAATGTCAGGAGGCATTGGATATGAAAAATGACCGGCAGAGCAAGATCATGGAGATCATCCAGCGGGAGCCCATCGAGACCCAGGAGCAGCTCCAGCAGCGGCTGGGGGAGGCGGGGATCGCCTGCACCCAGGCCACCATTTCCCGGGACATCAAGCAGATGCACCTTATCAAGGAGCCGGTGGGCCAGGGCAAGTACCGCTACGCCGTGTCCACCCAGCGCAACCGCCTGAACGTGGCGGACAAGCTGCGCACCATCTTCCGGGAGAGCATCGTCAGCGTGGATTTCGCCCAGAACCTGGTGGTCGTCAAGACCATGCCGGGCCTGGCCAACGCGGCGGCCGCCGCCCTGGACAGCATGGAGATCTCCTACATGGTGGGGTCCCTGGCGGGGAACGACACCGCCATCCTGGTGATGCGGGACGGGGAGTCCGCCCGGGATTTCTGCGGAGAGATCCACGAGATGATGAAGTGACCCGGTCCTCAGGCAGGGGAAGGAGTTGACACCATGCTGCAGCTGCTCCACATCGAGAATATCGCCGTCATCGAGGAGGCGGATATCACCTTCGACGGCGGCTTCAACGCCCTCACCGGCGAGACCGGCGCGGGCAAATCCATCGTGATCGACGCCATGGGGGCGGTGCTGGGCCAGCGGACCAGCCGGGATCTGATCCGTACCGGGGCCGCCCGGGCCTTCGTCAGCGCCCTTTTCACCGGCGTGCCGCCTCTGGCGGAGCTGGACGAGCAGGGGCTGGAGGCCCCGGAGGGGGAGCTGCTGCTCCAGCGGGAGATCTGCGCCGACGGCAGGAACCTCTGCCGCATCGGGGGCAAGCCAGTCACCGTGGCCCAGCTGCGCCGGGTGGGCTGCCAGCTCATCAACATCCACGGCCAGCAGGACGGCCAGCAGCTGCTGGACGAGGAGCAGCACCAGGCCTATCTGGACAGCTACGGCCGGGTAGAGCCGCAGCTGGAGGCGTACCGAGCCTGCTATCAGGCCATGGAGGACTGCCGCCGCCGGATGAAGAGCCTGGAAATGGACGAATCGGAGAAGGCCCGCCGGGTGGACAGCCTCCAGTTCCAGATCGACGAGCTGGAGCGGGCCAGGCTGGAGCCCGGGGAGGAGGAGGAGCTGGACCGGCGCAGGAGCATCCTGCGCAGCGGCGAGAAGCTCACCTCCGCCGTGGAGGGCGCCCTCTGGTGCCTCAACGGCGGCGACGAGGGCGGCGGCGCCGTCAGCGCGCTGCGGGAGGCTGCCGCCTCCATGTCCGGCGTCCGGGGCCTGGGGGAGGACCTGGGCCAGCTGTACCGCCGGCTGGAGGAGCTGCAGTCCGAGGCCTACGACGTGGCGGAGACCCTGCGGGACCTGAGAGACGGCTTTGATTTCTCCCCCCAGGAGCTGGACCGGCTGGAGAGCCGGGCGGACCAGCTCTACCGCCTGAAGAAGAAGTACGGGGCCACCGTGGAGGACATGCTGGCCTATTTGGACCAGTGCCGGAACGAGCTGGACCGCATCACCTTCGCCGCCGACACCCTGGCCCGGCTGGAGAAGGACCTGGCCCGGGAGCGGGCGCGGACCCTGGAGGCCGCGGGCGTCCTGTCCCAGGCGAGAAAGACCGCCGCGGCGGAGCTGGAGACGCGCATCCAGGAGGAGCTGCGTCAGCTGGACATGCCGAAGGTCCGCTTCTCCATCCAGTTTGCGGACAAGGAGCCGGACGACACCGGCACGGACCAGATCCGCTTCCTCATGTCCGCCAACGTGGGGGAGGAGCTGCGGCCCATCAACAAGGTGGCCTCCGGCGGCGAGCTGGCCAGGATCATGCTGGCGCTGAAAAATGTGCTGGCGGAGAACGAGGACATCGGCACCCTGGTGTTCGACGAGGTGGACACCGGCGTCAGCGGCCGGGCGGCCCAGAAGGTGGCCCGGAAGCTGGCCCAGGTCAGCCGCCGGAAGCAGGTGCTGTGCGTCACCCATCTTCCCCAGCTGGCCGCCATGGCGGACACCCACTTCTCCGTGGAGAAGGGGGAGCGCCAGGGCCGGACCTATACCAGCGTGGTGCGTCTGGACCGGGAGGCGCGGTGCGCCGAGCTGGCCCGCCTCACCGGCGGGGAGACGGTGACCGACGCCATGCTGGCGGGAGCCAGGGAGCTGATCGCCGGCGCGGACGCCTATAAGCAAAGCCTGTAAAGGGAAAACCCTTGTAAGATATATGCCCCATGGAGAGAGGAGGCTCTGCCGGTATGACGGACGCGGAGACGCTGTTTTTTCAGCCTATGCCCCAGGTCCTGCCCCTGTACGTCGCCCTGGCGGAAAAAATGGCCGCGGAATTTCCCAACGCGGCGGTGAAGGTGGCCAAGACCCAGATCACCTGGAAGGATCGGTACGGCTTCGCCTTCGCCTCCCTGCCCATGGGGCGGCGGCGGGGCTGGCCGGCGGTCTGCCTTGTGGTCTCCTTCGGCACAGGGGAGCGGGTGGAAAGCCCCCGAATCCTGGCGGCGTCCGAGCCGTACCCCGGCCGGTGGACCCACCATGTGGCGGTGGAGGCCCCGGAGGACATCGACGGGGAGCTGATGGGCTGGCTCCGGGAGGCCCACGCCTTTGCCCTGGTGAAGGGGCGGGGGAGATAAGCGCCCGCTTCGGCGGGAGGAATGGGGAAAACGGAGATGGAGTATCAGATCGTCTGCCTGACGGACCAGCCCGGCAGAAAGGAGCAGGCCGCCAGGTGGTTCCATGAGAAGTGGGGCGTCCCGCTGGCGGCCTATTTGGAGAGCATGGACGCCTGCCTGCGGGGGGACGGACCGGTCCCCCGGTGGTATCTGGCCCTGGAGGACGGCAGGATCATCGGCGGCCTGGGGGTCATCGAAAACGACTTCCACGACAGGAAGGACCTGGCCCCCAACGTCTGCGCCGTCTATACGGAGCCGGACCGGCGGCGCCGGGGCGTGGCCGGCGCGCTGCTGGGCCGGGTGTGCGCCGACATGGCGGAGCGGGGCATCGGCACGCTGTACCTTGTGACCGACCACACCTCCTTTTATGAGCGCTATGGCTGGGAATTCCTCTGCATGGTCCAGGGGGACGGGGAGCCGGGCCTGACCCGGATGTACGTCCACAAAAGCCGCCCGGCGGGCGCGCCGCAGCAGTGACAAAAACAGCAATAGCCCCACGAACACATCCAACGGTTCGTGGGGCTATTGCACCGATTCAATTGTCAACGATCAGATCCACCTTTCTGGGATTCCCTGGACGGAAAAACGGTTCTCTCCTGCGTCTCGTCAGTGTGTGGTGGGAGCGCGCTCCCTGTGGATAGATATATCCGGGCTGCTTGCGCTGGTGAGGGACGCCTTACCGGCCTGGGTGCTGGGAACGGAGAACATGAGCTGGGATACCACCTGGGATGAAGCTGCTGCTTGGGGGACGCGCAGGCGAGTTCAGGCGACCTGTGCGTCAGGCTGACCTGTACATCGGACCGTACCTCCTTGGCAGGATTCCTCGGTTGATACTTCCATCTATTTTCTTGGGTTCCGTGATTAAACTATACAATAGATTTTGAAAAATGTCAAGGGCTTTTATCAAAATTGCCAAAAAATCTTACCGCCACAGGCGGACCACGCCGGCGTCGGAGAGTTGCTTGACCAGCAGCAAGAGGATGGGCAGGACCACCATCCCGCCTACGCCCATAAGGCGGAAGCCCACATACATGGCCAGCAGGGCGCTGAGGGGCGGCAGTCCCGCCTGACCGGCCAGGAGCCGGGGCTCCAGCAGGCTGTGGCACAGCGTGGCGGCGGCGTAGAGCACCAGCAGCCCCAGCCCCCGGCCGGTGTCCCCCAGCACCAGCAGGCCCGCCGCCCAGGGGATCAGCACCGTGCCCGTGCCCAGCACCGGCAGGGCGTCCACCAGGGCGGTGAACACCGCCGCCAGCAGGGCGTAGTCCATGTCCATCCACCAGAACCCGGCCAGCAGAATGACGAAGGTGACGGTCAGCAGGATCGCCTCGGACCGCAGCCACTTGAGGATGGTGGAGCGGAAGCACTGGGCCGCCGCCCGGCAGCGCCCCTGCCAGGAGGCGGGCAGCTGCCGCTTGAGAAAGGCCAGGACCTCCGGATAGCGCAGACTGGTGAAGTAGACCGCCAGCACCGTGGTGACGCAGAACAGGCCCAGGTCCGGCAGGCTCCCCAGCAGGCCGGAGGCCAGCCCCATGAGCCAGCCGCCCGCCCGTCCCGCCAGGGAGGGGGCCGCCTGGCCCAGCTGCTCCGCCGCCCGGTCCAGGGCGGAGCGGACCGCCTGGGGGCAGGCGGCGTACCAGCCCTCCACCCGGTCCAGCAGGCCGTTCCAGAGCTGGGGGAAGCGCTCCGCCGCCTCCGGCAGCCGCTCCATCCACCCCGTCAGCTCCACGCCCAGGCGGACGGCCAGCAGCGCCAGGGTCCCCCCGGCGGCGATCAGCAGCCCCGTGGTCACCAGGGCCGCGGCGAAGCCCCGGCGCAGGCGGAGCCTTCGGCGCACCCGCTGGACCAGCGGCTCCGCCATGGCGGCCAGGCCCAGGGCCAGCAGGAACGGCAGCAGAGGGGCCAGCAGCCACCGGCAGAACACGTATCCCCCTGCGGCCCACAGAGCCAGCAGAAGCGTGCGCTGTAGAAGAACATTTATGTTTGACATATAGACGAATTGCACTCCTTTTCCGGCGGGCCGTGGTGAATTATTGTGAAAAAAGGCGGAGCACTGTCGGTTGCCAGGACAAGCGGAATATGGTAAAATATCATATCACAGGGACAAGTGACCATGGAGGACAAACAAATGGGAGCAAAGACAAAGTATTATATCGTTGCGGCAGAGGCTCTGCCGGAGATCTTTACCAAGGTGGCGGAGGCGAAGCGGATGCTGCTGGCCGGCGAGGCCGGCACAGTGGGCGAGGCCACCCGGAACGTGGGCATCAGCCGCAGCGCGTTCTATAAGTACAAGGACGCGGTGCAGCCCTTCAACAATATGAAGTCCGGGCACATCATCACCTTTTACGCCATGCTGAAGGACAACCCCGGCGTGCTGAGCAACGTCCTTGCTATTTTTGCCGGGACGGGGGCAAATATTCTGACCATCAACCAGTCCATCCCCACCAACGGCTGCGCGGCTGTGACCATCTCGGCGGAGACGTCGGAGATGGAGCAGAGCCTGGAGGACCTGCTGGCCTCCGCCGCGGAGGTGGAGGGCGCGCTGAAATTTGAGATCCTGGCCGGCTGACGCCAGGGGAGAGGAGGCCGTTATGGCAAAGATCGCGATCATGGGCTTCGGCACCGTGGGCGGCGGCGTGGCGGAGGTCCTCCGCCTCAATGGCCGCGAGCTTCAGACCCGGCTGGGAGAGCCTGTCGAGCTGAAATATATTCTGGATGTCCGGGATCTATCCGCCACACCTTACGCGGACAAGGCGGTGAAGGACTTCTCCGTCCTGGAAAACGACCCGGAGCTGGACCTGGTGGTGGAGTCCATCGGGGGGGCCAAGGTGGCCCTGGAGTTTACCCGCCGGGCCCTGCTGGCGGGGAAGCATGTGGTCACCTCCAACAAGGAGCTGGTGGCCGCCCATGGCCGTGAGCTGCTGGCCATTGCCCGGGAAAAGAACGTCAACTACCTCTTCGAGGCCAGCGTGGGCGGCGGCATCCCGGTGCTGCGGCCCCTGACCTGGTGCCTGGCGGGCAACCAGATCCAGGAGATCGCGGGCATCCTCAACGGCACCACCAACTATATCCTCACCAGGATGGTCAAGGGCGGCGTGTCCTTTGCCGAGGCCTTGAAGGAGGCCCAGGCCAAGGGGTATGCCGAGGCCAACCCCGCCGCCGACGTGGAGGGGCTGGACGCGGGACGGAAGATCTGCATCCTCTCCGATCTGGCCTGGGGCCGGGAGGTGCGGCCGGAGGCCATCTCCGTGCGGGGCATCACCGACATCGACCTGCGGGATGTGGCCATCGCCAGCGGCGCGGGCTACCGGGTAAAGCTGCTGGGCCGGGCCATGCGCCTGGCCGACGGGCGGCAGGCCGCCTTCGTGGCCCCCCACCTGGTGCCGGAGAGCTGCCCCCTGGCCGGCGTGGACGACGTGTTCAACGCCATTATGATCCGGGGCAACGCCGTAGGCGACGTGATGTTCTACGGCCGCGGCGCCGGGGACCTGCCCACCGCCTCCGCCGTGGTGGGGGACGTGGTGGACGCGCTGCTCCACCGGGAGCGCCGCCGGGACATCGGCTGGGGCCAGGAGGCCCCCCTGGCGGACTTCGAGACGGAGCTGCCCCTCTACTGGTACCTCCGGGGCAGCTTTACCGCGCCCTCCGGCAGCGAGACCCTCTCCGACGGGGCCATTATCGTGGGGCCGGTGCCCTTCCGGGAGGCCAGGTCCCTGGCGGCCCGGGTGGGGGCGGAGACCCTGCTGCCCGTCCTGCGCTGACCGGGGACGGCCCCGGTCAGCGGGAAAAGACCGTGGCGTCTCCGCCCCGGCCGGGGTATACTGGAGTGTGGCGATTCCATTCCATAGAAGGGAAGTACCGATATGAGTCTGATCGTACAGAAATTCGGCGGCAGCTCCGTCCGGGATGCCCAGCGCATCTGCAATGTGGCGGGCATCATCGCCGATACCTACCGGGCGGGGAACCAGGTGCTGGCAGTCCTCTCCGCCCAGGGGGATACCACCGACGACCTCATCGCGAAGGCCGGGGAGGTCAATCCCCGGGCCTCCCGGCGGGAGATGGATATGCTGCTCTCCGCCGGGGAGCAGGTGTCCATCTCCCTGTGCGCCATGGCCCTGGAGGCCATGGGCCTGCCGGTGGTGAGCCTGCTGGCGTGGCAGGTGGGTATCCAGACCACCAGCGTACACAGCGACGCCCGCATCAAGCGCATCGACACCGAGCGCATCCGCCAGGAGCTGGATAAGAACAAGATCGTCCTGGTGGCGGGCTTCCAGGGGGTGAACCGCTTCGGCGATGTGACCACCCTGGGCCGGGGCGGCTCCGACACCAGCGCGGTGGCGTTGGCGGCGGCCTTCCACGCGGAGCTGTGCCAGATCTACACCGACGTGGACGGCGTGTACACCACCGATCCCCGGGTGGTGCCCAGCGCCAGGAAGCTCAACGAGATCACCTACGACGAGATGCTGGAGCTGGCCAGCCAGGGGGCCCAGGTGCTCCACAACCGCAGCGTGGAGCTGGCCAAGAAGTACCGCGTGAATTTGGAAGTCCTGTCCAGCCTGGAGCGGAAGCCCGGCACGAAAGTCAAGGAGGTAGTGAAGATGATGGAAAAAACGACCATCGCCGGCGTGGCGAAGGATACCAGTATCGCCCGAATCGCCCTGGTGGGCCTGGCGGACAACCCGGGCGTGGCCTTCCGGGTGTTTGCCCTGCTGGGCAAGGCCCAGATCAACGTGGACACCATCATCCAGTCCATCGGCCGGCAGGAGAGCAAGGATATCAGCTTCACCCTGCCCCAGGCGTCGGTGGAGGCTGCCTGCCAGGTGCTGGAGGAGCAGAAGCAGACCCTGGGCTTCGACCACATCACCGTGGACGACAAGATCGCCAAGGTGTCCATCGTAGGCGCGGGGATCATGACCACCCCCGGCGTGGCGGCCAAGATGTTCGAGGCCCTCTACGACGCCAATATCAACATCCAGATGATCAACACCAGCGAGATACGGGTCTCGGTCCTCATTGACGAGAGCGACGCCGCAGCCGCCGTCCGGGCGGTCCACGACAAGTTCTTCGGCGAGGCGGAATAGGAGACAGACAGAATCGGGAAAAGGCGGGAGCGCGCAGGCGCTCCCGCCTTTTGCTGTCACGGTCTGCCCGCCGCCCTCATAAACTGGAGCAGGTCGGAGGATAGAGGAGGCGAGAGCTATGCGCGGATGGTGCCGCTGGCTGGGGACGCTGTCCCTGGCCCTGGGCGCGGGGATCCTGATCGCCGCCATCTTTCCTGTGGGCGCGCTGCTGTTCCTGGTGGCGTTTCTGCTGATCGCCTGCGGCTCGATGTGTTTGCGCCGGTAGAAAGGAGGTTGCCATGAAGATCGTGGTGGTGAAGTCGCCGAAGTTCCTGGGCCGGCTGCTGAAGCGGCTTTTTGGGATCAAAGAATAATACCGGGCGGCCTCTCATACAGTGGGGATAACGGAGCTTGACTCATGTATCCGCCCCACGGGGCAAAAGGGAGGACGCCAAGGATGGAATTAAAACTGACAAGAGCGGGCCACGACTACTATGAGCCCCTGCGCTGGCCCAGCTTCTCCTGCGAGACCATGCGGGAGAGCATCGTGCCGGACAGCTGCCCGGATATCGCCCGGATCATCGACACGGTGGGCGCCGTCTATCTGACGGGCCGGGAGCTGACCGGCGACGGCCGGTGCAGCGCCAGCGGCAGCGTGGACGTGTCCGTACTGTACATACCGGAGAAGGGGGAGGGTCCCCGGGTCCTCCGCTTTCAGCTCCCCTTTCAGTGTTATGGGGACAGCCTCGGCGCCGGGGAGTGCGATTTCCTGGACATCCGGGGCGAGCTGCGGAGCATCGACACCCGGGCGCTGAACCCCCGGAAGGTGCTGACCCGGGCCAACATCGACCTGTACCCCGCCGGCTGCCGCCGGGTGCGGCTGGAGCTGTGCGACGGCGTGGGGGAGGACGAGAGCGACATCCAGCTTTTGCGGGAGGAGCGGACCTGCCGGGTGGTGGCCGCCGTCCGGGAGCGGGAATTCACCTTCGTGGAGGAGCTGCCGGTGTCCGCCGGCCGGGCCGGGGCGGAGGAGGCGGTGCAGCTGCGATGCGACGTGCGGAGCACCGACGTGAAGCTCATCGGCAGCAAGCTGGTGGTGAAGGGCCTGATCGCCGCCAGCGTGCTGTACCGGGAGGAGGGGGGCCGCCTGGCCCTGCTCCAGCAGGACCTGCCCTTCTCCCAGATTTTGGAGGGGGCGGAGCTGGAGGAGGACTGGGACAGCGAGGCCGCCTTCCGGCTGCTCAGCGCCGAGTGCCGGGTGGGCAGCGAGAGCGCCCCGGACGATACCCACGTGTTCACCGTGAACCTGCTGCTGCGCACCCGGGTGACGGTCTGCCGCCAGGAGAAGGTGCGATACATCGCGGACCTCTACAGCACCGCCGGGGAGGTGGCCTGCCAGACGGAGACCCTGCGCCTGACGGAGGACGCCCAGCGGATCGTCCGCCGCCAGAACGTCCGGGAGCTGCTGGAGACCGGCGTGGGGGTGAAGGCGGTGGTGGATACCACCGTCTCCTGCGGCGCGGTGCAGGTGGGCGGCAGCGCCCTGGAGATCCCCGTGTCCGCCCGGTGCCTCTATCTGGACGAAAACGACGCCCTGCACTCCGTGAGCCGGGAGTTCACCGCGTCCTGCCCCGCAGAGCTGCCGGAGGGCTTCCAGGCGGAGGGGGCCGCCGCCTGCCGGGGGGACATGATGACCAGCATCCTCCCGGAGGGCGTGGAGCTGCGCTTCCCCCTGGAGTGCGCCCTGGAGCTGTGCCGCAGGACGGAGCGGCTGTGCGTCAGCGCCGGGGAGCGGCGGGAGCCGGAGGAGGCCCAGGGCCCCCAGCCCTCCCTGATCCTGCGGAAGCTGGGAGGCGGCGAGACGCTGTGGGCGGTGGCGAAGCAGTACCGGACCACCGCCCAGGCCATATTGTCGGTAAACGGGGCCGACAGCGAGGCGCAGCTGCCCAGGGACCGGCTGCTGCTGATTCCCCGGGCCCGGTAGGCCCGCCGCCGCAGACGGACAAAAATTTGAGCGAAGCAAAGCGCCATAGGCGCAGGAGGGTACTATGACGACCACAGACATCTATCAGGATATCGCCACCCGGACCGGCGGGTCCCTGTTCGTGGGGGTGCTGGGCCCGGTGCGCACCGGGAAATCCACGTTCATCAAGCGCTTCATGGAGACCTGCGTGATCCCCAATATCGAGAACGTCTACCGGCGGGAGCGGGCCATCGACGAGCTGCCCCAGTCCGGCAGCGGCCGGACCATCATGACGGCGGAGCCGAAATTCGTGCCGGAGGAGGCGGTGACCGTCACCCTGGAGGGTGGCGCCACCTTTGCCGTGCGGCTCATCGACTCCGTGGGCTATATGGTCCGGGGGGCCATGGGCCAGACCGAGGACGGCGCGCCCCGGATGGTCATGACCCCCTGGTCGGACCAGGAGCTGCCCATGGCGGAGGCGGCGGAGATCGGCACCCGGAAGGTCATCTGCGAGCACTCCACGGTGGGAATCGTCATCACCACCGACGGCACCATCACCGACATCCCCCGGGAGGACTATCTGGAGCCGGAGGAGCGGGTGATCCGGGAGCTGCAGGAGCTGGGCAAGCCCTTCGTGGTGCTGCTGAACTCCGCCCAGCCCCACGCCCAGCGGGCCGCGGCCATCGCCCGGGACATCGAGAGCAAGTTCTCCGTCCGGTGTCTGCCGGTGAACTGCCTGGAGCTGGGGGAGGAGGCCATCGGGGAGATCATCAAGAGCATCCTCTACGAGTTCCCCCTGCGGGAGATGCGGATGTTCCTGCCCGCCTGGGTGGACGCCCTGCCCATGGACCACCCCATCAAGCAGTCGGTCTACGGGGCCATCCGGGACCGGGGGGAGGGCCTGGCCCACATCCGTCAGGTGGAGCCGGTGGTCCAGGCCATGGGGGAGGAGGAGAACATCTCCCTGGCCCGGGTGCTGAGCATCGATTTGGGGCGGGGCGTGGCCTCGGCGGAGGTGCAGCTGCCCAGGGAGCTGTTCTATCAGACCCTCAGCACCCAGTCCGGCTTCCAGGTGTCCGACGACGGGGACCTGATGGACCTGCTGACGGCCCTGGCCAAGGTGAAGGCCGGCTACGACAAGGTTTCCTCCGCCCTGGAGAACGTCTACGAGACGGGCTACGGCATCGTCATGCCCACCATGGATGAGCTGAAGCTGGAGGAGCCGGAGGTCATGCGCCAGGGCGGCCGCTACGGCATCCGCCTGCGGGCCAGCGCCCCCTCGGTACACATGTTCAAGGTGGATATCGAGTCCACCGTCAGCCCCATTGTGGGCAACGAGAAGCAGAGCGAGGACATGATCAACTACCTGATGGAGAAATTCGCCTCGGACCCGGCCAAGATCTGGGAGTCCAACATTTTCGGCCGCAGCTTCCACGAGCTGGTGAACGAGGACCTGCAGGCGAAGCTGTACCGGATGCCCATGGACGCGCGGCTGAAGTTCCAGGAGACCCTCCAGCGCATCGTCAACGAGGGCAGCGGCGGCCTGATCTGCATCATTTTGTAGGGGGAAGAATGAAAAAGCAGCCCTGACTTGCAAAAGTCAGGGCTGTTCGATTCCCAAGCAAATGTGCCTATGAGAGTTCCTCGGGCAAACGGCGTTATAGCGGGCTGTGCTGCGCGATAAAGTCCTCGATCTCCTGGCGGGAGGGCATGGCGAGAGCTGTGCCCAACTTGGTTACAGCCAGATTTGCCGTAACGGTCCCGAACTGTGCGGCCTGCGCCAAGGACATCCCCTGGCTCAGACCTGCCAGCAGACCGCCGTTGAAGGCGTCGCCCGCCCCGGTGGTATCCACCACAGGCACATCGTAATTTTCAAACCACATGGTTTCCGCCCGGTTGACCAGGCAGGCGCCCCGCCTGCCCAATGTAATGATGACGTTTTCCACGCCGCTGTCCAGAAAATACCGGGCCGCGCTGCGGCATCCTGCGTCGTCGTCACAGGCGATTCCAGTCAAAAGCCGGGCCTCCACCTCGTTGGGAGTGACCAGATACAGCTTGCGGTATACCTCCCTGGGCAGCTCCGTGACCGGAGCAGGATTCAAAATGACGCGGATACCCTTTTCATGTGCCAGATCAATGAGGCGCAAAGTGGCGTCCATGTTGATCTCCAGCTGCAGCAGCAGATACTCGCACCCCTCCAGCATGGCATCCAGCCTGGATAGATCGCTCCCGTCGTAGGTGCCGCAGGCGCCGGATACCACCACGATCTCGTTCTGCTTGGAGCTGCTGTCCACCATGATGACTGCCGCACCGGTGGGCGCGTCGTCTGTCTGGAAGACGTACTGCGTGGACAGTCCGTCCCGCCGGAAAGAATCCAGCGCGATTTGAGCAAAGCTGTCCCGGCCCAGCTTCGTGGAAAAGACCAGATCCGCTCCGGCCCGCTTGGCGGCGGCCGCCTGGTTTGCGCCCTTCCCGCCGGGACCCATCTGGAACCGGCTGCCCAGGACGGTTTCCCCCGGCTCGGGCAAATGGGGCGTCAGGGCGGTCAAGTCGGTGACAAAGCTGCCTACTACGGCGACTTTTTTCATGAGCAATTCCTCCTGTCTATGCCTTGGCGGCTTCTGATGCAAAAACGGGGATGCCGTCCCGCAGCAGATCGCTGTATCGTGAGAACGTATAGGTGCAGATATCCCGCAGCTCCTGATGCTCCTGGGGGAAAAGCGGGTCCAGGACGCCGACGGTTTGAAGCCCCATCTGTGAGGCAAGCCTGACCGCATAGGGGGAGTCGTCAAACAGCGTACAGTCCGCGGCGGTGCAGTGGAGCTGCTGGAAGAGATAGGGATAAATGGCGGGATCGCCCTTGCCGATGCCCAGCTCTCTGGCGGAGAAGGCGGCGGAAAAATATGCCTCCAGATGATAGCGCTCCAGCATTGTCTCAATGAACGCGGGGGCGCTGGCAGTGAGAACGGCGCACTGAACGCCCTGCTCTCTGAGAAACTGCAGATACTCCCGGACATTGGGCTTGAGCAGGACTTCGTGACGGTAGCGGTCCAGCATCCACTGGTCGATACGCGCAAGGAATGCCTCCTTTGGACCAAACTCAGGGAACCTCCGGGCCACGTATTCAGGAATGTGGGAAAAGCCCAGTCTGGCAAAATCCGCCTCGATCTCGTCGTCCGGCAGTACGCCCAGCTCAGCCAGAACGCAGGAGGGCGCGCGCTTCCAGTAGTACATGGAGTCCACCAGAGTACCGTCCATATCGAAGAAAGCAGTTGGAGTTCCCATGTGTCAAGGCTCCTTTCGCTTGAGATAGCCAAGCTCGATCAGGTATTCCAGAGATATGCGCACGTCGTGACGGGGCAGACCACATTCCACGCACCAGATCGCCTGGGGCGACAGCCGCTCCAGAAGCTCCAGCACCTCCGGCATGGGAATGGTCCCGTCACTGAGGTTGTTGTGCTCGTCCCGGAGGCCGTAATTGTTGTGAAGATGGACATGCCCGATGAGATCGCCGTACCGCCTGATCCACTCCAGGGGCGGCATCCCATCCCGGGCCGCCCCGTGGGCGTGTCCCACATCCAGGCACATGTCCAGCTGCGGGGAAGCGGCGTCCCGGATGACCTCGGCCATCAGCTCCCCGTCCCGTTCCAGCAGGTTCTCCAGGTGGAAGCAGATCGCAAAGGGGGCGGTCTGCTCCAGCAGCTCCCGAAAGAACGCCCGGGTGTTCTCCCGCCAGACGTCTCGCGGCGCGCAGTAGTCGTAGTAGTTGTTGTGGATCACAATATCCCGCAGGCCCAGAGTCTGCGCGGTGCGGCAGGATTCCAGATACCGGCGCATGGTCAGCGCCCGGATCTCCTTGTCCCGCACACCGGTGGAGAGGCCTGTGAAGTGGCCGTGCATCGTGAGGAAGGGGACGCCCTCCACGATATGCAGATACTCTGCGATCCCGTTGGGATGCTCGAGCAGATAATTCGTATCATAGAAGGTGGTAGCCTCCAGCCCTACCCCGTACTCGCGGGCGATGGGGGCCGTCTGTTCGGGCCGTTCGCAGTCGGAAATGACGATCTGCCTCATAGGGACTCCGTCCCTTCCTTCAGAAGCCCCAGGCTTTGACAGGCGGAGAGGATGCCGTCCTGATCCACCGGGGATGTCACATAGTCCGCGCAGGCCTTAACGGTCTGATTGGCGTTCCCCATGGCGACGCCGATTCCGGCGCAGGAGATCATGTCGCAGTCGTTCAGTCCGTCGCCGAAGGCGACCGTCTGCTCACGGGTGAAGCCCAGGCGGTATGCCTCCGCCAGCATGGCCGTGGCTTTGTCCACGCCGGCCTCCGTGACATAGACAACGTCGTGGCCCTGCTCCATAAACCGCAGCTCCGGAAAGGAGCGGCGCAGGGCCTTGACCTGTTCCGGCCCGGCGTAGGTCACCAGCCGGAGCAGCGGCGCGCCGTCCCAGGGCTGCACCGGCGCGACCTCTCCAAAGAGGCCCATCAGAATATCCTTGACCTCCTCCGGCGGCTGGCGCTGGAAGTACAAGCTTTCGGCGGTCTGCCAGCGGACGGACAGGCCTTGACTGTCCATAAGCTCCAGTACCCGGGCCATGGGCGCCACGGGGGCGTAGACCAGCCGGACAGTCTGCCCGCCGGCTGAAGTGTGGGCGCCGCCGGACAGAATCATGCCGTCCAGGTCCAGAGACGCAAGCAGACGCTCCACATTTTTCATCTCGTTTCCGCTGCGGCTGGTGTTTACATACAGCAGATTGCCGGCCTGCTTCAACCGCGCCAGCGCCTCCACTGTGGACGCAGGGATGGTCCAGGTCTTGTGGTCCAGCAGCGTCTTGTCAAGATCAAAAAAGAAGATTTTCATGACTGCTCCTTTTCAAAGAACGGGCTCCCTCTCCCGTTGGAAAGAGGGAGCCCGGATCGGTTTTGCCGCGGCTCAGCTGCCGTACATGCCGAGAAGGGTATCCATCGTCTCCTGCAGGTCCGCGCCGTTCTCCAGAACGTTGCCCATATAGCTGCGCAGATCGCTGTAGATGGCGGAGGAAGTGAAGTTGCCGTTGTCGAAGCCGTAGAACGGATAGAAGTACTCCATCTGGCTTGCGCCGGTGAGCTGGCAGTCATTGGCGCTGGCGAGCCACTCGTCGCTGGTGGCAATGGACTTGATGGCGGGCAGATACGCGCCCACCTGGGCCATCTTCATCGCGGCCTCGCCGGTCTCGAAGTAGCGGATGAACTCCCAGGCGGCCAGGCGCTTGTCGTAGTCCGGATCGCCCTGGTCGATGATGGCCATTTCGTGGCTCTCACAGAACACGGCCCGGGTACCCTCGTTGGCAAAGTGGGGAATGGCGAAGGTGCTCCACTCAAAGGGGTTGTTGGGATCGATCTTCTGGTCGATATACGCGCCCTCCACGCCGGAACCGATATACATGGGGATCTCCTGGTTGGCGAAGGGGCCGGAGAAGTACCTGCTCTCACCGGCGGTGCGGAAGATACCCTCCTGGACCAGATCGTTATACCAGGAGAGCTTGTCCATAAGGGCGTCCATGTTCTCCGTGAAAATCAGATTCCCCTTGTGGTCGGTGTAGCCGCCGGCCACCTGCTCCGCCATGGTGGTGAACATCTTGGCGTGGTTGTCCCAGCCGAAGGCAGTGATGCCGGTGTCAGCCTTGATCTGGCGGCAGAGGGCCTCCATGTCCTCCCAGGTCTCGGGAATCTCGTAGTTATGCTGCTCGAAGAAGGTCTTGTTGTAGTAGACAACCTCGCTGTAGGGGAGCATGGGCAGGCCGTAGAAGCCCGGAACGTCGTAATTGTTGCTGTTCTCCAGCCAGCAGTCATAGAAGTCGTTCAGGTCGAGCCCGTATTCCTCGCTCTCAATGTAGGGGGTCATGTCCACCAGGACCTCGGCGTTCAGGTAGTCGATGATGTAAATGGTGCTGCCCATGACCAGGTCGGGGGCGGTGCCGGACATGATGGCGCCGGTGACGGCGGTGTTCAGCTCGTCAGAGCTGGAGTACTGGACCAGCTCAATGGTGATGTTGTTGTCCAGGGCGTTGAAGCTGTCAACGATCTCGGTAAACGCCTTTACAATACTCTCCTGGGTGTTGGAGTGCCAGAAGGTGATGGTGATGGGGCTTGTGCGCTCAGGGAACAGAACATCGGTATCGCCGCTGGTGGAGCTGCCGGGGTCACTGCCGCCGGGGCTGTTGTCGGAGGGGGATGAGTTGTTTCCGCAGGCCGCTAAGCTGAAGAGCATACATAGGGCCAACAGGATGCAAATGAGACGTTTCATAGTGCTTTTAACTCCTTTTCATTTTTATTGCCAATCTATGTTGCCCATTGCGTTGCGCAATAAAGCACGAGTGCTGGGCCGCTCCCAATTCTGGAGCGGTGGGGGAGGGGTGTCAGCCCTTGATGCCGCCGCCGCCGACACCGTTGATGATGCGCTTGCGGAAGATGATATAGAAAAGCACCATCGGGAAAATAATGATACAGGATCCGGCCATCATGTACTGCAGATTGGAGCTGGCCTCGGACCGGAACACGAACAGACCGCTGGAGACCAGACGGGTCTTGTCGGTTTGGGTGACGATGTTGGGCCACATAAAGGCGTTCCACTGGGAGATAAAGGACAAGATGGCGATGGTTGCCACCGTGTTTTTGTTCATGGGGACCATGACCCGCCACAAAAAGCGCCAGTTGCTGGTGCCGTCCACCTTGGCGGATTTATAGAGGGCGGGGGGCATCTGCAGGAAGTGCTCGCGCAGCATGTAGGTATAAAACCCGCTGGCGAAGGTGGGCAGGACCACCGCCAAAAAGGTATCCATCAGATGCATGTGATTGATGGTGATATAGTTCTGAATGATCAGCAGCTCCGCAGGTACCATCATGGTGGCAAGGAACAGCATAAACAGCGCGTTTTTCCCCTTGAAGTCGTACATGGAAAAAGCGTAGGCTCCCATTACGGAAAACACAACGACGCCGGCCACATGGAGAATACAGCAGATCGTCGTGTTGTAGATGTAGCGCATAAAGGGGGCCATTTCCCACACGTGGGTGTAGTTGCCGATGCGGAATTCTCCCGGCAGCCACACCGGCGGGATGCGGATGGCCTCGTCCAAGGACTTCAGCGAGGTGAGCAGCATCCACAGAAATGGGAAGATCATAATGAATGCGCCGACTGCCAAAATCGCGTATTTCAGGATATTCAGTGCGATCAGGCGGCCGTCCCGGACTTTTGTTTCGTGGTGAGTTGCCATTTCATCCGCCTCCTTTTACACATAATGGGTCAGCTTCTTGGTGGCCAAGCGCTGGAGCAGGGTCAGAACGATGATGATGAGCAGGAAAATGATGGCTGCGGCAGCGGCGTAGTTCACCGCTTTGCGGGAGTTGAACTGGTAATAAATGTAGTAGACGATGGTGATGGCGCTGTTGCCGGGGCCTGCGTCGCCGCCTCCGCCGTAGCCGGTAAAGAGGGAGTAGACCTCGTTGTAGGTTTTGGCGGTGTGGATCATGGAGGTCAGCGCCACCATCCAGATGGTGGGGGACAGCAGGGGAAGCGTGATCCGCATGGTGGTGCGCAGGGACCCGGTGCCGTCGATCTTGGCCGCCTTATAGACCTCCGGGTCGATTTTTTGCAGCCCGGCCAGAATCAGGATGATCTTATAGGCCAGACCGTTCCAAATGCAGAAGAAGGACAGGGTCCAGATCACCAGGTTCTTGTCTGTCAGCCAGGCCTTGCCGGTCAGACCAAGGAGATTCAGGAACCATGTGATATAGCCGTACTGGGAGTGGAACAGCCACAAAAACGCGGTACCGATGGCAATGGTGGAGGTAACGTAGGGGAGGAAGTACAGCGTCTGAAAGAACCCCTGGAACTTCTTGATGGAATTGATAAGCAGCGCGAATACCAGAGCCAGGATAACACTCAGCGGCAGGGCCACCAGAAGCAGTATCGCGGTGTTTTTCAGCGCCTGCCAGAACGTAGGGTCGTTGAGCACATACCGGAAGGCGGAAAGCCCAAAGCCTGTGCCGGTGCTGGTGATAAAGACAAAGCGCTCATAGAACGCCATGCGCGCGGTCTTGATGGTCGGATAGATCAAAAACAGGAAGAGAAACACCACCGGGAGCAGCAGATAGACGTAGGCCATGGGGCTGTGGGTCAGCAGGCGGCCGTCCTCGCCCTCCACAAGCCGCTCCTTGAAGGGGTTTTTATCCGGTTTCTTCAGAAAGCTACTCATTGCGCGACCTCCTTCCTATAGACGCCTGCCGGTCTCCGAATCGAAGAAGTAGCAGCGGCTGGGACGAATATCGAACCACATGTCCTTCCCCGGGGCGGCCTGACACTCTGCGTCCAGGGTCGCGGTGAACCGCGTTCCGCCCAGGTCGAAGCCTACAACCTGATCCTGACCGCGCATCTCTACATGGTCCAGCTTGACGCAGACGGCCTTGCCGGGGGTCCATGCCTCGGGGCGGATCCCCATGCGGCATCTGCCTTCGGTACTGCACGGAACCGGGACCGACGCCCCGCCGGGCAGGATGACGGTCCCGTCCTTGACTGTCACATCTGCGAAGGTGATCGGGGGGTTGCCCATGAAGGACGCCACAAAGTCGTTATTCGGGTCCATGTAGATATCGTGGGCCGCGCCCACCTGCTGGATGACGCCGGACTTCATCAGGACGATGAGGTCCGTGATGCTCATGGCCTCCTCCTGGTCGTGGGTGACAAAAACGGTGGTGACCTTGGATTCGACCTGAATACGCCGGACTTCCTGGCGCATTTCCATGCGCAGCCGGGCGTCCAGGTTGCTCAGGGGCTCGTCCAAAAGCAAAATATCCGGCTTCTTTACCAGCGCCCGGGCCATGGCGACGCGCTGCTGCTGTCCGCCGGACAGCTCCTTGGGCTTGCGCTTGAGGTAGTCGGTGATCTGCACCAGCTCCGCTACCTCCTCCACCGCCTCGCGCATCTGGGCGCGGGTCAGTTTCTCGGCTCCCTTTTTGTTCCCAAGCGGGAAGGCGATGTTTTCAAATACGGTCATGTGGGGATAGAGTGCGTAATTTTGAAACACCAGACCGATATTCCGCTTGTCGGGGGGCAGGGTGGTCACATCCCGGCCCCCAAACAGGATCTGTCCCTCTGTGGCGTTGAGCAGGCCGGAGATCATATACAGCATGGTGGATTTCCCGCAGCCGCTGGGACCTAAAAGCCCGGTCAGCTTGCCGTCCGGTATGGTCAGGTCGATATGGTTGACCGCCGTGACATCGCCAAACTGCTTGGTCAGATTTTTCAGCGTCAGTTCCATTTTGGAAGTTCCCTCCTGTTTACAATAATTTCACTGGTGCGAGCTGGTGTCACTGTTTTGCAGGATCCGGTCAAGGTACTGTCTATCGATCTGCCAACACTTCAGAAATGACTTTGCCGTCCGGATGCCCAAGGGAGATCCCCAGCAGAGCGGCCAGCGTCGGCGCCTCGTCCACGATGCTGACGCCGTTTACCCGGGCGTTGGGACAAATGCCGGGGCCGCTCAGGATCATGGCAGGCTTCGGACCGTTCTCCGGCAGATGGCCGTGGGTCGCCACGCTGTATTTGTAGTCGGAGTTGTCCGTGGCTGTCACCAGGCAGCCTGTGGAGCGGTTACAGAAGGAGCAGCCGTCCGCACCCTCCACCACAAAAGAGAAACCGCCGTCCAGCTGATAGCGCTGGCAGACCTCCTCTCTGGTGAAGATATGGGCGATGCCCGCCTCTCCGCTGTCCTGATAGGAGTGGAGGAGATCGGAAACCTCCTTTACCAGGGCCGGATCCTCCGGATCGGACAGGTATACATGGGCGCTGTGGGCCGCGGACTGGAAGATCGCCCGGTAGCTCTCCACATTTCCGCTGCCGTCCAGCCGGATCATCCCATCCCGGACGAGGAGCGTGTTAGGCGCGATGAGCCGCGTGACCGGCGTCTGCCCGTGGTCGCTGGTGATGACGATGGTGGTGTCCTCCAGCACGCCGGCCTGCCGCATAGCGTCCATGGTCTGTCCCAGCATCAGATCCATCTCCATATACGCGCTGCGGTAGACCTGCTTGGCGAACACGCCGAAGGAGTGGCGCGTGTGATCGACCATGGACAGATGCTCAAACATTACCTCCGGCTGGTGATTTCGGATCGCCGCCAGGGCCGCTCCGTGGGTCACAAGACTGAAATAGGGCTCGCCCAGGCCGCTTAAGCTGCGTCCGTACTCTGCCCAAAACTCGTCTAGGAACGCGGGGTCAGCGCCGCAGCGGACGAATTCCCGGTACATATTTTCCGGGCCCTCCTCCCAGCTCCACGTCTCCGGCAGGTGCCAGTCGATATCCATGTCCGCGGTGACGGGCCAACAGATGGCGGCGGTGGAGTAACCGGCCCGCTTGGCCTCCTCCAGGACCGTGCGCACGTCCGGGTCAAACAGCTTCCTGCTGCGGTACCACGGGAGCCGCTCCTGGCCGGGGATGAATACTTCGTTGTTGATGATGTGGTGGCGCTTCGGGTAAACCCCCGTCATCTGGGTGGCGTGAATGGTGTAGGTCAGCGTGGGATAGACGGAGATCACATCGCCGACGACCGCTGCATCCTTCAGGACCTTGCCGAATGCCGGCAGGGACCGCAGGAAATCCAGATCCTCCGTCACCATTGCGTCAACGGATAAAACATATAGCCTCTTCTTGCTCATAGCTGCTTGACCTTCCTCCTTCTAGCACCCATGTACCGGGACTGCGTATGCGGCGATGAAAATTACTTGAAAATTGCAGACGTGTTTTATGAAATTATATTAGCCATTTTTGCAAATTTTGTCAAGACAAGTTTGCAAGATTTTCATGCAAAGTTTCAAAGATTGGATCATCGGTGAAAAATGGAACTAACTTTTTGTGAACAATGCTTAGAAAATTTGGGAAAGGTTTCCAAATATCCTGGGACATCAGACGTCTGCTTGGGCAATGTGCTTCGGCCCGCACCGCGATGCAGCGGAAGCAGGGCGGACTGCCGGAAGAAAGCCATATCTGCAAAATGAAAAATAGCAAGCTGATTTTCATATTTTTTGCAAAACTCTTGACAGCGGTTGAGAATGTTGGTATGATAAATTATCGGTATAGCATTTGCAGGACAGCGTGAAACGTGAAATCTGCGCGCTGCTCAGGCGTCCTGCGCGGAGCTATTGTGGATGGGAGAATGGGACATGACTTTGAAGGAAATTGCTGAGCAGACCGGCTACTCCGTCGCTACGGTCTCCCGCGTCTTGAATGGCGGCGCATACAGGGAGAACTCCAAAGCCTATGAGGTCATCATGGAATTTGCCCAGGCCAACGGCTACAGCCGCGGCAGCAGGAGCGGGCGGATCGTCGCGAATCTTGTGCCAGACATCTCAAATCCCATTTCTGCCGCCATCGCAAAGACCATCCAGCAGATCTGCAAAAACGCGGGCCTGTTTTTGATGATCGTCAATACCAATGAGGACCCAAAGGAGGAGTCCAGGGCGCTGCAGGTCCTGGCGAAGCTGAATCTGTACGGCCTGATCTATTCTCATGTCATTGAGAACGAGAGCCAGGATTTTGTCAGCTTCAAGATCGGCAGTGAGAAGGAGCGGGTCCCCGTGGTCATGATCGGGCGGGAGCTGCCCTTCGCCTCCTATGACAGCGTCTGCATCAACAACGTAGCCGGTGCCTTTGACGCTGCCAGCTACCTGCTGGATAGGGGCGTGACTGATATTGCGGTCATTGCCGGTCCCCGCAATACAAAGCCGGGGAGGGAGCGGCTGGAGGGCTTTTTCCAGGCGTATCGCTGCCGCAATCTGCCCTCGCCGCCGGCAAGCAGAATCTTCTACGGCGACTTTACCACGGAATCCGGCTATCTCCAGGCCCAGGCGATTCTCCGCTCGAATCCCCGGCCGCAGGCTATTTTTCCCATGAACAATCTGATGACGCGGGGCTGCCTGCGGGCGATGATAGAGGCGGGGGTCACCATTGGGCCTGCCCAGAGCGGCGGCATGGAGATGGTGAGCTTCGACGGCGATGACCTGCTGGACATTGTCGCGCCGGAAGCGCCCTATGTCCAGCGCCCCGTGGAGGAGATGGGCCGCGTCGCCATGAATCTGCTGCTCAACCGGGTGAATCGCGGGAGCCGGGAGGCGTCTCCGATTCAACATATTGAGCTGAATCCAATTTTGAAGATTCCAGGAAAGAGATAGAAAGAAGGGGAGGACCCGATGAAAGAAGATATTCCTTACGGCATTGCGTACTGGCACGAACGGCGCTCCAGAAACGGGATTCCCGGCGATGCGCTGAACTCCATGCTGCAAAAGTCCATCCGCCGGGCGGAGGAGAAGAACGCTCTGGCCGCCGCCTATGAAATGTACATCACAAGTCCGGACTATCTGGATATGCTGTGGCGCAGGCTTGTCTGCATTGCGGTGGAGGACGTTGGCTTCGGCGATGGGCAGGCCGTGCCGCTGGTCCGGGCTCTTGACGGGATGCGCCGGGAGTTTCCCTATGCGGACAGGGATCAGGCGCTGTTTTTCGTCCACGCTGTCCGCTACCTCTGCCAGTGCAGGAAGGAGCGCACCAGCGACCATCTGCAGGGGATGCTGAAGCGCGCGTTTGCCAACGGATATGTGCCGGAGACGCCCCAGGACGGCGGCACAGCGGAAGAGGAAGCGAATCGGCTTCAGAAGCTCCATGAGAGCGTTCTCGCTTCTTTCCCTGCCGGCGGTGTCCGCACAGGCAGTACATTCCAGACCAACGAGTGGCGGTATTGAGGGAGGGAGATCCGATGCCTGATTTTTTCAAAAGCGATCCCTGGACCGGTGTGACCAGCCACAGCGGTCTGCCTGCGGATAAAGTGATCGCCCTGCTGGAGCGCTCGATCTGCCAGGGCCGGGAAAAGGCCGCCCTGGCTGCGGCCTATGAGATGTATCTGACCAGTCCCCAGATGCTGGACAAGGCGTGGAGACTGCTGCTGTCCGCCAGCGTTGGCGAGATCGGCGGCTCGGAGGCGCCCAAGACGGTTTGGTCCCTATACGAGATGCGCAAAAACTTCGACTACACCGATGGCGACCAGCCGATTTTCCTTGTCTATGCCGTCCGGTATCTGTGCCGCTGTGAGAAGGACGGCTCCAGCGGAGCTTGCAGGGATGGTCTGGCCGAGCGTTTTGCAGCCGGATACGTTCCGGATGTCCCGGACTACTCCTATGACATGCACACGGTAAAGGGCCGCGAAATGGGCCGGGGGGAGTTGCATTTCCTGGAGGAGGCCAGCAGGGTGTCCCCGCAGCTTGACTGCGACTGGGTCCGCAAGCTCCATGACGACTTTGTGGCTATGTGTGAATTGGGGAAAACGGCCTCCGGCCAGCCCATCGTCGATGCGTTCTTAAACTGCAATTGGACGGATTGAGGGCGGCTGAGAAACAGACAGCCTGTGATCTTATATGAAAAATATCCCCCGGCCTGGGCCGGGGGATATTTATATGCCGATTTGCGGCGGCGGGGGCCTGGGAACTGCTTTCCGGTTGCCTCTTGCTATTTGGAGTGGAGTAGTGTACAATAAACTCATTAGAGAAACAGAATTCTTGTGATAATTTCCCGAAAAACCGAAAGGAGCAAGAGAGATGGAATATACCAGCATGAGTCCCGCCCAGCTGGCGGCGGAGAAGGAGACCGTGTCCCGCAAATTTCAGGAGCTGAAGGCCAGGGGCCTGAAGCTGGACATGTCCCGGGGCAAGCCCGGCAAGGTCCAGCTGGACATGGTCAGCGATATCCTCACGGTGCTCAGCGACCCGGCCCAGTGCCTGGTGGAGGGCCTGGATGTGCGCAACTACGGCGAGCTGACGGGCCTGCCCGCCGCCAAGCGGCTGTTCGCGGAGATCCTGGGCTGCAAGAGCGAGGAGTGCTTCATCGGCGGCAACGCCAGCCTGACCCTGATGTACGACACCATCGCCAAGGCTTTTACCCACGGCCTGCTCCACAGCGAGAAGCCCTGGGCCAAGCTGGACAAGGTGAAGTTCCTGTGCCCCGCCCCCGGCTACGACCGGCACTTCAGGATCACCGAGTCCTTCGGCATGGAGCTGATCACCATTGCGATGACCCCCACCGGCCCGGATATGGACGCCGTGGAGGCGTATGTGAAGGACCCCGCCGTCAAGGGGATCTGGTGCGTGCCCAAGTACTCCAACCCCGAGGGCATCATCTACAGCGAGGAGACCATCCGCCGCATCGCCCATCTGAAGCCCGCCGCCCCCGACTTCGTGGTCATGTGGGACAACGCCTACTGCATCCACGAGTTCGACGGCGACTATGTGCCCTTCCCGGACATCCTCAGCCTCTGCCGGGAGGCTGGGAACCCCGACATGGTGTTCGAGTACGCCTCCACCTCCAAGGTGACGCTGCCCGGCGCAGGCGTTTCCGTCATGGCCACCAGCGTGGACAACATGAAGTACATGACCAAGCTCCTGGGGGCCCAGACCATCAGCTACGACAAGGTGAACCAGCTGCGCCATGTGCTGTACTTAAAGGACAAGGCCCACACCCTGGAGCTGATGAAGCGCCACGCCGCCATTATGAAGCCCAAGTTCGACGCGGTGGTGAAGGCCCTGGACGAGCAGATCGCCCCCCTGGGCATCGCCCAGTTCAAGCGGCCCAAGGGCGGCTATTTCGTCAGCGTGGACACCATGGACGGCCTGGCCAAGCGGACTCTGGCCCTCTGTAAGGAGGCCGGCGTGGTGATGACCGCCGCCGGGGCCACCTTCCCCTACGGCGTGGACCCCAGGGACCGGAATATCCGCATCGCCCCCAGCCTGCCCCCGGTGGAGGAGCTGGAGGTGGCCATCGACGTGTTCTGCACCTGCCTGAAGCTGGCGGCTCTGGAGAAGCTGCTGGGCTGACCCCGCGCAAACCAAGTAAGGCGCCCTGGCTATGCCAGGGCGCCTTGTCTGCAATTGCTGAAAAGGGAAACTGCTTTACACCGCTTCCACGTCCGCCGCGGCGACCAGGGCCACGCCGGTGCCGCAGAGGTCGCTGAGCACCACCTGTCCTGCGGCCACGGGGGCCTCCACCGTCAGGTCCCGGAGGGACCGGACGCAGCGAAACAGCAGGGCCTTGGGCACCTCGCCCAGGGTCCGCACCGGGACCACCGGGGCCGCGCCGTGCCGGACCTGAACGGTGGTGGTAAGGACCCGGGTGGGGGCCGTGACCTCCCGCCGGGCGTAGGCGTCGCCCCGCCTGCAGGTGTTGCCGGTGACCGCCGTCACCCGGCCGCCTTCCAGCGTCACGGCCATGGGGCAGCCCATGGGGCAGCCAATGCAGATCAGGCTTCTCGTTTCGCTCATACGCCCACCTCCAGAGAGACGGTGATCTCCTTTACATCCGCCCGGGCCAGCAGGTCCGGCCGCTTCAGACGGACCTCCTCCATCTCGCCGGGGGCCAGGATCATCCGCTTTTTTCGCTGCAGGACCTCGCCGCTGTCCGCTGTCACCAGGACGGCGGCGTTTTTGTACACGTCCGCCACCCGGAACCGCACCGTCAGCTCCCCGTCCATCCGCTCCGGATCGACGGCGGCGGGCACCGTGTACCGCACGCCCCTGCCGGGGACCAGGCGGATGGTCCGCCCGCTCCGGGGGGCCTTCCGGGCCAGATACCGGGCGGCGGAGCGGCCCGCGTGGGCGGCCTCCTGGGAGACGAAGTCCACCAGATCGTGGACGTGGAGCACATTGCCGCAGGCGAACACGCCCGGGACGCTGGTCTCCAGGCTCTCGTCCACCACCGGCCCGCTGGTGACAGGGGAGAGAGCGACCCCGGCGCCCCGGCTCAGCTCATTTTCCGGGATGAGGCCCACGCTGAGCAGAAGAGTGTCGCAGTCGTAGTGCTTCTCCGTGCCGGGGATGGGGCGGCGGCTTTCGTCCACCTGGGCCAGCGTCACGCCGGTGACCCGCTCCCGGCCCTGGATGTCCACCACCGTATGGCTGAGGAGCAAGGGGATGCCGAAGTCGTCCAGGCACTGGACGATGTTCCGCTTCAGCCCGCCGGAGTAGGGCATCAGCTCCGCCACCGCCTGGACGTGGGCGCCCTCCAGGGTCATGCGGCGGGCCATAATGAGGCCGATGTCGCCGCTGCCCAGGATCACCACCTCCCGGCCCGGCAGAAGGCCCTCCCGGTTCACCAGCCGCTGGGCGGCTCCGGCGGACCAGATGCCCGCGGGGCGGAAGCCGGGGATGTTCAGGCTGCCTCTGGCCCGCTCCCGGCAGCCCATGGCCAGGACCACCGCCCCGGCCTGGAGACGGAATAGGCCACGGTCCCGGCTGACGGCGGTGATTATCCGGTCCGGCGACAGCTCCAGTACCGTGGTGTCCGTCCGGCAGGGGATGCCCAGCTCCCGGACCTGCCGGACGTACCGCCCGGCGTACTCCGGCCCGGTCAGCTCCTCCTGGAAGGTGTGCAGGCCAAAGCCCGCGTGGATGCACTGGTTGAGGATGCCGCCCAGCTCCGGCTCCCGCTCCAGAATCAAAATATCCTGTACCCCGGCCTCCCGGGCGGCGATGGCGGCGGCCAGCCCCGCGGGGCCTCCGCCGATGACGGCCAGCTCACAGCGCTCCATGGTCCGCACCTCCTCTGTAGGAATCCTTGTTTTTGCCGGCAATGAGATAGGACCCGCCGCCGGACTTGGTGACGGCCTCCATGGGGATGCCCAGCTCCCTGGCCAGAAGCGCCATGACCCGGCCGGAGCAGAAGCCCCCCTGGCACCGGCCCATGCCCGCCCGGACCCGGCGCTTCACGCCGTCCAGGCTCCTTGCCCCCAGGGGGCGGTGGATGGCCGCCAGGATCTCCCCCTCGCTGACCCCCTCGCACCGGCAGACGATGCGGCCGTAGGCCGGCTCCCGGGCGATGAGGGCCTGCCGCTCCTCAAACGGCAGCTCGTTGGGCCGGGGGATGCCCTGGCGGGTGGCCTTGAAATGGGCCTTCCGGGGCAGCAGCAGCTTGTCCCGCACCAGCTCCGCCGCCATCTGGCCGATGGCCGGGGAGGCGGAGAGGCCGGGGGACTCGATGCCCGCGCAGTCGAAAAAGCCGGGAGCGCCCTCGGCCTCGCCGATGACGAATTCGTGGCCGTCCTCATGGGCCCGCAGGCCCGCGAAGGAGGTGATGACCTGGCGGAGAGGGGCGTCCCTGACGATGTTGGCGGCCTTCTGCATCACCTGCTCCAGGCCCTGGGCGGTGGTGTTCACCCCGTCCCGGTCGTCGATGTCGATGGCGGTGGGGCCCACGATGGTGTTGCCGTGGACCGTGGGGGCCACCAGGACGCCCTTGCCGTATTTCCCGGGCAATTGGAAGATGGTATGGCTCACATAGCCGCCGGTGGTCCGGTCCAGCAGGTAGTAGTCCCCCCGGCGGGGGGTGATGTGGAGCCTGCGGGTGCTGACCATGTTGTGGAGCACGTCGGCGTACACCCCGGCGGCGTTGACCACCACCCGGGTCTCCAGGTCCCCCCGGTCCGTGCGGACGGTCCAGCCCCCCTGGGTGGGGGCAAAGCCGGTGACGGCGGTGTCGAACCGAAACTCCACCCCGTTTTCCGCCGCGTTCTCCGCGAAGGCGAGGTTCATGCCGAAGGGGCAGACAATGCCGCCGGTGGCGGCCTCCAGTCCGGCCACCACGTCCTCCCGGACGTTGGGCTCCATGGCCAGCACCTCCTCCCGGGTAAGGAGCCGCAGGGCGGAAACGCCGTTTTTCTTCCCCCGCTCATAGAGGGCGTGGAGGGCCGGCAGGTCCTCTTGGTGCATACATACCACCAGGGAGCCGTTGTTCCGGTAGGGGAAGTCCAGGTCCCGGGCCAGCTGGGGGATGAGATAGCTGCCCGCCACGTCCAGCCGGGCCATGAGGGTGCCGGGCTGGGCGTCGTAGCCCGCGTGGACGATGGCGCTGTTGGCCTTGCTGGTGCCGCAGCACACGTCCTCAAACTGCTCCACCACGCAGATCCTGGCGTCGTAGCGGCTCAGCTCCCGGGCCACGGCGCAGCCGGTGACCCCGGCCCCAATGATGACAACGTCGTACATACATCTCCTCCTTTACACAAAAAAGAGCGGGACGACCAGGCCCCCGGCGGGGACCTGGATCATCTCGCTCTCATATCTCGCGAACGGTGTTCTCTTTTGTACGCTCAGTGTACCATTTTGCGGCGGGGCTGTCAAGCCCCTTACGCCTCCGGCAGGCGGGCGTTTGCCTCCGGCGGGACAAAGCCGGCCTCCGGCTCCGCGCCGGCCATTTCGGCGCAGTAGGCCCACACGTCGTCCATGGTCACGGCGTTCCCGTCGGCGGGGACGATCCTGTGGCAGTCCTTCTCGTAGAGGACGCCGCCCTCCCCCTGGAGGAACAGGGTGCGGATGCCCTCGGTGAGATACAGCTCCGTCAGATCGGCGTAGTAAAACCGGCTGCCGCCGCTCTCCAGCCAGGCGTCGGCGTCGGCGAAGCCCGCCAGAAACACCGCCTGGGCGCCGGACTGGAGGCTGCCGGCCTGCCCGGTGATGGAGGTCCCCGCCGGGCACATCACGTTGTAGATGTCGCCGGAGGCCAGGTCCCCCCGGAGGCAGTCAGACACCTCCACCGCGAACCGGGAGAAGCAGAAGTCACTGCCGCCCACGTTTACCGAATAGTACTGCACATTTCGGACGGTCCCACGGAACACAGCGTCGGCTTCGGCAAAGAGCTCCTCCGGTTCCACCCAGGCCAAACAGGCGGCCTCCTGGGGAAAGGCGCCGGGGTCGCTGAGCTCCCCGATGGTCACGTCTCCGGTGGAGTAGATGGGCCGGGCGGGGGCGTCGGCGCCGCTGTAGTCGCTGCCGTCCGCGCTGGTGCCGATGCCGATGCCGTCCACGCCTACGGCGTCCGTCCCGACGGTGCCGCTGTCGTGCTGCCTTTGGTCCGCCACATAGTCCGCGATGGGGACCCGGCGGTCCATGCCTCTCCAGGCCAGCAGGCTGCCGCCTGCCACCACCGCCAAGGCGGCGGCCAGGGCGGCGGTCCGCCTCCAGCCGGAAAGCGCTGCCCTCCTGGGACGCTCCGCCTCCAGCACCAGGTCCTCCCGGACCTGGCCCAGGGCCAGAAACAGCTCTTGGTCAGTCATAGGTCATAGCCCTCCTGAATCAAATATCGTCTCAGCTTTTCACGGGTCCTGCGGAGCATGGATTTGACCTTGGACTCTGTAAAGGCAAGATCCTTTGCAATGCCCGCCACATCCTGGCAGTGCCAGTACCGCCGCAGAAAGACCCGGCGCTGGTCCGCCGGCAGTCCCTCCAGGAACCGGCTGACGGCCTCGCCCAGCTCCCGGGCGGTGACCGTCTCCTCCAGCGGCGCGCCGCCTACGCACTCCGCCAGCTCGTCCAGCACCAGCACCACGCCGCCGGAGCGCTTCCCGGCGGTGAGCCTGCGGTGGATATCCAGGGCGGCGTTGCGGCAGATTCGGCCCAGCAGGGGGGAGAGCCTCTCCGGCCGCTGGGGCGGCATGGCGTTCCACGCCCCCAGCCAGGTGTCGCTGAGACACTCCTCCCGGTCCTGGGGGCTTGCCAGGATGTTCCCGGCGATGGCGGCGCAGTAGCCGCCGTAGGCGGTCTGGGTCTCCTGGATGGCCCGGGGGTCCCGCTGCCAGTACAGCTCCACGATGGTCCGATCGTCCACAGGCGCACCTCCTTGTTTTTGAAAGCTTTCACTCCTATAGACGCATTTTCTTCCGCCAGGTGGCGCGTGAGGCGGAAATTTTTGTCAGAAAGGCGAAGGCGCGCGGCCTGATGGCCGCGCGCCCGAAGGGTCATATCCGCTATGACAGTTCGCCCAGGTACAGCTCCGCCCGGCTCTGGATGGCCTTGGCGGCCTGCTCCGCAGAGATCTCCCCGGCGAAGAAGGGCGCGGTCTGCTCACTCAGGATATCCGTCAGGGGATTGTCATACGGGGGGGTGTGGGCCAGGTTCACCGCCTCGTAGAGGTCCATGAACCGGTCCACATCGGACTGCCGTATGGCCAGGGCGTAGACGAACATAGTCACAGGATAGCCGATACGGTCGGGGAAACCAGCGTCCTCCACCGGATTGCCGTCCTTGCCCAGGAGCAGCTCCTCCTCGCCGTTTCGGACGATCATGGCGTATTGCGGCTCCATCTTCTGGGCCATCATGGCCTCGAAGTCCGCCTTGTTGACGGGAAAGCCCATGCTGGCGTACAGAGTGCTGCCGTCCCAGTCATGGCCGACAGGGTAGAGGGAGCCGCCGGGCAGCAGGAGCTGGCGGATAAAGGCCCAGGCGCCCTCCTTGTGGGGGCAGTCCGCCGGCATGGACACCCGGTAGTTCGGAACGAAGGAACCGGCGGAGGTCCCGCCGTCGCCGGTGGGGAAGCTGAGGAAAGCGGCGTAGCGCTCATCTTTCAGGGCGCCGTGGACCACGTTGTCCGCTACCTCAAAATTGTCTGTGTTGTAGATGCGATTGATGCCCTGTTCTTTCAGCATTCCCGGGTAATCCCAGAGAGCGTCGGGGCCGCCGCAGCGGGCCTCGTTGGCCATGAACTGGTCCATGTTGTTGAAGATATCCGTCTGTATGAGCTGCCGCCCTTCCCGGAGGGCCTGGCCGCCGTCGTCATAGTAGTTGTATTCGTCTATGATGGGGACCTCCTCGGTGGGCTGTCGGGCGCACAGCTCCAGCAGGCGGATAAAGGTGGGGCTGTCAAAGGAGCATGTCCCCTGGGACCAGTCCACGAAGCTGTCCCCGTACTGGGAGAGGTAGCAGAGGGCTGTGTAGGGGGACACGTAGGGCTCCATCACGGAGCTGCCCGCCGGCATGGCGTCATAGAGGTCCATCAGGCCGTCCAGAGTATACTCGGTCCCGTCCCCGATCCGGGCGGCGGGGGCGGCAAAGGCGCTGATAGCAAAGCCGCCGCACACCTGGTACAGCTTCTCACCCTGGCTGACGCAGTCCAGCACATGGGTCATGAGCCGGTCCCGGCCAAGCTCCGGATCGCCGTCGATCCAGGGCCACAGATCCTCCAGCGCGCCCTTGGCGGCGTAGCGCTGGACAGGGAAGTCATAGCCAATGCCGATAAGGTCCGGGACCTTGCCGGAGATCATATCCATGTCCAGCCGGGTCAGGGCCCGCTGGCTGATCTCCGATGGCGTCATGCCGCTGCCGGCAAAGTCCTCGGCGTAGTTCCTGACGACGATGTAGTAGTCCGGGTTCTCGTCGTTGAACTGGGTGACCTTGGGCTGCAGCTCCACATAGCTGGAGAAGGCGGCCAGGGTCAGCACGGTGCGCCCGTCCTCCGCCGCCTCCGAGGGGGTCAGCAGGGAGAGGGTGGTATCGTTTCCTACGTGGCGCAGCAGGGCGGCGCGGTCCTCGTCCAGGAGCAGGACCGCCTGGACAGAGGCGCTGTTGGCGTCTATCGCCTGCCAGTCCAGCAGCTTATACATCCCCGCCTCTTCTTCAGCCTGACCGTAGAGAGTGTTGGAACCTGAATCAGAGACAAGAAACAAAAACTCCCTCTGCCCCGGCCAGAGCCTGCTGATGCCGGAAGGCACCGGGTAGGATCGGTCGCTCCAGCTTTTTCCGTCAGAGGACAGGACCTGCACAGCAAGCTTTTTGTCGCTGCCCTTGACCAAAGCCGCCGCGGAGCCGTCGGAGAGCAGGACCAGGGAGTCGCCGCCGCTGTAGGAAGGTTCGATCTGGGCCTCCAGGACCGCCAGCTCCTGGCCTTTTTTGTCCAGGACCGTTACGCCGTCCTCAACGGCCAGAAAGACCCGGCCCTGTCCGTCCACCGCCCAATCCAGAAGCTCCGTGAAGATGGGGGCCAGGGCCTCCGACAGGTCCCGCTCCTCCGCCGCCGCCCCGGTGTCCGGGTCCAGCCGCCGCAGGACGCCGTGGTATTCCCGGTCCGCGATGTACTTGTATTTCTCGTCGGTCTCCGGGTCAAAATCCTCCGGCAGGTCGTAGGTGAAGATCTGCCAGGTCTCCAGGGCCCAGAGGCCGCCCTGGCCGTCGCTTTTCAGTCCCATGGGGAAGACCCGCACGTTCTCTGACGGCGCTGTTATGGCGTAGTCCTCCAGCCGCCGGGCGGCGGTATCCTCCGGCGCGGCCCGGTACAGGGATACTTCCTGATCCTCGCTTTCCAGCAGATAGTAGAAGGCGCCGCCGCTGACGCAGGCGCACCACAGGCCGCCATCCTTGTTCAAAGGCACGTCCTCCATCTTGTAGAAAGCGGCAGGCTGGAAGGAGAGGGGCGCGGGGGTGACCTCCTCCGGCTTTTGTCCGCAGCCGGCCAGTCCAAGAGGTATGGCGGCGGCCAGCAGCAGCGCTGTGACGCGGCAAAGCATACGTTTCATGGTATCAACCTCCTCACGGTCCTGTTACTTAGATACTACCATGATAGTAATGACGTGTCAAGGGGAATTGGTCCGCCTGCCGGTGGTTTTTGCGGTTGTAATTTTTGCGGAGCTGTGGTAAAATACGAAATCAATATGCTTTGCACAAGGAGACCGGTTATGGCGGAAGAAAACAAGCTCCCAGAGGAGCGGACCGAACAGACAGAACATACACAGGCGCAGGCGCCTGCGGCCCAGCCGGAGGAGAAGGAGCGGCCGGAGGAGACGGTCTACAGCTGGGGCCAGGCCCTCATCACCGCGGTGGTGACGGTGGTGCTGCTGTTCACCTTCGGGGTGCGGCTCATCTCCGTCAGCGGACCGTCCATGCAGAACACCCTCTACACCGGGGACCGGATGCTGGTGGTGAACGACCTGTTCTGCCGGTATGAGCCGGGGGACGTGGTGGTGATCAACGCCTACAACGCGGAGCTGGACGAGACGCTGGTGAAGCGGGTGGTGGCCGTGGGGGGCCAGACGGTGGACGTGGACTTCGTCACCGGCACCGTCTATGTGGACGGCGTGGCCCTGGACGAGCCCTATGTGAAGGAGCCCACCTACACCCCCGAGGGGGTGAGCTTCCCCCTGACGCTGGCGGAGGACGAGGTGTTCGTCATGGGGGACAACCGCAACCACAGCACCGACAGCCGGGACACCCGCCTGGGGCCGGTGAACGTGGGCTATATCCAGGGCAAGGCGGTGGCGGTGCTGTTCCCGGGGAAGACCCCGGGGCTCAACAGCCGCCAGTGGAGCCGCCTGGGCCTCATCCATTGACGAACAGGAGCGCAGCGGTATGGAGCGCAGGGAACAGACCCCTCCCCAGGAGGGAATGCAGATCCAGTGGTACCCCGGCCATATGACAAAGACCCGGCGGATGATCCAGGACCAGATCCGGCACGTGGATGCGGTGTGCGAGATCCTGGACGCCCGGATCCCCCTCTCCAGCCGGAACCCGGACGTGGAGGAGCTGACGGCGGGGAAGCCCAGGATGATCCTTCTCAACCGGGTGGACCTGGCGGACCCCGCCGGGACCAGGCAGTGGGCCGAGCAGTTCCGCCGGCAGGGCTATGCCGTGCTGGAGATGAACGCCAAGGCGGGCCAGGGCACGGCCCGGTTTCCCGCCGCCGTCCGGGAGCTGCTCAGCGACAAGCTGGCGGCCTACGCGGAGAAGGGGCAGGCGGGGCGCACCGTCCGGGTGATGGTGCTGGGCATCCCCAACGTGGGGAAGTCCACCTTTATCAACAGGATATCCGGCCGCAGGACCGCCAAGGCCGAGGACCGGCCCGGCGTCACCCGGGGCAAGCAGTGGGTGCCGGTGGACCGGACCCTGGAGCTGCTGGATACCCCGGGCATCCTGTGGCCCAAGTTCGAGGACAGGCAGGTGGGCATGAATCTGGCCTACACCGGGGCGGTGCGGGACGAGATCATGGACGTGGAGACCCTGGCCTGCCACCTGGCGGCCTATCTGGGGACCCGATATCCCCAGGCCCTGGCGGCGGGCTATAAGCTCCCCGCCCTGCCGCAGCGGGAGCCGGAGGAAAACGACGCCGCCTGGGGCTACCGCCTGCTGGAGGCCGCCGGCCGGAAGCGGGGCTTTCTGATCTCCGGCGGTCAGGTGGACACGGAGCGCATGGCCCGCATCCTGCTGGACGAGTTCCGGGGCGGGAAGCTGGGCCGGTTCACCCTGGAGCTGCCGGCGGAACAGGGGAGGGCTTAGGATGGACCTGTGGGAATATGAGCATGCCGCCCGGGCCTCGGGCTATGCCGCCGTGTGCGGCGCGGACGAGGCGGGGGCGGGGCCCCTGGCGGGGCCGGTGTACGCCGCCGCCGTGATACTGCCGGAGGGGCTGGAGCTGTCCTATCTGAACGACTCCAAGCAGGTGACGGCCAAGCGCCGGGACATCCTTTTCGACCAGATTCGGGAGCGGGCCCTGGCCTGGTCCGTGGCCTCCGTCCCGGCGGAGGAGATCGACCGGCTGGACATCCTGAACGCCCGGATCAAGGCCATGCAGCTGGCCATCGACGGCCTGTGCCCGGCGGCGGACTACGCCCTCATCGACGGCAACCGGGACCACGGCGGCCGCTGCGCCATCGTCACGCCCCACGAGACCATCGTCCGGGGGGACAGCCGCAGCGCCAGCGTGGCCGCCGCCTCCATTCTGGCCAAGGTGAGCCGGGACCGGTACATGCTGGAGATGGCGGAGCAGTACCCCCAGTACGGCTTTGACCGGCACAAGGGCTACGGCACCAGGCAGCACTACGCCGCCCTGGACGCCTATGGACCCTGCGCCATCCACCGGCGCAGCTTTTTGAAGAAGTGGGAGGCGGGCCGTGGATGAGCGCCGCCGCCGGGGGAACGAGGGGGAGGCCGCCGTGGCCCGGTATCTGGAGCGGCGCGGCTACCGCGTGCTGGAGCGGCAGTACCGCTGCCGGTACGGGGAGCTGGACCTGACGGCCTGGAGCCCGGAGGGGGTGCTGTGCTTCGTGGAGGTCAAGACCCGCCGCAGCGGCGCCTTTGCCGCGCCCCGGGAGGCGGTGACCCCCGCCAAGCAGCGGCGTCTGCGGAATACGGCGGCCTGGTATCTGGCCCAGCGGCGGCTGGACTGCCCCTGCCGCTTCGACGTGGCGGAGGTCTACCCCGCCGCAGGCGGCCTGCCGCCGGAGATCAACTACATCATCAGCGCGTTCCAATGAGCGCGACCCTGGAGGATACAGCAATGGACTATTTGAGCACCAGAGACAAGACCCTGCGCCTGACAGCGGCCCAGGCCATCAAGATGGGCCTCAGCCGGGACGGGGGCCTTTTCACCCCCGCGCAGCTCCCCGCCGTCGGCGCATTGGAGGTAGAGACCCTGTGCGCCATGGACTACCAGGGGCGGGCGGCCTACATCATGGGCATGTTCCTGCCGGAGTTCACCTCCGAGGAGCTGGAGACCTACGCCCGCCGGGCCTACGGTCCGGACAAGTTCGACTGCCCCGCCGCCGCGCCGCTGCGCCGGGTGGACGCTGACACCTGGTGCCTGGAGCTGTGGCACGGCCCCACCAGCGCCTTTAAGGACATGGCCCTGCAGATGCTGCCCCAGCTTTTGTCCGCCAGCCTGGAAAAGACCGGGGAGGACAAGACCGCCTGCATCCTGGTGGCCACCTCCGGCGACACGGGCAAGGCGGCCATGGAGGGCTTTGCCGACGTGGCGCAGACGAAGATCCTGGTGTTCTACCCGGAGAACGGGGTCAGCCAGATCCAGAAGCTCCAGATGGTCACCCAGGAGGGGGCCAACGTGGGCGTCTGCGCCGTCCGGGGCAACTTTGACGACGCCCAGAACGGCGTCAAGCGCATCTTCTCCGACCCGGCCATCCGGGAGGAGCTGGCGGGCCGGGGGTACTTCCTGTCTTCCGCCAACTCCATCAACTTCGGGCGCATCCTGCCCCAGGTGGTCTACTATATCTCCGCCTACTGCGACCTCCTGAGCGAGGGGGCCATCCGGCTGGGGGACCGGGTGAATTTCTGCGTCCCCACCGGCAACTTCGGCAACATCCTGGCGGCCTACTACGCCAAAAAGATGGGCCTGCCTGTGGGGAAGCTCATCTGCGCCTCCAACTGCAACGACGTGCTGACGGATTTCATCCGCACCGGCGTCTATGACCGCAACCGCCCCTTCCACACCACCATGAGCCCCTCCATGGACATCCTGATCTCCAGCAACTTGGAGCGGCTGCTGTTCGACCTGTCCGGCGGGGACGACGAGCTGGTCCGGCGCTATATGGCCCAGCTGGCGAAGACCGGCCGGTACGAGATCGGGGAGGAGATGCTCCAAAAGCTGCAAAAGCGGTTCTACGGCGGCTTCTGCAACGAGGCGGAGACCGCGTCTGCCATCGGGCGGCTGTATCGGGAGAAGGGCTACCTCATCGACCCCCACACCGCCGTGGCGGCCAAGGTGCTGGAGGACTACCGGCGGGAGACCGGGGACAGGACCCCGGCGGTGTTCGCCTCCACCGCCAGCCCCTACAAATTCTGCGACAGCGTGCTGACCGCCATCGGGGAGACGCCGGTGGCCGACAGCGTGGACCGCATCGCCCAGCTTCAGGCCGTCTCCGGCGTGGCGGCGCCCCGGCGGCTGGCCGCCCTGAAGGGGAAAACGCCCCGGTTCGGCGGCGTCACCGAACGGGAGGGGATGGACGGCGTGGTGCTGGACTTTTTGAGGTGAGGACCCGGTGAACGACTGGAAGGAAGCCCCCGGCGGGGCGGGGAGGTGAGCGCGTTTGGCACTGTACGCCATTGGAGATCTGCATCTGTCCCTGGCCGGGGACAAGCCCATGGACGTGTTCGGCCCCGGCTGGGCGGACCACGTCCGCCGGCTGGAGGAGGCCTTTTCCCAGCTCAATGACGGGGATGTGACGGTGCTCTGCGGCGACAGCTCCTGGGGCATGGACCTGGAGGCGTCCCTGGAGGACTTCCGGTTCATCCACCGCCTGCCGGGGAAGAAGCTGCTGGTGAAGGGCAACCACGACTACTGGTGGAACACCGCCGCCAAGATGAAGCGCTTTTTCGCGGAGCACGAGCTGACCACCCTGGACATCCTCCACAACAACTGCTTTTTCTACGGGGACTACGCCCTGTGCGGCACCCGCGGGTGGTTCTACGAGGAGGAGGCCACCGGCCGCAACGAGAAGATGCGCGCCAGGGAGGTGGGGCGGCTGGACGCGTCCCTCCGGGCGGCGGGGGGACGGCCTGTGCTGGCCTTTCTCCACTACCCGCCCCTGTACACCGGCTACCGCTGCCCGGAGATCGTGGAAAAACTGGAGGAGTACCATGTGGAGCGCTGCTTCTACGGCCATCTCCACGGCTACACCCACCGCCGGGCCATCGAGGGGACCGTGGGCACGGTGGCCTACAGCCTGGTGTCCGCGGACTATCTGCGGTTTATTCCAAAAAAAATTCTGGAATAGGGAAAAAAGGACTGGAAATTTCCAACCTGCTATGGTACAATATCAAGCTGGCTGATTGTGAGAGGCCGACATAAACGGAGGATAGTAAAATGAGTGTGAAAAACTGCGAGAAATTAGAGAAAAGCATGGTCGCGCTGACCGTGGAGGTGGGCGCCGCCGATTTTGAGACCGCGATCGAGAAGGCCTATCGGAAGCAGCGCGGCCGGATCCAGATGCCCGGCTTCCGCCCCGGCAAGGCTCCCCGCAAGATGATCGAGTCTATGTACGGTGTGGAGATCTTCTACGAGGAGGCTGTGAACATCGCCCTGCCCGAGGCCTATGAGGCCGCTGTCAAGGAGCAGGAGCTGAACGTGGTCGGCTATCCCCAGGTGGAGCTGCTGGAGGTGGGCAAGGAGGGCTTCTCCTTCAAGGCCACCGTGGCCGTGTACCCCGAGGTGACCCTGGGCCAGTACAAGGGCCTGGAGATCCCCAAGGCCGAGGCCAAGGTCTCCGCTGCCGACGTGACCGCCCGCCTGAAGGAGATGGCGGAGCGCAACAGCCGCATGGCCAGCGTGGACCGGCCCGTGGAGAAGGGCGACACCGCCAACATCGACTTCGAGGGCTTCCTGGACGGCACGCCCTTCGACGGCGGCAAGGGTGAGAACCACGACCTGGAGATCGGCTCCGGCAGCTTTGTCCCCGGCTTCGAGGATCAGCTCGTCGGCATGAGCGCCGGCGAGGAGAAGGACATCGACATCACCTTCCCCGAGGACTACCACGCGGACCTGGCCGGCAAGGCAGTGGTGTTCCATGTGAAGGTCAACGCCGTGAAGGTCAAGGAGGTCCCCGCCATCGACGACGAGTTTGCCAAGGACGTCAGCGAGTTCGACACCCTGGCCGAGCTGAAGAAGGACCTGAAGGCCAAGCTCACCAGTGAGCGTGAGGAGGCCGCCAAGCAGGCTTTTGAGGACATCGCCATGAACAAGGTGGCCGACGGCATCACCGCCGACATCCCCGACGCCATGGTGGACGACCAGGCCGCCGCTATGGTGGAGAACTTCAAGCGCCAGATCCAGTCCCAGGGCATCTCCTACGAGCAGTATATGAAGATGACCAACATGGACGAGAAGGCCCTGGCGGAGCAGGCCCATGAGCCCGCCCTGCGCCAGGTGCGGATGGACCTGGCCCTGGCCGCCATCATCAAGGCCGAGAGCATCGAGGTCACCGACGAGGACGTGGAGGCGGAGTACGCCAAGATGGCCCAGCAGTACGGCATGGAGGCCGAAAACCTGAAGAAGTACATCAACGCCGCCATGGTCCGGGAGCAGGTGCTGCGCAGCAAGGCCATCGCCGTGGTGGTGGACAGCGCCGTGGCGGTGAAGCCCGAGGCCGAGGAGGGCGAGGAGAAGCCCAAGGCCAAAAAGACCGCCAAGAAGGCCAAGAAGACCGAGGAGGCCGAGGCCCCCGCGGAGGAGAACAAGGACTGATCTCATCAGCCATACGCCGCTTCCCGGTATGAAAACCACCGGGAAGCGGATATGATAAGCAGAGACGGGCTGCGTGGCCCGGGTGTGGGTTCCGCCGCGGCGCGGCGGGGGAGAGTTCTCTTATTTCATCAGGAGGTTTTTTACTATGAGTTTGGTTCCCTATGTTGTGGAGCAGACCAGCCGGGGCGAGCGCTCCTACGATATCTTTTCCCGTCTGCTCAATGACCGCATCATCTTTCTGGGGGAAGAAGTGAACGCCGCCTCCGCCAGCATCGTGGTGGCTGAGCTGCTGTTTTTGGAGGCCCAGGACCCGGATAAGGATATCCAAATGTATATCAACAGCCCCGGCGGCTCCATCACCGACGGCATGGCCATCTACGACACCATGCAGTATATCAAGTGCGACGTGTCCACCATCTGCGTCGGTATGGCGGCCTCCATGGCATCCCTTCTGCTGGCGGCGGGGACCAAGGGCAAGCGCCTGGCCCTGCCCAACAGCGAGATCCTGATCCACCAGCCCCTCATCGGCGGCGGCGGGATCTCCGGCCAGACCACCGACGTGAAGATCCACGCCGACCACCTGGTCTATACCCGGGACAAGGTGAACCGTATGCTGAGCCAAATGACCGGCCAGAGCCTGGAGACCATCCAGCGGGATACGGAGCGGGACAACTACCTGACTGCGGAGGAGGCCATGGCCTACGGCCTCATCGACAAGGTGATCACGAACCGGTGAGACCGGTAGGAGGACAAGAGGATCCATGAGCGACGAGACAAAACGGACCCTGCGGTGCAGCTTCTGCGGCCGCCGGGAGAACGAGGTCCATCGGATGTTCAACGGCGGCATGGGCGGCTGCATCTGCGACGAGTGCGTGCAGCTGTGCATGAGCCTGATGGCCGACGACGGCGACCGCCCCACCCTGCAGGCGGAGGCCCCGGAGCATCTGCCCACCCCCAGGGAGATCAAGGAGGTCCTGGACCAGTACGTCATCGGCCAGGAGAGCGCCAAGGTGGCCCTGAGCGTGTCGGTCTACAACCACTATAAGCGCATCTACTACGGCGGCGGCGAGGATGTGGAGCTGCAAAAGAGCAACATCCTCATGATCGGCCCCACGGGCAGCGGCAAGACCCTCTTTGCCCAGACCCTGGCCCGGGTGCTCCAGGTGCCCTTCGCCATCGCCGACGCCACCACCCTCACCGAGGCGGGCTACGTGGGCGACGACGTGGAGAATATCCTTCTGCGGCTGCTCCAGGCGGCGGACTACGACGTGGACCTGGCGGAGCACGGCATCATCTATGTGGACGAGATCGACAAGATCGCCCGGAAGAGCGAGAATACCTCCATCACCCGGGACGTCAGCGGCGAGGGCGTCCAGCAGGCCCTGCTGAAGATTCTGGAGGGTACGGTGGCCAATGTCCCCCCCCAGGGCGGCCGCAAGCACCCCCACCAGGAGTTCATCCAGATCAACACCCGGAACATCCTCTTTATCTGCGGCGGCGCCTTCGACGGCATTGACAAGATCATCGAGCGGCGCACGGATAAGCGGGGCATCGGCTTTGATTCCAAGCTCCAGTCCAAGAAGGAGCGGGACCTGGGGGCCATCCTCAAGGAGGTGCAGCCCCACGACCTGCTGAAGTTCGGCATCATCCCCGAGCTGGTGGGCCGTCTACCGGTGATCGCGCCGCTGGACTCCCTGAAGCGGGAGGACCTGGTGCGCATCCTCACCGAGCCGAAAAACGCCCTGGTGCGCCAGTATCAGAAGCTGTTCAGCTATGACCAGGTGGAGCTGGACTTTGCCGACGGCGCCCTGGAGGCGGTGGCGGACAGGGCCATCGAGCGCAACATCGGCGCCCGGGGCCTCCGGGCCGTGATGGAGGCGCTGCTGACGGGGATCATGTTCGACATCCCCTCCGACCCCACCGTGGAAAGGGTGGTGGTCACCCCCGCCTGCGTGCGCGGGGAGGAGGGACCGGAGATCATCCGGGGCGACGGCCGGGAGAAGCGCATCCCCAAACACGGGGCGGCCTCTTGACGGCCGGTCAATAGGAAACACAGAAGGGGGGCGTGTCACGTCCCCCTTTTCTGATAAAGGAGACCCAAGCTATGGAGCATACCAACCAAAACTTACCGATCATGGCCCTGCGGGGCCTGACCATCTTCCCCGGCTGCATCCTCAGCTTCGATGTGGAGCGGGAGATCTCCATTCGGGCGCTGGAGAGGGCCATGGAGGCCGATCAGAAGATCTTCCTGGTGGCCCAGCGGGAGGCCGGCGTCCAGATCCCCGGGGAGGACGACCTGTACCAGGTGGGCACCGTGTCTGTGGTGCGGCAGATCCTGCGAATCAGCGAGACCGCCGTGCGGGTGATGATGGAGGGCCGCCTCCGGGCCCGCCTGCGCCGCCTGTGGCAGTCGGAGCCGTACCTCCAGGGCAACGTGGAGGTGCTTACGGAGAGCTCCGCCAAAATCGCGGACAACCATCTGGAGGCCCTGCTGCGCCAGACCTATACCTACTTCAACGACTACGCGGCCCAGGCCCAGCGGATGAACGAGGACGTGGTCTCGGCGGTGATGGAGGACCGGGACCCTGGCCATCTGGCGGACTTTATCGCCCAGAACATCCCGCTGCGCCACCAGGATAAGCAGACCATCCTGGAGGAGCTGCGCCCGGTGATCCGCCTGCGGAAGGTCAACGAGCTGCTGGCCCGGGAGGCGGAGGTCCTCTCCTGCGAGCAGGAGCTGGAGGGCAAGATTCGCCGCCAGCTGGGCCAGGTCCAGCGGGACCACATCATCCGGGAGCAGATCCGCCTGCTCCAGCAGGAGCTGGGGGAGGACGAGGACAGCGAGCTGGACGAGTACCGGGAGAAGATCACGGCGCTGAAGCTCAGCGAGGAGGTGTCCACCAAGCTGCTGAAGGAGGTGGACCGGCTGGCGAAGCAGCCCTTCTCCAGCGCCGAGGCGTCGGTGATCCGCAACTACCTGGACGTGTGCCTGGAGATGCCCTGGGGCGTGGAGACCCGGGAGCGGGCCAGCGTGTCCGCCGCCCGGAAGATCCTGGACCGGGACCACTTCGGCCTGGAAAAGGTGAAGGAGCGCATCCTGGAGTTCATCGCCGTGCGCCAGCGGAACCCGGAGGCCAAGGGGCAGATCATCTGCCTGGTGGGCCCTCCCGGCGTGGGCAAGACCTCCATCGCCATCTCCGTGGCCAAAGCGCTGAACCGGAAGCTGGCCCGGCTGAGCCTGGGCGGCGTCCGGGACGAGGCGGACATCCGTGGCCACCGCAAGACCTATGTGGGGGCCATGCCGGGGCGCATCGTCACCGCCATTACCCAGAGCGGCAGCATGAACCCGCTGCTGCTGCTGGACGAGATCGACAAGATGGGCAGCGACTACCGGGGGGACCCCTCCGCCGCCATGCTGGAGGTGCTGGACAGCGAGCAGAACTACGCCTTCCGGGACCACTTTTTGGAGATTCCCCTGGACCTGCGGAAGGTCCTCTTCATCACCACCGCCAACACCACCGCCACCATCCCCAGGCCCCTGCTGGACCGGATGGAGGTCATCGAGCTGGGCAGCTACACCGACGAGGAAAAGCTGGCCATCGCCCGGCAGTACCTGCTGCCTAAGCAGATGAAGGAGCACGGCCTCACCCGGTCGAACCTGCGCGTCAGCGACGAGGCCATCCGCGCCGTGATCTCCGGCTACACCCGGGAGTCCGGGGTCCGGTCCCTGGAGCGGCAGATGGGTGCCCTGTGCCGTAAGGCCGACATGCGCCTGGTGACGGGGACTGTAAAGCGTGTTACCGTTACAGAAGAGAATCTGGAGGAGTTCCTGGGCGTCCGGCGGTTCCTGCCTCCGGCCCTGGAGAGCGACCCGGTGGGCGTGGTCAACGGCCTGGCCTGGACCGAGGTGGGCGGCGAGCTGCTGGAGGTGGAGGTCAATGTGATGGACGGCTCCGGCAGGCTGGAGCTCACCGGCAACCTGGGGGACGTGATGAAGGAGTCCGCCCACGCCGCCGTCAGCTGCATCCGCAGCCGGGCTGTCCAGTGGGGCGTGGACCCGGAGTTCTACAAGAACCGGGATATCCACATCCACTTCCCGGAGGGGGCGGTGCCCAAGGACGGTCCCTCCGCCGGAATCGCCATCACCACCGCCGTGGTCTCCGCCCTTACCGGCCAGCGGGTCCGCTCCGACGTGGCCATGACCGGCGAGGTGACCCTGCGGGGCCGGGTGCTGGCCATCGGCGGCCTGAAGGAGAAGACCATGGCAGCTAAGCGCAATGGTATCCGCACCGTCATCATTCCCCGGGAGAACCAGCGGGACCTGGCGGACATCGACCCGGTGGTCCGGGAGAGCCTGCGCTTCGTGCCGGTGGACGACGTGGCGGCCGTGCTGGCGGAGGCCCTGTGCCCCTGCCCGGCGCCGGCGTCCCAGCGGGAGGAGCAGCCGCTGCCGTTCCTTGCTCCGGCAACGCCTGTAAAGGAAAATTCCTTGCGTCAGTAGAGACTACATAACCACGCCTGCGGCGCTTTTGCCTGCGGGGAAGGAGGCCTGTTTATGGCGATCAACTTCAATCGGACGGACTTTGTGCTCTCCGCCGCCTCCCAGGGCGCGTTTCTCCGGGACGGGCTGCCCCAGATCGCCTTTGCCGGCCGGTCCAACGTGGGAAAGAGCTCGGTGATCAACTGCCTGGTGAACCGGAAGAATTTTGCCCGGGTGGGGGCCGCGCCGGGCAAGACCGCCCAGATCAACTACTTCCGGGTGGACGGCGGGGCCTACCTGGTGGATCTGCCTGGGTACGGCTACGCCAAGGTGTCCAAGGAGGAGCGGGACCGCTGGGGGCGGCTGATGGAGGCGTATTTTGCCTCGGGGCTCATCACCCTGGGGGTCATGATCGTGGACGCCCGCCACAAGCCCACCGCCGACGACGTGACCATGGCAAACTGGTTTTACGACACCGGCTGCCCGCTGATCCTGGCGGCCAACAAGCTGGATAAGATGAAAAAGCGCGAGATCGAGCCAAATCTGGCCCTGATCCGGCAGACCCTGGCCCTCCGGGAGGGGGACGTGCTGATCCCCTTCTCCGCGGAGACCGGCGCCGGCAGGGAGGAGCTGCTCTCGCTTTTGCAGGGGCATTTGGGAGCGTGAAGGAAGGACAGACGGCAGATTTTTGCCGCCTGTCCTTCTCTTTGCGCGCCGCGTTTTTTCCGCGCGGCCTCCGGCGAGCAGAGAAATTTCAGACAGTCTTACAAAATTTACAAATACTACTTTTCAAATGCGCCAAAATATATTAGAATAAGTGACAGTGTATCGCCCCTAAAACAACGAGCATAGGAGGTCCCCCATGGAGGAACCAAAATATAAGCGTGTGCTGCTGAAGATCAGCGGCGAGGCTCTGGCCGGAGAGAGGCACTTCGGATTGGATTTTGAGGTCATCGGACAGGTGTGCGACGCCATCCGGGAGGCCGTTGCCATGGGCGTCCAGGTGGGCGTCGTGGTGGGCGGCGGCAACTTCTGGCGGGGCGTCAAGGACGGCGGAGGCCGCATGGAGCGCACCCGGGCCGACCACATGGGCATGATGGCCACGGTCATGAACGCCCTGGCGGTGGCGGACGTGCTGGAGCAGAAGGGCATCCCCGTCCGGGTCCAGACCGCCGTGGAGATGCGGGCCATGGCGGAGCCGTACATCCGGGGCCGGGCCATCAGCCATCTGGAGAAGGGCCGGGTGGTCATCTTCGGCTGCGGCACCGGCAACCCCTACTTCTCCACGGATACGGCGGCGGTGCTGCGGGCGGCGGAGATCAACGCCGACGTGATATTGCTGGCCAAGAACGTGGACGGCGTGTACAGCGCCGACCCCAACAAGGACCCCACCGCCGTGAAGTACGACGCCATCAGCTATGACGACGTGCTGGCCCAGCACCTGGCGGTCATGGACACCACGGCCACCAGTCTTTCCATGGATAACCACATCCCCGTGCTGCTGTTTGCATTAAAGGACCCCTATAACATCATCCGCGCGCTGAAAGGCGAGAAGATCGGGACCATTGTGAAGGAGGACGTGAAGCAATGAAAAGCGAGTACAAGTATTTTGAGGAGAAAATGAAGAAGTCTGTGGAGTCCGTGGCGTCGGATTTCGCCGCCGTCCGGGCGGGCCGGGCCAACGCCGCCGTGCTGGACCGGATCATGGTGGACTACTACGGTACGCCCACGCCCATCCATCAGATCGCCTCCATCGGCTCCCCGGACCCCCGGACGCTGACCATCCAGCCCTGGGACGCCAGCGCCGTGAAGCTGATCTGCAAGGCTATCCAGGAGTCCGACCTGGGCATCAACCCCCAGAACGACGGCAGGACCATCCGCCTGGCCTTCCCCCAGCTCACGGAGGAGCGCCGCAAGGAGCTGGTCAAGCAGATCGCCAAGTACGCCGAGGGCGGCAAGGTGGCCATCCGCAACATCCGCCGGGACGCGGTGGAGAAGTTCAAGGCCCAGAAGAAGAACAGCGAGATCACTGAGGACGATATGAAGATCGCCGAGAAGGATATCCAGAAGCTCACCGACGACATGTGCAAGGAGATCGACGCGCTGCTGGAGAAGAAGGAGAAGGAGCTGCTGGCGGTGTGAGCCGGCCGGGATACCGGATGAGATTCGCTTTTTGGAAGAAAGACCATGATACGGCGGGGCAGGTGGATTTTGACCGTCTGCCCCGCCACATCGCTATCATATTGGACGGCAACGGCCGCTGGGCCCAGCGCCGGGCGCTGCCCCGCACCGCCGGGCACAAGGTGGGGGCGGAGACCTTCCGCACCATCGCCACCTACTGCCGGGACATCGGCATCCAGTACCTGACGGTCTACGCCTTTTCCACGGAGAACTGGAAGCGGCCCGCCGACGAGGTGGAGACCATCATGGCCCTGCTGAAGCGCTACCTGCTGGAGGCCATCGACACCATGGAGCGGGACAATGTGCGTCTGCGCTTCATGGGGGACCTGTCGCCCCTGTCGGAGGAGCTGCGGGGCCTGGTGGACCGGTGCAACGCCATCTCCGAGGGGCTGGACGGCTGCCTTTGCAGCATCTGCATCAACTACGGCGGCCGGGCGGAGCTGGTCCACGGGGCTCAGAGCTTTGCCAGGGACTGCGCTGCGGGAGCTGTAAAGCCGGAGGACCTGACAGAGGAGCGCTTCGAGTCGTACCTGTATTCCGCCGGGATACCGTCCCCGGAGCTGCTGATCCGCCCCGGCGGGGAGCAGCGGCTGAGCAATTTCCTGCTGTGGCAGTGCGCCTACGCGGAGTTCTACTTTACCGATGTGCTCTGGCCGGATTTCTCCAAGGAGGACCTGCTCCGGGCCATCGCCTCCTATCAGCATAGAGACAGACGATTCGGAGGGATCAAACGATGACATCCTTACAGTCCCGGCTGCTGGTGTCGGCCGTCGGCGTGCCCATCATCCTGCTCCTGATCCTGTGGGCGCCCCTGTGGGCGCTGGCGGCGGCCCTGATGGCCCTGGCGGGCATCGCGGCCTGGGAGCTTATGAACTGTGTGGGGGCCGGGGGGCTGCGCTTCCTGCGGAATATCTCCATCTGCGGAGCGGTCCTGTCGGTGGCGGCGTCCTACCGGCCCGACCCCTGCTATTTCCTGGCCCTGGCGGTGATGGTGCTGCTGATCTTCGGCTGCGCCGTGGTCAAGGGGGGCGAGGTGAAGTTTACCCACATTGCCGCCGCCCTGATGGCGGTGTTTGTCATCCCCTACGCCTTTTCCGCCTTCCTGCGGCTGGACGCGGCGGGGTTCCACCGGGGCTTCCTGCTGCTGCCCCTGGTCTTCAGCTTCGGCAGCGACACCTGCGCCTATTTCGCGGGGAACGCCCTGGGAAAGCATAAGCTGGCCCCTCATGTCAGCCCCCACAAGACTGTGGAGGGCGCCGTAGGCGGCCTGATCGGCGACGCTTTGTGCGGCGTTGTCTTTGCGCTGGTGATGAACACCTGGTTCGACCACGCCATCAGCTATGTGGGCATCGCCCTGCTGGGGATCGGGTGCAGCGTGGTGGCCCAGCTGGGGGACCTGAGCTTCTCCCTCATCAAGCGGGAGTTCGGCGTGAAGGACTACGGGACGATCTTCCTGGCCCACGGCGGCGTCCTGGACCGGTTTGACAGCGTGATCTTCGTGGCGCCCACCCTGGCGCTGCTGGTGGAGCTGCTGTTCGTATAAGGCGCAAAAAGGAGACTGCCATGACACGAGCAATATCCCTGCTGGGGTCCACCGGCTCCATCGGGCGGCAGACCCTGGAGGTCTGTCAGGAGCAGGGCATCCGGGTGGAGGCCCTGACAGCCAACCGCAATATCGACCTGTTGGAGCGGCAGACGAGGCAGTTTCGGCCTCGTCTCGCTGTGCTGTACGACATGGAGGCCGCCCTGGCCTTCGCCCGCCGGGTGGAGGACCTGGACGTAAAGGTGGCCTACGGCATGGAGGGCCTCATTGAGGCCGCCGCCCTGGCGGAGAGCGACACCGTGGTCACCGCCGTGGTGGGCATGGTGGGGCTGACGCCCACCCTGGCCGCTGTGGAGCGGGGCAAGCGGGTGGCCCTGGCCAACAAGGAGACCCTGGTCTGCGGCGGGGACCTGGTGATGGCCGCCGCCCGCCGCCGGGGGGCGGAGATCGTCCCCGTGGACAGCGAGCACTCCGCCATCTTCCAGTGCCTCCAGGGCTCCCGGAGCCGGGAGGAGGTGCGCCGGGTGATCCTCACCTGTTCCGGCGGGCCGTTTTTCGGCATGTCCCGGGAGGAGATGGCGGGCAAGACCCGCTCCGACGCCCTGAAGCACCCCAACTGGACCATGGGGGCCAAGATCACCGTGGACTGCGCCACCCTGATGAACAAGGGGCTGGAGCTGATCGAGGCCATGCACCTGTTCCAGCTGCCGGCCGGGCAGGTGAGCATCGTCATCCACCGGCAGAGCATCATCCACTCCATGGTGGAGTACCGGGACGGGGCGGTGCTGGCCCAGCTGGGGACGCCGGATATGCGCCTGCCCATCCGCTACGCCCTCACCTGGCCGGACCGGGCGGCCTCCCAGGCGGAGCCGCTGGATCTGCTGCGCTGTCCGCCGCTGACCTTCCACGCCCCGGACCTGGAGGCCTTTCCCTGCCTGGCCATGGCATTGGACTGCGCCCGGGAGGGCGGCACCAGCCGGGCGGTGCTCAACGGCGCCAACGAGGCGGCGGTGGGGCTGTTCCTCCGGGACGAGATCCCCTTCGGCCGGATTCCGGACCTGGTGCGCCGGGCGCTGGACGCCGTTCCGGTGAAATATGATGCCGGCCTGGCGGATATACTGGAAGCGGACCGCCTGGCCAGAGAGGCGGTCCTGGCCGGCCGCTAGGCCATCCCAACAGAAAGGAATCCCACTGCTATGTATATTATCATCGCCATTCTCCTGTTCGGTATCCTGATCGCCGTCCACGAGTGGGGGCACTTCATTGTGGCCCGGCTCTGCGGCGTCACGGTGAACGAGTTCTCCCTGGGCATGGGGCCCGCCCTCTGGTCGAAGGACGGGAAGAAGGGGACCAAGTTCTCCATCCGCGCCCTGCCCATCGGCGGCTTCTGCGCCATGGAGGGGGAGGAGGAGGAATCCGACGACCCCCACAGCCTCTCCAACCAGGGCTTCTGGAAAAAGACGGCGGTCTTTGCCGCCGGGGCCGCCATGAACTTTTTGGCGGGACTGGTGCTGATCTTCATTGTGTTCGCCCCCTCCCAGGCCTTCCGCACCGCCGAGATCACCGGCTTCGCGCCGGAGTTCGACCTGCGGGGGGAGGACGGCCTTATGGAGGGCGACGTGCTCTACCGCATCGACGGGGAGCGGGTCTATATCTACAGCGACGTGACGCTGTTTTTGGGCCAGAACGACGGCGAGGGCTTTGACCTGGAGGTGCTGCGCAATGGGGAGAAGGTGGTCCTGAAGGATTTCCCCATGGTCCTGCGGGAGTGTACCTCTGACGACGGCGAGACCAAATACACCGGCTACGGCCTCTATTTCGGCGGCATAACGGAGGCCACCTTCGGTTTGAAGCTGAAAATGACCTGGCTCAACGCGGTGGACTTCGCCCGCATCGTCCGCTACAGCCTCCAGCAGCTCTTTACCGGCGGCTTCGGGGTGAAGGACCTCAGCGGGCCGGTGGGGATCGTCTCCGCCGTCAACGAGGTGGGACAGCAGAGCGCCGGCTTCGGGGACGCGCTGCTGAACATCGCCTATTTCGGGGCCATGATCGCCGTGAATCTGGCGGTATTCAACCTGCTGCCCATTCCGGCCCTGGACGGCGGGCACATTTTGTTCCTGGTGGTGTCCACGGCGTCGGAGAAGCTGTTCAAGAAGAAGATCCCCATGAAGTACGAGGCCGCCATCAATCTGGTGTTCCTGGTGGCCCTGATGGGCCTGATGGTCTTTGTGACCTTTAACGACGTGATGAAGCTGTTTGACTGAGGAGGCGGGCCATGACAAAGAAGCTGATGGTGGGCGGCGTCCCGGTGGGGGGCGGCGCGCCGGTGTCCATCCAGTCCATGTGCAATACCAAGACGGACGACGTGGGCGCCACCGTGGAGCAGATCCTGCGGCTGGAGGAGGCCGGGTGCGAGATCATCCGGGTGGCGGTGCCGGACCTGGCGGCGGCCCGGGCCGTGGGCGCCATCAAGAGCCGCATCCACATCCCCCTGGTGGCGGATATCCACTTCGACTACAAGCTGGCCCTGGAATGCGTGGACCAGGGGGTGGACAAGATCCGCCTGAACCCCGGCAACATCGGCGGGGAGGACCGGGTGAAGGCGGTGGCGGACGCCTGCCGGAAAAACCGGGTCCCCATCCGCATCGGCGTCAACGGTGGCTCCCTGGAGAAGGAGCTGCGGAAAAAGTACGGCGGCGTCACCGCCCAGGCGCTGGTGGACAGCGCCCTGGGCCATGCGGCGCTGCTGAACAAATTCGACTTTGACGACATCTGCATCTCCGTGAAGTGCTCCTCGGTGCCGCTGACCATCGCGGCCTACCGGGAGCTGAGCCGCCGGTGCGACTACCCCCTGCACCTGGGGGTGACGGAGGCGGGGACGCCGGAGATGGGTATGGTGAAATCCGCCATGGGCATCGGCGGCCTGCTGTGCCTGGGGGTGGGGGACACCCTGCGGGTGACGCTCACAGCCGACCCGGTGGAGGAGGTATTCGCCGCCAAGAAGATCCTGCTGGCGGCGGGCCTGCGGCAGGAGGGGCCGAACCTGATCGCCTGCCCCACCTGCGGGCGGACCAATATCGACCTGATCCCCATGGCCAGGGAGGTGGAGCGCCGCCTGGCCGGCTGCAAAAAGCCCATTACCGTGGCGGTGATGGGCTGCGCGGTCAACGGCCCCGGGGAGGCCGCCGCCGCCGACGTGGGCATTGCCGGCGGCGTGGGGGAGGGCCTGCTGTTTAGCAGGGGGCAGGTCCTCCGGAAGGTCCCCCAGGAGAAGCTGGTGGACGCCCTGATGGAGGAGATCGAAAAGCTGTGACCGCAGCTTTGGCTTACGCGGCCTGTTTGGGCCAATGGGGGAGGAGTATGGTCATTCTGATCGGCGGCGCGTCTCACACTGGCAAGACCTGCCTGGCGCAGAGGCTGCTTGAAACATACCAGTATCCATATCTGTCCATAGACCATCTGAAAATGGGCCTCATTCGCAGCGGGAACACAGAGCTGACGCCATCCAGTGATGACGAGGCCCTGACCGGATATCTGTGGCCGATCGTGCGGGAAATGGTCAAGACCGCCATTGAGAACGGGCAAAACCTCATTGTGGAGGGCTGCTACATACCCTTTGACTGGCAAAGGGAGTTTGACGGGAGATATCTGCCTCACCTTCGCTTCCTATGCCTGGTCATGAGCGAGGGATACATCCGGTCGCACTTTGCGGACATCAGGGGTTATGCGGACGCGATGGAGCAGAGGCTGGACGATTCTGAGTGTACCATGGAGGCCGTGCTGCGGGATAACGCCCGCGCCCTGGCGCTGTGCAAAAAGCATCACGCGGCGTATCTGCTGATCGACGGGGAATACTGCGTCGATTCGGCGCTGCCGCTGCTTTTCGGCGGCGGCATGGCCCCATCCGAGCCCTTCAAATCACACAGGGGATAGTGACATATGGCACAGAAGATACCGTTTTTTGAGTTTTTTACAAGTTTACCGCTGTCCTGGAGCCTGCGGGCCGCCCTGGACGGCGCCCAGGTGACGGCCCTGGAGGTGGACCGGGGGGAGCGGACCATGCTCCTGGCCCTGACCACCAAAGGAGAGCTGGCCGGCGAGGCCCGGGAGGAGCTGACCGCCGCCGTCCGGGAGGCCTACGGCCTGAAGGAGGCGCGGCTGCGGCTGACGGCGGAGGCCCCCAAGGCCGCCAAGGAGAAGGGCAGCGGCGAGAGCGTGATCTTCGGCGGCGCGGTGAAGGGGCAGGTCCGCCCCATGACGAGCCTTGATCCGACCATGGGCAGCGTGGTGGTGGCGGGGAAGGTGTTCTTCGCGGACCTCTACGAGACCCGCCGCCCCGGCGTGTTCTGCCTCACCTTCGACATGACCGACTACCAGGGTTCGGTGCGGGTGGCCAAGTACATGCAGAAGGAGGAGCGCGCCGCCCTCAAAAAGGAGATCAAGCCCGGCATGTGGCTGAAGGTCCAGGGCTTTATCAAGCTGACCCGGGACGGCGGCGACGTGGTGCTGGAGCCCAAAAACATCGTCACCTACCCCCACGACATCCGCCGGGATACCGCCCCGGTGAAGCGGGTGGAGCTGCATCTGCACACCACCTTCTCCAACATGGACGCGCTGTCCCCCCTGAACCCCAAGGCGGGGCCGGAGGGGAACATCGTCAAGCGGGCGGAGGCCTGGGGCCACCCCGCCATCGCCATTACGGACCACGGCGTGGTCCAGGGCTTCCCGGACGCCTGGCACTCCGCCGGGAACATCAAGCTGCTCTACGGCATGGAGGGCTACTTCGTCAACAACCTGGACGACCGCATCGCCGTCCACGGGGAGGGGGACTGGCCCTTCGACGGGGAGTATGTGGCCTTTGATATCGAGACCACCGGCCTCCAGGTCACCCGGGAGGCCATTACCGAGATCGGCGCGGTGGTCATCCAAAACGGGGAGGTAAAGGACCGGTTCCAGACCTTCGTGGACCCGGGCCGCCACCTGACGCCGGAGATCATCTCCCTGACGGGCATCACCGACGCCATGCTCCAGGGCGCGCCCAAGCCCCGGGAGGCCCTGCGGGCCTTCTTGGACTTCGCGGGGGACCGGCCCCTGGTGGCCCACAACGCGGAGTTCGACATCAGCTTCATCCGCGCCGGCTGCGACCGGGAGGGCTACGCCTTCGACCCGATGTATGTGGATACCCTGATCCTGGCCCAGAACCTGCTGCCGGAGCTGGGGAAGTACAAGCTGGACATCGTGGCGGAGCACCTGAAGCTGCCCGCCTTCCAGCACCACCGGGCCAGCGACGACGCCGCCACCTGCGGGCTGTTCCTGCCCCACTTCTTCCGGATGCTGGAGGCCATGGGGGTCCGCTCCCTGGGGGAGGTCAACGCCGCCATGCCCGCCCTGCGGAAGCAGGGGAAGGCCAACCGCCGTCCCCGGCACATCATATTGCTGGTGAAAAACAAGGTGGGGCTGAAAAACCTCTATCAGCTGGTGTCGGCCTCCAACCTGAAATACTTCAAGCGGGTGCCCATCATCCCCAAGGACGAGCTGATCGCCCACCGGGAGGGCCTGATCGTCGGCTCCGCCTGCGAGGCGGGGGAGCTGTTCCAGGCGGTGGCGGACCACAAGGACTGGGCGGAGCTGAAGCGCATCGCGTCCTTTTACGACTATCTGGAGATCCAGCCCATCTGCAACAACGCCTTCATGATCCGGGAGGGGAAGGCCAGGGACGAGGAGGAGCTGCGGGACTTGAACCGCACCATCGTCCGTCTGGGGGAGGAGCTGGGCAAGCCGGTGTGCGCCACCGGGGACGTCCACTTCATGGACCCGGAGGACGAGATCTACCGCCATATCCTGCTGGACACCAAAAAGTTCTCCGACTGCGACCAGAGCCTGCCCATCTACTTCAAGACCACCGACGAGATGCTGGAGGAGTTTTCCTACCTGGGGGAGGAGAAGGCCATGGAGGTGGTGGTCACCAATCCCTGCGCCATCGCGGACCAGGTGGAGACCTTTGACCTGCTGCCCAAGGGGAAGCTGTTCCCGCCCCGGCTGGCGAACTCCGAGGAGGACTTGAACCGCCTGGTGTGGGACAAGGTCCACGAGCTCTACGGCGACGACCCGCCTCAGCTCATCGTAGACCGGCTGAACGTGGAGCTGGGGGGCATTTTGGGGAAGTACGACGTGGTGTACATGTCCGCCCAGAAGCTGGTGCAGCGGTCCCTGGAAAACGGCTATCTGGTGGGCTCCCGGGGGTCCGTGGGCTCGTCCCTGGTGGCCTACATGTCCGGCATCACCGAGGTCAACGCCCTGCCGCCCCACTACCGCTGCCCCAAGTGCAAGAACAACGAGTTCGTCACCGACGGCTCCTACGGCTGCGGTGCGGACATGCCGGACAAGGTCTGCCCGGTGTGCGGGACGAAATACGTGAAGGACGGCTTCGACATCCCCTTTGAGACCTTCCTGGGCTTCGGCGGCGGTAAGGTGCCGGATATCGACCTGAACTTCTCCGGGGAGTACCAGGCCAAGGCCCACCGCCACGCCATTGAGATGTTCGGGGAGACCCAGGTGTTCCGGGCGGGCACCATCGGCACCGTGGCGGAAAAGACCGCCTACGGCTATGTGAAGAAATACCTGGAGGCCCGGGGGCTGAATCCCGGCCGCGCGGAGGAGAACCGGCTCACATTGGGCTGCGTGGGGGTGAAGCGCACCACGGGGCAGCACCCCGGCGGCCTGGTGGTGGTGCCCGACGACCTGGACGTGGAGGACTTCTGCCCGGTGCAGCACCCCGCCGACGCCGCCGACAGCGATATCATCACCACCCACTTTGAATACCACTGCATGGAGGACAACCTCCTGAAGCTGGACATGCTGGGCCACGATGACCCCACCATGGTCCGTATGCTGGAGGACCTGACGGGGGTCAACCCCCGGCAGATCCCCCTGGACGACCCGGAGACCATGAGCCTTTTTACCACCAGCAAGGCCCTGGGCTTTGAAAACGACGAGATCCTCGGTCCCACCGGGGCGGTGGCGGTCCCGGAGTTCAACACCAAGTTCACCCGGCAGATGCTCATTGACACCCAGCCCAAGGATTTCAACACCCTGCTGCGGGTATCCGGCTTTTCCCACGGCACCGACGTGTGGATCGGGAACGCCCACGACCTGATTGTCAACGGCACCGCCACCGCCCTGGAGACGGTGGGCTGCCGGGACGACATTATGCTCTACCTGATCTCCAAGGGCCTGGAGCCCAAGATGAGCTTTAAGATCATGGAGTCCGTCCGGAAGGGCAAGGTGAAGAAGGGCGGCTTCGAGGAGGGCTGGGTGGACGCCATGAAGGAGCACGACGTGCCGGACTGGTACATCGACTCCCTGGCGAAGATCGGCTACCTGTTCCCCAAGGCCCACGCCGTGGCCTACGTGATGATGGCCTTCCGCATCGCCTGGTTCAAGGTCCACAGGCCCCTGGCCTTCTACGCCACCTTCTTCTCCATCCGGGCCAAGGCCTTTGACGCGGAGTACTGCTGCGCGGGCCTGGACGCGGTGAAGCGGAAGTATCTGGAGATCATGGGCAACAAGGACGCCACCGCCGTGGAGCAGGACCTGGCGGTGACGCTGGAGGTGTGCTACGAGTTCTACCTCCGGGGCTTCCGGTTCGAGCCTATCAACATCTACGAATCCGACGCCACCCGGTTCGTCCTCAAGGGGGAGGACGCCCTGATCCCGCCCTTTACCGCCGTCCGGGGCCTGGGGGAGACGGCGGCCCTGGACACCGTGGAGAAGCGGAAGGGGAAGGAGTTCATCTCCGTGGAGGAGTTTGCCACCTGCTGCAATAAGCTCTCCAAGACCCACATCGACCAGCTCAAGGCCCTGGGGGCCTTCGCCGGCATGGCGGATACCAGCCAGATCACATTCTTCTGATGACCTCTCCCGGCGCTTTTGACAGGCAGGAAAGGGACCCGCGCTTTTTTCAAAGCGCGGGTCCCTTTTCGCGTTGTTCCCTATCCCGGCAGACGGCCGTAGAGGGCGGTCTCCCGGCGGAGGCGGCCGGCCAGCTCCGGCGTAAAGACGCCGGGCAGCGCCCGCCATTTCCAGTTCTTGCCCAGGGTGGACGGCTCGTTCATCCTGGCCTCGCCGCCCAGGCCCAGCAGGTCCTGGGCGGTGACGATGGCGGTATCCGCCACAGAGGCCAGGGCGCTGCGCATCAGCCCCCAGTGAAGGCCCTCGCCCTCGGTGAGCTTCAGGTAGTTTACGGCAAAGGCCCGGTCGGCGGGGGAGAGGCTCTCCAGCCAGCCCAGGGCGGTATTGTTGTCGTGGGTGCCCACGTAGCACACGCAGTTCCTGCCGTAGTTGTGGGGCAGGTAGTCGCTCTCCGCGCCCCGGCTGTCAAAGGCCATCTGCAGGACCTTCATGCCGGGGAAGCCAGTCTCCCGCAGTAGCTCCCTTACGGAGTCGGTGAGGTAGCCCAGGTCCTCGGCGATGATGGCCTGTCTGCCCAGGGCCTGCTCCACCGCCCGGAAGAGCTTTATGCCCGGACCCTGACGCCACCGGCCGCCCCGGGCGGAGGTCTCCCCGCAGGGGATGGCGAAGTAGGCGTCGAACCCGCGGAAATGGTCGATTCGCAGCACGTCATAAAAGCTCTTCTGCCGGCGGATGCGCTCGATCCACCAGGAGAACCCGTCCGCCTCCATCTGCTCCCAGCGGAAGAGGGGGTTGCCCCAGAGCTGCCCGTCGGCGGTGAAGCCGTCGGGGGGGACGCCCGCCACCTCCACAGGACGCAGGTCATCGTCCAGCTGGAACTGTCCGGGGCGGGCCCACACGTCGGCGGAGTCGCCGGAGACGTAGATGGGCAGGTCCCCGATGAAGCGGATGCCCCGGCTGTTGGCGTAGTCCTTCAAGGCGGACCACTGGCGGAAGAAGAGGTACTGCAGCCCCTGCCAGAAGCGCAGCTCACTGCGGAGCCGCGTCCGGGCGGCCTCCACGGCGGCGTCCTCCCGGCGGCGGAGGGGCTGGGGCCACTCCTGCCAGGCGCGTCCGCCGTTTTCCTCCTTCAGCGCCATGAAGAGAGCGTAGTCGGGCAGCCAGGAGGCGTTGCTAGACAGAAAAGCCTCCAGGTCCGCCGGAGGGTCCTCCAGCAGCCGCCGGACCGCCAGGCGCAGCACAGGCGTCCTTTGCCGGTAGAGAAGGCCGTAGTCCACCTGCTGCGCTTCGGCCCCCCAGTCCAGCGAAGCGTACTCCTCCCGCTTCAGCAGGCCGTCCGCCGCCAGGTCGTCTAAGTCGATGAGGTAGGCGTTGCCCGCGAAGGTGGAGAAGCTCTGATAGGGGGAGTCGCCGAAGCTGGTGGGCCCAATGGGCAGGATCTGCCACCAGGTCTGTCCCGCCGCGGTGAGAAAATCAACAAAATCTCTGGCCGCCTGTCCCATGGTCCCCACGCCGTAGGGGGAGGGGAGGCTGGTCAGGTGCATCAGTACGCCGCTGGTCCTCATGGTGTTTCCGGCCCGCCTTTCATGCTGCAAACGCTCTCGCCCAGGGCGAGGGAGAAGGGGACGATCTCGTGGACGGTGTTCTCCTCCCCGTCCAACTGCCCCAGCAGGATCTCCACGCCCCGCCGGGCCATCTGGTCCGCGCCCTGCCGGATGGTGGTCAGCCGGGGCGTGCAGTAATGCGCCTGCTCGATGCCGTCGTAGCCCATGACCGACACGTCCTCCGGCACCCGGCGGCCCCGGTCCAGGACGGCCCGTATGGCGCCGATGGCCATTACGTCCGACATGGCGAAGATGGCGGTCAGCTCCGGCATACGGTCCAGTAGGAGCTGGGCCCCCTCATAGCCGCCCTCCATGGAGAAGCGGGACTGGGCGGTCTGGGCGGCCGGGTCGAAGGGGACGCCCCGCTGGGCGCAGGCCCGGATGCAGCCGGTGAGGCGGAGCTGGCTGGTGTTGCACATCAGCTCCGGGCTCACCACGCAGCTCTCACCGCCAATGACGCCGACGGCCCGGTGTCCCGCGTCCAGCAGGAAGCCCATGGCGCTGGCGGCGCCGTCCACGTCGTCGGTGGCGACGCTGGAGAGGTTGGGAAAGCCCAGGGCGTCGGCCCGGTTGGACACCAGCACACAGGGACAGGTGATCTGCCGGAATCCGTCGAGGAAATAGCCCCGGTTGCCGCCGAGGAAGAGGATGCCCAGGGGCTTCAGCTCCCGGCAGATTCGGACCGCCTGCTCCACCTCGTTGTCGTCCTCGTCCAGGTAGTAGACCGCGGCGGCCTTCCCGGCGGCCTTGATGCGGCTCTGCATTTTTTCCAGCACCCTGGCAAAGAGCATGTTGCCCACGCCCTTGACGATGATGGCGATGCTCTCGCTCCTGCGCTGCTTTAAGTGGCGGGCGTTGTCGTTGGGCTGAAAGCCGGTCTCCGCCACCACGGCCAGGATGCGCGTCCTGGCCTTTTCGCTGACGCCCGGGGTGCCGTTGAGCACCCGTGAGACCGTGCCCACGGCGTAGCCGGAGCGGTGGGCGATGTCCTTGATGGTCACAGGGCCATCACCTCCGTCAGCCCTTGACCGCGCCGGCGGCCACGCCCTTGATGATGTGCTTCTGGCAGGTCAGGTAGAACACGATCACCGGGATGATGCTCAGCAGGATCAGCGCCATGGTGGCGCCCAGGTCCACGGTGCCGTAGCTGCCCTTGAGGTACTGGATGTGGATGGGGATGGTGCGGTACTTGGTGATGTCCAGCACCAGGGAGGGGAGCAGATAGTCGTTCCACACCCACATGATCTCCAGGATGCCCACAGAGATCATGGTAGGCTTGAGCATGGGCAGCACCACGGAGAAGTAGGTGCGCAGGGGACCGCAGCCGTCGATGGCGGCGGCCTCCTCGATCTCCAGGGGGATGGACTTGACGAAGCCCACGAACATGAAGATGGCAAGCCCCGCGCCGAAGCCCAGGTACACGATGGGGATGGTCCAGGGGGTGTTCAGCTTCAGCTTGTCCGCCGTCTTGGACAGGGTGTACATCACCATCTGGAAGGGGACCACCATGGAGAACACGCACAGCAGGTACAGCGCCCTGCAGAACTTGGAGTTCACCCGGGCGATATACCAGGCGGCCATGGAGGTACACAGCAGGATCAGAGCGGTGGAGAGCACCGTGATGACCACGCTGTACTTCACGCTGCTGAGGAAGGGGTAGTTGCCGAAGGTCATGCCCTTGATGAAGTTCTGAAGGCCCGCCCACATCTCGCCGGTGGGCAGGGCAAAGGTGTCGGTCTTGACGTAGGTGTTCAGCTTGAAGGAGTTGATGACCACCGCCAGCACGGGCAGCACGTAGATCACACAGATGACGCCCAGCACGACAGACAGGACTGTCTTGCGGCGGCTTTCAGGGGAGAGACGGGTTTTCGTTTTCATTACTGCTGTACCTCCTTCTTGCGGGTGTAGCTCAGCTGGGCCAGACCCAGTCCGGCCACCAGGATAAAGAAGATGACGGCCTTGGCCTGGGCGGTGCCCTGAGAGGTGGCGCTGGATGTGTTGAAGGTGTTGAAGATGTTCAGAGCCAGCATCTCGGTGGTTTTGATGGAGGTGCCGCCGGGCTGGATGATGAAGGGCTGGCCGGCGGTGAGGGCCAGGTTCTGGTCAAAGAGCTTGAAGCCGTTGGTCAGGGACAGGAACATGCAGATGGTGATGGAGGGCATCACGTTGGGGATGGTGACCTTGAAGAGGGTCTGCATCCGGGTGGCGCCGTCGATGCGGGCGGCCTCCAGCATCTCGCCGGGGACGTTCTGCAGCCCCGCGATGTAAATGATCATCATATAGCCGATCTGCTGCCAGCACATGAGGATGATCAGGCCCCAGAAGCCGTATTTGCTCTCCATGAGGATGGAGGTGCTCCAGCGGCTGAGGATGCCGTCGAAGATCATGGACCAGATATAGCCCAGGACGATGCCGCCGATGAGGTTCGGCATGAAGAACACGGTGCGGTACAGGTTGCTGCCCTTGATGCCCTGGGTCAGGGCGTAGGCCACGGCAAAGGCCAGCACATTGATGAGCACCAGGGACACCACGGCAAACAGGGCGGTGTACCAGAAGGCGTGGCGGAAGGCGGGGTCCTGGAAGGCCCGGACATAGTTGCCGAAGCCGATGAATTTCGCGTTGGAGATGGTCTTGAACTGGCACATGGACAGCCAGATGCCCTGGAGGAAGGGCCAGACAAAGCCGATGACAAAGGCGGCCGTTACCGGTCCCAGAAACAGCAGGCCCCATTTCCGGGTGGTTCGCCGGATGGAGTTGCCGCCGGTGATCTTCTTTTTCTTGTTCAAAATATCAGCTCCCTTTTTTAAATTCAGTGGAGGCGCGCGTCGCACGTCGTTCTTTTTCTTACCAAGAAAAAGAACGAAAAAGAACTTCGTTGGGGACGTTGGTAAGCGCTGCCCCTCGATTTGCGCCCGATGACGGGAGAAGGGCGCGTGAAGGAACAGGGCGCGATCCGTTATAGACGGGCCAGGCCCGCCGCCACCGGCGGGGAATACAGGACGGGGCGGGCGATACCGCCCGCCCCGCCGCGTTCGCTTGCTTTTACAGGGTGTCCTCAGATCAGCCGTTGATGGCCTGGTACTGGGCGGCCCAGCCGTCCACGAAGGCGGTGCGGACCTGCTCCCAGTTGGCGTCGGACTGGTCGGCGTTGTACTGGTTCAGCGCGGCCACCAGAGTGGCGCGGTACTCGTCCACGTTGGGCTGGTAGTTGGTAGCCCAGTTCATGACGTAGCAGCCGTTGGCGGTGTACTCGGCGGCGTCAGCCAGGAAGCCGTTGGTGGACTCGGCGGCGTTCTTGTAGGGCATGATGCCCAGCTGCTCCACCATCTGGGCGGAGGCGTCGGGATCGGAGACCAGCCACACCATGAAGTCCATGGTGGCCTTCTGGTCGGCCTCGGAGACGTTGGCGTTGATGGCCCAGCAGTTCTCAGTACCGCAGTTCAGGCCGGCCTTCTCCTCGCCCTCAACACCGCAGTAGTAGGGGATCATGGTGGCGTTGGGCACGGAGTCCTTATAGGAGGCGTACTCCCAGGAGCCCTGGACCTGGAACGCGGCCTTGCCATCCTTGAACTCCTGAGCGGCGTCGTGACCGCCGGTGGCCAGCTCGGTGGGAGCGGTGAGGCTGTTGTTGATGCACAGGTCATAGAGGGCCTTGAAGTTGTCCATGTACTCGCCGGAGATGGTGGCGGGGCACTCGGTCCAGGCGGTACCCTTCTGCTCGTAGTAGTACTCCAGGTTGGCCATGTGGCCGGTGAAGCGCCAGGAGGAGGAGCCGTCCATGTCGCAGGAGGTGAAGGCGTCGAAGCCCAGCTCCGCGGCCCGAGCGTGGATGTCCTCCACAACGGCCTTCAGACCGTCAAAGTTGGTGATCTCGTCCATGGAGTGGCCGGCGGCCTCCACCAGGTCGGGGTTGACGATGATGCCGTAGCACTCGTAGCAGTAGCCGATGGAAACCAGGCGGCCTTCCTCGTCATAGAGGTTGTAGGCGTCGGTGTTCAGCTCGTTGGCAATGGCGGTGCCGGTCAGGTCCATGGCGTACTCGCCCCAGTCCCGGACACCGGCGGCGTTGCCGATGACGAAGAGGGTGGGGGGAGCGGACTTGTCCATCTCGGCGATCAGGGTCTGGTTGTAGGTGCCGGAGGCGGCGGTGACCACCTGGACAGGCACGCCGGTCTTCTCGGTGTAGGTCAAGGCCAGGGCCTGGGCGGTCTCGTCCAGCTCGGGCTTGAAGTTCAGCCAGTAGACGCGGCCGGTCTCGCCGGCGGGCTCGGTGGGCTCGTTGGTGTCGGAGGGCTCAGTGGGCTGGTTGGTGTTGCTGGGGGTGTTGGTGTCGCCGGGGTTGTTGGCGTTGTTGCCGCAGCCGGCCAGCAGGCCGATGAACAGCGCGGCGACAAGCGTCAATGCAAGCAGTTCTTCTTCATGTTGTGACAATCCTCCTTCATAATTGTGCGATCCTGTGGGATGCAGTGACCGCCCGGCGGAGACAGTTTGGAAACGTTTCCAACCGGGTATGTCACAATTCTACTCTACTTTTCCGAAAATAACAAGGGAAATTTGTACAGAATCGACAGATTTGTTGAAATGCGAGAAAAACACTCACGACTTTTGTATAATATGACGGCAAAAGCCGCCGGACGATGGAGTTTCCAGCGTCCGGCGGCCTCAGTATGAACAGTTTGACAGGGGAGAAGCCCGTTATTCGCCGCTGATGCCCAGCTCCACCCACAGGTCGGAGTAGAGGGTATTGGTCTCGGCGGGGAGGTTCTCGTACATCTCACAGCGCGCCAGGACCTCCTTGGAGGGGGCCATGATGGCGTACAGCTCCGGGTCCAGAGGCTCCCCGTACTGCTCCTCGTAGTAGGCGGGGTACTGCTCCAGGGCCTCCTGGTTGGGGGAGGCGTACCAGATGAAGTCCATGTTCTTCAGGCTGGCCTCGGTGGAGGTGATGAAGTTGATCCACTCCTCCGCCTCCTCCTTGTGCTCCGCGTCCTTCAGCACGCACATGGCGTCCACGAACCAGTTGCTGCCCTCGTCGGGCACCACGAAGCGCAGGTCCTGGTTGTTGCTGTACATGCTGAGGAAGTCCCCGGCGTAGTAGGCGCAGATGGTGGTCTCGCCGGCCTCCATCTTGTCGTAGAGCTGGTCCATGAAGAAGCCCTGGTACACGCCGTCGGCCTTGGCGTCGGCGATGAGCTGGAAGGCCTCACGGATCTGGGCTTCGTCGGTGGTGTTCACGGAGTAGCCCAGGCGCATGAGCCCGATGGCGATGGCGTCCCGGGGGTTGCCGATCATGGCGGTCTCGCCGGTATACAGCTCGTCAAACAGGGCGCCCCAGCTGGACAGGGGGTAGTCGCACTTGGTGCTGTTGTAGATCACGCCCAGGGTGCCCCAGGTGTAGGGGACGGTGTACTTGTTCTCCGGGTCGTAGGGGAGATTTTTATATTGATCGTCAATGAGCGCGAAGTTGGGGATGTTGTCGTAGTTCAGCTCCGCCAGCATGTCCTCCTGGATCATCCGGGCGATCATGTAGTCGGAGGGGACGACCACGTCGTAGTCCACGCCGCCCTGCTTGATCTGGGAGTACATCATCTCATTGCTTTCCGCTTCCTTGTAATTGACCTTGATACCAGTTTCTTCCTCAAACTGTTCAATGAGGTCCGGGTCGATGTTCTCGCCCCAGCCGCACACGTTGACCACCCGCTGCCCGTCAGAGCCGCCGGAACAGGCGCTGAGCATGACCAGCACCATGGAAAGGGCCAACATCAAGGCAAATGCTTTTTTCAATTGATCATTCCTCCAATCAAAAATCAATTATTCCACGGGATGTCCCGCAAAATACGCTGTCGCAGGCTCACTGCTTCCGCTGGGCCAGGGCCTTCTCCTGCCGGGCCTCCCGCACGTTGACGATGACGAGCAGGGCCAGCACCGTCACGAACAGCAGGGAGGAGATGGCGTTGATCTTGGGGCTGATGCGCTTTTTGGTCATGCCGTAGACCACCATGGCGAGGGTGGAGGTGGAGGACCCGGCTGTGAAGTAGGAGATGACGAAGTCGTCCACGCTCATGGTGAAGGCGATCAGCGCCCCGCTGACGATGCCCGGCTTGATCTCCGGCAGCGCCACCTTCCAGAAGGCCTGCATCCAGGTGCAGCCCAGGTCCTGGGCGGCGTCGATGAGGTTTTTGTCCATCTGCCGCAGCTTGGGCATGACGGACAGCAGCACATAGGGGATGTCGAAGGTGATGTGGGCAATGAGCAGCGTGCCGAAGCCCATGTGGAGCCGGGTGGGGAGGCTGAGCCCCAGCGCGCCGTTGAGCCATCCGGCGAAGGCGGACCAGCCGGAGAAGAAGGCCACAAACAGCAGGCACAGGCTCACGCCGGTGACGATATCCGCGTTGGTCATGGGGATGTTGTTCAGCGTCAGCAGGGGGGAGCGCCACCGCTTTTTCATGTTGAAGAAGCCTACGGCGGCAAAGGTCCCCGCCACGGTGGCAATGAGCGTGGCCAGCAGGGAGACCAGCAGGGTGGTGGTGAGGGCGTTCATGATGGAGCTGTCCTGCAGCAGCTCCTCGTACCAGTGAAGGGAAAAGCCCTGCCAGACGGTGCGGCTCTTGGACTCGTTGAAGGAAAAGACGATGAGCACGAAGATGGGCGCGTAGAGGAAGAGGAACACCAGCGCCATAAAGAAGCGGTTCAGGGCCGCGGTACGCTTTTTCATAGCATCACCGCCTGTTCCTCGCCCTCGCCGAAGCGATTCATCACCGCCATGCACACCACCACAATGACCATCATCACCAGGGAGATGGCGGAGCCCAGATAGGGGTTGTAGGTGGTGCCCAGAAACTGCTGCTCGATGAGGTCGCCCAGCAGCAGCTCGTTGCTGCCGCCCAGCAGCTTGGAGATGGCGAAGGTGGACACGGAGGGGACGAACACCATGGTCACGCCGGAGAGCACGCCGGGCAGGCTCAGGGGAAGGATCACCTTCCGGAACACGCCCACGCCGTTGGCGCCCAGGTCCCGGGCGGCCTCCAGCAGGCTGACGTCCAGCTTCTCGATGACGGAGTAGATGGGCAGGATCATGAAGGGCAGGTAGTTGTAGACCATGCCCAGCACCACGGCCCCCTGGGTGTTGATCATGTGGAAGTACTCGATCTGGGTGCCGAAGACGCCGTTGATCAGGTCAAAAAGCCCGATGGCGGCAAAAAACCGGTTGAGCAGGCCGGTGTTCTCCAGAATGGACATCCAGGAGTAGGTCCGCAGCAGGAAGTTCATCCACATGGGCAGCATAATGAGCATCATAGCCACCCGCTGGAACTGGGGGCCCTCCCGGGAGATCATGTAGGCCACGGGGTAGCCGATAAGCAGGCAGATGACCGTGGCCACGATGGCCAGCTTGAAGGAGCGGGTGAACACCACCGCGTAGGTGCCCATCCGGGCGAAATTCTCTAGGGAGAAGCCGCCGGACGCGGAGGTGAGGGCGTAGACCACCACAAGGATGATGGGCGCTACCACAAAGAGGGCCATCCAGCCCACATAGGGGACGGCGAAGAGCGCGCGCTTATTCTTCATCGCGGCCCTCCCCGGGGGCGTCCTCCTCGCCGCCTTCGTCCAGCATGGTCACGTCGTCCATCTCGTCGTACTCCTCAGAGTAGGAGCTGTAGTCGCCGAACATGCCGGAGTACTGGCTCTTGTGCATGATGTGGATGTCGTCGGGGTTCAGGATGATGCCGATGACCTCGCCCACCTCGTGGTAGTCCGTGGTCTGGATCAGCCACTTGAAGCCCTTGAAGTCCACGATGGTGTCATAGTGGACGCCCTTGAAGGTGACGGAGGTGACGGTGCCGCGAAGCTGCCCCTTCTCCGGGGGGACGATGTCGATGTCCTCGGGGCGGATGACCACGTCCACAGGCTCCATGGGGGCGAAGCCCTTGTCCAGGCACTTGAACTTCCGGTTGAAGAACTCCACCACATAGTCCTGGTGCATGACGCCGTCCAGGATGTTGCTCTCGCCGATGAAGTCCGCCACAAAGGCGTTTTTCGGCTCGTTGTAGATGTCCTCGGGGGTGCCGATCTGCTGGATCCTGCCCTGGTCCATCACCACGATGGTGTCGGACATGGCCAGGGCCTCCTCCTGGTCGTGGGTGACGTAGATGAAGGTGATGCCCAGCTGCTGCTGGATGCGCTTGAGCTCGTTCTGCATGTCCTTGCGCAGGCGCAGGTCCAGGGCCCCCAGGGGTTCGTCCAGGAGCAGCACCTTGGGCCGGTTCACCAGGGCACGGGCGATGGCCACCCGCTGCTGCTGGCCGCCGGAGAGCTCGTTGATGCGGCGGTTTTCAAAGCCCTTGAGGCTCACCACCTCCAGCATCTCCATCACCCGCTGGCGGATCTCCGGCTCGGGGATCTTGACCTTTTTCTTCTTGCCGTCGCTTCCGGTCTCCGTCTTGCCGATGCGCAGGCCGAAGGCCACATTTTCAAAGACGTTCAGGTGGGGGAAGAGGGCGTACCGCTGGAACACGGTATTCACCTGTCTCAAATGGGGGGGAATATCATTCATCCTCACCCCGTCGAACAACACTTCGCCAGAAGTGGGCGTCAAAAAGCCGCCAATGATGCGCAAGGTGGTGGTCTTGCCGCAGCCACTGGGTCCGAGCAGTGTGAGGAACTCGCTGTCATTAAAATATAGATTGATGTGATCGAGAACCAGCTCGCCGTCAAACGCCATGCTGCAGTCAACAAGGCGAATCAACTCTTTGGACATGTATCCTCCCCCATTCCTTTTCTCAAAATTCAGCCCCGACAGGCCCGGCGAGGGGACCGTCGGGACGTAGAAAATTGCCTGCTTCCCCTGAGTATTTCTCCCCGGAGAAGCAGGCAAGCACACTATATCTTTTTTGTGTCGAAATGTCAATAAATTTATGCGAAAATTTAGAAATTTTTCTGACGGCCTGCAGAAAACGGGCTTCCGGGCCTTACCGGGGCGGGAGGGAGGCCCCCTCCTGCCGCCGGAGAGGCGGCTGGGCCGGGGCGGGGTCCGTCCCCGCCAGGAAGCAGTCCTCGTCCTGAAACTCCGTCATGGTGTCCCAGTACCGCTTGGGCATGTGGGTCTGGCGCAGCTTGGGGTTGTGGCGCTCCTTGATCTCGATGGTGTCGTAGAACCGCTTCCACAGCCGCCGGTACTGGGCCTCCGCCGCCGAGGGGGCCGCCATGCGGAAGTCCTCCAGGGGCAGGATGGCCCATTTCCCCGGCTGGTGGACCAGGGCCTCCCGGTGGGGCCGGTCGTAGAGCAGGAAGGTCTCGTTGTACATCCGGGCGCAGAAGTGGGGCCGCAGAAGGGGCAGCACCCGGTTTTTGGGCCGGATCTCCCCGGCCAGGGTGCCCTCAAAATCGGAGAACCGGGTGAAGCCCTTCAGCAGGTGGACCTCCCCGTCCAGATGGCGCACCGCCCGCAGCAGGGGGAGCAGGGCGTCGTCGCTGAGCTGGCGCAGCAGCGGCCTGCCCACGTCGTAGAGGGCGCGGATGAACCGGTAGAGGATCATCTCCCGGTCCGGCGCGCAGGTGAGGAAGCCCTTGACCACCAGCTCCCTGGCCCAGGGGTCGATCTTCTCCAGGCTCACCAGGACCCGCTGGGCGTGGCGCAGGTCCGTCCCCACCCACCGGACGGGAAACAGGGTCTGGGCCAGATGGTCCTCGTCCTGGAAAGCGGCGGGCAGCTCCTTATTCACATAGCTGTCGAACACGCAGCAGAGAAATCCCTCAAAGCTGCCGTCATAGCGATAGATGGTCTCCATAGCTGTCGGTCCCCCTCACGATTGGGACAGGCCCCTCCGCCAGTCAGGCGCCGGACCGATGTCCCCCCAGTATTCCGTCATCTGCACGATCTTCCCGTTCCTCCACTGATAAAACGTCACCGCCCGGGAGGCGGGACCTTCGGCCGGCCAGACCCTGGCCACCGAATAGCTGCCGTCCTCCGCGACCTTTTCCATCTGGCCGCTCCACTGTCCCGGATAGTCGCAGTTTGCCCGGAGATAGTCCGCCAGGTCAAACCGCTCACCGGTATTGGGCCAAAGAATTTGGGCGTCAACGGTGAAGAACCGGGCCAGCGCATGCTCGTCCTGCCGGACCACCGCCTGGAACAGCTCCAAAATCGTAGCTTCACGCTCCATGGTGCATACTCCTTTCCATGCTTATCCCGCGCTGTCGAAGAGGCTCAGCTGCTCCCCCTCCCAGGGGGGCAGGGAGGCCTTCTCCAGGCGGATCAGATTCCGCAGGATGCTCTCCTGGCTCAGGCGCAGGCCGTCCAGCGCCCGGCCCTTGCAGGTGATGAAGTACTGGGCCCGCTTCATCACCACGCCCAGCTTTTTCAGGTCCTCGTGCTCCAGCCGCCTGGCCCGGCGGGCATAGAGGATACGCCGGACGGACACGGTGCCGATGCCCGGCACCCGCAGCAGGGCCTCCCGGTCGGCGGTGTTCACCTCCACCGGGAAAAATTCCGGGTGGTGCAGCGCCCAGGAGCACTTGGGGTCCACCAGCGGGTTGAAGTTGGGCTCGTCCTCGTCCAGCAGCTCCTCCGCCCGGAAGCCGTAGAACCGCAGCAGCCAGTCCGCCTGGTACAGCCGGTGCTCCCGCAGCAGAGGCGGCTTGGTGTCCAGGGCGGGGAGCAGGGAGTTTTCCACCACCGGCACATAGGCGGAGTAGAACACACGTTTGAGCTGATACTTGTCGTACAGCCCCTGGGTCAGGCTGAGGATGTGCCGGTCGGAATCCGGCGTGGCCCCCACGATCATCTGGGTGCTCTGGCCCGCCGGCGCGAAGCGGGGGGCGTGGCGGTACTTCACCAGCTCCTCCTTGTTCTCCTGCAGGGTGGAGGTGATAAGGCCCATGGGCCGGAAGATGGCCTTCCGGGTCTTGTTGGGGGCCAGGGTCTGGAGCCCCTGCTCCGAGGGCAGCTCGATGTTCACGCTGAGCCGGTCCGCCAGCAGCCCCAGGCGCGTCACCAGCTCCGGCGAGGCCCCGGGGATGGTCTTGGCGTGGATGTATCCGTTGAAGCGGTAGTGGTTCCGCAGCAGCTCCAGGCAGCGGATCATCCGCTCCATGGTGTAGTCCGGGCTGACCAGCACGCCGGAGGAGAGGAACAGCCCCTCGATATAGTTGCGGCGGTAGAACTGGATGGTCAGGTCCGCCAGCTCCTCCGGGGTAAAGACGGCCCGGCGGGTGTCGTTGGAGCAGCGGTTGACGCAGTACTTGCAGTCGTAGACGCAGCAGTTGGTCATGAGCACCTTCAAAAGGGTGACGCACCGGCCGTCGGCGGAGAAGGTGTGGCAGCAGCCCGCCACAGAGGAGGACGTGTTGCCGATACAGCCCGCCCGGCTGCCCCGCTTGGCGCCGGAGCTGGTGCAGGCGGCGTCATATTTGGCGGCGTCCGTCAGAATCGTCAGCTTTTCCATTACATCCATGCCGTCATCTCCAAATAAAAACATTTGTTCGATTACAGTATACAGCGGGCCGAGGGAAAAGTCAAGAGGAAATTTCAGACGGCGCAGGGCATAGAGAAGGCGGCCGCCCCACAATAGGGCGGCCGCCTTCTCCGCTGCTGCGGAGGCTCACTGCTGCTTTGGCGATCTCACTTCTTCCGGTAGATGATCCCCACCACATTGGGACCGGCGTTGACGGAGATGACCCCGCCGATGTAGGTGCCCATGACGCAGGGGTAGCCGAATGCCTCCCGGCAGGCGTCCTGGATCTCCCGGTTGTGGTCCTGGTCGGAGCCGAGGATGCACAGGTAGGGGGAGCCGGGGACCATCTCCTCCCTGGCCCGGGCGATCTGGGCGGGGATGACGCTCTTGTCCCCCCGGACTTTGGCGAGAATCCTGGACTCCCCGTCCAGGAAGGTCATAATGGGCTTCATGCCCAGGGCCTCCCCCAGGAACGCCGCCGCCGCGCTGACGCGGCCGGACTTCTTGGCAAATTTCAGGTCGTAGGTGGCAAAGACCAGGCCCACGTGGTCCAGCCAGTCCTGCACGACGGCCAGGACCTCCTGGATGCCGGCGCCCTCCTTAGCCTTTTGGGCGCCCAGGACCACGCCGTAGCCATAGCACATGGTGTAGGTGCCGCCGTTGAGCACGTGGATGCCCATGCCGCAGTCCGGATGCTCCTCCAGAAAGGCGGCGCGGGTCATGACGGCGTTTTCATAGGTGCTGGAGCCCTTGGCGTTGATGGCCACATAGATCAGGTCCGTGACCCCCTCCGCCAGGGCGTCGGCGTAGAGCTGCTCGAACACGATGGGGGTGAGCTGGGAGTGGGTGGGGATCTGGGGGGCGGCCAGCAGCTCCCGGTAGAACTCCACAGGGGAGAGGTCCACGCCGTCCCGGTACTCCCGGTCGTTCATGACGATGGAGAAGGGCAGCACCTGGATCCCCAGCTCCTCCTGGAGGGCGGCGGGGATATCGGCGGCGGAATCGGTGACGAATTTGATGTTAGACATGGAGAGCCTCCATTCAAAAAGAGTTTTACGGCGTATCGTCCGCCCCGGCTCAGACGGGGCGGGACAGACGGCGGGCGACAGCGGCGAGATCGCCGAGAAGCTGCTGCTCCCGCTCCGGCGGCAGGGCGGCCAGCGCGTCTGTGAACGTCCGGTCCAGCTGCTGCCACAGGTCCTCCAGGACCGGCGAGGCGGCCTCGGTGAGGGTCAGGTGCTGGAGCCGCCGGTCCTTCAGGTCCATATCCGCGGTAAGGAGCCCGCGGGTGGCCAGCTTGAGCACATTGCCGGACACAGACGCCTTGCTCATGCCGCAGCCGGCGGCCGCGTCGGTGGCGGTGTCCCGCCCCGGGGAGCCGGACAGAAACAGCAGGAGCCGCAGCTCGGGAACGGAGAGCTGCCACTGGCGGGCGGCGCGCTCCAGCAGCTCGTCCAGCTGCCGCTGTCCCTGCTGCAGCGCCCGCAGCAGGGCGATGGTGCTGTCCAGCAAATGTTTCACCTCCAAACGGTTTGAAGCTGAACCGTTCAAAAATAAACTAATAGAATATATACCACAGGCCGCCGCCGCTGTCAAGAGGAAAGTGGCCGCCGGGAGGAGGGCTACCGGAACAGCCGCTTCCGGAGCCGGAGGCGGTAGAGCTGGGTGACGGTTCCCAGCACCCGGTCAAAGCAGAGAAAGGTGAAGCACCCCATAACCAGCAGCAGGGCCACCATGACGCCGCTGTATCCCGCAAATTCGCTGACCACGGCCTCCAGCCGGAAGAGGCGCAGGATGCACCAGTAGGCGGCGGAGATGGGCAGGACAAAGGCGGCGCATTTTACCGCCAGGCGCAGCGGGCGGCGGGGAAGGCGGTCCAGGGCGGGCTTGGCGGCGGCGTACCAGCCCAGAGCCAGATACACCAGGGCCAGCTCCTTGTCGGCCGCCAGCAGCAGGCCCAGCGCGGACACCGCCGCGTACTGGACCAGCGCCGTCCGGGGGCCCAGCTCGCACAGGGCGGGGATCGCGCACACCATGGCCAGCAGGGGACAGACAAAGGTAGCCAGAGGGATCACGCTGCCCAGCAGCAGGAACAGCAGCGCCAGCGCGGTCATCACGCCGGTGAGGGCCATGGCCCGGCTGGCGCGGCGGATAGAGCGGTTCGCCATAGAAACTAAGACCTCCCTTGGGCCGCCGGAGGGGCGGCTGGACAACAGCATATCGGATTTTCTGGGATTTGTCAACAAAACCGGCGGAGAAACGGCGCATAACGGGAAAATGACAAGAGAAGAAGGGCGAATATGCCTATTTTTGTGAACTTTTTCCCGGCTGGCTTGCTTGCGAAACCGCGGGGAACGTGTTATAGTAGCCTCTGCGCGAAAAGCGCGAACCACGAGAGAGGTGTATACTATGATTCTACTGATCCATCTGTCCGTCTGTCTCGTCGGCGGACTGCTGCTGACCCGGCTGACCAACAAGCTGCGGCTGCCGGATGTGACGGCCTATCTGCTGTCCGGCCTGCTGCTGGGGCCCTTCTGCCTGGGGCTGCTGCAAATTCCCGGCCTGGGCTTTTCCACGCCGGAGGAGGTCAAGGGGCTGGATCTGATCTGCCAGGTGGCATTGGGCTTCATCGCCTTCACCATCGGCAATGAGTTCCGTCTGGAGCAATTGAAGCACATGGGCCGCCAGGCCATCACCGTGGGCATCTTGCAGGCGGTGGTCACCACCGCCGTGGTGGACGTGCTGCTCATTGTCCTGCACTTTATCGACCCCGCGCTGATCTCCATTTCCTCCGCCATCACCC
>DBFJQM010000021.1:0-40121 GCA_048404665.1 Candidatus Pelethomonas sp.
GTCCACATGGACGCAGAACGCGGCCTCCACCGCCGGGTCCTCCAGGCAGCCCTGGGCGATCATCCGCCGGGCGCCCCCCTCCCCCTCCTCGTCAGGCTGGAACAGGAGCTTCACCGTCCCCGGCAGGGCCTCCCGCTCCGCCATGAGGAGCCGGGCCGCCCCCAGCAGGGCCGCCGTGTGGAAGTCGTGGCCGCAGGCGTGCATCACCCCGGGGACCTGGGAGGCGTAGGGCAGGCCCGTCTCCTCCCCGATGGGCAGGGCGTCCATATCCGCCCGGAAGGCCAGGCACGGGCCGGGCTGTCCGCCCCGCAGCAGCCCCACGGTCCCGGTGTCCGCCAGGGGGAACGCCTGGATCCCCAGCTCCGCCAGGGTCCGGCGGACCAGCGCCGCCGTCTCGTACTCCCGGCCCCCCAGCTCGGGACGCCGGTGCAGCGCAAAAAACAGCTCCTCCAGCCAGGGCGCTATGGCCCGGGCCTCCTCCAGCAGCGGTCGCTCCATTTCGTCTCCTCCTGCCCGTTTTTCCGGCTCTATGATATGCGGCCCCGGCGGCGTTGTTGCCCGATTTGCGCAGGCGGAAAAAATAATACGAAAGTAGTATTGACATTCAGGTACTACTGTGCTAGTATATCTCCAGCAGCTGCGAAGCGTACTCACAAGGAGGCATGACCATGGAGAAGAGCTTATTTGATTCCGAGCGGAAGGTGATGGAGGTCCTGTGGCGGGAGGGGCCCGTGACCGCCCGCCGCGTGTCCGACGTGCTGGGGGAGGAGACCGGCTGGAACATCAACACCACCTACACCGTCATCAAGCGGTGCATCCAGAAGGGCCTGATCCGGCGGCAGGACCCCAAGTTCCTGTGCATCCCCCTCATCACCCGGGAGGACGCCCAGAACGCCGCCACCGACGAGCTTATCGACCGGGTCTACGGCGGCTGCGCCGACAAGCTGTTCGCCTCCCTGCTGGGGCGGAACAAGCTGACGGCGGAGCAGCTCCAGCGCCTGCGGCAGATGGTGGAGGAGATGAAATGACCGTCCTCAGTCTCTGGGAGATGAGCCTTGCCGGGGCGGTCCTGATTCTGGCGGCGGTCCTCATCCGCGCCGCCGCCGGGGACCGGCTGCCCCGGGAGACCTATCTGGCCCTGTGGGGGCTGGCCCTGGCCCGCCTGCTGATCCCGCTGTCCCTGCCCTCCCCTGTCAGCGCGTACAATTTAGCGTCCCGGAGCGCCCCGGCCTCCCCGCTGACAGCGGCGCTCCCTGCGGCCCAGGCGTCCGTCCCCTCCGCCGTGGACGCGGCGGCCCGGACCGGCGGCGCGGCCTCCTGGCTGACGTGGCTGTGGCTGGCAGGCGCGGCGGCGTGCGCCCTGGCGTTTTTCACCGTCTGGCTCCGCTGCCGGAGGGAATTTGCCATGTCCCTGCCGGCGGAGGACGGCTTCGCCCTGGGCCTCCTGGCGGACCAGAAGCTCCGGCGGACCGTCCGCCTGCGGCAGTCGGACCGAATCGGCTCCCCCCTGACCTACGGCCTTCTGCGGCCCGTCATCCTCATGCCCAGCGCCACGGACTGGTCGGACCGCGCCGCGCTGACCTGCGTGCTCACCCACGAGCTGGTCCACATCCGGCGGCTGGACGCGGCGTGGAAGCTGCTGCTCACCGCCGCGGCCTGCGTCCACTGGTTCAACCCCCTGGCGTGGGTCATGCTCACCGCCGCCAACCGGGACCTGGAGCTGACCTGCGACCGGCAGGTCCTGCGGCGGCTGGGGGCGGACCAGCGCGGGACCTACGCCGAAGCCCTCATTAAATTCGCACAGCGGAGGTCCGGCCCCAGCCCCTTTTGCAGCGGCTTCGGCATGGACCCCACGGAAGAAAGGATATCTGCCATCATGAAACACAAGAAGACCTCTCTCACCTCCCTGCTTCTGGCCCTGCTGGTGGTCGCCGGCACCGCCGCCCTGCTGTCCACCTCCGCCCTGGCGGAGGGCGGCGCGCACCACGGCTGGCGCCACGACAGCGCCTGCCCCGCGGAGGACTGCCTGACCGCGGACTGCCCCGATGACAGCTGCCCGCAGGACGACTGCCAGGACGAAGGTGTCTGCCTCACCGCCGGCGATCAGCCCTGCGACCCCGTCGTCCAGCCGGCTGACGGCCCGGCCTATCCCGTCCAGCCCAGCCTGCACCACAGCGAGACCCACCACACGGAGAGCCACAGCGGCCACCACGGCGATCACCACGGCTGACCGCTCTCCCCAAGAAAAGATTCACCGGCGTTGGTCCTGGGCTGCCAGGGCCGGCGCCGGTCTTTTTTCGGGCATAAAGTTTGGGGCGGCGCGTTGCCGCGCCGCCCCAGGGGGAAAAAGGGGGGGAGATATTTGAAAAAGGATGGATAAGACCTTTTCCAACAGGTTCAGAGGAGGGGGATCAGAAGATGCCCTGCTCCATCATGGCGGTGGCTACCTTCTTGAAGCCGGCGATGTTGGCGCCAGCCACCAGGTTGTAGCCCAGGCCGTACTCCTCGGCGGCCTCCACAGACACCTTGTGGATGTTCTTCATAATGCCCTTCAGTCTCTCGTCCACCTCTTCGGCGGTCCAGACCAGGCGCTCGCTGTTCTGGCTCATCTCCAGAGCGGACACGGCCACGCCGCCGGCGTTGACAGCCTTGGAGGGGGCCACGATCATGTTGGGCTGCTCCATCAGATAGAACAGCGCGTCGTTGGTGGTGGGCATGTTGGCCACTTCGATGTAGTACTTCACGCCGTTGGCCACGATCTGCTTGGCGTGCTCCATGTGGACGTCGTTCTGCATGGCGGAGGGCATGATGACGTCGACCTTGACGCCCCAGGGCTTCTCGCCGGGGAAGAACTGGACGCCGAACTTATCGGCATAGTCCTTCACCTTGTTGCGGCCGGAGGCGCGCATGGTCAGCAGGTAGTCCACCTTCTCCTCGCAGGAGGAGACGCCGTCGGGATCATAGATGTAGCCGTCGGGACCGGACAGGGTCACGACCTTGGCGCCCAGGTGCAGGGCCTTCTTGCAGATGCCCCAGGTCACGTTGCCGAAGCCGGCGCAGGCGATGGTCTTGCCCTTGATGTCCTCACCCTCGTGGGCCAGGACCTCCTGGAGGTAGTACATGGCGCCGTAGCCGGTGGCCTCGGGACGGGTCAGGCTGCCGCCGTAGCTGAAGCCCTTGCCGGTGAGGACGCCGTTTTCAAAGGTGCCCTTCAGGCGGCGGTACTGGCCGTACAGGTAGCCGATCTCGCGGCCGCCCACGCCCATGTCGCCGGCGGGGACGTCGATGTCGGGCCCGATATAGCGGTACAGGGCGGTCATAAAGCTCTGGCAGAAGCGCATGACCTCGGCGTCGGACTTGCCGGCGGGGTCAAAGTCGGAACCGCCCTTGCCGCCGCCGATGGGCAGGCCGGTGAGGCTGTTCTTGAAGATCTGCTCAAAGCCCAGGAACTTGATGATGCCCTCGTAGACGTTGGGCTGGAAGCGCAGGCCGCCCTTGTAGGGGCCGATGGCTCCGTTGAACTGGCAGCGCCAGCCGCGGTTGGTGTGATAATTGCCGTTGTCGTCCATCCACACGACGCGGAAGGTGAACATACGCTCCGGCTCCACGATGCGGTTGAGCAGGTCGGCCTTCTCATACTCGGGGTGCTTATCCACCATGGGGGCGATGGAGGTCAGGACCTCCTCAACGGTCTGAACGAACTCCGGCTCATTGCCGTGCTTGCGCTTTACGTTCTCGATGACACTCTGTACGTAGGCATTCATTTTGTCGTATCCTCCTATGAATTACAGAAAACGTCGAGCAAATATGTGTAGGATGCCCAACGTCTCACTGATATCATATTAACACCTCCGTCCCGGAATTACAAGCGGCAACCGAAGAAACGGCCTATCCGAAATGTGAAACTTTCTCCTGATTTTTTGTGCATTTTGCCAAGAGGCCCCCTTAATTGCCCGGGAAAGAGGCGGTTTTGGGCCCCTTGGCCCTTGACATTTGCCGCCGGGGCCGTATAATTTACCTTGTGACACAACAAGCGGGGCGGACCGACCTCCCCGCGGTAAGGAGGAACATTCCCATGACATATACCATGAAGGTGGCGGGCCTGGAGCGGGAGCTGCCCCTGTGCAAGGTTTCCGACGATCTCTATATCGGCGCGTTCGTCATGTTCGGCGACGCGGAGCTGACGGTGGCCTGCGCCAAGGCCCTGCTGGACGTAATTGACGCCGACAGCTACGACTACATGCTCACCGCCGAGGCCAAGAGCATCCCCCTGATCCACGAGATGGCCCGCCAGTCCGGGGCCAAGAAGTACTTCATCGCCCGCAAGGGGTCCAAGGTCTACATGCCCGACCCCATCCACGTCACCGTGCGCTCCATCACCACCCTGCGCACCCAGGACCTGTTCCTGGGCCGGGACGACTGCGAGCTGATCCGCGGCAAGCGCATCCTCATCGTGGACGACGTGATCTCCACCGGCGAGAGCCTCCACGCCCTGGAGGAGCTGGTACACACCGCCGGCGGCGTGGTCACCGGCAAGGCCGCCGTGCTGGCGGAGGGCGACTCTCTGGACCGCCCCGACATCACCTGCCTGGCCCCCCTGCCCCTCTTCAACGCCGACGGCACCGTAAAGGCGTAAGGCTGGAAACGCTGCGCTCCATGCTCAGCGCTCCCCCAACGATATGGTTCGATCGATCAGGCAGACCCGCCGTTTCCCATGGATTCGGCGGGTCTGCCTGCGTCTGTAAACGGATGCCCCGCGCCTTGCGGCGCAGGGCATCCCACGGCTCAGCTCATGGCGCGGAGGACAGCTCCAGGGCCGCCGCGTCCTGCCACCACCAGGTGCCGCTGATATCCGAGTTGCCGCCCCGGCCCCGGGAGGTGGTGTATTTCCCCAGGTACGTCATGGCTCCCTGCCGGTCGAACACCGCCGCGTAGAAGCCCAGGTGGATGTTATATTTGCCCGCCGCCAGGGAGACCCACGTCAGCCGCTCCCCGTCCCACAGGGCCCTGGGACAGTTGTCCGACAGCATCATGTTCCACCGGAAATCGCGGCCGTACCCCTCTGCCCCCTCCGGGGACTCCAGCACGCCGGAGCAGGCCAGGGCGTACCGCCCCGCCTCCTCCGTCACCAGGGCGAAGGGCCCGGTGGACAGCGCGGCGATCCATCCCGAGGGCGCAGCGTCCACAAAAAAGACGTCGCTGCCCTTTGCCGCATCCTCCGCCAGGGTCAGCTCCTGACGGACCTGGCCGGAGGCGGCGTCCACCGCCAGGAGCACCAGGTCCTCCCCCTCCCGGAGGTACAGCAGCAGGTCCTTCCCGTCCTCCGACCGCTCCAGGGCCAGCGGCTCCGCCTCATAGGGATCGTAAGGGTACGCCGCCCGGGCACGGGATACGTCCAGCGTCACGACGGGCCGCTTCTCCGGCGGGGCGCCGTTCCCAGAATAACAGGTCGCCGTCCTGCCGGTGTCCCGGAAGGGCACGAACCACAGCCCCACGCCGTCCCGGCACTGGAGCATGTCCGGCCGGTCCGTCCGCAGGCAGAGGTACAGCCCCTGCTCCGTCGCCTGGGCCAGGACCCGGGGCGGGGCCAGATTGGTCACAGCCCCGCTGGACTGGGAATCGCCGTAGTCCGCGTAGGTGATCTCCAGCGTCCAGTCGTCGCTGGGGACCACGTTGAGATACCGGGCCAGCTCCCGGGCCGCCGCGGCCTCATTCTCCGTATCCTCCACAAACATGCTGTACGGCTCCGAGGAGAGGCTGATGATGCGCAGGGGCAGATAGTCGCAGTAGTCCCGCAGACGCCCGGTCACGGTCCGCTCCTCCCCCAGAGGCGCGTCCTCGGCCAGCGCCCCGTACATGCGCTCCCACAGCTCGTCAAAGGCCGGGTCGCCCTGCCGGTCGCTGATACCGCTTGCCCCCCAAAACTCGATGGACGGGGCATAGCGGATCGCGAAGCCCTCCCTCTGGGGGGTGAGGAAAAACCGGAAGTCCGTCTCCGCCTGAGGCTCCGCCGTCCCCAGGGGGATGGCGCTGTCCCAGAAGAGCTGGTCGCTCTGCCGGTCGTGGAAGGTCACGGTGATCCCCTCAGCCGCCGCCGGGTCCCCCGCCAGGGTCTCCTGGTAGATCTCCACCCGGTCCCGCTGGCGGTACAGGGACACGTGGGCGGCTATGAGCAGGGTCAGGCTGGCCGCCGCCAGGAGCGCCAAAAAGCACACCCACTTTTTCACGGCTTCTCCTCCTCCCCCTCGGTCAGCTGCTCCAGGGCACGGGCCACCCGGTCCGGGGAGCGGTGGTAGGTCTTTTGGATGTAGCCCATCAGGGTCTCCCCCCGCTCCGCCAGGTCCAGGGCGCTCACGTCCCCCACGATCTCCCCGGCCCGCAGCAGCACCGCCCGGCTGATGAAGCTGTCCACCTCCTCGATGAGGTGGGTGGAGAGGATCACCGCCTCCGTAGGCTCCAAAATGCCCAGCAGCACCTTGTAGAAGTCGTCCCGGTTAAAGACGTCGTTGCCGGCGAAGGGCTCGTCCATGAGGATATAGTCCGCCCCCTGGCACAGGGCCAGGATCACCTCCAGCTGGTTCTTCTGGCCGGTGGAGAGGCCCTTGGCCGGCCGGTCCATGGGCAGGGAGAAAAACTCCGTCAGGGCCTTGAACCGCTTCTCCCGGAATTTGGGGAAGTGCTCCCCCAGGAAGTCCCGGTGGGCCGCCGCCGTCAGGTCCGGGAAAAAGGAGTGCTCGCAGGTGGCGAAGGCCAGCCGGTGGATGTTCTTCCGCCCCACCGGCTCCCCGTCCAGCTCCACGGCGCCGCCGTGGCGCAGCAGGCCCAGGGTGGACTTTAAGAGGGTGGTCTTCCCCGCCCCGTTCTCCCCGAAGAGGCCCACGATCTCCCCCGGGGCCACCTGGAGGCTCACGCCCTTCAGGGCGGTCTTGTACACGTCGTAGGTCTTGGTCACGTCCTTCAATTTCAGCATCTCACTGCCTCCTTCCAAGCACAGCGTCCACGAATATCCCCCACTGGTCCGGCTCCAGGTACTCCTCCGGCACCCGCAGGAGGTAGGCGGCATAGTACACCGCCAGCAGCATCAGGACACAGACCGCCGTCACGGCCAGATACATCAGAGGGACCGCCAGACACCGGCGAACATATTCCCTCCGGTCCGGCAGCAGCCGCAGGCGGTAGTCCGCCCGGCTCTCCTGGCGGCAGTACAGCCAGTGCCCCAGGCCCAGGCAGAAGGCCTCGGCCACGGCAACGGAAAATGCCGTCATCCCCGGCAGCAGCCGGTAAAAAGGCTCCATTACGGCGCCGGGCCGCATCATCTGCAATTCCCAGGTGTTGACCCGGTACAGCGCCCGCACCCCGTTTTCCAGCAGGTTAAAATAGCTGATGGCGCTGAAAACCGCTATGACCGCCAGGCTCGCGGCCAGCCATTTCAGCTCCCACTCCGGCTCCCGCCCCGGGGGCAGCAGCCTCGTCATCCGGTCACAGATCCGCTTTTTCATCGCCGCCTCCTCTCCGGGCGCTCACCAGCGTCGCCGCCGCCACGATCAGGCACAGCGCCGCAACGGTAATGACCGCAATGTCCCCGGCCGCCCGGTCCACATCCACCACGAAGCACCGCCCAGCCGCTGCGAACACGGGAAAATAGCCCATGATCCACCTCTGCCCCCGGCAGCCCATGGCGGCATAAACGCCCAGGGTCAGGAAGATCATCACATTGCGGACATAGGCCAGGGCGCTGGTCACCGGCAGCAGGCTCTGGAACAGGGGAAGGCCCTGGGTCAGCAGGAACGCCGTCTGCCCGCTGACATAGTCCGGCGCGCTGGCGGCGGAGGCGATCCTCACCAGCCCCAGGCACACCGCCGCCTCCGCCCCCCAGTAGAGGAGGAAGCACCCAAAGACCGCGGCGGCGTACCACAGGATGGCCGCCTCCTCGGAGATCCGCAGCCGCCGGAGGGTGTACCGCCACTTTCCCCGCTGGAGGAGCGGGCGGACCGCCGCCAGCCCCACCAGCACATACCCCAGCATAAATTGCGACTGCATCCAGGTCCCCTCCAGCAGCTGCTCCATGTTCCAGAAGGCCGCCGGGACCTCCATGCCGCTTTTCCCCACGGCCAGGGAAAAGGTCCCCAACTGCACCGCCGCCGTCACCGCCGTGATCAGCAGCGTCAGGGGCAGGGTCCGCCGGACCCACATCCCAAAAACCGAACCGTGCGCTCTCATGTCTCTCCCTCCTTGTCCCACAGCTCCGCCAGCAGGCTGAGCGCCTGCTCCTTTTGAAGTCCCAGGCCCTTCAGGGCCGCCGCCGCCCGGGCCGCGTCCTGGCGCATCAGCCGCCAGCGGACCAGCTCCACCTGCTCCGGCGCGGCGGAAATGAAGCTCTTGGCCCCGGCGCGGGACACGATCAGCCCCTCCTCCTCCAAAAGACGGCAGGCCTTCTGGATGGTGTTGGGGTTCACCCCCAGCAGGGCCGACAGCACCCGGCGGGAGGGCAGCTCCTCCCCGTCCCGGATGGTCCCCCCGGCCACGCCCCGGCGGACGTAGTCCGCGATCTGGTCGTAGATGGGCCCCTCCCCCGTCAGCGTCAGCTCCGCAAACGATACCATGCGCTCCCCCCTCTCACTGTATTACTCGATTGATACGGTTTAACTGTATTATACAAGTGATACGGTTTTCTGTCAAGTACCAAACGCAGAAAATTTGTTTTCCGCCGCAAAAAAATATTTTGCAAAAGCGCTGGACAAATGGGGGCAGATATGGTAACATACGATATTAACAAAATCCACAATCTTTTCCACACTGGTGGAAAAATAATCGGTCAGAATGACAAGAAAGGAAGGGACTTATGGCAAACTACACCGAGAGCTACACCGGCAGGATCAACCGCAAGCTCAACAAGAAGCTGCGGATCGTGGAAGTGGCGGCGGGCCGTCAGAAGGCGGACCTGGTGCTGAAAAACGCCTCCTATGTGAACGTGTTCTCCAACCGCATCTGCCAGGGGGACATCGCCGTGGCGGAGGGCCTCATCGTGGGCATGGGCAGCTACGACGGGGAGATCGAGGCGGACATGACCGGGAAGCTGGTGCTCCCCGGCTTCATCGACGCCCACATCCACCTGGAGAGCGCCATGGTCTCCCCCAGGGAATTCGTCAAGGCGGTGCTGCCCCACGGCACCACCACCGTCATCACCGACCCCCACGAGATCGCCAACGTCATGGGGGCCGACGGCATCGAGTACATGCTCCAGGCCACCGAGGGCCTGCCGGTGGACGTGCGGTTCATGCTGCCCTCCTGCGTCCCCTCCACCCCCATGGACGAGAGCGGCGCGGTGCTGGACTACCGGAGCATCGACTCCTTCTATGACCATCCCCGGGTCCAGGGGCTGGCGGAGATGATGAACTACCCCGGCGTCATCAGCGCGGACCCCCAGGTCATTGAGAAGATCGTGGCCGCCCAGGCCCACCACAAGAAGATCGACGGCCACGCCCCGGGCCTGACGGGCACCGACCTCAACGCCTACATCGCCGCCGGCGTCTACTCCGACCACGAGTGCTACGACCCGGAGGACGCCATCGCCAAGCTGGAGCGGGGCCAGGTCATCATGATCCGGGAGGGCACCGCCGCCCACAACCTGGAGGCCCTGCTGCCCCTGTTGACCCCCGCCTACGCCGACCGGTGCATGTTCTGCTGCGACGACAAGCACCCCTCGGACCTGCTGGAAAAGGGCCACATCGACTTCAACATCCGGGAGGCCATCCGCCTGGGGGCGGACCCCATCCTGGCGGTGAAGGCGGCCACCCACAACGCCGCCAAGTACTTCCTGCTGAATAACCGGGGCGCCATCGCCCCCGGCTATCTGGCGGACTTCGTCATCATCGACGACCTCCAGCACTTCAACATCCAGCAGGTCTACCGCAAGGGGGCGCTGATGTACGACGGCGCCTCCGTGGCGGACTTCCCCGCCCCGGAGATCGACCCCTATCTGGTGAAGCGGGCCCACGACACCTTCCACGTCTCCCCCCTCTCCGCCCAGGATTTTGCCGAGCGGCGGCCCAGGGGCATCATCGGCATGGTCCCCGGCGAGATCGTCACCGAGGACCAGGGCTACTCCGACCACATCGACACGGAGTGGGATATCCTGAAGATCGCCGTTATCGAGCGGCACAAGAACACCCACCACATCGGCATCGGCTACCTCCAGGGCTACGGCCTGAAGTCCGGGGCCGTCGCCACCAGCGTGTCCCACGACAGCCACAACATCATCGTGGTGGGGGCCAATGAGGAGGACATGGCCCAGGCCGCCAACCGCATCGTGACCAACCGGGGCGGCATCGCCGTGGTGGAAAACGGCAAGGTCCTGGCGGAGCTGCCCCTGGCCATCGCCGGCATCATGAGCGACGACACCCTGGAGAACGTCAACCGCGCCCTGGAGGACGCCAAGGCCGCCGCCCTCCGCCTGGGGGTGAACCCGGGGATCGACCCCTTCATGACCCTCAGCTTCATGTCCCTGCCGGTGATTCCCACCCTGCGCCTCACCACCCGGGGCGTCATCGACGTGCTCAAGCAGCAGTACATCTGATCAATAAGAAAACGCGTCAGGCCCTCCGGCGATTTTGCCGGAGGGCCTGACTGCTTTTTTGTTTTTTTACGCGCCCACGGTCCCGTCGATCTGCCGGGCCAGCGCCTCCGCCAGAGGGGCGGACTTTGCCAGCAGGGCTTCGCCCTGGGCCCGAAAGCGCTGGGCCAGTTCCCGGTCCTTGAGGCTGGCCACGTTGATGCAAACGTTCAGCCACGCTCCCCGCAGGCCCGCCTGGAGGGACGCGCCCGCCACCCCCAGGTCGCTGGCCGCGTTTTCGTTGTACCGGCCCGGCAGGAACGCCGCCAGCTCCAGGGCCTCCGCCGCCAGCTCCATCACCTCCAGGGGCGTCCGGGTACAGGCCTCCAGGCCCCTCTGGATGGCGGCGGACCGCTCCGCCTTCTCCTCCGCCGTGGCCTTGGGCAGGGCGAAGGCTGCGCTGACCTGCAAAAACGCCTCCGTGTCCCGGTCCATGGCCTCCAGCAGGGCCTGCCGCAGGGCCTCCGAGCGCTGCTGCACCGCCAGCAGGGCCTCCCGGTGGGCCTCAAACTGCGCCTTGCCCAGGGTCAGACGGCAGACCATGGCCGTCAGCCCCGCCCCCAGAGCGGCCTCCAGGGCGGCGGCGGAACCGCCTCCCGGCGCCGGCGCGTCAGAGGCCAGCAGCCCGGAAAAATCGGTCACCGTATACTCTCCCAGCTTCATGCTTTCCCTCCATAGTCAACAAAATAAACTTTAGGGCCGCCCTTTTGAAAGGGCGGTGAGGTGCAGGGGCAAAGCCCCTGCCAGGTTTGGGCGGAGCCCAACACGCATTCGTCCCTTACTCCATGCCGATCAGATGATACTCCATCACCTGGCTGCGGCAGTCGAAATTCTCCAGCTTCAGGTAGTACTCCGCGCAGTCCAGCAGGGCCTTGCCGGGGGTCAGGCCCACCAGCTCGCTGCCGAGGATGCGCACGCCGTACCGGTCCGCCAGGGCCCGGATCATCTCAAAGACGTAGTAGATGGGGGTGCCCTCGTAGTTGACCAGGTTCATGGACACCTGGGCGATGTTCCGGTCCTTGAGCATGACGCCGATGGCCTTGCAGTACCGGAACCCGCCGCCGGAGGCCCGGATGGCCCGGGCGATCTTGTTGGCGATCTCCAGGTCGGAGGTGTCCAGGTTCACGTTGTAGGCGATGAGGGGCATCCGCGCCCCGATGGCGATGATGCCCGCCGTGGGGTGGATCTTCCGCTCGCCGTAATCCGGGGCCCAGTCCGGCTCCAGCAGCTTATCGGGCATCCCCTCGAACTGGCCCTTCCGGCAGTCCGCCAGGTTCCGGCGCTCCGGCCGGGTGGCGGAGTCCTCGTAGAGGAAGGAGGGGATCTTCAGCTCGTTCCAGATCCGCTCCGCCACCCGCTTGCTCAGCGCCACGCACTCGTCCACCGTCATGTCCATGGTGGGAATGAAGGGGATCACGTCGGTGGCCCCCATGCGGGGGTGCTGGCCCTGGTGCTTGGTCATATCGATGGTCTCCGCCGCCTTTTGGGTCAGCAGGAAGGCCGCCTCCTCCATGGCCTGGGGGCTTCCCACCATGGTGAACACGCACCGGTTGTGGTCGCCGTCGCTCTGCACGTCCAGCACCGCGCAGCCGGGGACGCTGTTTGCCGTGTCCACCAGGCCCTGGAACACCGCCTCGTCCCGCTGGCGGCTGACGCTGAAATTGGGGACGCACTCCACTAATTTAGACATATTCTCTTCCTCCTTGATACGCAACTCCCTTTTTGATCACCATATGAGCCAGGTTGCTGCCCAGCCGGTAGGCCAGATAGTTCAGGTCCCCGGCCTCCCAGAGCACCAGGTCGGCCCACTTCCCCGGCTCCACGGAGCCGGTCCGGTCCGCCCGGCCGATGGCCGCCGCGCCGTTGAGGGTCACGGCGGTAAGGACCTCCTCAGGCGTCAGACGGTATTTCAGGCACCCCAGGCTCATGACCAGCTGCATGTTCAGGCAGGGGCAGGAGCCGGGGTTGAAGTCCGTGGCCAGGGCCACCGGCACCCCGGCGGACACCATGGCCCGGGCGGGGGCGTAGGCCGCCCCCAGGTAGAAGCTGGTGGCCGGCAGCAGGCAGGCCACGGTGCCGCCTTTCGCCATGCTGGCGATGCCCTCCTCCGGGCACACGATCAGGTGCTCCGCCGACACGGCCCCCAGCTCCCCCGCCAGCACCGACCCGCCGATGGGGTCGATCTCGTCGGCGTGCAGCTTAGGCCGCAGGCCGTATCTTCTGCCGGCCTCCAGGATGGTCCGGGACTCCTCCGCGGTGAACACCCCTGTCTCGCAGAACACGTCGCAGAACTCCGCCAGCCCCTCCGCCGCCACGGCGGGGATCACCTCCCCGCACAGCAGCCGGAGGTAGGCCCCCCGGTCCTCCCGGTACTCCTCCGGCAGGGCGTGGGCCCCCAGGAAGGTGGGCGCCAGGTCCACAGGGTGGCTGCCGTCCAGGGCCCGGATGGCCCGCAGCTGCCGCAGCTCCGTCTCCCGGTCCAGGCCGTAGCCGCTTTTGGCCTCGCAGGTGGTGGTGCCGAAGGAGAGCATCTCGTCCAGGGCCAGTCTTGCCTTGTCCTCCAGCTCCTGCTGGGACGCCGCCCGGGTGGCCCGGACGGTGGACAGGATGCCGCCCCCCTGGGCCAGGATGTCCAGGTAGGGCACCCCCCGCAGCTTCATCGCCAGCTCATCCTGCCGCCAGCCGCCGAAGATCAGGTGGGTGTGGGCGTCCACCAGCCCGGGCGTCGCCAGGCGGCCTCCGGCGTCCAAAACCCGGGCCTCCGGCGTCTCGGGGGGCCTGCCGGTCCCCACCGCGGCGATGACGCCGCCCTCCGCCAGGACCCAGGCGTTTCGCAGGGCCGTGATCTCCCCCTGGAACGCCCCGCCCCTGGCGGAGGTCCCGGTGGGGGTGGCCAGAAGGCCGATGTTTTTCACCAGCAGCCGCTCGCTCATGCCTGCTCCTCCAGGGCGGCGGCCACCAGGGTGCTGTCCGCCACATAGGGCAGGGTGATGCGGTCCTGCCCCGCCCGGACGCGGTTATACTCCGCGGCGGTGGTCAGGGCGTTCTCATTGCAGGCCCAGGCCCGGCGGGACACGCCCACCATCACGTCCCAGGGCATAGACATCTTCAAAATGGTGTCCACCCGCTCAGAGCCGTCCAGCACCATGCCGAAGCCGCCGTTCACCGCCCGGCCGATGCCGGTGCCGCCGCCGTTGTGGAGGGCCACAAGGCTCATGCCCCGGGCGGCGTTGCCGGCGTAACACTGCACCGCCATGTCCGCCATGATGTTGGAGCCGTCCTTGATGTTGCTGGTCTCCCGGAAGGGAGAGTCGGTGCCGCCGGTGTCGTGGTGGTCACGGCCCAGCATGACGGGGCCGATCTCCCCATTGCGCACCATCTCGTTGAATTTCAGGGCGATGCTCATGCGGCCCATGGCGTCCTGGTACAGGATGCGGCACTGGGTGCCCACCACCAGCTTGTTCTTCTTGGCGTCCCGGACCCAGACGTAGTTGTCGTAGTCCTGATACCGGCGGTTGTGGGACAGGATGTAGTCCGCCGCGGCGGCGTCGGTCTTGTCCAGGTCCTCGCTCCTGCCGGACAGGCAGCACCAGCGGAAGGGCCCGTAGCCGAAGTCAAAGAGGCAGGGCCCCAGGATGTCCTCCACATAGGAGGGGAACACAAAGCCGTCCAGGTCGTCCACGCCGTTGCGGCACACGGCGGTGACGCCGGCGTCGTAGACCGCCTTCAGGAAGCTGTTGCCGTAGTCGAAGAAGTAGGTCCCCCGGTCGTGGTGCATACAGATCAGCTCATAGTGGCGCTTCAGGGACTTGTCCACCAGCCGGCGGAAGGTCTCGGGGTCCCGGTCCAGCAGCTCCGTGCGCTGGGCGAAGGTGAGGCCCTGGGGGCAGTAGCCGCCGTCGTAGGGCACGTGGCAGGAGGTCTGGTCGCTCATCAGGTCCACGTGGACATTCTTCTCGTAGAGGTACTCCAGCAGGTCCACCACGTTGCCGTGGTAGGCGATGGCGCAGGGGGTCTTGTCCGCCAGATGCTGCTGGGCCATGGCCAGGGCCTCGTCCAGGCTGTCGGTGCGCCGGCTGACCCAGCCCTGGGTGTAGCGGGTGTCGATGCGGGAGTCGTCCACCTCGGCGATGATGGACACCGCCCCGGCGATCTCGGCGGCCTTGCCCTGGGCGCCGCTCATGCCCCCCAGGCCCGCCGATACGAACAGCCTCCCCGCCAGGTTCCCGTCCTCAGGGATGCCCAGCTTCAGCCGCCCGGCGTTGAGCAGGGTGTTGAAGGTGCCGTGGACGATGCCCTGGGGGCCGATGTACATCCAGCCGCCGGCGGTCATCTGGCCGTAGTTGGCAACGCCCAGGGCGGCGGCCCGGTTGAAGTTCTTCTGGTCGTCGAAATTGCCCACCATGAGGCCGTTGGTGATGACGCACCGGGGGGCCAGCTTGTGGGACTTGAACAGCCCCAGGGGGTGGCCGCTCATGACCACCAGGGTCTGCTCGTCGGTCATGATCTCCAGGTACTTCTTGATAAGCCGGTACTGCATCCAGTTCTGGCACACCTGGCCGGTCTCGCCGTAGGTCACCAGCTCGTAGGGGTAGAGGGCCACGTCAAAGTCCAGGTTGTTGTCGATCATCACCTGGAAGGCCCTGGCCTCGACGCAGTTCCCCTTGTATTCGTCGATGGGCCTGCCGTGGATGGCCCCCTCCGGCCGGAAGCGGTAGCCGTAGATGCGGCCGTGCTCCTTCAGCTCTTGGGCAAACTCCCGGGCCATCTGCTCATGGTGTTGGGGCGGGATGTAGCGCAGGGCGTTGCGGACAGCCAGGGCCTGGTCCGCCTGGGAGAGCTTGGCCTCCCGGCGGGGCGCCCGGCGGATGCCGGGGACGAAGGCCGGATACTCCGGCAGCGCGTCGTCCAGATGGATGGTCATGGCGTCGTTCAGGTTCAGTTCCATAGGGCAGCCTCCTTTTGATATTGTGGTCAGGACTTCTTGACGGTCCATTTTTCAAATGCTACAATAGGTCTATACGATCAAACGCGGAAGAGAGGTCGGGCGAGATGACACATCTCACGGAAAATCAGAATGAAAACATCGACCAGCTGCTGGCCGTGATACTGTCCCTGCGGGACATGGAGGAGTGCCGGGCGTTTTTCAGCGACCTGTGTACCATGCAGGAGCTGATCAGCCTCTCCCAGCGGCTCCAGGTGGCCAAGCACCTGCTCAAGGGCGAGACCTACGAGGAGATCCGCAGCCACGTGCCGGTGAGCAGCTCCACCATCACCCGCATCAACACGGAGCTGCAGTTCGGCTCCGGCGGCTACCGGTCGGTCCTGTGCCGGGAGGAAAAGCCGGAATAGCCCTTACGCCAGCCAGGGCGCCAGCTCCAGCAGCTCCCCGCTGCGGATGATGGCCTCCACGGCCTGGATGTCCGGCCACAGCTCCCGGTCCTTCTCCATGAAGTCCACCTTCTCCCGGACCAGGCGGTAGGCCGCCTCCCCCACCGGGGACAGGCCCTGGCCGTACTCGCCGCCCCGGCGGCGGATGTCGATGGCCTGGCAGGCGGTGAGCAGCTCGTAGGCCAGGACGGACCGGGTATTCTCCAGGATGGTGCCGGCCTTCCGGGCGGCGGTGGTGCCCATGGAGACAAAGTCCTCCTGGTTTGCGGAGGAGGGGATGGAGTCCACGCAGGCGGGGTGGGCCAGGACCTTGTTCTCGGAGGCCATGGAGGCCGCCGTGTACTGCACGATCATAAAGCCGCTGTTGACGCCGCCCTCGGTGGTCAGGAACCGGGTCAGGCCGTTGGACAGGGCGGCGTTGACCATGCGCTCGATGCGCCGCTCGGAGATGCTGGCCAGCTCGGCGCAGGCGATGCCCAAAAAGTCGAAGGGCAGGGCCATGGGCTCCCCGTGGAAGTTGCCGCCGGAGATCACCGCCTCGTCCTCGGGGAACAGCAGCGGGTTGTCGGTGACGGCGTTGAGCTCGATGTCCACCTTGCTCTTGATGAACGCCAGGGCGTCCCGCACCGCGCCGTGGACCTGGGGGATGCACCGCAGGGCGTAGGCGTCCTGGACCCTGGCCCCCTGGCAGCGGGACAATATCTCGCAGTTTTCGGTGAGCCGCCGCAGGTTCTCCGCCACCTGGATCTGGCCCTGGTGGCCCCGGGCGGTGTGCATCCGCTCCTGGAAGGCGTCCAGCTGCCCGGCCAGGGCGGTGAGGGTCAGGGAGCTGATGAGGTCCGCCATCCGGGCGGCCTGGATGGTGTCGTAGAGGTACAGCGCCCCCACGCTGGTCATGGCGCAGGTGCCGTTGGTGATGCCCAGGCCCTCCTTGCTCACCAGGGTGTCCAGGGGCTGGATGCCGGCCCGGACCATGGCCTCGCCGCCGGGGAGCCGCTGGCCCTGGTAGTACGCCTCCCCCCTGCCCAGCAGCACCAGGCCCATGTGGGATAGCGGCGCCAAATCGCCGGAGGCCCCCAGGGAGCCCTTTTGGGGAATCACCGGGGTGACGCCCCGGTTGAGCATGTCAACAAGCATCTCCACCAGCAGGGGCCGCACGCCGCTGAGGCCCTCGCACAGGGCGTTGGCCCGCAGGAGCATCATGCCCCGGACCTGCTCCTCCCGGTAGGGCTCGCCGGTGCCGGTGCAGTGGCTGAGGATCAGGTTGGTGGACAGCTGGCTGCTCCACTGGTCCGGCACCGCCACGGTGGCGAAGTCGCCGAAGCCGGTGGTGATGCCGTAGGCCACCCGCTTCTCCCCGGCGATCTTCTCCGCCAGGGCCCGGGACCGGGCCATGGCCTCCCGTGCCTCCTCCGCCAGCTCCACCTTCGCGCCGAAGCGGGCCACGGCCACCAGGGCCTCCAGCGTCAGATCGCGGCCCGTCAGGACCACGCGTTTGATATCCTTGGGACTTTGGTTCATGTCGTCGTCTCCTCCCTGAGAGTGGTGATAGCTGTATTTTATCGCTTTTCTCTGTGTAAATCAACCAAAGAGTCCCGTTTTAGCCCGTTGTATTTCGTGCATTATTCCTATATCTCGCTGTTGTAGTAATGTGATAGCGCATCAGCGCGCGAAAGCAGCAAAGAGCCCGCCGGGGAACCAGAGGTCCCCCGGCGGGCTTCCACGTCCCACGGACGGGTCAAATGGCGCGGCAGTCCCTATTTCTGGCAGCCTACGGCGGTGCGGCCGTGGTGGGCGATGACCTGCCAGCGGGTGGTGTCCTTGAACAGGGAGATCACCTGCAGGGGCAGCCAGGAGGCCATGAACACCGGAAACACCAGGATGGTGTTGGCCATGTTCCGCAGCCCGTAGCCACCGGCCAGGCACAAAAACACCGCCAGGGCCATGCTGCCCAGCCACCCGGCGATCAGGGCCGTGGCCGCCCACAGCAGGGCCAGCGTGTCCCCGGTGAGGGCGGAGATCGTCAGGCTCGCCGCCAGCAGCAGGCCGGACGACGCCTGGGCAAAGGGCGCGGAGAGGAACATGGTCATGTCCCGGCGCAGGGCGGGCGACGACGCCGGACGGCTCCACAGGGCCGGAAGCTGCCGCCGGGCCACCTGCATGATCCCGCTGCACCAGCGCTTCCGCTGGCGCAGGGACACGGCGAAGCCCGTGGGCTCCTCGTCGTAGTTGACGGCCTCCGGCACCCACCAGACCCGCAGCCCCGCCCCGGCACACTGGGCGGCGAACTCCGCGTCCTCGGCGATGGTCTCCGTGTTCCAGCCACCCAGCAGGTCCAATGCCTCCCGGCGGAAGGCGAAGCCGGTGCCGATAAGCTTGGCGCTGAGGCCGCAGGCCATCCGGGGCCGGTTCCAGATCAGGTCGAAGATGGTGTTATAAAGGCCGTAGCACCCCGCCACGCCGGAGGCGGTGGGGTTGGACGCCCGGGTCCGGGACTTGCACACCATGGCCCCGGCCTGGAAGGCGTCGTTCATCCGGGCCAGATAGTCGGGGGCCAGGGTGTTGTCCGCGTCCAGCACCAGCACGGCGTCAAAGTCGTCCCGGCTCCACAGCTGGCCCAGGGCCTGGTGGAGGGCGTCGCCCTTCCCCCGGACCGTCCCCAGGCAGTGGATGATCTCCGCGCCGGCGGCGGCCGCCGCCGCGGCGGTGAAGTCGGTGCAGTTGTTGGGCACCACGTACACCTTCCGCAGCTCCGCCGGGTAATCCTGGGTCAGCACGCTGTGGACCAGGTCTCCGATCACCGTCTCCTCGTTCCGGGCGGCGGCCACCACCGCAAAGCGGATGGCCGGGGCGGACCGGGGATAGCGCCTCCTCCGCCGGAGGGCGGACGCCGCCACCACGGCGAAATATAACGTAAAGAGCTTCAGCGACAGGCTGATAAGCAGCAGCAGCGTGTCCATGGCGTCCAGCAGGTTCATGGCATGTCCTCCCGTCAGGCGGCGTCCCCCGTCAGCCGGGGGCGGTGTGTAAGGTGATGTGGGAAAGGTTGGGATGAACGCATCATAGCAGAGGTTTTTTAAGCCGCAAGGGGGAGAATCTTTAAGGTTTTCTTAGCGCCCCCAATCTTAATCCCGCCTTAAAGAAGTGACCCCTTTTTTCTTAAGGCCGGGTGTGGTACAATAGTAGTGTGAAAGGTGGGAGCAAAGCATATGGCGAACATTCTGATCTGCGACGACGAGCGGGATATCGTCTCCGCTCTGAAGATATACCTCTCCGGCGAGGGCTACACCCTCTTCGAGGCGTATACCGGCCGGGAGGCCCTGGACATCGTGGCGAAAAACGACATTCATCTCATTCTTATGGACATCATGATGCCCCAGATGGACGGCATCTCCGCCACGGTGAAGCTGCGGGAGACCTGCAACGTGCCCATCATCCTGCTGACGGCCAAGAGCGAGGACACCGACAAGGTCCTGGGGCTGAACGTGGGGGCCGACGACTACATCACCAAGCCCTTCAACCCCATTGAGGTGCTGGCCAGGGTCCGCAGCCAGCTGCGCCGGTACACCACCCTGGGGGGCATGGAGCAGAAGCCCAACCGCCTGGTCATCGGCGGCATCAGCCTGGACGACGAGAGCAAGGCCGTCACCGTGGACGGCGAGCCGGTGAACCTGACCCCCATCGAGTACAACATCCTCCTGCTGCTCATGCGCCACCCGGGGCGGGTCTACTCCTCCGCCCAGATCTACGAGCAGGTGTGGAACGAAAGCGCCATCGGCTCCGAGGGGGCGGTGGCGGTCCACATCCGGCACCTGCGGGAGAAGCTGGAGATCAACCCCTCCGAGCCCCGGTATCTGAAGGTGGTCTGGGGCCTGGGGTACAAAATGGACGCCGGAAATTAAATCAAACAAGGGGCCTGCCTCGTTTTTAATTTCCCTTCGCTTCGCGCCGCTGTGGGAGAGCGGCCTGGGCCGGCCCCGCAAAAAACGATTCCGGTTTATCCGCACCTGGGGCGTAAATGCTGAGACGCTTTTTTTGCCAGTCTGATTGGAGGCGCTTTTGTATGAGGAAATTAATATTGTGTCTGCTGGCCTGTATCGCCGTCCCGGCGGCGCTGTTTGCCGCCTTCTGCGGCGTGCTGAAATGGATGGTGTACCATGAGGCGTGATATTCGAGGCAGCCTGGGGGCCAAGCTGACGGCCATCCTGCTGCTGGCGGCGAGCCTGGTGGGCGCGGTCTACGCCGTGACGGGCACGGTGCTGAAATCCAGCGGCTACACCACGGCCCCCTCCTTTTTCCAGGATGAGCTGTGCGTCCAGCCGGCGGAGAACGCCGTGGACACCGCCTACTACGCCTTTTTCGAGCACAGCTCCGGCTACCGGCTGGACGGCGTGTACCGGGGCTTCTCCTACGCCATCTACGACGGGGACCCGGCGGAGGGCCGCCTGCTGACCCGGTCCGAGGGCATCCCCGGCGCCGCCGCCTGGCAGGAGACGTGCATCTACGACTACCGCAGCCTCAGCGTCCTGGACGACGAGACCCGCGCCCTGATCCAGTCGGACCACTGCACCGTGGTGGGCTACCTGCCCTACGAGCTCCCCGCCGGCAGCCGGTTCGCCGCCCTGCGGACGGCCTACGACCTGTACTGCTGGATCTCCCCGGCGGCGCTGTCGGTGCTGTCCGCGGCCTTCTGCCTGCTGGCCCTGGGGAGCCTGATCTTCCTCCTCTGCGCCGCCGGGCACCGGCAGGGTCAGGAGGGCATCGTCCCCAACTGGCAGGACCGGGTGCCCCTGGACCTGTACCTGGCGGTGATGGGCGGCGGCCTGACCCTGCTGATCTACCTGGTGGTATCCTTCCTGGATAGTCTAATGGAAATGCCCTACCTGATCATGCCTCTGACCTGTATCAGCGTCCTGGGCTGCTTCATCCTGGCCCTGGCTATCCTGATGACCCTTGCCACCCGGCTGAAGCTGCGGCGCTGGTGGCGCAACACCCTGTGCTGGCGTCTGCTGCGCTGGTGCGGGCGGCTGCTCCGGCGGCTGTGGAACGCCGCGGCGGACCTGGTGCGCATCCTGCCCTTTACCTGGCGGAGCATCCTGCTGGCGGCGTGCGTGCTCTTCGCCCAGTTCGCGCTGACGGTCCTCTTCTACGAGACCTATTCCGGCGGCTTCTTCTTCATCCTGATGCTGCTCATGGACGCCGCGGTGATCATCGCCGCCGCCTGGTTCACCCGGCAGCTCCAGCAGATCCGGCAGATGGGCCAGTCCCTGGCGGACGGGGACCTGGAGGCCAAGATCGACACAAAGAAAATGTTCCGGGACGTGAAGGCCCACGCCGAGAACCTGAACGCCATCGGCGACGGCATGACCCGGGCGGTGGAGCAGCGGCTGAAAAGCGAGCGGCTGAAGACCGAGCTCATCACCAACGTGTCCCACGACATCAAGACCCCCCTCACCTCCATCATCAACTACGTGGACCTGCTGCAGAAGCAGGACCTGCCGGAGGAGGCGGACGAGTACCTGGCGGTGCTGGCCCGGCAGTCCGCCCGGCTGAAGAAGCTGACGGAGGACCTGGTGGAGGCCAGCAAGGCGTCCACCGGCAACATCGCCATGAAGGCGGAGCCTATCGTGGTCAACGAGATCGTCCACCAGGCGGTGGGCGACTACGTGGAGCGGCTCACCGCCGGGAACCTGGATGTGGTGGTGGGCTCCTACGAGGGCAACCTGGTGGCCTATGCCGACGGCCGCCTGCTGTGGCGGGTGCTGGACAATCTGCTGAGCAACGTGTGCAAGTACGCCCTGGCGGGCACTCGGGTCTACGTGGACCTGACGGAGCGGGAGGACCGGGTGTACCTGACCATGAAGAACATCTCCCGGGACCCCCTGAACATCAGCGCCGACGAGCTGATGGAGCGGTTCGTCCGGGGGGACGCCGCCCGGCACACCGAGGGCAGCGGCCTGGGGCTGAACATCGCCAGGAGCCTGATGGACCTTATGGGCGGCGCCTTCTCCCTGTCCGTGGACGGCGACCTTTTCAAGGCGGAGCTGTCCCTGCCCAGGACCGCCCCGGCCTCCGGCAGTCCCGCCCCGGAGCTGACGCTTCCGGAGACGGAGGGCGGCAGGCCCTCCCCCGTCCGGGAGGCGGCCCAGTTCCTGCGCCAGTCCGTCCCCTCCCTGGAGCTGCCCTGGACCAGGAAAAAAGAGTAAGACGGCCATACAGTACGCCCGGAGACCTTCTGGCCTCCGGGCGTACTTCGCTATTCCAGCTCCCGCCGCAGCCGGTCGATGGCCCGCCGTTCCAGCCGGGAGACCTGGACCTGGCTGACGGACAGGACCTGGGCGCACTGCTGCTGGGTCAGGCCCTTGTAAAACCGCAGCAGCACCGTCTTTTTCTCCTGGTCCGGCAGACGGTCGATGGCGGCGCGCAGGGCGATGCGCTCCACCATGCTGTCCTCGGTGGCGGCGGCGGCCAGGGTGGACTCCAGCGTCAGGCCGTCGGCGTTCTCCTGCTGGAGGCTGTCGGTGGGCGCGGTGGCCAGCTCCGCCGCCGCGATGTCCTCCGGCGACAGCTCCAGCGCCTCCGCCAGCTCCGACAGCGCCGGCTCCCGGCCCAGCTGGGCGGTGAGCCGCTCCCGGGCGGCGTAGATGGCGAAGCTCCTCTCCCGGACGCTCCGCCCCACCTTCACCGGGCCGTTGTCCCGGAGATACCGGCGGATCTCCCCGGCGATCTTGGGCACGGCGTAAGTGGAAAACTGGGTGCCGTAGTCCAGGTCGAACCCCCGCACCGCCTTGAGGAACCCCAGGCAGCCCAGCTGGTACAGGTCCTCCGGCTCCACGCCCCGGCCATAGTACCGCCGGACCACCGCCCAGATAAGGCCGCTGTTCTCCCGGAGCATCTGCTCCTCCGCCGCCCCGTCCCCGGCCCGGGCCAGGGCCAGAAGGTCCGCCGTCCCGGCGGTCATCGTCCCGTCCGGCGGGGCAGGATGCGCCGGCGCATGGTGACGCGGGTGCCCTTCCCCTCCGCCGAGCGGACGGTGAGCTTGTCCATAAAGCTCTCCATGATGGTAAAGCCCATGCCGCTGCGCTCCTCGCCGCCGGTGGTGTAGAGCGGCTGGCGGGCCTTTTCCACGTCGGCGATGCCCCGGCCCCAGTCCCGGACGGAGATCTCCAGCACGTTGTCCTCCAGGATGCGGGCCTTGATGACCACGCGGCCCAGGGTGTCCGGGTAGGCGTGGACGATGGCATTGGTCACCGCCTCGCTGACGGCGGTCTTGATGTCCCCCAGCTCCTCCAGGGTGGGGTCCAGCTGGGCGGCGAAGCAGGCCACCGCCCCCCGGGCGAAGCCCTCGTTGCTGCTGCGGCTGAGGAACTCCATGGATATGTAGTTGGTGGTTTTCATATCTCTCCTCCTTATATCATCAGGTCCACGTACCGGCCCAGGCCGGCGGTCTCCAGCACCCGCACCGCCTGGTCCGGGATGTTCACCACCGCCAGGGAGCCCTGGAGGGCCTCCATCCGCCGCCGGGTCCGCATGACCACCGCGATGCCGGAGCTGTCCATAAAGGTCACCCCCGCCAGGTCCAGCACCGTCCGGCTGGGCAGGTCCTGCTCAATGGACCGGGTGATGGCCTCCATCACCTCTCCCGCGGCGTGGTGGTCCAGCTCCCCCCGCAGGGAGATGGTCAACTGCCGGTCCTTCGCCTTGCATGTCACTTCCATGGCTCGTCTCCTTTGTTCGCTTCGCCCCGGCGGTCTCGCCGGGGCCCTTGTCCACATAAAAAATGGCGTCCGCAAGTCTCCTTGCGAACGCCATTATACCGGGACAGGCCCTCCCCTTTCTGTCGAAAGCGGGGGGAGCGAAAAAATTATATGCGCCGGTCAAGGATCCGGTAGACCAGGTCCATGTCCAGCCCCGCCCGGACGCCGGCCGCCAGCCGGTCGTACTGCTGCTCCTTGTACTGGGCCATGTCGAAGCTGCCCAGGGCCGTGAAGTCCACGCCCTTCTCCGCGCAGATGGCCCGCAGCACCGCGTCCGCCACCCCGGGGGCGTCGAACACGCCGTGGATGTAGCTGCCGAAGATCCGGCCGGACCCGGCCATGGGCGGCAGGGCGCCGCCCCGGCCCATGTGGATCTCGTAGCCCTGGTAGTCCAGGCCGTTCAGCCCCGCCAGAAGGCCCGTGAGGCCCCGGAAGGTCCCCCGGGTCTGGCGCTGGATCTTCTCCCCCAGAAAGACCGTGTCCATCTCCATCAGGCCCAGGCCCGCCACCGTCTCACCCGGCGCGGCCTCCACCCCCTGGGGGTCGCAGATGCTCCGGCCCATCATCTGATAGCCGCCGCAGATGCCGATAAGCGGCGTCCCGGCGTCCGCCGCCTTCAGCACCGCCGCCTCCAGGCCGCTCTGCCGCAGCCACTTCAGGTCCGAGATGGTGCTCTTGGTCCCCGGCAGCAGGATCAGGTCCGGCCGGTGGAGGCCGGAGACGCTGTCCACATACCGCACGGACACGTTGGCGTACCGCTCAAAGGGGGCGAAGTCGGTGAAGTTGGAGATTCGCGGCAGGCGGATCACCGCCACGTCCACCGCCTTCCGGGACTGGTCCCGGCGGAACCGCTCCGTCAGGCTGTCCTCGTCGTCGATGTCCACGTCCAGGTAGGGGATCACCCCCGCCACCGGCACCTTGCACAGGTCCTCCAGCTGGCGGATGCCCGGGTCCAGGATGGCCCGGTCCCCCCGGAACTTGTTGACGATCAGGCCCTTCACCCGCTCCCGCTCCTCCGGCTCCAGCAGGGCCATGGTGCCGTAGAGCTGGGCGAACACGCCGCCCCGGTCGATGTCCCCCGCCAGCAGCACCGGCGCGTCCACCAGCCTGGCAAGGCCCATGTTCACGATGTCCTCGTCCTTCAGGTTGATCTCCGCGGGGCTGCCCGCCCCCTCGATGACGATGACGTCGTACTCCGCCGCCAGGCTCTCGTAGGCCGCCAGCACCGCCGGCACGTACTCCCGCTTCCGGCGGTAGTACTCCATGGCCCGCATGTTGCCCTGGACATGGCCGTTGACGATGACCTGGCTGCCCACGTCGGTGGTGGGCTTCAGGAGGATGGGGTTCATCCGCACGTCCGGCGCGATGCCCGCGGCCTCCGCCTGGACCACCTGGGCCCGGCCCATCTCGCCGCCGTCCGCGGTGATGAAGGAGTTCAGCGCCATGTTCTGGCTCTTGAAGGGGACCGCCCGATAGCCGTCCTGCCGCAGGATGCGGCACAGCCCCGCCGCCAGCAGGCTCTTCCCCGCGTTGGACATGGTCCCCTGTATCATGATATTCTTTGCCATACGCCACCTCCAGGCATACATACACTTAGGCATACATCCTTTTCTTTAAAAAGAAAAGGATCAAAAGAAACTTTTCATTATAAAACGCTGCTTTGCGCGGGACTTCCGCGCTACTTGAGGAGCTCCGTAAGGGCCGACAGCAGCGACTGGTTCTCCTCGTGCCGCTTCACGGCAACGCGGTACCAGCCGGGCCCCAGGCCCTGGTAGTTGCCGCAGTCCCGTATCAGGATGCCCCGGTCCAGCAGCGGCTCCCACAGGGGCCTTTCGCTGAAAAACAGCAGGTAGTTGGCGCTGGACGGGCAGGTCCACAGCCCCAGCTTCTCCAGCCCCGCCTCCAAAAACGCCCGCTCCGTCCGGATGAGGCACCTGGCCCGCTCCAGATAGGCGTCCTCCCCCAGGGCGGCAAGCCCCGCCTCCTGGGCGGGCAGAGACACGTTCCAGGGCTGGGTCATGGCGGCCATGCGCTCCAGCAGCTCCCGGTCCGCCGTCAGGCAGTACCCCAGCCGCAGGCCCGCCATGGCGTAGGTCTTGGTGAAGGCCCGCAGCAGGAACAGCCCCGGATTCTCCTCCAAAAACGCCGCCATGCCGGCCTCCCGGCCGCCGTCGGACAGCTCCAGAAAGCACTCGTCCAGAAATACCCGGACCCCCCGCCTCCGGCACACGCCCAGCAGCTGCACCAAAAACCGCCGGTCCAGCAGCTGCCCCGTGGGGTTGTTGGGGGTGCAGAGGAAGATCACGTCGTAGTCCTCGTACTCCAGGTGCTCCAGCAGGTCCGGCCAGGGCTGGAAGCCGTTGGACCGCTTCAGCGTCCACCGCTCCACGGCGCAGCCTGCCGCCGCCAGGGCGTCCCCGTACTCGGAGAACGTGGGAGCCGGGATCAGCGCCCGCCGGGGCCTCAGGGCGGCGCAGTAGCCGTAGATCAGCTCCGCCGCGCCGGCGCCGCAGAGGATGCGGTCCTCCCCCACCCCCTCGCGGTCCGCCAGGGCGGACACCAGGGCGCGGCAGGCCGGGTCCGGATACCGGTCCAGCAGCCCGGCGGCGCGCTCCACCGCCCGGACCACCCCCTCCGGCGGCCCCAGGGGGTTGGTGTTCACGGAAAAGTCCAGGGACACCTCCCTGCCGTACCGGTCCCCGCCGTGGGGATTTTTCGTCTGATAGAGCATAGCAGTCCCTCCCGGAGCATGAGCGAATGTGTCAGAATACCAGCAGCAGCCCCCCGCACAAAAGCAGGGACAGCGCCGCCGTGGCGTACAGCAGCCGGCAGACCCGGGGGATGTCCCCGTTTTCGATCTCCCGGATGGGGTCGCCGATGAAGGGCTTTTTGTGGAGCACGCCGTGATACCAGGCGTCCCCCGCCAGGCGCAGGCCCATGAGCCCGGCGCACACCGACTCCGTCTGGGCGGAGTTGGGGCTGGCGTGGTTGAAGCGGTCCCGGCGGAAGATTCGCCAGCCGCCTTTGGCGTCCATGCCCAGCAGGGCCCCCGCCGCCAGCATCAGCAGGGCGGAGAGCCGGGCGGGGATGAAATTCATCACGTCGTCCATCTTGGCGGGCACCAACCCGATGTTTTTGTAGGGCGGCTCCACGTACCCCAGCATGGAGTCCATGGTGTTCACCGCCTTGTAGAACATCCCCAGGGGCGCGCCCCCCAGGGCCAGAAACAGCATGGGGGCCACCACCCCGTCGGAGGTGTTCTCCGCCACCGTCTCCACGGCGGCACGGGCCACGCCCTTTTCGTCCAGGCGCTGGGTGTCCCGGCCCACGATCATGCTCACCGCCCGCCGGGAGGCCTCCAGGTCCCCGGTCTCCAGGGCGGCGTGGACCTTCATGGTCTCGTCCCCCAGGGACTTGGCCGCCAGGATCTGCCAGCACATGGCGCTCTCCAGGGCAAGGCCCAGCCAGGGGCTCGCGCGGTAGCACAGCTTCAGCAGGAAGAAGGGCACGGCGAAGGAAAGCCCCGCCGTCAGCACCCACAGCACCCCGCCGGCCAGGTTCTCCCCCCGGGCGGTCTTTGGAAAGATCTTCCGCAGCCACCGCTCCAAAAGGGAGATGAGCCTGCCCATCAGCACCACCGGGTGGGGGAAGCCGTGGGGGTCCCCCACCAGCAGATCCACGGCGCTGCCCACCAGCAGCGCCATCAGTCGCCAGGTCATACCGTCCCCTCCCAGCCGAAGGTGAATAGGTAGATGGGGTTCTGCCCCGCCATCAGATGATAGGGCCCCGCCTTCCGGTCCCGGGCCACGGTGAGACTAACGGCCTCAGTCTGTGTAAAGGGGAACTCCTTGCGGCACTTGGTCAGCTCCGCCACGGTCTCCAGGGCGATGGCGGAGGCGACGATCCGGACCCTGGGGTTCTTCTCCAGGGCCAGGGCGATGATGTCCCGGATGTTCCCGCTGCTGCCGCCGAGAAAGACGTGGGTGGGGGCGGGCAGCTCCCGGCAGGCCTCCGGCGCGGCGCCGGGGACCACCGCCAGGTTGGCAAGGCGGAACTTCTCCCGGTTCTCCTCCAGCAGGGCCAGGGCCTCCTCCTTCTTCTCGATGGCGTACACGCGGCCCTGCCGGCAGAGCCTGGCCATCTCGATGGCCACGGAGCCGGTGCCGGCCCCCACGTCCCAGCAGACGGCGTGCTCCGTCAGGGCCAGCTTGGAAAGGGCCGCGGCGCGGACCTCGCTCTTGGTCATGGGGACCACCTCCCCCGCCCGGTCCGTCCCCCGCTGGAAGGCGGCGTCGGGCAGGCCCGGGGACACCATGGCGTCGGCCCGGGGGTTTTCGATGAGGGCCACGCTGAGGCTCTGGAAGGACCGCTCCGCCAGCTCCCCGGCAGTCCCGCGGGTGATTCGCTGGTCGGGGTAGCTCAGACGCTCCCCCACGCTGACGGACACGTCCCCCAGGCCCGCCTCCGTCAGGGACCGGCACAGCTCCGACATGCCGTTCGCCCCGCCCACCAGGGCGAAGACCCGGCGGTTCCGCCGGACGTCCGGGACGATGTCGTGGTCCCGGCCGTGGACGCTGACGGGGACCACGTCCTCGTAGGAGGTCCCCAGCTGGGCGCACAGCACCGCCAGGGAGCTGAGCCCCGGCAGCACCCGGCAGTCAAACTCCGCCAGGGCGGGCAGCAGCTTTTTGGCGGCGCTGAAGAAGCCCGCGTCCCCGGAGAGGACCACCACCGCCCGCCCCAGGTCCGGACGGCTCCGGAGGAAGTCCCGGATGGCCTCCGGCTGGATGGCGGCAAAGGTCTCCTGCCCCGGCCGGGCCAGCTCCAGCATCCGCTCCGCCCCAATGAGGCAGTCCGCCTGCTCCACGGCGTCCAGGAAGCCCTGGGTCATGCAGGCCCGTCCTCCCGGCCCCATGCCCGCCACCGTCACCCGGCGGCGGAAGCGCAGGCCCCAGCGCCGCTCCAGCAGCGCCATCAGCGCCCCCGGCTCCAGGCCCTCCCGCTGGGGGGGACGGCCCACCACCAGGGCGGTGGCCCCCGCCTCCCGGGCGGCCTCCAGCTTCTCCAGAAAGCCGCCGGAGCGGCCGGTGTCCTTGGTCACCAAAAACCTGGCGTCCACGGCCCGGAGGGTGGCAAGGTCCATCTCCCGGGAGAAGGGGCCCTGCATGGCGATGATGTGGCTGGGCTCCAGCCCCGCCTCCCGGCAGGAGGCCAGGGAGGCGTCCATGGGCAGCACCCGGGCGTAGGCCCGGGCGGTAAAATCCTTCATACCTGTGTAAAGGGAAAGCTCTTTACTCCCCGTGGTCAGCAGGACGTTGCCGGTCCGCTGGCTGAGGTACGCCACGGCGGAGGCGATGTCGGGGACGTACACCGCGTCCCCTCCGCCGCTCAGGCTCCGGCGCAGCAGGCGCAGGTATTCCCGCCCGGTCCGGCGGCAGGCGGCGGCGATGTTCTCCGTGACCACGCTGGCGTAGGGGTGGGTGGCGTCGATGACGCAGGCGAAGTCCCGGCCCCGCAGCAGGGCCTCCATCTCCTCCTCCGTCAGGCGCCGGGCGGATATGGTGAGGCCAGGGCGGGACCGCAGCAGGGTCTGGCCGTACTCCGTGGCCACGCAGGCGGTGACGGACACGCCGGCGTCCAGCAGGGCCTCCGTCAGCTCCCGCCCCTCGGTGGTGCCGGCAAACACACAGATCTCAAACATCCCGATACCCCCTGGGGGTCACCAGCCGCCCGCCGATGACCTGGGTGGCGCTGCTGCCCACGAACACGGTGCAGAACATGTCGGCGGGGTAGGTCAGCAGCCCCTCCAGGGTGGTGAGCACCCCCCGCTCCCCCTCCCGGCCGATGTTGTGGGCCACGCCGCAGGGCCGGTCCGGGGGCAGCTGCTCCAGCAGCAGCTCCGCCGCCCGGCGGAGGTAGCCGCTGCGGGTGCGGCTCTCCGGGTTGTAGATGGCGATGGCCATGTCCGCCCCGGCGGCGGAGCGAAGCCGGGCCGCGATGGTATCCCAGCTGGTGAGCCGGTCGCTGAGGCTGATGACCGCGAAGTCGTGGGTCAGGGGCGCCCCCAGCAGGGCCCCGCCGCTGAGGGCGGCGGTGAGGCCGGGGACCACCTCCACCTCCGGCTCCGGGCTCTCCCCCCGGAGCTGGCAGATCAGCCCCGCCATGCCGTACACCCCGCTGTCGCCGGAGCACACCATGGCGACGGTGCGGCCCTTCCGGGCCTCCGCCAGGGCCATCTCGCACCGGCGCACCTCGCCGGTCATGCCGGTGGTGAGAAACTCCTTGTCCGGGTAGTCCCCCCGCACCAGGTCCACGTACACGTGGTAGCCCGCGATCACGTCGCAGGAGCGAAGGACCCGGTCCGCCCGGATGGTCATGTGCTCATGTCCCCCGGGGCCGATGCCCACTACATACAGCTTGCTCAAAACCGCACCTCCCAAGTTTCCTCCGCCAGGGCCACGGTGACGCCGGCCATGGCGGTCTTTTTCACCAGGAGCCGTCCGCCCCCCATCAGGGCGGCCCGCTCGCACACGTTGTCCACGCCGGTGACGCTGCGCACGAACTCCGAGGGGGTGAACGTCCCCTCCGCCGTCAGCAGCTCCTCCGCCGTGTAGAATTGGATGGGCCAGCCCCGCCGGGCGCAGAAGTCCAGCAGCCCCGGCTCGTCCGCCTTCAGGTCGATGGAGGCGCATAAGGCCACGGCGGCGGGGTGGATGTCCTGCTCCGCCAGCACCCGGTCCACCGCCTGGGCGATGCGCTCCGCCTCCGTCCCCCGGCGGCAGCCGATCCCCAGGCGCAGGCACCTGGGCGTCAGCAGCAGCGTCCGGCGGAAGGGGGCCTTTCTCCGGCAGGAGACGCAGATGCCCACGTCCCCCGTCTCCCCCAGCACCACGCCGGGGGGCAGCGGCCCGGCAACGGGGAAATCGCTGGCCAGGGGCACGTCCCCCTCCAGTATGGCGGCGGACACGTCCTTGGCGGCGGACAGGCTGGCGATGTGCAGCCCCGCCCGGGCCGCCCAGGCGTCCACCGAGAACCGCCGGTTCACGTCCGTGGCGGTGGTGACCACCGGCGTGGCCCCCAGGGCCTCCGCCAGGCGGCGCGTCAGGTCGTTGGCCCCGCCGATGTGGCCGGAGAGCAGGGAGACCACGAACTGCCCCAGCTCGTCCACGCACAGCACCGCCGGGTCCGTGGCCTTGCTGCGCACGTGGGGCGCGATCTCCCGCACGGCGATGCCGCAGGCCCCCACGAACACCATGGCGTCCGCCCAGGCGAACAGCTCCCCGTAAAAGTCCCGGCTGGGCCGGGGGATGGGGGCGAACCCCGGCTCCTGAAGCCGCTCCACAGTGAAAAGCCGCCCCTCCGCCTCCGAAAGCGCCTCCGCCGCCCGCCGGGCCGTCCGGCAGCCCTGGCGGGAGAAGGCCAGCACCGCCAGCTTCATTGCTTCCCCTCCCGGAAAAGGGTGGTGAAGGCCGGGTCGTACAGTCTGGACCGGGCGTACTTCTCCCCCATGCAGCCCCCCACGATGATAAGGGCGGTATTCTTCAGTCCCGCCTCCGTGACGGTGGCGTGGAGGGTGCCCACGGTGCAGCGGCAGACCCGCTCCTCCGGCCAGGTGGCCTTGTACACCACCGCCGCCGGGGTATCGGCGTCATAGCCCCCGGCCAGCAGCTCGCGCTGGAGCGTCTCCGTCAGGCCGGTGCTGAGAAAGAGCACCATGGTGGACCCGTGAGAGGCCAGGGAGCGGATGGACTCCCGCTCCGGCACCGGGGTGCGTCCGGCGGTGCGGGTGATGATGACGGTCTGGCTCACGTCCGGCAGGGTGTACTCCGCCCTGAGGGACGCCGCCGCGCCGCAGAAGGCGCTGACGCCGGGGCACACGTCGTAGTCGATGCCCAGCTTCTCCAGGGCGTCGAACTGCTCCCGCACCGCGCCGTAGATGCTGGAGTCCCCGGTGTGGAGGCGGACGGTGGTTTTGCCGTCCCGCTCCGCCGCCTGCACCACCTCCAGCACCTGCTCCAGGGTCATCTCCGCGCTGTTGTGGATCTCGCAGCCCGCCCGGGCGTATTGGAGCACCTCCGGGTTCACCAGGCTCCCGGCGTAGATGACCACGTCGGCCTCCCCCAGAAGCCGCGCCCCACGGACGGTGATGAGATCGGCAGCGCCGCTGCCCGCGCCAACAAAATGTACCATAGCACTACTCTCCTACGATTTTTTGAATCAGCGTTTCTGTGTTCTCTGTGCGGCCCAGCAGGCCGTACTCCTTAGAGAAGATGGCCGCGCCCAGCTCCATGTCCCCCGCCCGGTGGCGCAGGTGAAAGGCCGCCCGGTCCGTGACGCGGCGGAGGGTCTCCTCATAGACCCCCTGCTCCTTCAGCACCCGCAGGGCGTCGTCGCAGGCCGCGCAGTCCAATATCTCCGACGCGGCCTCCGCGGACGCGCCGCAGGCGGCGGCGTGGGCGGCCAGGATCTCCATGCGGCAGTCGCCGTACTTGGAGTGGGTGTTCAGCATCCCCCCCGCCGCCTTCACCAGCTTGCCGATGTGGCCGATGAGCAGCGCGCCCCGGAACCCCAGGTCCCGGCACAGGTCGATGGCCTCCCCGATGAAGTTGGAGGTCTGCACGGCGGTGCGGGGGTCGATCCGCAGGGTCCGGGCGATGAAGTCCGTTCCGTAGTTCCCGGGGGTCAGCAGCACGTAGTCCGCCCCGTTTTCCCGGCGCTGGCGCAGCTCCACCCGGATGGTCTCCACCAGGGCCCGCTCGCTCATGGGCTCCACGATGCCGGTGGTGCCCAGGATGGAGATGCCCCCCAGGATGCCCAGCCGGGGGTTGAAGGTCCGTTTCGCCAGGGCCTCCCCCTCCGGGACGGAGACGGTGACCGCCACGCCGCCCCGGTAGTCCAGCAGCCGGCAGACCTCCTCCACGTTCTCCCGGATCATCCGCCGGGGGGTGGAGTTGATGGCGGCGGCCCCTACGGGCTGGTCCAGGCCCCGCTTGGTCACCCGGCCCACGCCCGCTCCGCCGTCGATGGTCACGCCGGGGTCCTCCCGCCGCTCCACCGCGGCGAAGATCAGCGCGCCGTCGGTGACGTCCGGGTCGTCGCCGCTGTCCTTGCGGATGGCGCAGGAAACCCGGTCCGGGGCCATGTCGATCTCCTCCACCGCCAGCGTCAGGTCCATGCCCTTGGGGGTGGTCAGGCCGATGGCCTCCTTCCGCCTGCCGGTGAGGAGCATCCAGACGGCGGCCTTGGCGGCGGCGGCGGCGCAGGAGCCGGTGGTGTACCCCAGCCGCAGGCGCTTGCCGTCCTGGACGATGTACGCCTCCATCACCGCTCCACCAGCTGATAGAGCATGGCGTTGCAGATGGCGGCGGCCACGTTGCTGCCGCCCTTCCGGCCCCGGGCCACGATGTAGGGCGCGGTACCGGCCAGGATCAGCTCCTTGCTCTCCACCACGTTCACAAAGCCCACCGGCACCCCGATGACCAGGGCCGGGGCCAGCTTCCCCGCCTCCATCAGCTCGTGGAGGGAGATGAGGGCGGTGGGGGCGTTGCCGATGGCGAAAATGCAGGGCTTTGACAGCGCCGCCGCCCGCTCCATGGACACCGTGGCCCGGGTGACGCCCCGGTCCCTGGCCTCCGCCGCCACGTCCGGGTCGGACATGAAGCAGTGGACCTGGCCCCCCAGACGGCCCAGGGCGGTCTTGTTGACGCCCGCGCGGGCCATCTGGGTGTCGGTGACGACGTCGCAGCCGCCCTTCAGAGCCTCCAGCCCCAGGCGGACGGCGTCGGGGGAAAAGACCAGGTTGTCGGCGTAGTCAAAGTCGGCGGTGGTGTGGATGACGCGCTTCACCACCGGGGCCTGGTCCGCCGGAAAGGTCCGGTCCCCCAGCAGGCCGGTGATGATCTCCATGCTGCGCTTTTCGATGTCCATGGGCTTTACGATCTCAAACATGGCGGTATTTCTCCTTTAAGCAGGCGTTATAGTAGCTCTCCGCGAAGGCGGGGTCGGCGTAGAAGTGGAAGTGGGGATACCCGGCGTAGAGGGTGTCCGTGGCGTGGACGCAGTCCCAGGTCTTTCCCGTGGACTTTTCGGCGGTGAAGCAGTCCCCCGGCTGCGACGCGTCCCAGTGGTGGAACTCGTGGCCCCGGATGGACGCCCCCGCCGGGCACAGCAGGTTGTCCGTCTTGGCGGTGAGGGTCACGTAGCCGAACCGGGTGAGCTTCCCGGCGTCCCGGCACTTCCCCGGCAGCACCCCCGCCATGGGCCAGTCCCCGATGGCCTCCGTCAGGTACATGAACCCGCCGCACTCCGCGATGGTGGGCAGGCCCCCCGCCACGGCGGCCCGGACGGCGGCGCGCATGGAGGCGTTTTCGCTGAGGGTCTGGGCGTACAGCTCCGGGTAGCCGCCCCCCAGGTAGAGGCCCTGGATGTCCGGCGGCAGGGCGGCGTCCCGGAGGGGCGAGAAGTCCACCAGCTCCGCCCCCAGCTCCCGCAGGGCCTGGAGGCTGTCCTCGTAGTAGAAGCAGAAGGCCCGGTCCCGGGCCACGGCGATGCGCACCGGCTCCCGCCGGGGCAGGACCACCGGGTCACAGCGGAGGACCGGCGCCGTTTTCGCCAGCGCCAGCAGCCCGTCCAGGTCCAGCGTCCCCTCCGCCTGGGCCGCCAGGCGGCCCAGCTTCTCCCGCAGGTCCGACACCTCCCCGGCGGTGACCAGGCCCAGGTGGCGGCTCTCCAGGGCGCAGTCCGGCATGGCGGGCAGATAGCCCAGAGGCCGCACCCGGTCCCCGTATCGCCGCCGGACCTCCTCCGCCAGGGCGGCGTAGGTGGTCGGGGTACACTGGTTGAAGATGACCCCCCGGATTCGGTCGTCGGGGCAGAAGTCCAGAAAGCCCCGGAGCACCGCCACCAGGGACAGGCTGGCCCCCTTGGCCCCCACCACCAGCACGACGGGGGCGTCCACCGCCCGGGCGGCCTCGTAGGTGCTGCCCCGGGTGGTGGTCAGGCCCATGCCGTCGTAGTAGCCCATGACCCCCTCGATGACGGACACGTCCCGGTCGGCGGCCTCCCGGGCCAGGAGATACCGGGCGGTGTTCTCCGAAAAGAAGAACAGGTCCAGGTTCCGGCTCTTGGCCCCGATGACCCGGCTGTGGAACATGGGGTCGATGTAGTCCGGCCCGCACTTGAAGGAACCCAGGCGCAGGCCCCGGTCCGCCAGAGCCTGGAGCACCGCCAGGGTAACGGTGGTCTTGCCGCAGCCGCTGCCGGTCCCCGCCAGCAGCACCCTGGGAATGTTGGCCTCCACATTACTCCCCTCCTCTGCCCATAAAATCACAGGATACATTTTAGCCTTTCCCCCGGCTTTTGTCAACGGCACATGGGGAAGGTTTGACAAAGGCGGCCGATGGTGGTATGCTCAAGGAAACCTGCTGCAAGGAGGCAACGCCATGAAGCTGCTGATGCACACCTGCTGCGCCCCCTGCTCCGTCTACTGCGTAAAAAGCCTCAGGAGCGAGGGCATCGAGCCGGTGAGCTTTTGGTTCAACCCCAACATCCACCCCTACCAGGAGTACAAGGCCCGGCGGGACACCCTCATCGCCTACGCCGCCGACATCGGCATGGAGCTGCTGGTGCGGGAGGACTACGGCCTGCGGGACTTTGTCCGGGCGGTGGCGGCGGACCTGGACCACCGGTGCGGCCACTGCTATGCCTGCCGTCTGGAGGAGACCGCCCGGTTCGCCCGGGACAACGGCTACACCCACTTCACCACCACCCTGCTGGTCAGCCCCTACCAGGACCACGAGGGCATCCGTCGGAAGGGGCTGGAGCTGGCGGAGCAGTACGGCGTCCCCTTCCTCTACCGGGACTTCCGGCCCGGCTTCCGGGAGGGCCAGGCGGAGGCCCGGGAGCGGGGGCTCTACATGCAGAAGTACTGCGGCTGCGTATTCTCCGAGGAGGAGCGCTACGCCAAGCAGATCCAGCGGGACCGGGCGCGGTCCGTCTGACGCCTGCCCCCCCAAAAGGGGCAAAAAACCCGGCGGGACCTCTTTTTTTGCCAAGAGGCCCCGCCGGTCCTTTACAGCGGACGAATGTTGTGGTATGATGGACACACTTCAATTCCGACAGACTGCGGGAGGCGGCAATATGAGCGCTCTCTATCTTCTGGCGGCGGCCATCGGCTATGCCTTTGGGTGCCTCAATCTGGCCTATTTCCTGGCCCGGGTCCGGGGCTTCGACATCCGGGAAAAGGGCTCCAACAACGCCGGCGCCAGCAACGCCACCATCACCATGGGCCTGACCACCGGCGTGGCGGTGGGGATCCACGACATTGCCAAGTCCTGTCTGGCGGCGCTGCTGGCGGGCTTCATCCTGCCGGACCTGCCCTACGCGGCGGTGGTGGCCGGGGTGGCGGCGGTGCTGGGCCACATCTTCCCCTTCTACATGCGCTTCCGGGGCGGCAAGGGGCTGGCCTCCTTCCTGGGGCTGACCCTGGCTCTGGACTGGCGGTTCTTCCTGGCCATGGTGCTGGCCATCCTCGTCATCACCCTGGTCACGGACTACATCGTCCTGGGGACCTTCACCGCTATCGTGGCCTTCCCGGCCTACCTGTTCCTGCGGCAGACGGGAGTGGTGCTGGCGGCCATCGTGTGCGTGGCGTCCGTGGTGATCCTCTGCAAGCACCTGGAGAACATCCGCCGCCTGATGGCCGGCGAGGAGATCGGCCTGCGCCGGGCCATGAGCAAAAAGGACAAGGTGTAACGGCAGTACATAAGGCGTCCCCGGCACGAAAGAAACGTGCCGGGGATGTTTTTCAGCGCGCCGCCGCCCTATCGCATCATCAGCATCAGGCAAAAGCCCCAGATGATAAGCGTCAGGCAAAAGGCGGCCAGCGCCGGAGGACCGTCGTCCTTTTCTCCCGCCACGGCGTTCCGGATGGCCTTTACGAGGGAGCGGACAAACCCGACGGAAATGACAGGCGCCAGCAGCAGGAACGCGTACAGGAAAATTACAGCGAAGGTGCTCATGTTCTCTCCCCCCTTTCATTCGTCACTTGTCAAAAAGAGATCCCGGCACAGGAACGTGCCGGGACCTCTTTTTGAAGCTCTATCAGCCCTGCTGCTCGCGCATCTTGGCAAAGCAGTCGCTGCAGTACACGGGGCGGTCGGTCTTGGGCTCGAAGGGCACGCGGGCCTCGCCGCCGCAGGCGGCGCAGGTGGCGGTGAAGTACTCCCGAGGACCACGGGCAGCGTTCTTGCGGGCGTCACGGCAGGCCTTGCAGCGCTGGGGCTCGTTCTGGAAGCCGCGCTCAGCATAGAACTCCTGCTCACCGGCGGTGAACACGAACTCCTGGCCGCACTCCTTGCAAACTAAAGTCTTGTCTTCGTACATGATGTTACCCTCTCTTTGAATTAGAAAGAAATATATGCGTTCAGCTTGCGCTGAATTCGCCGGTAGTGAGATGCCGCGCGATCTTGCGGCGGATGCGTTGAACAGCGTTGTCCACAGATTTAGGGGGTCTGGAAACCGCTGCGGCCATTTCCCGCGTGGTGAGGCCATCTAAATAGTACCCTAAGATCGTAGACTCGAACTCGGACAACTGATCGTAAACGCCGCTCAATATATCCCGTATGCCCTCACGACCGATGATCAGGTCCTCGGGGTTGAGCTGGGAAATGAGTGGTTCACCAAATGTGGAGCCATGCCTGTCAAAGAAGGGTATTTCAAGAGGAACGGACTGGTTCAGGGGGCTGTGCTTGTCCCGGGCGGCGCTGCGCACCGCGGAGCACAGCCGGTTGCGGATACAGGTCTCCGCGAAGGCGCGGAAGCTGGAGCCCCGGTCCGGGCTGAACTCCCGCACGCCGTAGATCAGGCCGATCATACCCTCCTGAATGAGATCGTCGCTGTCGCCGCCGGCCAGGAAGAAGGGCCGGGACAGCTTTCGCACCAGGCGGTGGTAGCGGGAGACGAGGACCTCCTCCGCCTCCCGGTCCCCGCCCCGGGCCATGGCGCACAGGGCCTCGTCGGTGCAGGAGCCGTATGGGGTATGCTCAGCTTGGTTTTCTAACATAGTTATTATACCTATCTCTCCGCGCTTTTGTCAAGCAAATATTAAAAAATTATGAAGCCGGAACTCAAATTTTTATGGATTTTACCAAATCTGCCAGCCGTCCGGCGCACTCGGAGGCCTGAGCGTCGGTCTTTGCCTCCACCATCACCCGGATGAGAGGCTCCGTGCCCGAGGGGCGCACCAGCACCCGTCCGTCGCCGCCCAGCAGCTCCTCCTCCCGGCGGACGGCCTCCGCCAGGGCGCCGCTGGCCATGATCTGCTCCTTCAGCCCCGCCTGGTTGGGCAGCTTCACGTTCACCAGGGTCTGGGGGTAGCTGGGGCAGATGGACGCCAGCTCCGAGGCCCGCTGCCCGCTGCGCTTGAGCACCTGCAAAAACTGCAGGGCGGTGAGCTGGCCGTCGCCGGTGGTGGCGAAGTCGGTGAAGATGGTGTGGCCCGACTGCTCCCCGCCGATGCGGTAGCCGAACTCCAGCATCTTCTCCAGCACGTTCCGGTCCCCCACGGGAGTGCAAACCAGGCGGATGTTGTTTTTGTTGCAGAACTCGTGGAGGCCCAGGTTGCTCATGACGGTGCCCACGATGGTGCGGCCGGTGAGGAGGCCCCGGCGCTTCATGTCATAGCCGCAGACGGCCATGGTCTTGTCCCCGTCGATGACCTGGCCCTGCTCGTCGATCATGAGGCAGCGGTCCGCGTCCCCGTCGAAGGCGATGCCCAGGTCGTACTCCCCCGCCGTCACCATGGCGGACAGGCTCTTGAGGTAGGTGGAGCCGCAGCGGTCGTTGATGTTGACGCCGTTGGGCCGGCGGTGGATGAAGTCCGCCTCGATCTCGAACCCGGAGAAGAGGTCCGGGGCCGTGGCGGAGGCGGCGCCGTTGGCGCAGTCCACCAGCACCCGCAGGCCGCCCAGGTCCTCGTCGATGGTGCCGGCCAGGTGCTTGATATACTCGTATTTCAGGTTCTTCATGCCGTGGATGCGCTTGCCGATGCCCGCCCCGGTCTGGATGGGCATGGGCTGGGGGGAGAGGATCTTCTCCTCCACCCGGGCCTCCAGGGCGTCGGAGAGCTTGTAGCCCTGGCCGTTAAAGACCTTGATGCCGTTGTGCTCGAAGGGGTTGTGGCTGGCGGAGATCACCACGCCGGCGTCCGCCTCCACCTTCACCGTCAGGTACGCCACGGCGGGGGTGGGGATGGTGCCCAGGGGCATGACGCTGCCCCCCACGCTGGTGATGCCGGCGATCATGGCCCCCTCCAGCATGTCTGAGGACACCCGGGTGTCCATGCCGATGGTGATAAGGGGCATCTCCCCCTTTTCCTCCAGCAGCACCAGCGTCACCGCCTGGCCCACCCGGTAGGCCAGCTCCGCCGTCAGGTTGTCGCCTACGATGCCCCGAATCCCATCGGTGCCGAATAGTTTGCCCATAAATCTTCTCCTTTATGATTTGGGGGCCTGCGGCCCCGGTGGTTTCTCCGCCACTTCGTGGCGGGGGGAGATTCTGGGGGCTCCGCGCCCCCAACTTTTTCTCCGCCACTTCGTGGCGGGGGGTTAGATTCATTTACCATTTAAATTGCTTTGTGGGTTCCCGCACCCACGGGCGGGGTACTTTTCCCTCGCAGCTACATGCGGTGTGCGCCTACGCGCAGACTAGACGAAACAAACGTTCTCCTTCAGGCGGCGGGAGGTTCCGGAAAGGTCCCCCCCGCCACTCCTGGCTCTGTCCGATAACCAGGAAAAGGTCCTTGTGGAAAACTATGTGGAAAACCTGTGGAAAACTAGATGTTGTGCCTGGCGGAGGACGGTGCTACAATATCTGGTGGGAAGGAGGTGAGCACATAGCAAAGTATGAACGGCGGCGGCAGGCCAAGTGGGACGACGGCAATCTCCGGACCGTCAGCACGCGCCTGACCAAGCGGGAGGCCCTGGCCCTGGATGAGCTGTGCGAGAGGCACGGCATCACCAAGTTTTGGCTGGTGAAGCGGTTCCTGCTGAAGGTCCTGGCGGCGGCGGGGTTCAAGACCAGGCCCGGCCCCGCCGAGAAAAGCGCCCTGGAGGAGGAGCTGGAGGCGGCGGGAGTCCAGCTTCCCTGAAGTCTACAGTACGCCAGGACAGCGGACCTGAAGCCCGGCGGAAGATTGCAGGTAGTCGAGGGGGATAGCATGGCTCCGCTCCTTTCTTCATGAGGCCCCCCAGTATAGCCCCCGGTCAAGGGCAAGGCAAGCGGCGGCCCCCCGGGCGGCTGTGCCGCCCGCCGTCGGGTGCGTGCGTCCCGGTCTCGGCCTGCGGCCGCCCCCGGGCCGCCCC
>DBFJQM010000022.1:0-6612 GCA_048404665.1 Candidatus Pelethomonas sp.
GGGATACACTATAATCACCATATCATCCATTTGCCCTGTCCCGCCGCCGGGATGCCGGATAAGGAGCCTGCGCCTATGAGAAACGCCAAGATCGTCTATACTGCCGGCCTGCGGAAAACGGAGGCCGCCTGATGCGCCTGACAAGAGCGCGCCGCCGCATCGCCGGGGCGCTGGCCGCGCTGCTGTGTCTGCTGCTGGCCGCCTGCGCCCTGACGCCGCCCCGCCAGGCCGCGCCGCCGCCGGAGGGCTCCTCCTTCGCCGTCCACTTCCTGGACGTGGGCCAGGGGGACAGCGCCCTGGTGCTGTGCGACGGGGCCGCCATGCTCATTGACGGCGGCGAGGCCGACCAGTCCAGCTTCCTCTACAGCTATCTGCGGGACCTGGACATCCGGTATCTGGACTACCTGGTGGCTACCCACCCCCACGCCGATCACGTTGGCGGCCTCAGCGGCGCGGTGCAGATCGCCCAGGTGGGGACGGCCCTCTCCCCGGTGTCCGACTGGGACACCAAGACCTTCCAGAGCCTGAAGAAGTACCTGGCGGCCCAGGACGTGGACTTCACCGTCCCCAGCCCCGGGGACGCCTTCCCCCTGGGGTCCGCCTCCGTGACGGTGCTGGGCCCCCTGAAGGACTACGACGAGGTCAACGATACCTCCCTCGTGCTGCGCATCGACTACGGCAGCACCTCCTTCCTCTTCACCGGGGACATGGAGCGCTCCGCCGAGGCCGACCTGCTGGAGGCGGGGACCGACCTACGCGCCGCGGTGCTGAAGGTGGGCCACCACGGCAGCGAGACCTCCACCAGCTACCCCTTCCTCCGGGAGGTGAGCCCCGCATACGCCGTGATCTCCTGCGGCGCGGGCAACAGCTACGGCCACCCGGACGAGGACACCATGAGCCGCCTCCGGGACGCCGGGGTCACCGTCTACCGCACGGACCTCCAAGGCACGGTGATCTGCGAAAGCGACGGCGAGAGCCTCACCTTCACCACGGAGCGGGACGCGGCCCCCACGCCGCCCCGGCCGGACGGCGGGGAGCCGCCGGACGCCGCCCAGGGGACGGAGCCGGACTCCGGGCAGACCTCGGAGCAGGTCCAGGAGGTCATGATCGGCAACAGGAAGTCCAAGAAATTCCACTCCCCCCTCTGTCCCAACCTGCCCTCGGAGGCAAATCAGGTCCTCTTTGACTCCTACGAGGCCGCCCAGGCCGCCGGGTACACCCCCTGCGGCAACTGTCTGGGCGGAACGCAATAGACAGCCGCCGCCCGCCGGAAGCAGCTGCTCCCGGCGGGCGGCGGTCCGATTCTGTTGTCTTGCCTGTCACACGTAGGCGTCCAGCAGCTTCAGCGTGGCCGCCACGCCCTTGCGGTGGCTGCGCTCGTAGCCGTGGGAGGCGTAGACGCCGGGGCCGATCAGGCCGTGGCGCAGGTCGTGTCCGGCGGAGAGGGTGGCCTCCACGTCGGAGCCATAGTGGGGGTACACGTCCACGGCGTAGTCCGCGCCGCTCCGCTGGGCGGCGTCGATGAGGGCCGATACCGTGGCGTAGTGGTAGGGGCCGCCGCTGTCCTTGGCGCAGATGGACACCTGGTACTCCTCACAGCCCAGGCCGTCCCCCACACAGCCCATATCCACGCTGACGGCCTCGGTAACGCCTGCCGGCACGGAGGCCGCGCCGCCGTGGCCCACCTCCTCGAACACGGTGATGTGCTGCCACACCCGGCGCTGGGGCTTCACCTCGCCCCGGGCCACCTGGCCCGCCAGGCCCAGCAGGATGGCCACAGACAGCTTATCGTCCAGGAAGCGGCTCTTGATGAAGCCGGAGGGGGTGATGACCGTCCGGGGGTCGAAGCACACGATGTCGCCGGGCTGGATGCCCAGCTTCTCCACGTCCGCCCGGCTGTGGACCTCCTGGTCGATGACCACCTCCATGGCGTCGTAGCTCCGCTTGACGGTGTTATAGTCGCCGTTGACGTGGATGGAGGCGTTTTTCAGCTGGAAGGTCCCGGTATAGATGGTCCCGCCGCGGGTGACGATCCGCACGTTCTCCGCCTCGGCGTTGTTGGGGTTCATACCGCCCAGGTTGGTTAGATGCAGCCGCCCGGCGGAGGTGATCTCCGTCACCATACCGCCCAGGGTGTCCACATGGGCCTCCAGCAGCAGGCCGCCCTCCTCCGGGGCCTCCGGGTTCAGGCACACCAGCACGCCGCCCTTCCGGGTCTGCTCCGGCTGGAGCCCCAGGGCCCGGTAGGCGGCCATCACATGCTCCGCCGCCGCGGCGGTATAGCCCGTGGGGCTGTCGATGGCCAGCAGGGCGGCGGCCTCCTCCATGACGGACGTGACCAGACGGTCAAAGCTCTCTTCCATTTTTCCATCCTCCGTTCCGGCCGGCAGCGCCGGCCTCTCTTTTCATTTTGTGGCGCAAAAGTCACGGCCCCCGGTTTTCGGGAGCCGTGACGGTAAGACAGATCGCTCAGCCCAGGCGCTTGGCGCCCTTGTAATAGCTGCTGTAGTAGTTCTCGTCCAGGCTGCTGATGCGGATGCACTTGCCGCTGGAGCCGGAGGAGGCGTGGACGAACTGGTTGTCCCCAATGTAGATGCCCACGTGGGAGCAGGCCTTCCCGTTGCTGCGGGAGGGGTCGCAGAACAGCACCAGATCGCCGGGCTGCAGGTCCTCCTTGTCCACGTACTCGCCGCTGCCGGTCCACTGGCTGGTGGCGGAGTGGGGCAGGCTGTAGCCGAACTGGCCGAAGATGTACATGGTAAAGCCGGAGCAGTCAAAGCCCTTGGGGGAGGAGCCGCCGTAGACATAAGGCACGCCCAGGTAGGACAGCGCCAGCTCCACCACATCCTGTCCGATGCCGCTGCCGCCGGGGGCGTAGGGGCGGATGTAGTCGGCGCAAACGTAGCCGATGCCCTCCGTCAGGCGGACTGTGTACCAGCCGTCGCACAGGGCCACCAGCTCCAGCCGCGCGCCGGCGTAGACCTTGGTGATGATGCCGCCGTCCGTAGAGGGGATGGCTCGGACGTTGACGCAGTCGCCGGTGACGATGCCCTGGGGATTCACCAGAGCCACGCCGTTGACCGTCAGGTACTGGGAGCTTATGTAGCCGCCGAGCTCGCCCCAGGCCACCAGGGACCACTCCTCGCCCGGCTCCACCAGGAGCACGGCGGTATCCTTCTCCAGGGTGGCCAGCACGCCGGCGTCAAGGGACGCCTCGCTTCTCAGGTTCACGGTATCGCCGCTCACCACGGCCAGGTCGCCGGCCCGGCCGGCGAAGGTCACGGGCTTCTCCTCGCCGGGGGCGTCGGAGGTGCGGGAGACACTCTCGCTCTCCTCGCCGGCGGTGAAGATCAGGTAATCGGCGGAGACATACCCGCTGATGGTGTTATAGGTGATCCTGTACCAGCCGTCCAGCTTCTCCTGGACCGTCACCTTGGTGCCGTGCAGCAGGTTGGTGACGATAGGGGCCGAGGTGGAGGGCTCGGACCGGACCCGCAGGGAGTCCGCGTCAACGATGCCCACGCCGATATCGGCGGCAAAGGCGGTCACGGTCAGGCACAAGAGCAGCAGCGCAGCCAAAACGGCGCTTTTCAGCATCAGCTTTCTCATTGGTATCTCCCCCACGTCTCATTCTCTTTCGTGTGTACCGGCTTACTTGCCGGCCAGCGCTCTCTCCAGCCAGATGGCGGACACGTCCATCGCGGCGTACAGGCTGTCCTTCTCGCTCTTTTTCACCACGCGGTCCCGGCTTCTGCAGTCGGGGGCGGTGCGCTGGAGCTCCACCGTGACGCGGGTCGCCACATCCAGGTCCTTCTCCTTGCGGGTCTCCTTGACCTGCATGAGGATGATATAGGGATCGGCCATGGAGCCGTAGTAGATCATATTGCCGATTCGGCGCAGGAGGTGGTTCTTATAGACGAGGCCCTCGCTTGCCTGGGGCATACGCTCACTTCCTTACTTTGTCATTTTTGTAACCGAATTGTAACATATCTGACCGCCCCTGTCAACACCTGCTCAAAATTTCTTCGGGAGGAAATTTTTGGGGGCGGGCCCTGGGGGACTGGCCTCCCTTTCTGGACAGGCGGCGGGATTTGATGTACAATAGAGCCGGTAACTGACGGAAAACGGGAGGACAGGCCATGATCTTACTGCACACATCGGACTGGCATCTGGGGATGCCGGTGGGACAGTGGACCGAGGAGGACAACCAGCGGCACTTTCTGGACCAGCTCTGCCGGATCATCCGGGAGGAGCATGTGGGGGCGGTGCTGCTGGCCGGGGACGTGTACGACAGCGGCGTGTCCAACGCCGCCGCCATCGGCCTCTACAACGAGGCCGTCACCCGGATCTGCGGGGAGCTTGGCACCCCCCTGGTGGCCATCGCCGGCAACCACGACAGCGCTCCCCGGCTGGCCGCCTGCCGGGACCTGCTGGAGAGCGCGGGGCTGTACGTCACCGGACGGCTGACCCGGGACGTTCCGCCGGTGCTGCTGGAGGGAGGCCGGGTGGCGGTGTACCCGCTCCCCTTCTTCGGCCGGGAGGAGGTGTCCGCCCTGTTTCCGGAGCTTTCGGACCTCCGCACCCAGGAGCAGGCCATGGAGGCGGTGTGCTCCCACATTCGCAAGACCATGGACCCGGACCGCTTCAACGTGGTCCTCTCCCACGCCCTGGCGGTGGACGCGGAGCTGTCCCAGTCGGACCGCTCCGCCCGGGTGGGCCTGGCCACGGCGGTGTCCGCCCAGGTGTTCCGGGGCTTCGACTACGCCGCCCTGGGCCACATCCACAAGGCCCAGTCCGTGACCGCGTCGGTGCGGTACTCCGGCAGCCCCGTCAAATACGCCTTCGGCGGCGAGGAGCGCCAGGAGAAGGGCGTGGTGCTCATCGACACGTCCACCGGCGCCCAGCGGTTCGTCCCCATCGCCCCCCTGCGGGACCGGCGGACCGTCTCCGGCCCCCTTCAGGAGATCCTGGACCGGGAGGACCTGGCGGAGGACTACCTGCGGCTCCAGATCACGGACCGGTACGTCAGCCTGGAGCTGCTCGCCCAGCTGCGGGAGCGCTTCCCCTACCTGGTGGAGGTCTCCGGCAAGAGCCTGGACCAGGCGGAGGACGCCGCCGCCCTCTCCTCGGAGGCTCTGGAAAGGCTGGACGATATGGCGGTCATGGAGCGGTTCCTGGAGGACAATTTCCAGTACCAGCCCAACCCCCGGCAGCTGGCACTGTTCCGGGAGGCTGTGGCCCACAGCCGGGAGGAGGACGCGCAATGAGACCGGTATCTCTTTTCTTTCAGTGCTTCGGCCCCTACATGGAGCCCCAGCTCATCGACTTTTCCCAGCTGGAGCGCAGCGGCCTTTTCCTCATCTGCGGCGAGACAGGGGCGGGCAAGACCACCATCCTGGACGCCATGTGCTACGCCCTCTACGGCCGATCCAGCGGCGGGCAGCGGGGGGAGCTGGAGGTCATGCGCTGCAAGCTGGCGGGCCGGGACGACGAGACGCGGGTGGAGTTCGTCTTTGACTGCGGCGGCAGACGGTATAAGTTCACCCGCTCCCTGCGGATGCGGCGGAAAAACCTCAGCGACGAGCACAACTGCCTGGTCCGGGAGGGGGAGGTCTTCGTCCCCATCTTTGAAAACCCCAAGCAGCGCAATGTGAACCAGAAGGCCCAGGAGCTGCTGGGCCTGACCTACGAGCAGTTCCGGCAGGTGGTCATCCTGCCCCAGGGGCAGTTTGAGCGGCTGCTGGTGTCCAACTCCGCGGAGAAGGAGGAGATCCTGGTGAGCCTCTTCCACGCCGACCGCTGGCAGCGGATGGCCGAGGAGGTGTACGCCCGGGCCTCCGCCCGGGACGCCCAGCTTCGCCGGGAGCTGGACGACATCACCGCCCGGCTGGCCGCCCACGGCTGCGAGAGCCTGGAGGCGCTGGCAGCGGCGGCGGCACAGGCGCGGGCCTCCCTGGAGGCGGCAGACGGGCAGCTGACTGCCGCCGAGGCCCTGGTCCGGCAGCGGCGGAGCGCCTACGACGGCGCGCTGGCGGAGGACCGGGAGTTTCGGGAGCTGGACCGGCGGCAGAAGCTGGCGGACCAGCTGGAGGCCCGAGCGGCGGCCATGGAGCGGGAGCGGGTCCTTCTGGAGCGGGCCGGCAGCGCCGAGGCCATCGCGCCCCAGTACGACGCCTGCGGCCAGGCCGGTCAGCGTCTCGCCGCCGCCCGGGGGACGCTGCGCCAGGCGGAGGAGGCCCTGGACGCGGCAAAGGACCGTATGGCCGCCTCCCTCCGCCGGAGGGAGGACGTTGACGGCGCCGGGGCGCGCTGCCAGGACCAGCGCCGCCGGATCGCCCTGCTGGAGGGCGCCCAGGGGCTCTACCGCGCCCTGGCGGAAAAGGAGGCGTCGGCCCGGTCCGCCGCTGAGGCCGCCCAGGCCGCCCAGAAGGCCCTGGCAGAGGCCGAGGCCGCCTGGTCGGAGGCCGACCGGACATGGCGGCAGGCCATGGAGGCCCAGGGCCGCGTCCTGGAGGACTACCGCCAGGCCCAGCGTCTCTACCTCCGGGACATCAGCGGCGTTTTGGCCCGGGAGCTTCGGGAGGGGCTTCCCTGCCCCGTCTGCGGCAGCCC
>DBFJQM010000023.1:0-24420 GCA_048404665.1 Candidatus Pelethomonas sp.
GCTGTCGCAGTCCCGATGGCCGTCCTGGCGTGGCAGGTCTACCTGCTCCTCAAGCGGTCCTTGAAGGACGGCAAGCGCATGGGGGTCAAGGGGGAGCAGATCAAGAGCGCCGTCCTTGCCTCGGCCACCGCGTCGGTGGGACCCTCCGTGTCGATTCTGGCCGGCATGGTCTCCCTGATGGTCATGATGGGGGCGCCCATCGCGTGGATGCGCCTTTCCTACATTGGCGCGGTCATGTTCGAGATGACCTCCGCCGACGTAGGCGCCCAGGCGGTCGGCGTGGCCTTTGAGCAGTCCTCCATGACGGCGGAGGCCTTTGCCAACGGCGTGTGGGCCATGGTCCTGGGCAGCATAGGCTGGATCATTGTGTCCGGACTTTTCACCCACAAGATCGACGGCCTGCGCACCAAGCTGGCCGGCGGCAACACCAAGGCCCTGCCCATCATTACGGCGGCCGCTACGCTGGGCTGCTACTGCAGCCTTACCTTCAACAAGATGTACCCCATCTCCGTTGACAACAAGAACATTGCCGCCACCATCGGCGGCGCGCTGACCATTTTCCTGCTGACCACCTGGAACAAGAAGCGCAAGGCCAAGTGGGTGAGCAACTGGAGCGCGACGATCGCCATGATCGTGGGCGTCGCCTTTGCCTGCATCTTTTAATGGGGGTGAACCAAGATGAATGAAAATCAGGAACTGACGACTCAGCAGATATACGACAACGAATATATTCCCTACAGCATCAAATGGGGCCGCCTGACCAGCCTTATCGGCGTTGTGGCCAGCTTCTTCCCGGTGATCATCCTCTCGTTCGTATTCAAGATCGTGCCGCCGCTGGACGCCATCATCTCCGCCGCTACCATCCGGATCAGCGCCTGCCTGGTCTACTACTTCATTGAGCCCATCTCCTTCCAGCCTGTGCTGGGGATTCCGGGCACCTACATGGCCTTCCTGTCCGGCAACCTCTCCAACCTGCGCGTGCCCTGCTCCTCTGTGGCCCAGCAGGCGGCCGGCGTGAAGGAGGGCACTCCGGAGGGCGCTGTGCTCTCCACCATCGGCGTGGCGGTGTCCATCGTGGTCAACCTGGCCATTTTGACGCTGGGCGTGTTCCTGGGCGCGCAGATCATCAGCATGATCCCGGCGTCCCTGGTGTCCGCGCTGGTCTATCTGGTGCCCGCCCTCTACGGCGCAATGCTCATGCAGATGGTCCTCTACGCCCCCAAGATCGCCCTGATCGCGGTGCCCCTGAGCATCGTCACCCTGGCGATCAGCAAGACCGGGATCTTCGACAGCTCCATGGCGATCCTGATCAGCGTCTTTGGCTCCATTATCATTGGCCGGCTGTTGATGAAGACGGGGTGGCTCGATGATCAAAAATAATGAGCGGGAGTGCTTCGCGTCCGTTGACTCCCGGGAGGACGCGCTGATCAAGCTCTCCAAAGAGATCTGGGAGTACGCGGAGCCGGGATTGAAGGAGGTCAGATCCTCCAAGGCTATCGCGGCGTATCTGGAGTCCGAGGGCTTCCGGGTGCAGCTGGGGGTGGGGACCATCCCCACGGCCATCTGCGCGGAGTACGGCTCCGGCCATCCGGTGATCGCCTACCTGGGCGAGTACGACTCCCTGCCCCGGCTGAACCAGGTGGTCACGGACCACAAGGAGCTGAAATACCCCAACGAGCCGGAGCGCTCCGGCCACGGCTGCGGCCACAACAACCTGGGCGTAGGCGCGGTGGGCGCGGCGGTGATGCTCGAGGACGCCATCGCCGCCGGAAAGGTCAAGGGGACCGTGCGGTTTTACGGCTGCCCCGCGGAGGAGACCCTGGTGGGCAAGGTGTTCATGGTGCGGGACGGCGCCTTCAAGGATGTGGACTGCGCCATGACCTGGCACTCCCACGCCTACTGCGGCGCCTGGGGCGCGTGCTACACCTGCATGAACTCCGTGAAGTTCCACTTCCACGGCATAGCGGCCCACGCTGCCGGACACCCCTTTGACGGCAGAAGCGCCCTGGACGCCGTGGAGCTGATGAACGTCTCCGCCAACTACATGCGGGAGCATGTGAAGCCCGACGTCCGCCTGCACTACGCCACCATCTGCTCCTGCGCGCCCAATGTGGTGCCGGACGAGTGCTCTGTGTGGTACTACATCCGCGCCCCCAAGCGGAAGGACGTGGACGAGGTCTACAGCTGGCTGTGCGACTGCGCCAAGGGCGCGGCCCTCATGACCCAGACCACCTTCGACATCGAGTTCCTCACCGGCTGCAGCGAGGTGATGCCCAACGACGTGCTGGAGAAGGTGATGCTGGAGGCTTATCAGGACACCGGCGCGCCGAAGTTCACGGAGGAGGACTACGCCTTTGCCAAGCGGATGGCGGAGACCTACCCCGAGGTCCTGGCCCGGGACCGGCGGGTCATGAAGGAGGAGTACGGCGTCAACGGCGACGACAAGTTCCTGTGCGACGTGGTGTTCGACAAGGTCATCGAGGACCGGCTGGTGGCCCCCGGCTCCACCGACGTAGGCGATGTGAGCCATGTGGTCCCCACCTATCAGATCTACGTGGCGGGCCAGGGCATCGGCTGTCCCGGCCACTCCTGGCAAATGACCGCCTACAGCGGCCACCACGTGGGCTTTGCCAGTATGCTCTGCGCGGCGAAGGTGCTGGGCCTCTCCGGCCTGCGTCTGCTGGAGCGCCCGGAGCTGGTGCAGCAGGCCTGGGACAACTTCCATGAGCACCAGACGGAGCCCTATGTCAGCCCGCTGCCGGCGGACCTGAAGCCGGACCTGGAGCAGGTCAAGGAAAACTGAACAGACGGCCGGGGCGGGACCTTGCGGCTCCCCCGGGGAAAACCGGCTATGGCCTCTGCTCGCCATAGGCCCCGCCGCCGCGCAATGGACCTGTTTGTCGGTAACGATGGGCGGGTCCGTTGCCGCGGCCGGGGATACAGGACAAGAAAAGGAGTGCTGGCAGCATGAGCAGCGTTTTATGGCTTTCAAAAGAGGATGTGGAACAAACCGGCGTCTGCCGCCTGGAGGAGACGGTCCCTATCGTGGAAAAGGCCTTTCGCCTGTTTGACGCGGGGGACGCCGTGATCGTCCAGGAGTCGGCTCTCCGGCTGCACAGCGGGGATCAGGATCAGGCGTGCTACGCGCTGCCCGCCTACGTGGGGGGAGACGTACACGTGTGCGGACTGAAGTGGACGGCCCATGGCGCGGCGACGCGCCCGGACAGCGGGGAGTCCCGCATCCAGGCATCCATCCTGATCAGCGAGGCGGACGGGGGCGTCCCCCTGGCGGTAATGAACGGCACGGAGATCGGCGCTGCCCGCACGGGGGCCGTCACGGCGGCGGCGCTGAAGCGCCTGGCTCCCGCCCATGTGAGGAAGGTGGCCCTGTGCGGCGCCGGCGGCCAGGCGGAGCGGCAGCTCCAGGCGGTGCTGTACGCCCTGCCCGGGGCGGAGGAGGTAGCGGTGTGGAGCCGGGGCAACCGGCGCAATCACGCCCTGGTGGAGCGCTACTGCCGCCGGACGGACATGCGTCTGTGGGCGGCGGCGGACCTGGACGAGGCCGTGGACGGCGCGGACGTGGTCATCGGCGCGACCTCGGCGGACACGCCCTATCTGACGGCGGAGCGCCTGCGCTCGGCGTCGCTTTACTGCCACATCGGCTTCAACGAGATCACGGCGGAGGCGGTGGACCGGTTCAGCCATGTGGTGGTGGACACCTGGGAGGAGGCCAAAAACGTCAGCGGGCAGTCCCTGTTCAGGCTGTACCGGGCGGGGCAGTTCCGCCCGGAGCGCCTTACGGGTACCCTGGGGGCGATCCTGGCCGGGAGTCTGGAGGCGCCCAGGGGAACGCCGGAGCAAAAGGTCATGTTCGACGCCTTCGGCCTGCCCATCTTTGACCTGAGCGTGGCCAAGGAGGCCTATCTGCGGGCCTGCGGAAGCGGGCTGGGGACAAGGCTTCCCTGGTAGGGTCCCCGAGCAAATGCCTGATGATAAAGGATAGTAGATGACAATGAATATCAATTTTGACGAGCGAATCGAAAGAAAGCACACCAACTGTTCCAAGTTCGACGGGATGGAGGCGTCCTTCGGCAGAAACGACCTTCTGCCGCTGTGGATCGCGGACATGGATTTCCCCGTGCCGGAGGCGGTGACGGAGGCCCTGAAAAAGCGGGCGGAGCACCCGGTCTACGGCTACAACATCTTCCCGGAGGGCTACTACGAGGCCTTTGGGGCGTGGGTGCGCAAGCGCCACGGCTGGGAGGTCCGGCCGGAGTGGGTCTGCCACACGCCGGGGGTCCTGACGGCGCTGTCCAACGCGATCTTGACCTTTACGGAGAAGGGGGATCAGGTGCTGATCCAGCCGCCGGTGTACTTCCCCTTCCGCAGCACCATCGAGGCCCTGGGACGGAAGGTGCTCAATAACCAGCTGCGCTATGAGGACGGGCGCTTCTCCATGGACTTTGACGACCTGGAGAAGAAGGCCAAGGAGGCCAAGCTCTTTGTTTTCTGCAGCCCCCACAACCCGTCCGGCCGGGTGTGGACCCGGGAGGAGCTGGCGCGCGTGGAGAAGATCTGCCGGGAAAACGACCTGCTGGTGTTCTCAGATGAGATCCACAGCGATATCGTGTACCAGCCCAGCCGGCACACGGTGTTCGCCCAGCTGTCGGACTGGAGCCGGGACCACTGCATCGTGGCCATGGCCCCCAGCAAGACCTTCAATATCGCGGGGCTGGAGATGTCCCACATCACCATCCCCAACAGGGAGCTGCGGGAGCGGTTCCAGTACCTGCTGCGCTACGGCCTGCATGTGGCCAACGGGAATACCTACGGCATCCCCGCGGCCCAGGCGGCCTATGAGCAGGGGGAGGAGTGGTATCAGGCTCTGCTGCGGTATCTCAGCGGGAACATCGCCTACCTCGACCGGACCCTCCGGGAGACCGTGCCCCAGGTCAGGCTGGTCATGCCGGAGGCGACCTACATCCCGCTGCTGGATATGAGCGGGCTGCACATGACCAATGACCAGATGAAGGACTTCCTCATCGACAAGGTGGGCGCGGCGCTGAACGCCGGCAGCACCTTCGGCCCCGGCGGGGAGCTGTTCATGCGCATCAACGTGGCGACGCAGCGGGAAAATCTGGAGACCTTCACCGCCCGGCTGAAGTGGGCGGTGGACCTGCTGTCATGAGCAGAGCCAGGGCGCTTCAGGGCTATCTCCCGATTCTGCTGGTGATGCTGTTCTGGGGGTCCATGGGCATCCCCTCCACCTACGCGGTGGAGGAGCTGACGCCGCTGTCGGTGCTGTGCCTGCGCAGCGGCATCGGCGCGCTGGTGCTGTTCCCCTTCGCCCGGCGGCACGGGAGCATCCGCCCGGCGGCCGGGGAGGGGAAGCTGCTGGTGCTGCTGTCGCTGATCGGAGTGGTGCTGTGCAACTACCTGTACTTCTTCGCGGTGCAGCACACGGCGCTGACCAACGTGGCGATCCTCTACGCCCTGGGGCCCATCATCACCACAGTGCTGGCGGCGGCCTTCTTGCGCGAGCCCATCCACCAGAGCCGGATGATCGGCATTGCCATCGCCTTTGTGGGGGTGGCGGCGCTGATCACCAACGGGCAGCTCCGGGAGGTGCTGTCCATGGGCTTCAACCTGGGCGACGGGGCGGAGCTGGTCTCCTCCCTGTGCCTGGCGGTCTATACCGTTTTGAGCAAACGGCTGCGGAAGACGCCGGCTGACTGCGTGGTGTTCTGGCTGATGCTGATCGCTTTCCTCACAACGCTGCCCATGGTGTGGCTGCTGGAGGGAGGCGTCACCGCCTCCGTCAGCCTCCGGGCGGTCCTGTCGGTGCTCTACCTGGGGGCGGTGTGCTCCGGCGTGGGCTACCTGCTGCAGCAGAGGTCGATCCAGACCATCGGGGCGTCCGCCTCGGCGGCCTTCCTCAACGGCATCAGCCCCATCACCATCCTCACGGCGGCGGTGGTGCTGAAGGAGCGGATGACGCTGCTCCAGGCGGGCTGCATGGCCGTGGTCTTTGCGGGCCTTTTCCTCAACGCAAAAAACCGGCCCCTTCGGGACTTATTCAAAAAATAGCAGAGCGGGGCTCCGGCGTTTCATGCCCGGGGCCCCGCTCTGTCCCTGCCGTTCCCGCCGGCGCGCGAAAATGCTATGGACATATTTTCCTCAATCGTGTATACTAAGGTGGAACATACACGAGAACGAGGAGACGGGAATGGGTAAATTGGGTCCTGAAAATGTGGAATACATGCTGCTTCAGATGATCGCGGACCACGAAGGCCCCATTGGGGCGGGCTTCCTTGCGGATATGCTCCAGGGCGAGGACCGGTCCGTTGTAAGCGAGGCCACCATCGGGCGCTACCTGCGCCGATTTGAGAAGCAGGGATTTTTGCAGAGCGAAAAGTATGACGGCCGGTCCAGGGGCCGGGTCATCACGGAGAAGGGGCGGGCAAGGCTGAAGGAGCTTGCCGGACAGAAGCGCCAGGCGGAGGCGATCCTGGACACCATGGCGGTGTTTACCAACGGCTTCGGCGAGCAGCTGCGGAACATGCTGGTGACGCGCGCCATCATCGAGCCGGAGGTGGCGGCCCTGGCGGCGCAGAACGCCAGCGAGGAGAATCTGGAGGCCCTGCGCAGGATCGTGGAGGAGACCATGCGGCTCACCCAGCGGGGGGAGAGCATGGCGGCCACGGACGCGCCCTTCCACATCGAGATCGCCCGGGCCTCCGGGAACCCCGTGCTGGAGGCGGTCATGAAGATGCTGCGCACCGATCGGGACTACTCCCCGGAGATCGAGAGCATGATCAACGCCTCCTCGCTGAACAACCTCAGCGACCATATGAGCATCTACCAGGCCATTGCGGCCCACGACGCGGGGCGTGCGCGGCGCATCATGGCCCAGCACATCCACAACCTCCTGGCCAAGTGCGAGCACTACGAGCGGGAGGAAAAGGGGCAGAAGTGAGAGCCGCCCCGTACAGAGAAAAGGCCGCCGGCGGCATCCCTGGCCCCGGCGGCCCTGCTTTGCGCAGCTTCTGCGCTGTCAAGAGGGGGCGGCGGAAGTTTTCCTTGACAAGCCCGGACGGAGGGGCTATACTATTATAGTATGAAATAGTGCGTTCCCCCAACGGGAGCAATTTTGTACCACCTCACTGCCGGCGGCGCTTCGACGCCCCTCTGTACGGTGGTTTTTTTGCGGCCAGCGGGGGACAGGATCAGAACGGAGGCTTTCCTATGAAAAAAGACGTGGTCATCATCGGCGCCGGTCCTGCCGGCATCTTCACCGCCCTGGAGCTGCTGAAAAAGGGCAGCCGGCAGAGCATCCTCATTGTGGAAAAGGGCCAGGCCGTGGAAAACCGCCGCTGCCCCAAGAGCAAGACCAACCAGTGCGTCAGCTGCAAGCCCTACTGCCACATCACCACCGGCTTCTCCGGCGCGGGGGCCTTCTCCGACGGCAAGCTGTCCCTGAGCTATGAGGTGGGCGGCGACCTGCCCACCCTGATCGGCGCGGACCTGGCCCAGGAGACCATCCACTACGCCGACCAGATCTATCTGGAGTTCGGCGCGGACACCCACATCGAGGGCCTGGGCAACACCGAGGAGGTCAAGGAGATCCGCAAGCGGGCCATCCAGGCGGGGCTGAAGCTGGTGGACTGCCCCATCCGCCACCTGGGCACCGAAAAGGCCCAGGCCCTGTACTACGCCATCGAGCAGTACCTGCTGCAAAATGGGGTGGAGCTGCTCTTCGGCTATGAGTGTACCAACCTGCTCCTCACCGGCGGCGTGTGCCGGGGGGTCCAGATCACCAACGGCAGGGACAGCAGGGAGATCGAGGCCGCCCACACCGTCATCGCCACCGGCCGCCGGGGGGCGGACTGGCTGGAGAGCCTGTGCGCCGAGCACGACATCGCCCACCAGCCCGGCACCGTAGACATCGGCGTGCGGGTGGAGGTGCGCAACGAGGTCATGGAGACCGTCAACCGGGTGCTGTACGAGTCGAAGCTGGTGGGCTACCCCAAGCCCTTCAAGAACAAGGTCCGCACCTTCTGCCAGAACCCCGGCGGCTTCGTCAGCCAGGAGAACTACGACAACGACCTGGCGGTGGTCAACGGCCACAGCTACAAGGAGCGCAAGAGCAACAACACCAATTTGGCCATCCTGTGCAGCCACAATTTCTCCTACCCCTTCAACCAGCCCATCGCCTACGCCCAGAAGGTGGGCGAGCTGACCAACATGCTGGGGGCGGGCCACATCATGGTTCAGCGGTTCGGGGACATCCTGGACGGCAAGCGCACCTGGCAGAAGGAGCTGGCCTTCTCCAACGTGCGGCCCACCCTGCCCGACGCGGTGGCCGGGGACATCACCGCCGCCATGCCCTACCGGGCCATGATCAACATTATCAACTTCATCCAGGCCATGGACCAGGTGGTGCCCGGCTTCGCCTCCACGGAGACGCTGCTGTACTCGCCTGAGCTGAAGTTCTACTCCAACCGGGTGAAGATGGACGAGAATTTCAACACCAACGTCCGGGGCCTCCACTGCCTGGGCGACTCCAGCGGCTGGACCCGGGGGCTGATGATGGCCTCCGTCATGGGCGTCCTCATGGGCCGCAAGCTGGCGGAAAACGAGAAGCGGTAACGAGAAAAAGGGAGCGTTGCAGAATGTAACGTTTTGCAGCGCTCCCCGCACTTCTATATTACACTATGGGCCGGCCATCCGTGAACGATCTTGAGAAACCGTTCGCTGCCAGCAAGCCTGGAAAATATGAAAGCGAGTTGAACACTGGAATGATACGGCGAAAGCGAAAGATCTTATTCATAGGTGGGACAGTGGCGATCGTCGGTGTATTGATCGCTTTTTTCTTGATATGGGTAAACAAAAACACTTTCACATATTCAAATTTGATGGATGATGCGGGTAAGTCGAAAGCACAGTCACTTTTGACCCAACAGAATATCCCACAAGAGAACATTGACCTGCTGTTCTGCCTTGTGGATGAGTTTAATAGTGTGCCATACAGCGGTATTGTTGAACACGGTTGGAAAAAAGCGATTATCCCATTTTTCTCATACAGTAATGAAAACGGCTTCGCACACCTGGAAGCGCAAGAAAAAGACGACATGATCAACTGCAGATCGGCTGCTTTTATTTTGCTGAAGGACAGCATCGTTTTTGGAGAAACAGAGATCGCACCGGCCGAACATGAAGACCGCCAAAGCAGATATCCGTTTGCGGAAGAAGATGCGATGAGGTATGATTTGCTGTTTGCGAATATGGAGAGTTCCGATGTGGCTTCATCCGAAGCTTTGGCTGAAATAGTTCTTGGGTATTGGAAGTCGGCTGGGATTCAATTTTCCGAAAACAGCGTACAGCTTGTTACGGTGTATGGCGCGTCGGGAAATAAAGTCCAAAATCTTCATACCGGCACTGCGATTGATACGGGTGACTGCATCTGGCTCCTTGAAAAGGTCGATCCGATACATCCCTATCAGTTCGCTTGCTTCAGTGATCAAGAGCAAATGATCGATTACATGAAAAAACGCGCGTCAGGAGAGGAATATGCCGCCATTTTCTCAAATGGCACCTGCCTTTGGACGAAATAAAAGCAGGCATCTAAAAGGGAATCATATCGGTCCGCTCCAACAAGATCGATAGAGCGATGATCGAGGACAAAAGGCGCCGGCCCCGGGGAACTTCCCGGGACCGGCGCTCTTCGTGCTTTTCGCTTCGGGCGGTCAGGACTGCTGGGCCAGACGCCGGTAGGCGTCCGCCAGGATGGCCACGCAGGCCTCCACCCCCAGCCGCCCGCTGTCCAGGCAGATGTCGTAGTTCAGGGCGTCGCCCCACTTCTGGTCGGTGTAGAACCGGTAGTGCTGGGCCCGGGCCCGGTCCCGGCGGGTGAGGATCTTCTCCGCCTTCTCCCGCTCCAGGCCGTGCTCCTGGATGCTGCGCTCGATCTTGTAGGGCATATCCGAGTGGATGAACACGTTCAGCGTGGGGTACTTCCCCTGGAGCACGTAGTCGGCGCAGCGGCCCACGATGACGCAGGGCTCCTTCTCCGCAACCTCCAGGATGATCTCCCGCTGGGCCTGGTTGAGCTGGTCCGTCAGGGCGCTGCCGGTCTTGACAGAGCCGTCGAACCGGGTGCCGTAACCGATGATGTGGCCCAGAGAGCCGCCCTGGAAGTACTCGCCGTGGGTGCGGATGAAATCCGGGGACAGCTTGGTCTTTGCCGCCACCATCTCTACGATCTCCTTATCGTAAAACGAAAGGCCCAGCCGCTGGGCCAGCAGCTTGCCGATGGTGTGCCCTCCGCTGCCGCACTGACGCCCTATGGTGATGATGCAATTTGCCATATGGGAACCTCCCCTCCTTAAGTTGCCTCTATTCTACCACATTCTGCCCGCCGACGCAAAGTTTTTTTGCAGCGGGGCGGACTTTCCGGAAAAACGGGGCGGGGCAGGGGAGACGCACTTGCCTTTTTCCCGCGGATATGGTATGATTTTTCGAGAAATTTCCAGGAGGGGACCCCTATGCGGATGCGGAAAAAGAAAAATCTGATTCCCCGGATGGAGCGGTGCGCCGCCGTCCACGTGGCCGACGGCTTCGCCCTGCGGGGCCGGTGGCGGGAGACGCTGATGCCCCAGGCCAGGGAGCTGCGCCTGGAGCTGGGCTGCGGCAAGGGCCGGTTCACGGTGGAGACCGCCCGGCGGGAGCCGGACGTGCTGTTCGTCGCCATCGAGAAGGTGCCGGACGCCCTGGTGGTGGCCATGGAGCGGGCGGTGGCCCTGGAGCTGAAGAACGTGTTTTTCGTGGTGGGGGACGCCGCTCTGCTGCCGGACTACTTCGCCCCCGGCGAGGCGGACCTCATCTACATCAACTTCTGCGACCCCTGGCCCCCTAAGCGCCAGGCCAAGCGCCGCCTGACCCACCGGGACTTCCTGGAGCTGTACCGCAGGGTGCTGTCCGACGGAGGCCGGGTGGAGTTCAAGACCGACAACCAGCCGTTGTTCGAGTTCTCCGTGCAGGAGTTCCCGGCGGCGGGGTATGAGCTGCGGGAGGTCACCCGGAACCTCCACGAAAACGGCCCCCAGGGCGTGATGACCGACTATGAGGCCAAGTTCTACGAGCAGGGGCTGCCCATCAACCGCTGCGTAGGCGTCAAGCTGAACCGGGCGGACGCCGCCGCAGAGGAGAGCGGAGGACGGTGAGCGGAGGACGGTGAGCGGAGGAACGGCCATGTCACGATCCAACTACGATATCACCCGGGACAGCACCCGGCAGCTCTTTCTGGGGTACGACCAGGAGGCCATGATACGAAAATTCAGCCTGGCCCACGACGGGCAGTACCTGTACCTCCCCTTTGTGGGCAGGGACTACCGGGTGGGGCGGCGCACCGGCGTGGTGGAGTGGAGCGGCGACGGCTTCCGCACCGCCCACGAGGCCGGCTTCAACGAGGCCCTCTCCATCTGCGACGCCCTGTGCTGCTCCAAGACGGACTGCCGCCTCTCCGGCAGGTTCTGCACCGTCAACCAGCTGAAGGGGACCGTCCAGTCCTCCCAGGTGGGGGACGGGATGTTCCAGCCTGTGGCCGGCCGCTTTGACGGGCGCGCCGATCAGCTGAAGCGGGCCTGCGCCGCCCTGGGCGGTGTCCCGGAGGGCAGGGGGGACGCGGCCTTCCGGCTGTATCCGTTTTCCTTTCTCCCCGTCCTGCTGCAATTCTGGGCCTCTGACGAGGATTTCCCCGCCAGCCTGACCCTGCTGTGGGACGAGAACACCCTGGATTTTATCCACTACGAGACCACCTACTATGTGGCGGGCCACCTGTTCCAGCGGCTGCTGGAGCTGATGGGGGAATAGAAGCCGGTCCGGGCGGAGCCGTATGGCTCCGCCCGGGCTTTTTTGTGCCTGGCGCCTCGGGTCTGCGGCGATTTGATACAAAAAATTACCGCCTCCGCGAAAAGCATAATGCGTCGGCCTCTGCGCAAGCTATGGGTGCGGCAGGGACGGATAAAAAGTTCCGCTCCGACAGCTCCACCACAGGGAGAAGCAAGACGCGGCAGCGTCCGATTTTCCTGACGGCGGGCGCTGCCGCAAAAATGGAGAAGGAGAAAAGGAAAATGTCTAAGAAGAACAACCGCATCAACGTCCCCGAGGCCCGCGAGGCTATGGACAAGTTCAAGATGGAGGCCGCCAGCGAGGTGGGCGTCAACCTGAAGGAAGGCTACAACGGCGACCTCAGCTCCCGGGAGGCCGGCTCTGTGGGCGGCCAGATGGTCAAGAAGATGATCGAGTCCTACGAGAAGAGCCTGTAAGCATCTGCCTGCGCAGAGGGCCGGACGTTCGTCCGGCCCTTTTCGCGCGATTTTAGGGTCTGCGGTTTTCCTTTAAAGTATCTTCATACGCGCTGCGTTTATTCTTCAACAAATCACAAGACACCTCCGTTGACAAGGCCCCGGCCGCCGGGTATACTGGAGAAAACAGAGAGAAGAGGTGCCGGATGGAGGAAAACAGACCCATGAAGGTGATCGCCCGCTACCGGGGCGACCTCCCTGCAAAATTTGGCGTGCCCCGCCAGAGCGGACTGGTGGAGGAGCTGCGGGGACGGGTGGTGTTCGAGCCGCCCTACCGGAATCCGGACGCCCTGCGGGGCATCGAGGAATTTTCCCACCTGTGGCTGGTGTGGCAGTTTTCCGGCGCGGTGCGGGAGGACTGGTCGCCTACGGTGCGCCCGCCCCGGCTGGGGGGCAACCAGCGGCTGGGGGTGTTCGCCACCCGGTCCCCCTTCCGTCCCAATCCCATCGGCCTGTCCTCCGTGGGGCTGCTGGCGGTGGAGTGGGACGCGGTCGACGGACCGGCGCTGCTGGTGGCCGGGGCCGACCTGATGGACGGCACGCCCATCTACGACGTGAAGCCCTATCTGCCCTACGCCGACTGCCACCCCGCCGCCACCGGCGGCTTTACGGACCGGGTGGCCCGGGAGACGCTGGAGGTGGACTGCCCGGCGGCGCTGCTTGCGGCCCTGCCGCCGGAGAAGCGGGAGGCCCTGCTGGGCGTCCTGGCCCAGGACCCGAGGCCTCCCTACCAGAGCGACCCGGAGCGGGTATACGGCATGGCTTTCGCGGGCCGGGAGGTCCGATTCACCGTGGACGGCGGCAGGCTGACCGTGGTGGAGCTGAAATGACAGATGAAACACAGGATGGAAAGGAGATGTTATGCGAAGATCCCTGCGGGCGCTGAGCGCTTTTGCCGCGTGCCTTCTGGCTGTTTCCCTGCTGGGAGGCGCGTCATTGGACAGGGAGCTGTGGAGGGCGAAGGAGGATTTCTTCCGGATCCGTCAGGCCCCGGTGGGCGACTACCGGGACAGGGCGGAGGACTGGGAAAATTCCACGGCGTTCCGGGAGGTGTACATGGAATTGGAGGACCGGTGCGGCGCGTTTATCTGCTCCACCTGGAATTATGACCGGCTGGACGGCGTACCCAGATACGAGCTGACGGAGCGCGGGAACATCCCCGTGGAGTACGACTGCTACGGATACTCCATCACGGTGTCCGGCAGGTACTTCGATCACACCCGGGTGGAGGACGTGACCGGGACCGACGTGCGGCGGCTTCTGACGGACGACGCGGATACGCTGGATATCCTGGTGCCGGAGAAGTACCGGGCGGACGAGCCGCTGATCACCTCGATCTACCAGGAATTCATGTATTTCAACAATGTCGAGGTGGAGAACATCTATAACGACGCGCTGGGCCGGACGAGAAGCCAAAAGACGGCGGCGGACTTTACCATCCATCCGATCTATGTCCCGGACGACACGCAGTATGACGTCTACGACCCCAACATCGGGCGTGACCGGCTGGACAGCTGCATCGTGGCCGTGATAAACGCCGAAAACTACAACCGGGTCCAGCTCAGCTCTGCGGCCACCCAGGGCCTGTATGTCCGCTCCGCCCTGGATCCGGCGGAGCTGGAGGACCAGATCCGGGCGGTCTATGAGGAGAAGAATTTTGGAGCCGGGTACCGGCGGGTGGTGTCGGTGGCGGAGCTGTACGACACATACCGCCGGGAGCACACGAATACGGCGGCGCTGGCGGCGGGGGGCCTGTGCCTGCTGGGCGCCGGGGCCATGGCGGGGGCTGTGGCCGTGCTGCGGCGGCGGACCCGCGGCGCGAAATGACGCAGCCGCGCAGGAAAAGAGGAGGAGCCTGATGGCTCCTCCTCTTTTCCGCCTGCCGCGGTGCGCGCGGCTTTCTGTGAAAGCTCCTGGCCGGGAAACAGACTCAGTGCTGATACTCGAACTCCAGGTTGTACATGCTCACCAGGTCCCCGTCCTGGATGCCCATGGCGTCCAGCCGGTCGAAAAGGCCGCTCTCCCGGAGCATCCTGTCGAACCACATGCGGCTTTCGTAGTCGCCGAAGTTGGTGTTGGAGATGAGCCGCTGGAGCCAGGGGCCCTCCACCAGATACACCCCGTCCTCCACGTTCACGGTGAGAGGCTCGCTCATATCCACCTTGGGGGGGCGCTTGACGTACTCCGGCGCGTAGACCGCCACCGGCGGCAGCTCCCGCAGCTTGTTCGCCACGGCGAACATCAGCTCCCGGGTGCCCTGGTGGGCGGCGGCGGAGATGGTGAAAAGGGGATAGCCCAGGGCCTCCACATGCGCCCGCAGGGCCGCGAGCAGGCCCTCGTCCGCCATGATGTCCACCTTGTTGGCCGCCACGATCTGAGGCCGCCTGGCCAGCTCCGGGCTGTACCGGGCCAGCTCCTGGTTGATGGCGTCAAAGTCCGCCACCGGGTCCCGGCCCTCGCTGCCGGACACGTCCACCACATGGACCAGCAGGCGGCAGCGGTCGATGTGCCGCAGAAAGTCGTGGCCCAGGCCCGCGCCCTGGCTGGCCCCCTCGATGATGCCGGGGATGTCCGCCATGACAAAGCTGACGCCCTCGTCCACGTACACCACGCCCAGATTGGGATAGAGGGTGGTGAAGTGGTAGTTGGCAATCTTGGGGTTGGCCCGGCTGACCACGCTGAGGAGGGTGGACTTGCCCACGTTGGGGAAGCCCACCAGGCCCACGTCCGCCAGCAGCTTCAGCTCCAGCACCACGTCGTGGCTCTCGCCGGGGAGGCCGCTTTTGGCAAACCGGGGGGCCTGCCGGGTGGGAGTGGCAAAGTGGGCGTTGCCCCAGCCGCCCTTGCCGCCCCGGCAGAGGATATACGGCTCGTCCCCGGACATGTCCTGGATGATCTCGTTGGTCTCCGCGTCCCGGACCAGGGTGCCCCGGGGCACGCGGATGGTCAGGGACTTGCCGTCCTTGCCGTTTTTGCGCTGGCCCATGCCGTCCACGCCGTTTTCCGCCGTGTACTTGCGCTTATACCGGAAATCCATCAGGGTGGAGAGATTGTCGTCCACCTGGAGGATGATATGGCCGCCCTGGCCGCCGTCGCCGCCGTCGGGGCCGCCGGCGGCGATATACTTCTCCCGGTGGAAGGATACGCAGCCGTTGCCGCCCGCCCCCGCCTTGACGGAGATGCGGGCCTTGTCGATAAATGTTGTTGCCATAGGGAAGCCTCCCGTGCCTTTTGTCATTGTGCTTATTGTACCCGATGCGGGGACAAAATGCAAGTTCACCGGCGGATTTTTACACGTCGGTGGACTATCTGCTGGGCCGGGTACAGGAAAAGAGCTGCCGCTGAAGTGAACAGCGGCAGCTCTTTTATGTGTTATCGAACGCATCAAGCCTCGTAGACGGAGACCTGCTTGCGATCCTTGCCCAGACGCTCGAAACGGACCACGCCGTCAGCCTTGGCGAACAGGGTGTCGTCGCTGCCGCGGCCCACGTTGACGCCGGGGTGGATGTGGGTGCCGCGCTGGCGGACCAGGATGTTGCCGGCCAGAACGTGCTGCCCGTCAGCCCGCTTGGGCCCCAGGCGCTTGGACTCGGAATCACGGCCGTTCTTGGTGGAACCAACGCCCTTCTTGTGAGCGAAGAACTGAAGACCAATGTTCATCATGATGCGCATACCATCCTTTCTGAAAGATGCTTCGCGGGGGAGAGGGGGCCTAGTCGGCCTCCATGACTTCAATGTTGTCGGGATACTCGTTGTGCAGCTCGCTGAGGTAGACCATGAGGCCCGTCAGCAGGGACTGGCAGGTGCTCTCGGCGGTCTGGCCCAGGGAGCCGGGGAGCCGCAGGGAGATGGAGGCGTCGCTGTCGCTGACCTTCACCGCGGCGCAAAGGCCCATCACGTCGTTGACCACGCACTCGACGAGCCGGACGGCGCTGGTGACGGCGGCGCAGACGATGTCCTCGCCCTGGTCGGCGAAGCCGCTGTGTCCCACGGCCTCAAAGCCCAGGATGCGGTCGCCCTCCGTGCGGAATGTGACGGTCGTCATGCCTTAGGCGTTGATCTTGGTGATCTCCACCTTGGTGTAGGGCTGACGATGGCCCTGCCGCTTGCGGTAGCCCTTCTTGGGGTTGTACTTGAAGATGCGGATCTTCTTGCCCTTGCCGTTCTTCACGGTGTTGGCCTCCACGGTGGCGCCGGCCACGGTGGGGGTGCCGATGGTGGCGTTGTCGCCGTCCAGCACAGCCAGGACCTGGTCAAAGACCACCTGATCGCCGGCCTCCACGGGCAGCTTCTCGATGAACAGGGTGTCGCCCTCGGCAACCTTGTACTGCTTGCCGCCGGTAACGATGATTGCGTGCATTCCTTTTGCACCTCGCTTTCCTTTATTATGAAGCACATGACCGCGCTTCTTTACGGGCGCGCTGTCGTAGGTGGCGTCCCATGGACGCACTTATACCCATTCAAAGCGGCTTACCTAGTATAACAGCGGAAGATGCCAATGTCAACTGTTTTTTCAAATTTCATTCCAAAATCCGGCAGATTTTCCTCAATAGGCCAGGTTTTCCACCGTCCAGTCCCGGATGATCTCGCTGTAATAGGCGCACTGGGCGTTTGCCAGGGCCACATCTAGGTTGACATAATTCCCACACTCAGCGGCGCTCTTCCCGGGCATGGGGCCGTGGTAGGCGGCTCCGGCGGCAAAGACCTGCTGCACCAGGGCCACGGCCTCCCGGTCGGAGAGCTTTTTGCTGTCGAAGAGGAAGTAGAAGCCGGTCTGGCAGCCCATGGGGCCGAAGTAGATGACCGCGTCCTTGGCGGCGCTGTTGCGCAGGAGGGTGGCGATGATGTGTTCCACGGAGTGCATTTCGGCGTTGGACAGCAGGTCGCCGGTGTTGGGCTTTTTCAGGCGCAGGTCGAAGGTGGTGACGTCCCCGTCCCGGCGGGAGAGGTACATACCGGGGACCAGTTTGGTGTGGTCCACCGTAAAGCTGGCAATGCGTTCCATGACAGTGTTCTCCTTACTTGTTACGACAGAATGGCGGGGCTTTGCCCCACGCCCTACAAGCCTTTCAAAAGGCTTGATCTAATCAAAAAAGTGCAAGCACTTTTTTGAAGGGGAGGGCCCGGGCCGAGTGCGGCCCGCAAAGTGTTTTTCCGACGTACACGCCGCCGGAAAAACGATTTAGGATCATTTCGCCGCTGCGGCGGCGAAACGCCTGCGGCGGGCTTTTGAGCGATTTCCTTCAAGATCTGTCAAAAAAATTTTCCCTGGCGAAACGGAGTTTCGCCATAAAGTTCTTTTGATACTTTTCTTTCAAGAAAAGTATGTATGCCTTATGCTTCGTCCCGCAGGGCGCGGGCGAAGGGGAGGACGATGGTATTGAGCTTTGCCATGGCCTGGGGGAAATTGAAGAACTCCTGGGCGCTGTTTTCCCGGCACAGCCGGTCGGAGACGGACTTCAGGGCGGTGAACGCCACGCCGCTGCGCAGGCACACCTGGGCGATGGCGCAGCCCTCCATCTCGCAGAGGGTGGGGGAGAAGGTCCGCGCCACCCAGTCCGCCCGGTCCCCCCGCACCATAAAGACGTCGCCGGTAGCCACGTCCCCGGTCTCGTGTGCCACGCCCAGGCCCGTCAGAACAGCCTCCGTCCGCTCCAGGCGGTCGGTGGGGAAGTAGATCTGATTGACCGTGGAGACCATGCCGATGGGGTCCCCCATGGCGGTGGTGTCCATGTCGTGCTGGACAAAGCCCTTGGCCAGCACCACCGTGCCAATGGGCAGGTCCAGAAAGCTGCCCGCCACCCCGGCGTTGACGATCCAGTCCGGCCGGTGGCGGTCAATGACAAATTGGGTGCTCATGGCGGCGTTCACCTTGCCCACGCCCCCGGCGTAGGCGATGATTCCCGGCTCGATCTCGTAGACCAGCAGAGCGCCGTCCCCCCGGTCGATGATATTGGTCCCAGCCGCTGCCAGCAGACTCTCGATCTCGGAATCCATGGCGTAGGCCAGCGCGATCTTTTTCATGGCGTTTGCTCCTCCTGCTTCGGTTTTCCCCAGTATACCACATTTCCGCCTCCTGGTAAAGCACAAAGAATTTATTGATTTTCGATAAAAATATATTGACAATCGAAAATGGAGGGAGTATAGTAGGGCTACAAACCCAAAGGAGGAAATGAGACATGAAGCGAGTTGGGCTGGTGCGGGTCCTGAAGGGGACCATCCTTTTTCTGGCGGCCATGGCGGCGGCGTTCTACATCCTGGCGTTTCCGGAGGTTATCCGGGAGATGGGGACTATGGAGCCGGCGTTTGAGTGGCTGGTGACGCCCTGCATCATCGCGGTGAGCCTCAGCGCGGCGCCTATCGCCGTGGCGATGGTGCTGTTCTGGCGCATCTGTACGGAGATCGGGCGGGACAACTCCTTCAGCCACGAGAATGCCCGCCATCTGACGGGAATCGGCATCTGCGCCATGGTGGACACCGGCTACTGCGTGGTGGGGACGGTGACCATCTTCGCCATCACCGGGGGACAGCCGGGCATCATGCTGCTGTCCATGGCGGCGGTGCTGGGGGGCCTGATGATCGCCATGGCGGCGTTCCTGCTCAGCCATCTGGTGCTGAAGGCCGCCGATCTGAAGGCGGACAACGACCTGACCATTTAGGAGGTGACGACATGCCGATCATGGTCAATCTGGACGTGATGCTGGCCAAGAGGAAGATGACCCTCAGCCAGCTGTCGGAGCAGGTGGATGTGACGCTGGCCAACCTCTCCATCTTAAAGACCGGTAAGGCCAGGGCGGTGCGCTTCACCACCCTGGAGGCCATCTGCAAAGCGCTGGACTGCCAGCCGGGGGATATTCTGGCCTATGTTCCCGGGGAGGACAGAAGCTGATGGAGATGAACGGGCCGGAGCTGCTGCTGGTGGCGTCGGCGGGGTTCCTGACGGCGTCGGCGGCGGTGTGCCTGGTCCGGTGCCGGGGGCATCTGCGGAAGGTCCTGGCGGTGTGGACCGGCGTGATGCTGGGGGCGCTGGCGCTCCTGATTCCCGGAGGGATGCTGCTGGGCCGCCTGGGGCTTTCCTGGCGGGGCTGGGTGGTCTGCCTGCTGTACCACGGCGCCCTGGCCGGAGGCGTGGGCGTTTTGCTCTCCACGGTCCGGTGCCTGGGACAGCTTCTGGGGGAGCGCCTGAAGTGGCTGCGCCGGTGCTGGACCGGGGCGGCGGCCGCGGCGGGGCTGTGGGTCCTGCTGGTAGCGGCCCTGATGGGGGTTGCGACCATCGTGCTGGCCGCTGAGGAGCGGGTGGTGACCTGGGAGGACAGACAGGTGGTGGAGGTGGACCGATCCTGGCTGGACCCCTGCTACGTCTACTACGACGACCGGGGACCCCTGGTCCGGGGCACCGATTCCCTGGCAGTCAGCAAGCGCCCCCTGCAGGGGCTGTAACACGATGGGAGAAGCAGATATGCGGAAGGGGCGAATCGCGCTGGCGGTGATCGCCGCTGCGGCGGTGTGCCTGGCGGCGGCCTGGTGCCTGACGGACCCGATGGACCGGTCGGCGTGGCTCTACCTCGCCCAGGAGGACGCCTTTGCCCGGGCGGCGGAGGCGGCTCTGGCTGGGGAGCCGTGGAAAAAGCCCGCCGGGGTGGCGGAGGTGAGCCTGTGGACCTCCCAGAAGGACGGAACAGTCGTAGCGGCGGCGTTTTTCATGGGCGGCTGGGGCATCGGCCCCCAGACAGACTACTGGGGAGTCTATACCACCGGCGGCGGGCCCGCCGGGTTCCAGGGGACGGATATGGCCCTGACGGAGGGGCCGAACGGCTGGACCTGGCGGGAGGAAACCGGCGACGACACCTATGAGACCCGCCAGATCGCCCCGGGCTGGTACAGCTATCGGGCCCACTTCTGACCCATGTTAACTTCCGTTGCTTGCCTTTCTTCCCCGGATTCGCTATGATGAGGGGGAAAGGACGGTGAGTACCATGATCGGAGAGAACATCCGGCGGGCGCGGCGGGCCAAGGGGATGCGCCAGGAGGAGCTGGCAGTGCAGCTCCATGTGGTGCGGCAGACGGTGTCCAAGTGGGAGAAGGGCGCGTCGGTGCCCGACGCGGACATGGTGGTCCGGCTGGCAGAGCTGCTGGAGGTGCCGGTCAGCGCGCTGCTGGGGAACTCGCCGGCGGAGGAGAGCGGGGACCTGGCCGATACCCTGGCCCGGCTGAACCGGGAGCTGGCGGAGGCGCGGCAGATGGGCGAGCTGTATGCCCAGGCGGGGAAAAAGCGGGGAGCGATCCTGCTGTTGAGTTTTGCCGCCGTGCTGGTGATGCTGAACGTGGGGAATGAGCTGGTTTCCCTCCTGCTGACGGGGGCCTGCGTCCTGGCGGCGCTGATCGTGCTGTACCGGAACCTGGCGCTGCTGACGAGGGTGACAACGGCGGAGCTGCGCCTTGGCGCGGTGCGGGCGGTGACGATCTTCAACATCGCGGTGGTGGTGCTGACGGTGGCCGTGGCGGCGCTGGACCGGGGAAATGTGCTCCAGGTGTCGGACCGGGACGGGCGGCTCCTGGCCATGGCGCTCACCGGCGCGCTGTTCCTGTTCGGCGGGTTTATTTCGCCCCGGCTGCCCTTTACCCGGCATACGGGGCTGCGCCTGCCCTGGACGGTGGCGGACGAGGACACCTGGAACGTGGCCCACCGGGTGCTGGGGGTGATCGCCCTGCCGCTGACGCTGGTGTACGTCGGGGCGGCGCTGACGGTGGAGGAGGCCCGGTTCAAGGCGGTGTCCATTGGGGCTGTCCTGCTCTATATCGCCATCCCCGGCTTGATCTCCCTGGCCTTCTGGTGGAGGAAATTCCACGGAAAGGCGTGATGCGCTCCCCCAGCACATAAAGCAAACAAAGCGCCGGCCTCCAGATACGGAGGCCGCGCTTTATTGTGTCCCATGGTGAAACAGCGTTTCAAAGGAAACGTTCTTTTGATCCTTTTCTTTCAAGAAAAGGATGTATGCCTACTGCGGGTCCAGGGCGGAGTGGAGCTTATCGGTGATGGCGCCCTGGAACAGGGGGGCGGAGTGGCCGTGGAGGGTCTCCAGGCTGGCGGCGGCCATGCGGGGGTCGATCTGGCCGCCCAGAAAGAGGTCCATATCCAGAATGAACTTCACCTCCGGGTCCTGGGGGGCGTTGGGGACGTTCTTCTTCACCATGCCGGGTCCCGCGTGGAGCTTCATCCGGCAGGAGCTGTCCAGGGACATTTCCACATCCACGGAGCACTTGGCGGTCCGCTGCTCGTCCACGTCCTCCTCCGCCAGCGGGCCCAGGTAGGGCCGGGCGATGAGGGCGCGCCAGGGCTCCCCCTCCAGGCCCAGGGCCTTCCGGGAGAAGATGTTCACATACCGCAGGCCGATGCGCTCGAAGAAGGCGGGCTGATAGATGCGGATGAACTGGGCCAGGGGCAGGTCAAAGTGCTTGCCGAAGACCTCCCAGCCGGGGTAGGCTACGGTGGACAGGGAGATGAAGGTGCTGGTGAGGTTCAGCTTCCACTTGCCGTCGGCGGAGATAAAGCTGTAGTTGGTGATGGGCTTAGGGGTCTCCAGCTGGGGGTTGGCGGTGCCCAGGCCGGTGACCCGGGGGGCGGGGCGCTCCACATTGGCGGCGTACCGGGGGAACATGGAGCGGATGGCGTCCTGGAAGTCGGCGGGCTCCCTGGCGCCGATGGAGAGGATGGCGGGAAAGCGGAGCTGGCAGATGACCTCGGCCAGCTGGGTCCTGTTGTAGTGGACCCGGGGATTATCGGAATATACCATGAGGGCGTTCCTCCTGATGCTTCGTTTTCCCTATTGTATCGCGCCGCGCCGGAAAAGTCAAATAGGGAAGGGAAAGAGGACAAAAAAGCGCCGCCCGGCGTCTGCCGGGCGGCGCTCAGGCTGCCGGAAAAGTCTTAGACTTTCCCGGCAGCCTGACAAATGCCGTTACTTTCCCTGCGGCAGAGCCGCCGGAAAAGTCCTCGCTGCGCTCGCCGCACGCCTTGCGGGGCAAGGCTTAGCGGGGCATTTGATTCCACGCGAGGCGGGCTTTGCCCCCTCGCGCTCCCCCCGCGGGAATACAAACGCGCTTCCCCGTTTGGAAGTTCCTTGACAAACCGAGCGCCGCCCGGCGTCTGCCGGGCGGCGCTATGTTCGCCAGTTGTCAAAGGACTCAGGCGTTGGCCTTCTTGGCCATATCGCACAGCTGGGTAAAGGCGGCGGCGTTGTTCACAGCCAGCTCGGCCAGCATCTTGCGGTTGATCTCCACGCCGGCGGTCTTCAGGCCGTGCATGAAGGTGGAGTAGTTCATGCCGTTCGTCTTGCAGGCGGCGCTGATGCGGGTGATCCACAGCTGGCGGAAGTCCCGCTTCTTCAGGCGGCGGCCCACGTAGGCGTAGGTCAGGGACTTCATGACCTGCTGGTTGGCCATCTTAAAGTGCTTGCTCTTGGCGCCCCAGTAGCCCTTGGCCATCTTCAGGATCTTACTTCTTCTCTTGCGCGTCATCATCGCGCCTTTCACTCTAGCCATTGTAAAAGCCTCCTATTCTAAAGCGTATCGTATTTCTTATTTGTAGGGGATCATCTTGCGGATGGTAGCCTCGTTGGTCACGTCGGCATAACCACCGGTGCGCAGACGACGGGTACGCTTGGTATCCTTCTTGGTGAGGATGTGGCTCTTAAAGGCCTTGGCACGCTTGACCTTGCCGGTCTTGGTCAGGTTGAATCTTTTCTTGGCGCCGCTGTGGCTCTTGAGCTTAGGCATAACTTCAATACTCCTTCCGTATGTTTCCTATGCGACAGCAATAGGCGTTTTACTTCTTTGGGGAGAGGAACATGGACATGTTCCTGCCCTCCAGCTTGGCTCCCTTGTCAACGTTGGACACCTCGGCGCACTGCTCCGCAAATTTATCCAGCAGCTTCCGCCCGATATCGGTGTGCGCCATCTCCCGGCCGCGGAAGCGGACGGAGACCTTGACGCGGTTGCCGTCGGTGAGGAACTTCTGGGCGTTTTTCAGCTTGACATTGAAATCGCCAATGTCGATGCCGGGGGACATCCTGATCTCCTTGATCTCCACGACATGCTGGTTCTTCCGGGCTTCCTTCTCGCGCTTGCCCTGCTCGAACCGGTACTTGCCGTAGTCCATCAGCTTGCACACCGGGGGATTGGCCTGGGGAGAGATCTTCACCAGATCCAAGCCCTTTTCGTCAGCGATCCGCAGAGCCTCGTCCGCGGACATGATTCCCAGCTGCTCGCCGCCGCTGCCGATCAGGCGCAGCTCCCTGTCCCGGATGTCCTCATTCAGTTGATGCGTTACATTGCTAATAGCCGAAGCACCTCCCTCAACAAATGCCCAATACACGTGGCGCAAAATAAAATGCGGATGCGCCCTCGCATCCGCAACAGTACAGCACCCCCGGCGGGGGTGAACGATACCATTTTGACCCCTTCGCTGTGCTGGGGGTGAGGCGGACGCAGCCTGCCTGCTTTATTTTGCTCGCTTAGTATAGCAGGGAAGTCCGCGCCTGTCAAGCGCTTTTCCAGAAAAAAGAATAAAAATATTTCCCGTCCGCGTATTGACAAAACTTTAACAAACGCATATACTGGTACCAGTCAGAGCGTTAAACTTTTAACGAACTCCGGCGAGACGATCGACACACTGTGATAGGAGGTACTGCGTGATGATGGAGAACAACATCCCTGCCGTGATCGACACCGCGGAGGCCCTGGCCGCCAAGCTGGAGGCCATGCGCCGGGCCCAGCGGACCTTTGCCGGCTTCACCCAGGAGCAGGTGGACCATATCTTTTTCGAGGCCGCCAAGGCCGCCAACAGGCAGCGCATCCCGCTGGCGAAGATGGCCGTGGAGGAGACCGGCATGGGCGTGGTGGAGGACAAGGTCATCAAAAACCACTACGCCGCCGAATATATCTACAACGCCTATAAGAACATGAGGACCTGCGGCGTCATCGAGGACGATCCCGCCTTCGGCTTCAGGCGGATCGCGGAGCCGGTGGGCCTGATCGCGGCGGTGATCCCCACCAC
>DBFJQM010000024.1:0-6212 GCA_048404665.1 Candidatus Pelethomonas sp.
CCCCTCCCCGGTCCCGGGAGGAGGAGCGGGAGCTGCAGGCCATCTACGAGCGGACCTACGGCCAGGTGGAGCGGCCCCGGGCCTTCCAGAGCACGCCTAAGCGCCCGGCGGAGCCGCCCCGGAAGCGGACGGTGCCGGACCGGATCAGCGAGCCCTACTATCTGCTGGTGGACGGGTACAACATCATCTTCGCCTGGGACGAGCTGCGGGACATGGCGCGGGAGAACCTGGAGAGCGCCCGGCTGATGCTGCTGGACATCCTGTGCAACTTCCAGGGGTTTGAAAAGTGCGTGGTCATCGCCGTGTTCGACGCCTACCGGGTCAAGGGGAACCCCGGCAGCACCCAGCGCTTCCGGAACATCCACGTGGTCTACACCAAGGAGGCGGAGACGGCGGACACCTATATCGAGCGGGCCACCTACGCCATCGCCCGGGACCACCGGGTCCGGGTGGCCACCTCCGACAGCCTGGAGCAGCTCATCATCTTGGGCCACGGGGCGGTGAAGGTCTCCGCCCAGGATTTTCTGGAGGAGGTCCAGGCGGCGGAGGGGGCGATCAGCGACATCATCCGGCGGTCCAACCGCCGGGGGGAGAGCATCCACACCGTGAAAAACCAGGCCGTCATCCGGGGCAAAACGCCCCCGGAGCAGCCGTGACAGAACCGTGACAGCAAGGAGAGGGTCCCCGGCAGACGCCGGGGACCCTCTCCTGCATTGTTTTCTGTATTATTTCGACGGAATATTACTTTTTGTAGTTGTTGATGCGCCAGACGATGGCGGCCATCTCCGAGCGGCGGATGGAGTTGACGCCGTAGAACATGACCTTGCCGTTGCTGAGGGTGGTGCCCTCCAGGATCTTGGCCTCATAGAGGGCCAGGACGTAGGGGGCGGCGGCCTCCGTCATGCCCATGTCGGAGAAGGGGGAGGACGTCAGGGTGGACAGGGGCAGGCGCATGGCCTTGGCCGCCACGGTGGCGATGGTGTAGCGGTCGATCTTCCGGTCCAGATAACTCTCCGTCACCGTGCTGGGAAGCAGGCCGTCCCGAACGGCGGCGGTGAGGTAGCCGCTGGCCCAGTTCTTGCCGGTGGGAGCCTGCTCCGCATAGCCGGAGGCCAGCATGATGAGCTTCAGGGCCTGGCCGTAGGTCACCTCACCGTCAGGCTGATAGGTGGTGGGCGTCGTGCCGTTGATGATCCCCGCCTCCGCCAGATCCATGACGTAGGTGTAGAACCACTGGCCGCTGGTCACGTCGGTGAAGCTCTTGGTGTAGGCGGTGCGGACGGTGATCTTCACCGTGCCGGAGGTGATCACGCCGCTGGGCTGGCAGACGGTGAAGGGGATGCAGACGGTGCCGGTCTGGCCCGCCTTGGGCGTGTAGCGGAGGTTGCTGACGCTGGTCAGGTCGGTGCCCAGGTAGTACTTGTCATTGGCGGTGACGCTGACGCCGGCGGAGCCGGTGCGGGTGTAGGTGAGGGAGCCCTGGGTGGGCGGCGTGAAGGTCAGATAGGTGCCGGTGGCCGCGGCGGCGGTGAGGCCCAGGGCCGTCTCAAAGTCGCTGGAGGCGAAGCTGACGCCGGAGATGCCGGCGGTGTAGCTCACCGACAGGTCGCCCCGGCCGAAGCTGATGGTGCCCACATAGAGCAGGGCCCCCCTGGTGCTGTAGGCCACATAGCGCACGGACTCGGTCAGGCCGCTGCCGGACAGGTAGGTGACGCTGCCGATCCCGCCGGTCTGAGCGCCGCAGTAGAGGGGATAGGAGGACACGTTGGCGGCGGTGAGCTTGGCGTCCCAGGGGCTGCCGGTGTAGTTCAGGTACAGGGAGCCGTAGGCGGGGACGTCCAGCAGCTGGATGTAGAAGCCGGCGTCCTTGGCGCCGGTGAAGGCCTGGTAGACGGCGAGGAAGTCGGCCTCCCGCAGCTTCACGGTGCCGCCGGCGGTGACGGCGTAGTTGACGCTCTGGACCGCGCCCTCGTTGACAAAGACGCAGAGATTGCCGAAGAGATAGGTGGAGACGTTCCGGTTATTCTGGCCGTAGGCCTCGAAGGGGATGGTGACGCAGCCGGTAAAGCGGCTGCCGGGGACGAAGGTGACGCCGCTCAGGGCGCTCTGGTTCTGGGCGGTGGGGGAGAGGTAGAAGTACTCCTGGGCCTTCACCCGGACGCCGGGCCGGGAGGCGGAGGTGTAGCCGGTGTACAGCGCGCCCTGGGTGGTGGAGGGCAGGGTGGTGAAGCTGATCCGGGTCAGGGCGCCCTGGGGGTAGGTCCTGCGCCAGAAGGCGTCAAAGTCCTGGGGCTGGAGATTCACCACAGCGCCGGAGGTGGTGGTGTACAGCACGTCCATGCTCCCCAGGGACTGCTCCACGGTGATGGTCAGGGTGCCGGGATAGGCCGCTCCCCGGCTGTCGTAGGCGGTGAAGTTGATGACATAGGCGCCGGTGCTGGTCTTGTCCGGCACGAACTCCGCCCGGGACAGGGAGTTGGACTTGTCGGAGAAGTCGTAGGGGATGCCGGCGGTCACGTTCAGCTGGCCCACCTTGGAGGCGGGCTTGTCCGCGAAGATCACGTAGCTGGGATAGCTGTCGGAGAGGGCGTAGACCTGGTTGTAGATCTGCTCCGCCGCGGAGACGCCGGTGCGGCTGTTGGTGGCGCCCAGGGCGAAGTAGCTGTCCTCGGTGCCCACCACGGCGTAGGCCTCGATCAGCTCCCGGACGTGGACGGCGATGGTGCAGGAGGCGCTGATGGACTTGCCGCTGCCGTTTTTGGCGGTGGCCAGGATGAAGCAGACATACTCATAGTCGGCCTCGGCGGCGGTGAAGCTGGCGGGGAGGGGATAGGTCTCGCCGCTGCCCACCAGGGAGCCCTGGTAGTACCAGTTGCAGGACAGGGTGTACTCGTCGGTGATGTCGGCGCTGCCCACCGTCAGGCGGACGTCGCCCATGGACAGGGAGGCGGAGGCGTCGTTCAGGTCCACGTACTGCTCCGTCCGCTCCGGCAGGGAGATCTTGACCTGGTTGTAGTCCACGGCCATGCACTTGATGCAGCGGCCGTCCTCAAAGTCGTGGAGCTCCTTGGAGCTGACCGCGCCGTCGTAGAGGCAGCGGAACGAGTGGGTCAGCCCGTCGTTGTTGTCGGTGTAGATGGCGTCGTGGTTGGTGGGGTCGATGGGGATGTCCTCATAGACCGCGCTGCCGCACTTGGTACACACGCCGCGGCGGGTGCCGATCTCGTGGCAGTTGGCGGCGCGGATGATGGACCACTCGGTCACGGTATGGGAGCCGCCCTTGGGACAGGTCTCGGCTGCCAGGGCGGCGGGGACCGCGCCGGCCAGCAGCGCCAGTGTCAGCAGCAGCGCTAAGCCGCGCCGGAACAGGGCTTTTTGTTTCATAGTCGTTTTCCTCCTGTAGGGTTTTCTGGGGCGCAGGCGGCGGGCCGCCCGGCGCTGTACCCTGATTATACCATGTCTTGCCGGAAAAAGCTGTAACAAATTATGTTACAAACATTACATTTTGATTGCAAGACCCGCCCGGTCCTTCTTCGGCGGGCCGCTTCGCGGGGATCGGGCCGGGCGGGCCGCCGTTTCCTGCCGCGGACGGGGCGGCGGAGGCCCCTCTAAGCGGGGGACCGGCGCGTTTTCCTCATTTTTAGACCTTTACAAATGGGCCGCGCCGTGCTACCATGTGGACAAATCACAAACAGGATAAAGGAGAAACTTGTCATCATGGCCTTCTATTTTTCCGAGCCCTCCCATACCTTCAGCGAGTATCTGCTGGTCCCCGGCTACACCTCCCCGGACTGCATCCCCGCCAACGTGCGGCTGGACACCCCCCTGGTGAAGTACCGCAAGGGTCAGGAGGAGCCGGCCATCACCTTGAACATCCCCCTGGTGTCCGCCATCATGCAGTCCGTGTCCAACGATACCCTGGCGGTGGCCCTGGCCCGGGAGGGCGGCATGTCCTTTATCTACGGCTCCCAGTCCATTGCCAGCGAGGCCGCCATGGTGGCCCGGGTGAAGAGCTATAAGGCGGGCTTCGTCCCCAGCGACTCCAACCTGCCTCCCCAGGCCACCCTCCGGGACGTGCTGGACCTGAAGGCCAGGAGCGGCCACTCCACCGTGGCCATCACCGCCGACGGCACCGCCCAGGGCAAGCTCCTGGGCATCGTCACCAGCCGGGACTACCGGGTCAGCCGCATGGACCCCGACACCTGCGTATCCGAGTTCATGACCCCCTATGAGCGCCTGGTCACCGCCCCCGAGGGCACCACCCTGAAGGAGGCCAACGACATCATCTGGGACCACAAGCTCAACTCCCTGCCCATCGTCAGCGCCGACGGCCGCCTGCTGTACTTCGTGTTCCGCAAGGACTACGAGCAGCACAAGGAGAACCCCGGCGAGCTGCTGGACGGCCACAAGCGCTACATGGTGGGCGCGGGCATCAACACCAAGGACTATGAGCAGCGGGTGCCCGCCCTGGTGGAGGCCGGCGCGGACGTGCTGTGCATCGACTCCTCCGAGGGCTACTCCTGCTGGCAGGAGCGGACCCTGGCCTACATCCGGGAGCGCTACGGCGACACCGTGAAGGTGGGCGCGGGCAACGTGGTGGACCGGGACGGCTTCCGCTTCCTGGCCCAGGCCGGGGCCGACTTTGTGAAGGTGGGCATCGGCGGCGGCTCCATCTGCATCACCCGGGAGACCAAGGGCATCGGCCGCGGACAGGCCACCGCCCTCATTGAGGTAGCCGCGGCCCGGGACGAGTATTACAAGGAGACGGGCATCTACGTCCCCATCTGCTCCGACGGCGGCATCGTCCACGACTACCATATGACCCTGGCACTGGCCATGGGCGCGGACTTCATCATGCTGGGCCGCTACTTTGCCCGCTTCGACGAGAGCCCCACCAACCGGGTGCTGGTCAACGGCCAGTATATGAAGGAGTACTGGGGCGAGGGCTCCAACCGCGCCCGGAACTGGCAGCGCTACGACCTGGGCGGCGGCACGGGCCTGGCCTTTGAGGAGGGCGTGGACTCCTATGTCACCTACGCCGGTCCCCTGAAGGAGAACGTGGCCAAGAGCCTCTATAAGGTGAAGTCCACCATGTGCAACTGCGGCGCCACTACCATCCCCCAGCTCCAGGAGAAGGCCCGGCTGACCCTGGTGTCCGCCACCTCCATTGTGGAGGGCGGCTACCACGACGTGGTCCTCAAGGGCCAGGGCGGCGGCAGCCAGCACTGATAAAGCGCGGGAGGACGGGGCCGATGGCCCCGCCCTCTCTTTTGGGGCCTGCTCCTTTGCGGCAGTTCAAGGCTTCCCAGCAAAATAGATTGGAAGTCCCCGACTGCACAGGTCCTTTATAATGAGATGCCGGATATGGCCGGGGACAGTTCGCTCCTCCTGCTTGGCAAGTTTTTTGATCTGGTCATATGCCACGGCGGGCAGGGATATGGTAACACGGACATGTTTGTTCTGATTGGCTGACATAGATCCACCCCCATACCGCCAATATAGTCTGGTTCAGACTTTTTGCCAATAGTCCATTTTGGAATGACCTATGATGCTTTTGAGGTGAGCAAAATGGACTATGTGGAGCGATTGACTACATTACGTGAGGACCGGGATGTTGGACAGAAGGTCATAGCGGAGGTTTTAGGCTGTCAGCAGTCCGCGATTTCCAAATATGAGACGCGCAAGGCGAATTACAGTGTAGAAGATGTTATTCGGCTGTGTGAGTTTTATCATGTCTCAGCGGACTATGTTTTGGGCCTCCCAAAGGGACTACCGCACCCGGAACGATAGAAAAACGGGAGCCGGTCTCTCTTTAACAGGGCGACAGCCGAAGTTCTTCGAGATGGTTCTGTAGATTGGAAACCCGAAGGAAACGGTAGTTGGGAAGCACGAGCAGCTCTTGGATTGAATAGCCTTCCGATATAAGGAGGTTCCCAGGGGGAACCCCCTGGGCGTGTTTTCACCCGCCCGCAGGCGGGCGCTTACGAGGCCAACCGCCGCTTGCGGCGGCTCTTAGGCCGAGTGTGGTTCCTTTTTGTGCGAGCAAAAAGGAACCGCAGGTCTGGGGGCGCGCAGCCCCCAGAATCTCCCGCCCGCCCGAAGGGCGGAGAAACCGCCGGGGCGCGGAACAACCCCAAACAGACTGAAAGTCAGGAAAATGTCGCTCCCGCCCGCAGGGCGGCAAAAAAGTAGCGCGGCTATAGCCGCGCTAC
>DBFJQM010000025.1:0-22648 GCA_048404665.1 Candidatus Pelethomonas sp.
GTCCGTCGTGGGTGGCAATGATAACCTTGCGGGTGCCGTCGGTCTCCCGGACGGAGATCAGCCGGTCCCCCTCGTCCAGGCGGAGCGCCCGGATGCCGTTGTTGCGCAGATTCTTCAGCGTCCCCACCGGCAGCCGCTTCACGGTGCCGTTGCGGGTAAACATCATCAGGTAGCGGTTCTCCTCATCTTCGATGTTGCGGGTGTGGATCATGGCCTGGACACGCTCTCCCTGCTCCACCTGGAGGATATTGATGATGTTGGTGCCCTTGGCGGTCTTGCCGGACTCGGGGATCTGGTAGCCCTTCTTCCGGTAGACCTTGCCGGTGTCGGTGAAGAAGAGGATATAGTCGTGGGTGGAGGCGGTGAACACGTCCACCACGAAGTCCTCCTCCCGGGTGGTGATGCCCTTCTTACCCATGCCGCCCTTGCTCTGGGCGGTGTACTCGCTGACCGGGGTGCGCTTGATATATCCGGCGGCGGTGAGGGTAAAGACGCAGTCCTCCTCCTCGATCAGGTCCTCAATGTCGATCTCGTCGGCCACATCCTGGATCTCGGTGATCCGGTCGTCGCCGTACTTGTCCCGGATGGCGATGAGCTCGTCCTTGAGGACGCCCCGGAGCATGTCCTCGCTGGACAGGAGCTGGTTGAAGTAGTCGATCTTCGCCTCCAGCTCCTTGTACTCGCCCTCCAGCTTCTCCCGGTTCAGGCCCTGGAGGGCGATGAGGCGCATATCGCAGATGGCCTGGGCCTGTACGTCGTCCAGGCCGAAGCGGTCCATCAGGTTCTGCTTGGCGTTGTCATAGCTGCTGCGGATGATGTGGATGACCTCGTCGATGTTGTCCTGGGCAATGAGCAGGCCCTCCAAAATGTGGGCCCGCTCCTGGGCCTTTTTCAGGTCGTACCTGGTGCGGCGGATGATGACGTCCTCCTGGAAGGCCACGTACTCGTCCAGGATGTTGCGCAGGGAGAGGATCTTCGGCTGGGTCTGGTTGTCCACCAGCGCCAGCATGATGATGGAGAAGTTGGTCTGCATGGCCGTCTGGGAGAAGAGCTTATTGAGCACCACCTGGCCGTTGGCGTCCTTTTTCAGCTCGATGACGATGCGCATGCCGTTGCGGTCCGTCTCGTCCCGCAGGTCGGAAATGCCGTCCAGCCGCTTGTCCTTCACCTGCTCGGCGATGTTTTTGATGAGCTGGCGCTTGTTCACCTGGTAGGGCAGCTCGGTGACGATGATGCGGGTGCGGCCGCTGCCGAACTCCTCAAACTCCGTGCGGGCCCGCACAACCACCTTGCCCCGGCCGGTGGCGTAGGCCGCCCGGATGCCGGCGCGGCCCATGATGATGCCCCTGGTGGGGAAATCCGGCCCCTTGACGTGCTCCATCAGGTCGTCCAGGGTGGCGTTGGGGTCGTCCAGCACGCAGATGGTGGCGTTGATGACCTCCCGCAGGTTGTGGGGCGGGATGTTGGTGGCCATGCCCACGGCGATGCCGCTGGAGCCGTTGACCAGCAGGTTGGGGAACCGGGAGGGGAGGACCCGGGGTTCCTTCCGGGACTCGTCGAAGTTGGGGTCCCAGTCCACGGTGTCCTTCTCGATATCCCGCAGCATCTCGTTGCAGATCTTGGACATGCGGGCCTCGGTGTACCGGTAGGCCGCCGGGGGGTCGCCGTCCACGGAGCCGAAGTTGCCGTGGCCGTCCACCAGCATGTAGCGCATGGAAAAGTCCTGAGCCAGGCGCACCATGGCGTCGTAGACGCTGGCGTCGCCGTGGGGGTGGTATTTACCCAGCACGTCGCCCACGCAGGTGGCGGACTTTTTGAAGGGCTTGTCCGAGGTCAGGCCCGTTTCATACATGGAATAGAGGATGCGGCGGTGGACCGGCTTCAGGCCGTCCCGCACATCGGGCAGGGCGCGCTGCTTGATGACGGACATGGCGTATTCAATGTAGCTGTTTTCCATCTCTCCGACCAGCTCGGATTCTGTAATGACCTGGTTGGGGAATGCAATGTCTTCCGGTTTATAATCACGATTATGAGCCATTGTACGTCACCTCCTTAATAGTCCAGATAGAGCGCCTTGGAAGCGTTGGCCTCGATCCAGTTTTTCCGGGGCTCCACTTCCTCGCCCATCAAAACGGTGAACACCTGGTCCGCCTTGACCGCGTCGTCCAGGGTGATCCGGCGCAGGGAGCGCTTTTCCGGGTCCATGGTGGTCTCCCACAGCTCGTGGGGGTCCATCTCGCCCAGGCCCTTGAACCGGCTGATATCCACCTTCACATTGGGGTTGTCCCCGCGCAGCTCGGCGGAGATGGCGTCCCGCTCCGGGTCGGAATAGGCCACCCGCACCGTTTTTCCCCGGGTCAGCTTGTACAGCGGAGGCACGGCGGAGTAGACGTAGCCCTTTTCGATCAGAGGCCGCATGTAGCGGAAGAAGAAGGTCAGCAGCAGGGTACGGATGTGGGCGCCGTCCACATCGGCATCGGCCATAATGATGATCTTGTGGTAGCGCAGCTTGTCGATGTTGAACTCGTCCCCGATGCCGGCCCCCAGGGCCACGATCATGGGGTAGAGCTTGTCGTTGCCGTAGATCTTGTCCGCCCGGGCCTTTTCCACGTTGAGCATCTTGCCCCACATGGACAAAATGGCCTGGAACCGGGAGTCCCGGCCCTGGATGGCGGAGCCGGCGGCGGAATCGCCCTCTACGATGTAGATTTCGCACAGGGCCGGGTCCCGCTCGTTGCAGTCCTGGAGCTTGTCCGGCATCTGGCCGGACTCCAGGCCGGTCTTGCGCCGGACGGACTCCCTGGCCTTGCGGGCGGCCTCCCGGGCACGGTTTGCCATCATGGCCTTGTCCAGCAGCAGGCGGGCCACCTTGGGATTCTCCTCCAGGTACTCCTCCAGCTGGGCGGTCACCAGATTGCTGACCAGGGTCCTGATCTCGCTGTTGCCCAGCTTGGCCTTGGTCTGGCCCTCGAACTGGGCGTCGGTGAGCTTCACGGCGATGACGGCGGTGAGGCCCTCCCGGCAGTCCTCGCCGGAGACCTTGTCCTCGCCCTTGATGATGTTGTTTTTCTTGCCGTAGTTGTTGATCACCGTGGTCAGCGCCCGGCGGAAGCCCTCCTCGTGCATACCGCCCTCCGGGGTATGTACGTCGTTGGCAAAGGAGACGATGGTCTCGTTGTAGCTGTCGTTATACTGCAGGGCCACCTCGGCGGTGGAGTCCCCCTTGGACCCGGAGATATAGATGACGTCCTCGTGGATGGGGCTCTTGTTCTTGTTCAGCCAGGAGACGTACTCCCGGATGCCCCCCTCGTAGCACATCTCGTCCTGGTCCTCCTGACCCGGACGGTTGTCGAAGGTCTTGATCCGCACGCCGGCGTTGAGGAACGCCTGCTGGCGCATACGGGTATGGATGGTCTCGTAGTTGTAGACCGTGGTGTCGAACATCTGGGGGTCCGGCTTGAAGGTGACGGTGGTGCCGGTGCGGTCCGTTGTGCCCACCACCTGCATCTTCTGGGTGATCTCACCCCGGGCGAAGCGCATCTCGTAGATCTGCCCGTTTTTGTGGACCTGGACCACCAGCCACTCGCTGAGGGCGTTGACCACGCTGGCGCCCACGCCGTGGAGGCCGCCGGAGACCTTGTAGCCGCCGCCGCCGAACTTTCCGCCGGCGTGGAGCACCGTAAAGACCACCTCCAGGGCCGGCAGGCCGGTCTGGGGCTGGATGTCCACGGGGATGCCGCGGCCGTTGTCGGTGACGGTGATGGTGTCATCGGCGTTGACGGTGACGGTGATCTCATCGCAGTAGCCCGCCAGGGCCTCGTCGATGGAGTTGTCCACGATCTCATAGACCAGGTGGTGCAGTCCGGACTCGCTGGTGGAGCCGATGTACATGCCGGGGCGCTTGCGCACCGCCTCCAGCCCCTCCAGGACCTGGATCTCCGAGCCGCCGTACTCGTGCTCCACGTGGGTGCTGTTTTCGTTTCTGTTTCGTTCGTTACTCTCAGACATTGCAAAACCTCCGATTGGTGTCATATCAAAGGGCGTCTCCGCCGGAAGCGAGGGAGAGGGGGTCGGACTCCAGCCGCCGCAGCAGGGTGGCGCTGGCGAGAGGGGAGATGTAGACCCGCTGCCAGCTCCCTCTGGGGCAGCAGACCACCATGGACTTGGGCAGGTCCTCCCCCACGGGGAAGATCATGCCCTCGCGCTCCGCCGCGGCCAGAAACTCCCTGGTCCGGCGGGAGGTGGAGGCGTTGTCCAGGTCGAAGATGCCCACGATATCCTCCGAGGCCACCACGACCCCGCCGCCCACGTGCAGGTACACGGTCCTTCCTCCCTCCGGTCTTTCGCGTTTTTATACAGGCGTCACGGTCCCGCCGGACACATGGAACACCCGGCCCGCCGTCAGCGCGGAGAGCCGGTCGTCCTCGCAGCAGGTGATGAACACCTGCCCGCCGCCGATGCGGTTGAGCACAAATTCCTGCCGCCTGGGGTCCAGCTCGCTGAGCACGTCGTCCAGCAGCAGCACCGGATATTCCCCGGTGTCCTGACAGAAGATCTCCCGGGCCGCCAGCTTCAGGGCCAGGGCCGCCGTCCGGGTCTGCCCCTGGGAGGCGAAGGTCTTGGCGGGATTGTCGTTGATCTCCACCGCCAGATCGTCCTTGTGGGGGCCGGACAGACAGGTGCGGGAGGCGATCTCCGCCGCCCGGTGCCGCTCCTGGTGGAGGAGCAACTGCTCCAGAATGGCCCGGGGCTGGGCCTCCGGGTCCGTGACGGTGGACACTGTCTCATACCGCAGGGCCAGCCGCTCCCGGCTGCCGGAGCAGTCAGCGTGGATGGCCGGGGCGGTCTCCCGCAGCCGCCGGACAAAGTGGGCCCGGTAGTGGATCAGCACCGCCCCCGCCTTGGCCATTCCCAGGGAAAACTCGTCCAACGCCTCCAGCAGGGAGGGCTTCTCCTCGCTGTCCCGCAGGATGCGGGTCTTCTGCTCGTGGAGCCGCTTGTACTCCGCCAGGGCGGCGGCGTACCGGGGACGGAGCTGGCAGATGCACTCGTCCAAAAAGCGCCGCCGGGCCGCCGCCCCCTCCCGGATCAGAAACAGGTCCTCCGGGCAGAACAGCACCGTCTGGAAGATGCCGGACAGCTCCGCCGCCGACTTCAGCCGCACGCCGTTGGCCAGGAGCTGCCGCCGGACGCCCCGGGCCAGATTGGCCTCCAGGGTGAAGTCCCGGCCCCGGCTGAGCACCTCTCCCCGCAGGAAGGCGGTGTCCACGCCGAACTGGATCAGCTCCCGGTCGAACCGGGTCCGATGGCTGAGGCCGGAGAGATACCCCACGGCCTCCAGCAGATTGGTCTTGCCCTGGGCGTTGTCCCCGTAGATCACGTTGATAACGGGGTCGAAGGACGCCTCCATGTGGACGTAGTTGCGGAAGAAGTCCAGCGTCAGCTTATCGATCCGCATAGGCAGCGCCGTAGTCCCGGCCCCGGAAGGTGACTACGTCCCCGGGCCGGAGCTTTTTTCCCCGCTGCAGGCAGACCTGGCCGTTGACCTGGACCTGTCCGTCCAGAATCAGGGACTTGGCCTCTCCGCCGGAGGCCGCCAGGCTCCCCAGCTTCATCAGGTCCTGCAGCTTGATAAATTCCGTCGTAATGGTAAAGGTTTCCATAGAAAAGTATATCCAATCAGTTATTTTTCAGCCTCACCGGCAGGACCATGTAGAGGAAGTTCTCCTCGCCCTCCACCGGCGTGATGATGCAGGGGGAGATGCTGGTGTTCAGCGCCAGCTTCACCGAGGAGGCGGGGGCGTACTTCAGCGCGTCCAGCAGATAGCGGTTGTTGAAGCCGATCTCCAGGCCGCCGCCGTCGCCGGACACCCGGCAGATGTCCTTGGCGTCGCCGTTGGCGGTCTTGGCGGACATGAGGACCCGGCCGTTTTCAAAGACGCAGCGGACGGGGCTCTTCTGCTTCTCGGAGATGACCACGGACACGCGGTCGATGGAGTCCATCATGTCCCGGGTCTCCGCCACGATCTCGATGGGATTGGTCCGGGGGATGGCGGACTTGTAGTCCAAAAAGTCCCCCTCCAGCCGGCGGCAGATCAGCTGGGTGGCGCCCACCTCGAACAGCAGGTGCCGGTTGCCCAGGGTGATCTGGGCCAGGTCCTCGGTGTCGCCGCAGATCTTCTCCACCTCGCCCAGGGCGGAGCCGGGGGCCACAAAGGAGAAGCTGCCGCCGTCAATGCGCTCCAGGGGCTCCCGGCGCAGGGCCAGGCGGAAGCCGTCCACGCTGACCACGGTGAGGCCGCTGTCCCCGATCTCAAAGAGGGAGCCGGTGTGGACGGGGCGGGCCTCGTTGGTGGACACAGCAAAGGCCGTCTGGCCGATCATGGCCTTCAAGGTCCGCTGCTGGATGGAGACGCTGTGCTGATCCTCCACCTCCGGCAGGTCCGGGTAGTCCGCCGGGTCGATGCCCAGGATCTCAAAGTTGGCGTCGCCGCAGGTGAGCTTCACGTTCAGCTTTTCGTCGGAGGAAAAGACCACCACATCGTCGGGCATACGGCGGATGATGTCGCCGAAGAGGCGGGCGTTGAGCACGATGCGGCCGGAGGAGACGACGTCCGCCTCCACAGCGGTGCGGATGCCGGTCTGCATGTTGTAGCCGGAGACCTCCAGCCCGTCGCCGGCCTGGAGCAGCAGCCCCTCCAGGGCGGGAATGGTGCTCTTTTGGGAGACGGCCCGGGAGGCGGTGGCAATGGCGGAGACCAGGAGCGCCTTTTCACAGGAAAATTTCATAGCAGAGCTTCCTTTCGTTTCAGTGATAAGAGGAGGAATACTTTCGGATAGAAAAGCATAGGATATCTTTTTTGGTAGTAGGGGCAGTAGGGAAAAATTTTGTGGATAAGAGGCGGAACCCGTTGGAAACATTGGAAAAATCTGTCCACAGGGTCCTGTGGAAAAAGAAGGGAAAATTGGGAGCTTATCCACAGGACAAAAACCGACACAGGTTGTCCACAGGCAGATTTTGTGAATCCCGGTTAATTTTGTGGAAAAAGGCCGTCACTTCTTGGAGTTGATGTTGGTAATGATGGCCTTCACCGATTCGGCAAAGCGGGGGTCGGTGTTCATTTTCTCCTCCACCTTCTCGATGGAGTGGAGCACCGTCGTGTGGTCCCGGCCGCTGAACTCCCCGCCGGTCTCCACCAGGGAGAGGCTGGTCAGGCGGCGGATGAGGTACATAGCGATCTGGCGGGCGTTGACGCAGTCCCGGTTTCGGGTCTGGCCCCGGATCTGGTCCTCGTCCAGGCGGAAGTAGCGGCAGATCTCCTTGATGATGGTGTCGGCGGTGATGATGAAATCGTTGGCCTTGCTCATGTCCTGGATGGCCCGGTCCACGGTGGCCTGGTTGATCTCGCTGCCCTCCAGGTCCCGGAAGGCCTTGATTTTTTTCACCGTGCCCTCCAGCTGGCGGACGTTGGCGGTGATCTTGGAGGCGATGTAGGCGGCGATCTCGTCGCTGAGGACGAAGCCCAGCTGGACCGCCTTGTTTTTGATGATGGCGATGCGGGTCTCCAGGTCCGGCGGCTGCACGTCCACCATCAGGCCCCACTCGAACCGGGTGCGCAGCCGGTCGTCCAGCTGGGCCATCTCGTAGGGGGGGCGGTCGGAGGTGAGGACGATCTGCTTTTTCCCCTCAAAGAGGGTGTTGAAGGTGTGGAAGAACTCGTTCTGGGTCTCCACCTTGCCGGCCACGAACTGGATATCGTCCACCAGCAGCAGGTCCGCCTCCCGGTACTTGGTGCGGAAGTCCCCGGCCTTGCCGGAGCGGACCGCGTCGATAAAGTCGTTGATGAACTCGTCGCCCTTGATGTAGACGATGCGGATGCCGGCGGACTTTTCCCGCAGCACGTGGGCGATGGCGTAGAGCAGGTGGGTCTTGCCCAGGCCGGAGTTGCCGTAGATGAAAAGGGGGTTGTAGTGCTGGCCCGGCGCGTCGGCCACGGCCCGGGCGGCGGCGCAGGCCAGCTTGTTGGAGGGGCCCACCACGAAGGTCTCAAAGGTGAACTCGCCGCTGTCCATCATGGAGGCGGGCTTGCTCTCCCCCTGGCTTTTGTAGCGGCGCAGGCCCTCCTCGTCCAGAAACTGCACGGCGATGTCCTGGGAAAAAATGTCCTTGAGGCTGGCCTGGATGTTGGGCAGGAACCGGTCCTGGATGGTGTTGCGCTTAAAGGTGTTGGGACAGTAGAGCACCATGGAGTTGCCCTCCAGCGCCACCACCGAGGTGTCGTCGAACCAGGTCTTGATGGTGGTCTCGGACAGGTCCTCCCGCAGTCGGGAGAGCACCATGGACCAGATGTCGGAAATAGACTGCATAGAAACTCTCCTTTTATCTTTCGTTCCGCCCACGGCGGCACAGAATATCTATCCTGACTATTATACCAAAAAGAGGGGCGGATTGTCTACACTTATTCTAATATAAGAATAGAAAATCTTCCGGAGAAGCGGGGTAAAATCTGGTGAAATTTTGGCCCCCGGAGGAAAAAACCACTATTGACAGGCGCTTTTTTTGTGTGCTACAATAGCGCCAGTCAAAAGTGAAATGCGTAGATGGCGTTATGTCAGGCAGTGTCCTCTTTCAGAGAACCGGCGGGTGGTGCGAGCCGGGAAGGGGCCGTCTGGCGGCTGGCGCCGGAGCGGGACGCCCCAAAGAATACCTTCCGGTAGGGCGCCACGGGCTTGCCTCCGTTATACGGGCAGCGGCTTGTTGGAGCCGGCATGAGTGTACACAGTATGTGTAAATCCGGGTGGTACCGCGGTAAAGAGATTTATCGTCCCGGGAGCAGACAAAAGCTCCCGGGACGATTTTTGTTTTCCGGGAAGCCCTTTTTCCATAAGGAGAGAAAAAGCCATGAGAACTGTAAAAATTTCCGATGTGACACTGCGGGAGATCGGCGGGGTCCGCGCCGCCGCCCTGAGCTTCAAAGAGCGGGTGGAGATCGCCCGGACCCTGGACCGCCTGCGGGTGGACGTTATCGAGCTGCCCCCCATCCGGGACAGCAAGGCGGACGTGCTCAGCAACAAGACCATCGCCTCCGTGGTGACGGGGGCCAGGCTCTCCGCCGCCGTGGGGCTGACGGAGGAGAGTGTGGAGGAGACCTGGGAGAGCGTCCGCTCCGCCCGGGACGCGCAACTCCACATCATGGTGCCGGCCTCCGCCGTGCAGATGGAGTACCAGTGCCACAAGAAGGCCCCCGCCATGGTGGAGCTGGTGGAGAAGCTGGTGGCCAAGGCCCGGTACTACACCGAGCAGGTGGCCTTCTCCGCCATGGACGCCACCCGGGCGGAGCCGGAGGTGCTGGACCAGCTGCTCACCGCCGCCGTATCCGCCGGCGCCCAGAGCGTCACCCTCTGCGACACCGCCGGGATCATGACCGCCTTTGAGTGGTCCGACTTCCTGCGGGGACTGATGGAGCGGGTGCCGGCCCTGAAGAAGGTGGAGCTGGGGGTGGAGATCAGCGACAGCCTGAAGATGGCGGTGGCGGGCGCCGCCGCCGCCGTGGACGCGGGAGCGTCCCTGGTCAAGACCTCCATCAGCCCCGTGGGCGTTACCCTCACGGAGGACTTTGCCGCCTATCTGCGGGCCAAGGGGGAGGAGAAGGGCCTTGCCTGCTCCCTGGGGACCTACGAGCTGAACCGGGCCGCCGGACAGCTGAAGTGGCTGCTCCAGACGGAGCGCAGCAGCGGCTCCCCCTTTGACGCCGGGGTGTCCGAGGCCCCCGGCGGGGTGTGCCTCACCGCCGGGGACGACGTAGAGCAGGTGGTGCGGGTGGTCCGCTCCCTGGGCTACGACCTGACGGAGGAGGACAACGCCAAGGTCTACGAGGCCTTCCGGCGCATCGCGGAGAAAAAGCACTTTGTCTCCACCCGGGAGGTGGAGGCCATCGTGGCCAGCGCCGCCCTCCAGGTGCCCTCCACCTACCGCATCGTCAGCTATGTGGTCACCAGCGGCAACACCATCTCCGCCATGGCCAACCTGACGCTGGAGCGGGAGGGGGAGAAGCTCACCGGGGCCTGCACCGGCGACGGCCCCATCGACGCGGCGTTTTTGGCCATCGAGCAGATCGTGGGCCACCACTACGAGCTGGACGACTTCCAGATCCAGGCGGTGACCGAGGGCCGGGAGGCCATGGGCTCCGCCCTGGTGAAGCTGCGCTCCGACGGGAAGCTGTACTCCGGCAACGGCATCTCCACCGACGTCATCGGCGCCAGCATCCGGGCCTACATCAGCGCCCTGAACAAGATCGTCTACGATTCGATGTCCTGACGGACAGGAGGACAGTCTATATGAAGCTCTCATTTACCATCCAGGGCTGGACCGGCAGGGACTGGGGCCAGCTCTGCGGGGCGGCGGCGGACAGCCGCTTAAACGGCCTGGAGATCGACTCCGTGCAAAATCCCATTTTCCAGCAGAAGGTCAGCCCCACCAATCCGGTGCTGGCGGTGGCCCAGCGGCGTCAGCTCATGGGCCAGGGCCTGGAGATTCCCTGCGTCAGCACCCAGACCGACTTTATGGACCCGTCGGCGGACGACGAGATCGCCGCCGCCCTGGAGACGGCGAAGAACCTGCTGGTGCCCTATGTGGTGATCCACACCGCTTCGGCGGACCCGGCCCCTGTGGGACAGCGGCTGGCGGCGCTGACGCCTCTGGCGGAGGGGGCCGGCGCGGTGCTGCTGGTGGAGACCAGCGGCGGCATGGCGGACACCAAAAAGCTGGTGGGCCTGCTGGACGGCTTTGCCTGCGACAGCCTGGGGGCCTGCTGGAACATGATGTGTACCTGGTTCCAGGGAAAAGAGTCCGCCCAGGACACCATCACCAACCTGGGGGCCTACGTCCGCCACGTGCGCATCACCGACGTGTCCCCGGAGGAGGGGACGCCCAACGCCTCCTATGAGCTGCTGGGGGAGGGGAAGCTGCCCCTTCAGGAGATGATGAACGCCCTGCGCAGCGTCAACTACGACGGGTTTATCTCCCTGCGCTGGGACCCCGCCTGGGTGGAGGGCTACGACGATCTGGAGATGATCCTCACCCACTTCCAGGTGCTCATGTCCCGCTATGAGCGCCAGGGGAGGAAAAAGCACCTCTACTACAGCCAGGCGGGCACGGGCCAGTACGTCTGGAAGAAGGACACGGTCATCGAGCACACCTTCCCCCAGGTGCTGGACCGGATGGTGGAGGAGTTCCCGGACCAGTACTGCTTTAAGTACACCACCCTGGACTACACCCGGACCTACAGCCAGTTCCGGGACGACGTGGACCAGTTTGCCCGCAGCCTCATCGCCCTGGGGGTGAAGCCCGGGGACAAGGTGGCCATCTGGGCCACCAACGTGCCGGCGTGGTACATCACCTTCTGGGCCGCCACCAAGATCGGCGCGGTGCTGGTGACGGTGAACACCGCCTACAAGATCCACGAGGCGGAGTACCTGCTGCGCCAGTCCGACACCCACACCCTGGTGATGGAGGGCAGCTACCGGGACAGCAACTACGCCGCTATCATGGCGGAGCTGTGCCCCGAGCTGGCCTCCGCCCAGCCCGGCAAGCCCCTCCACTGCAAGCGCCTGCCCTTTTTGCGCAACATCATCACCGTGGGCTGCCGCCAGACCGGGTGCCTGACCTGGGAGGAGGCCCAGGCCCTGGCGGGAAAGACCTCCCTCCAGGAGGTCCGCCGCCGGGCCGCCGCCGTGGACATCCACGACGTGGCCAACATGCAGTACACCTCCGGCACCACCGGCTTCCCCAAGGGCGTCATGCTCACCCACTACAACGTGGTCAACAACGGCAAGTACATTGGGGACCACATGGACCTGTCCACCGCCGACCGCATGATGATCCAGGTGCCCATGTTCCACTGCTTCGGCATGGTCCTCAGCATGACCGCCGCCATGACCCATGGGGCCACCATGTGCCCCCTGCCCTATTTCTCTCCCAAGCCCGCCCTGGCCTGCATCAACCAGGAGCGGATCACCACCTTCAACGGCGTGCCCACCATGTTCATCGCCATGATGAACCACCCGGATTTCGCCCACACCGACTTCTCCCACATCCGCACCGGCATCATGGCCGGGGCCAACTGCCCCGCCGACCTGATGAGGAAGGCCGCCGACGTGATGAACATGAAGCAGATCATCTCCGTCTACGGCCAGACGGAGGCCAGCCCCGGCTGTACCATGTCCAGCTTTGACGATCCCCTGGACGTGCGCACAGAGACTGTGGGCAGCCGCTTCGCCAACGTGGAGTGCAGGATCGTGGACCCGGACACCGGGGAGGAGTGCCCCCTGGGCGTCAGCGGCGAGTTCGTGGCCCGGGGCTACAACATCATGAAGGGCTACTACAAGATGCCCGCCGCCACCGCCGCCACCATCGACGCCGACGGCTGGCTCCACACCGGGGACCTGTGCTGCGAGGATGAAAACGGCAACTTCCGGGTCACCGGGCGGCTGAAGGACATGATCATCCGGGGCGGCGAGAACATCTACCCCAAGGAGATCGAGGAGTTCTTCTACACCCACCCCAAGGTCCGGGACGTGCAGGTTATCGGCGTGCCCGACAAGCAGTACGGCGAGGAGATCATGGCCTGCATCATCCTCCGGGAGGGGGAGAGCGCCACTGTGGAGGAGATGAAGAAGTTCGTCCTGGACCACATGGCCAAGCACAAGGTGCCCCGGTACATCGAGTTTGTGGACGCCTTCCCCATGAACGCGGCGGGGAAGATCCTGAAGTACAAGATGCGGGAGGAGGCCGTGGAGCGGCTGGGCCTGGAAAAATGAACGGGGGAGGGGCAAATTCACAATTTGTTTACAAGCCCTTCATGATTTCTTCTTAATCGTTCGGTAAGATACAATCAGCAAAGGGATAAAACCCGATGCGATTTCTCCCTCCTAAAACACACACAACACACACCCAAACGCCCCTGCCTTTCGGCGGGGGCGTTTGGGTATTTCAGCGTAAGAGGCAAAGCCTCTTGTGTTGGGGGAGAAATGGGGCTTGACAGAAAATAGCAAAGATGGTACAGTAGACCCCAGAAAAAGGCTGCGACAAGGAAGAGTAGCCCTTGGCCGGATCAAAGAGAGGGGACGGGCGGTGCAAGTCCCTGTGACGGCACGGTGAAGGCGCCTTGGAGCCGCGGGGAGGAAATGCCCCGCCGGTGAGGTCCCCGTTACGGACAGATGAGCGTACCCCCCTTGGGGGTAAATTCAGGTGGGACCACGGACAGTACTGTTCGCCCTGAGCCGTCACTGGCTCAGGGCGTTTTTCGTTTTGGGCCGGCCACATTTCGTTTCAAAAGGAGAGACTATCATGAACCACAGCGACAAGACCATGGACAAGATCGTGAACCTGTGCAAGGGCCGGGGCTTCATCTTCGCCGGCAGCGAGATCTACGGCGGCCTGGCCAACTCCTGGGACTACGGTCCCCTGGGGGTGGAGTTTAAAAACAACGTCAAGCGGGCCTGGTGGAAGAAGTTCGTCCAGGAGAACCCCTACAACGTGGGTCTGGACGCCGCCATCCTCATGAACGCCCAGACCTGGGTGACCACCGGCCACGTGTCCAACTTCAACGACCCCCTGCTGGACTGCAAGGCCTGCAAGGCCCGGCACCGGGCGGACAAGCTCATCGGCGACGAGTGCGCCGATGTGAACGTGGACGCCATGAGCTTTGAGGAGATGGACGCGTATATCGCCTCCCACGAGAACATCGTCTGCCCCGTCTGCGGCAAGCACGACTTTACCCCCATCCGCAAGTTCAACATGATGTTCAAGACCCAGATGGGCGTCACCGAGGACTCCTCCTCCACCGTTTACCTCCGGCCGGAGACCGCCCAGGGCATCTTCGTGAACTTCGCCAACGTCCAGCGGTCCACCCGGCGGAAGCTGCCCTTCGGCGTGTGCCAGGTGGGCAAGGCCTTCCGCAACGAGATCACCCCCGGCAACTTCACCTTCCGCACCCGGGAGTTTGAGCAGATGGAGTGCGAGTTCTTCTGCCAGCCCGGCACGGACCTGGAGTGGTTCGCCTACTGGAAGTCCTTCTGCAAGAATTGGCTGCTGGACCTGGGCCTCTCCGAGGAGCACCTGCGGTTCCGGGACCACGAGCCGGCGGAGCTGGCCTTCTACTCCAACGCCACCGCCGATATCGAGTACGCCTTCCCCTTCACCGACTGGGGCGAGCTGTGGGGCATCGCCGACCGCACCAATTACGACCTGGGGCGGCACCAGGACGCCTCCGGCAAGGATCTGACCTATTACGATCAGGAGAAAAATGAGCATTATATCCCCTATGTAATCGAGCCGTCCCTGGGCTGCGACCGGGTGGCCCTGGCCTTCCTGTGCGAGGCCTACGACGAGGAGGTGGTGGACCAGGCCAAGAACGACGTGCGGGTGGTGCTGCACCTGCACCCCGCCCTGGCGCCCTTCAAGTGCGCCGTGCTGCCTCTGAGCAAGAAGCTGGCGGACAAGGGCCGGGAGATCCAGAGGGAGCTGTCCAAGTACTTCATGGTGGACTACGACGACACCGGCTCCATCGGCAAGCGCTATCGCCGTCAGGACGAGATCGGCACCCCCTACTGCGTCACCGTGGACTTTGCCACCGTGGGGGACGAGAACACCCCTGCGGACAACGCCGTCACCATCCGGGACCGGGATACCATGGAGCAGGTCCGGGTGCCCATCTCCCAGCTGAAGGCCTGGCTGGAGGAGAAGCTGTCCTATTAAGGCCGCAAAGCAAAGAAAAAATTAACAGCTTTTCCCTTGTTTTTCCTGAGAGATGTTACTATACTGAGGGGGCCGGTGAAAACCGGCCCCTTTGGTATCTTCGTAGGAGGTTTATGCTGTGAGAGCTTTTTTGGACCGCTGCTTTCTCCTGCGGCCCCAGCCCCAGGCGGATTGGAGCCGGGGCAGGAGGGCGGCATACTGGGCATGGCGGTGGGGGCTTACCCTGTGCGGGGGGCTTTGCATGGGCGCGGTGCTGCTGCTGTTCGCCTACGGCGGCTACTCCTGGAATGTGTTCCTGGACTATTTCCGGTCCCCGCTGCTGCTGGCGCTGAACGCCCTGCCGGCGGCGGCGCTGGCTCTGCTGTTCTACGCCGTCACCGGCAGAGCCTGGGCGGGCTTTCTGGCCGGCGGCGGCATTGCCCTGGGCTTCAGCCTGGGCAACTACTTCAAGCTGCTGTTCCGGGACGACCCCCTGTACTTCGCGGACCTGCTGATCCTGCGGGAGGCGGGGGACATGGCGGTATCCTACCGGCTTTTTGTGGACAAGCGGATGGTGTTTGCCGTGCTCTGCCTGCTGGCGGGGACCGTAGTGCTGAGGCTGCTGTGCCCCGGAAAATTTTCCGGCTGGAAGCGCCGGACCGCGGCGGCCGCGGCGGTGCTGGCGGCGTCCCTGGCCCTGTGGCCGGTGTACGGCAGCGGGAAGCTCTATGACCGTGTGGAAAACTTTGAGCACCTGAACCGGTGGAGCCCCACCCAGAACTACATTTCCCACGGGTTTTGCTACCCCTTTCTCCACAGCATCGGGGAATTTGTGGAAACGCCGCCGTCCGGCTACAGCAGACGGGAGGCGGAGGACCTGCTGGCGCAGTACGAGGACCAGGACATCCCCCAGGACAAAAAAGTCAGCGTCATCGCCGTCATGCGGGAGGCCTACGTGGACTTCTCCCAGTACGGCATCGACGGCCTGGACGTGACCGGCTACGACCTCTACCACGCCCTGGAGGCGGAGAGCTACCGGGGGGACCTGCTGACCAATATCTTCGCCGGGGGGACCATCGACACGGAGCGGTGCTTCCTCACCGGCAACTACCAGCTGAAGAACTTCCGGGGCAGCGCCAACTCCTACCTGTGGTATCTCCGGGACCAGGGCTACACGGTGGAGGGCAGCCACCCCTACTACCAGTGGTTCTACAACCGGCAGAACGTCAACAGCTATCTGGGCTTTGAGCGCTACCGGTACTACGAGGACACCTACGGCGCCCTCACCAAGGCATACTACCCGGAGGACACGGTGCTCTATCCCCAGGTGCTGGCGGACTACGAGGCCAATAAGGCCACGGGGAAGCCCTACTTCTCCTTCGTGCTCAACGTCCAGAGCCACGGCCCCTACGAAACGGGCAGCTACAGCGGAGAGAAGCAGTACCTCACCGGAAACTACTCCCAGGCGTGCAAGAACGCCGTGAACAACTACATGGACGCCATCATGCAGGGGGACGAGGCCCTGATGGAGATGGTGGACCAGCTCCGGGCAGACGACGACCCGGTGGTGCTGGTGCTGTTCAGCGACCACCTGCCCTGGATGGGGGACAGCAACGTGTTTTACGACGAGCTGGGCATGGACATCGACCCCGGCACGGAGGAGGGCTTCCGCCGCCACTACACCACCCGGTATCTTATCTGGGCCAACGACGCCGCCAAGGCGGTCCTGGACAATGATGTGACAGGCGACGGCCCCACGATCTCCCCCTGCTACCTCATGAACCTGCTTTTCGACCAGTGCGGCTGGGCAGGACCCGGCTTCATGCAGGCCATGGAGGACCTGCGCCAGGTGTTCCCGGTGGTCACCACCCACGGCTGCTATGTGGTGGACGGCGGGTTTGCCGACGCCATCCCGGCGGAGCGGCAGGAGCTGTTCGACCGGTTTTTGTACCTCCAGCACTACTGGCGAAACGAGTTCTTATACTGAAAAAGACCACCCAGGGGAGGGATTTCGTAAGGAAGTCCCTCCCCAATTTTTTGCCGCTCACGATGGGAGCGCGGCGCTTCAAAGCCCTGTCCATCCGTACAGTACATAGAAAGAAAGCCCGGAGAAATTGCAAAAATGCAATCTCCGGGCGAAGGTAGAATGATGAGATTTTTTGGCGCGGCAGCGCTTTAGGCTGTCGCCCCTTGACTGCTGGGCTGCAAAACCGGGCGGGGCTGTCAACGGCGGGCGAAGCCCGTTCATCTTGACCGTTGACTGGCTCGGCCGGTTTTGCTATTTGCCCGACAAACCGGAATTTAATAGAGCTGGCTGGTTTTATCACTTTTTTATTAATGCAATATCCACTAAATCTTTTTCCCTCCCAAGTTTCTTTTTCATCTGTATCAGTCCGTCTACACACACAACAGGAACGCCGCTAATGATCTCTACTGTACCTTCAAGCCAGTTTTCAAAGATTTCAATATCTTCAGAATATAAGATTGTTCTGGTTCCATCGTCACAGTGCGAAACAAAATATCCCTGCTGTTCCAATTTGTCTGCCAGAAGTGTACTGCATCCCAAATCAATATCACGCGTCTGCGGCCGAAACCCATGTAAAACCATGGCTCCTCCGGCAACTACCCAGTATTCCTTTTCAGGGAAAGGAAGTTCCTTGAGACGCTGAATCAAAGATTTTTTATCAAACATGTTCATAGTATCTGCTCCCACTGAATGACTGTCTGTGTGCGAACTATGAGGTTATCATAGTTCTAAATCCCGATTTGTCTCTTGGTTACTTGGGTTAAGTATATCATGTTTTCCAACGATTTTTAATATAATTCTCCATTACTCTCACGGAAGGGAGAGACTCTTTGCTTACCCCCGCGCCTTAGGCTTCCCAGCCCACGGAGATCAATCGTCACCGGGCGGAAATCCCGGAATAGAAAGCGGTGTAGTCTCGAAATAAAAGCTTTTTTGCCCGCTTACCCCCGCGCCTTAGGCTTCCCGGCCTACGGAGATCAATCGTCACCGGGCGGAAATCCCGGAATAGAAAGCGGCGTAGTCTCGAAATAAAATTCTTTTTGCCTACTTTTTCTTATAAGAAAAAGTACGGTCCATAAAGGCCCGGATGGCGGGCTCGTCCGCCTGGACGCTGCCCTGGGCGAAATTGGGCTTGCCGCCGCCCCGGCCGTTCAGCGCCGCGTTCAGGGCCTTCACCAAAGGCCGCAGGTCGCCCTCCGCCTGGCCGACGGCGTACTTATAGCTGCCGCCGGTCCCGGCAAAGACGGCGCAGCGGCCGCCGCAGGTCTCCATGACGGCGGCGCAGAGCCTGCGCACGGAGTCGGAGGACATGTCCCCCTCCACCAGCAGCACGTCCCCGGCCCCGGCCCAGCGCTCCGCCTTCCGGGCAAAGTCCTCCTCCTCCAGCTGGGCCACCCGGCCCCGGAGCTGGTGCAGCTCCTTTTGCAGGCGCTCCACAGCCTCGGCGGTGGCGGCAGGCTTGGCGGAGAGGAGCTGGGACACCCGGGTGTTCTGGTCCAGCATGGCGGTGCAGTGGGCCAGCGCCCGGCCTCCCGCCGCCATCTCGATGCGCACGCCCTCCCGGAATTTCTGGACGCTCAGCAGCTTCACCAGCCCCACCTGCCCGCTGGAGCGGACGTGGGTGCCGCAGCAGGCGCAGCAGTCCGCCCCGGGGAAGGTGACGATGCGCACCTGCCCCGTCAGCTCCTTCTTGCTGCGGTAGGGCAGGGCCGCCAGGGCCTCCGGCGAGGGCCAGGATACGTCGATGGGACGGTCGGCCCAGATGTAGCGGTTGGCCTCCGCCTCCACCTGGCGCACGTCCTCCGCCGTCAGCTCCGCGTTGAAGTCGATGGTCACCAGGTCGTGACCGATGTGGAAGCCCACGTTGTCGCAGCCGAACCGGCGGCAGAGGATGCCGCTGACGATGTGCTCGCCGCTGTGCTGCTGCATGAAGTCAAAGCGCCGGTCCCAGTCGATGGCCCCCTCCACGGTGTCCCCCACCGCCAGGGGCCGGTCGCAGAGGTGGACCACGTCGTCCCCCCGGCTGCGGGCGTCGGTGACGGCGGCGCCCCCCAGGACGCCCCGGTCCGTCGGCTGTCCGCCGCCCTCGGGGTAGAAGGCGGTGCGGTCCAGGACCACGGCAAAGCCGTTTTTGTCCGGCTGGCAGGAGAGGACGCGGGCGGTAAACGCAGTCAAAAAGGGGTCGCCGTAAAACAGTTTCTCAGTCATATTCACTCCTCCAGCAGTCCCAGGTCGTATTTCCAGCCCAGCACCCGGCTCACCGCCCGGTCCAGCTGCTCCTGGGAGATGGTCCCGTCCTCCAGGGCGGCGAGCACCTGGGGGATCTGGGCTTCAAAGTCCGTGGTGACGATCATGTCGTTGCCCGCCAGCACCGCCAGCACGGCGGCGGAGCCGTCCCGGGCGTAGGCCTCCACCGCGTCCATGGCCAGGTCGTCGGTGAGGATGACGCCCTCAAAGCCCAGGTCCTCCCGGAGGATCCGGTGGACCTCCGGGGACAGGGAGGCGGGCAGGTCCGGGTCCATGCAGGACACCACGTTGTGGCTCACCAGCACCGCCCCGGCCCCGGCGTCGATTCCCGCCTGGAAGGGGAGAAAGTCCCCGGAGGTGAATTGCTCCATGGGGCGGCCGTCCAGGGCCACGCCGGTGTGGGTGTCGGCGTTGCTGCCGTAGCCGGGGAAGTGCTTGAGCACCGAGCCGATGCCGGCGGCGCCCATGTTTTCCACCACGGCCCGCACGTAGTCCGCCGTGGCCCCGGCGTCCTGGCCAAAGGAGCGGTCGTAGATGAAATCCGCCGGGTCCGTGGACACGTCCGCCACCGGGGCCAGGTTCACGTTGACGCCCAGCTCCAGCAGCCGGGCGTTTTTGCTGTAGGCGTCGGCCTCCACGGCCTCCAGGCCGCCCTGGGCAAACAGGGCCTGGGGGGACTTGCACTTGGCCTCAAAGAGGTTGGGGTCCCGGCTGGCCCGGGCCACGGTGCCGCCCTCCTCGTCCACGCCGATGAGCAGGGGGATGGCGGCGGCCTCCTGATAGGAGCGGACGGTCTGGGTGAACTGCTCTTCCGTGAGCCAGCTGCCGGCGCTGTCCTTGAAATCCCGTCCAAAGAGGAGGTAGCCCCCCAGGTGGTACTGGCTGACCTTTGCCGCCTGGTCCGCCCCGGGACAGCGGGCGAAAAAGAGCTGCCCCACCTTTTCCTCGTCGGTCATGGCTTCCAGCAGACGGTCAATGGCCTCCTGCCGGGGGTCCGGCTCCGGTTCAGGCGTCGGCTCGGGTTCCGGAATGGGGTCCGCCGCCGGCGGCGCGTCGGGAGCGGTCTGGTCCTGGGGCGGGACCGCCGGGGCAGACGGGGGCTGGCTGGCCGCGCCGCAGCCTGCCAGGAGCAGGAGAAGGAGCAGCAGGGGAATGATACGCTTCATAGGGAATCCCTCCTGTTTGGGAGAGCGGCCAGCGGAGGGTCCTCCGCTGGCCGCAAAACCGTTTGGATAGGGGAGGGGGGCTTACGCCTCGTCGTCCTCCCGCTCCGTGATAGCGATATGCAGCTCGTCCAGCTGCTTCTGGGTCACTTCGCTGGGGGCGCCCATCATCAGGTCCTGGGCCTTCTGGTTCATGGGGAAGGTGATGATCTCCCGGATGGACTCCTCGCCTGCCAGCAGCATGACCATGCGGTCGATGCCGGGGGCCGCGCCGGCGTGGGGGGGTGCGCCGTAGGTGAAGGCGTTGTACATGGCGGGGAACTTGCTCTTCACGTCCTTTTCGCCCAGGCCCACCAGTTCAAAGGCCTTGATCATGATCTCCGGGTCGTGGTTGCGCACCGCGCCGGAGGCGGACTCGTAGCCGTTGATGACCAGGTCGTACTGGTTGGCCATGATGGTCAGGGGGTCGATCTCCCCCCGCTCCGCCTTCAGCAGGACCTCCAGGCCGCCGGAGGGCATGGAGAAGGGGTTGTGGCAGAACTCCAGCTGGCCGGACTCCTCGCCGATCTCATACATGGGGAAGTCCACGATCCAGCACATGGCGTACTGCTCCTCGTCAAAGTGGCCGGGGCAGCGGCGGCCCAGCAGGGTGCGGATGACGCCGGCGGTCTTCTGGGCGGCGGCCTTCTTGCCGGCGGCCATGCACACGAAGCTGCCGGGCTTCAGGCCCAGGGCCTCCTTGAAGCTCTCCTGCCGCTCTGTCAGGAACTTGGAGATTCCGCCGGTGAGGTTCCCATTTTCGTCCACCTTCACCCAGCAGGCCTTGTTTCCGGTCTGGACCTCCACGTCGGTGAGGAGCTTGTCGATCCACTTGCGGCCCTGGTCGAAGTCGTGGACGGCCACGGCCTTGACGCAGGGGCTGTCGAAGGGGCCGAAGCCGCAGCCCTGGACCACGCCGGTGATGTCCTGGACCTCCAGGTCGATGCGCAGGTCCGGCTTGTCGGAGCCGTAGCGCTCCATGGCCTCGTTGAAGGGGATGCGGCGCAGAGGCGCGCCGGACACCCGCTCATACCGGCCGTACTTCCGGAACACGGGGATCAGCACGTCCTCCAGGGTCTCCAGCACGTCGTCCTGGCTGGCGAAGGCCATCTCCATATCCAGCTGGTAGAACTCACCGGGGGTGCGGTCGCCCCGGGCGTCCTCGTCCCGGAAGCAGGGGGCGATCTGGAAGTACCGGTCAAAGCCGGAGGTCATCAGCAGCTGCTTGAACTGCTGAGGGGCCTGGGGCAGGGCGTAGAACTTGCCGGGGTGCTTCCGGGCGGGCACCAGGTAGTCCCGGGCCCCCTCGGGGGAGGAGGCGGTGAGGATGGGGGTGGTGATCTCCAGGAAGCCGTGGTCCGTCATAGCGGCCCGGATGGCGGCCACCACGTTGCACCGCAGGACGATGTTCTTCTTCAGCTCCGGATTGCGCAGGTCCAGGAAGCGGTACTTCAGGCGGGTGGCCTCGTCGGCCTCCCGGCTGCGGTTGATCTGGAAGGGCAGCTCGTTGTGCTGGCAGGCCCCCAGAATCTCCAGCTTCTCCGGCACTACCTCGATCTCGCCGGTGGGCAGCTTGGGGTTCTTGCTGCTGCGCTCCCGGACCACGCCCTCCACGGAGATGGTGGACTCCTTGTTGATGGCCTTGAAGGCGCTGACCATCTCCTCGGTCTCCGCCACCACCTGGGTGGTGCCGTAGTAGTCCCGCAGGACAACGAAGGCCAGACTGGCGGAGACCACCCGGACGTTCTCCATCCAGCCGCTGAGCTTCACGGACTGGCCCACATGGCTCAGCCGCAGCTCGTTACAGGTATGGGTACGATTTTGCATGAGACATGACCTCTTTTCTAATACGAATAGTATAAATTACCTTTGATTATTCAAATAGTAGCTGCTCTCTGGCCTCCGGAGCTACCCCATGCTCCGCCAGATAGTCGTAGAGGGCCTCCGTCAGGCCGTCCTCTCCGGCGGCGATAAGGGCGCTGCCAATGCGGAGCTGATCGTCGGTGCAGATGAGGGACATGCTGGAGCCGTCGTCCAGCCCCATGATGACAGTCACATACAGGATCGGGTCGCTGCCTTTGTGGGAGATCCGATCAGGGAGAGGAAGCAGGCTCCGGAGGCTGGCCCGGTAGCGGCTGCCCGCCAGAATCTGAAGGAGACCTTGGGCGGCTTTCTTGCCCTGATTTGTCTGGCTGAGGTCATAGCTTTGCGATTCTATCTCTCCATTGACGTTGCCCATAAAGATGCCGGAGGCGGCCATATCGGTGACGGTCCTGCCGTCCAGCAGGTCGCCAAAGGTCCGGGGGCGGGTGTACCACAGGCAGAAGACCACCGCCAGGGCGGCGACAACGGCCAGGGTGATGAGGACGGTCTTTTTCTTCTTGGTCATGGGTCGTTCCTTTCTGTCACAGGGCGGAAGGGACGGCGGGGGAGGGG
>DBFJQM010000026.1:0-29176 GCA_048404665.1 Candidatus Pelethomonas sp.
GTTATATTTCGCCAAAAAGTGGAAATGAATGGTCATACTGTACAAATATGCCCCTCCGAATTGTCAGAAACGCCGAATATTTCCCGGCGTCAAGATTTAAACTTGACAAATCAAACAGGTAACTCTATACTGAAATTATCCTATGCGTGAAACGATATTTTGAACAAAAACAACCACACGATCCATTGCCAAAGCAAACCGAAATAACGATGGAAGGATTTGACTATGAAAAAGAATGTGAAACGCTGGCTCTCTGTTTTTCTTGCACTGTGTATGACCCTGAGCCTCGCCGCCTGCGGCGGTTCCGACGGCGGGACAGCCGCCGAGGACATCGTCAACGGCGACTTTGAGGAGATCGCCGACGGCCAGTGGGTGGGCTGGACCCGCCAGGACGCGGCCTTCAACTTCCGCGGCGTGGTCAGCGACGAGAAGATCAACGGCGTGGAGATGGAAAAGTCCGGCGACTACTATTTTGCCGGCACCAAGGGCGGCAACCCGCCTATGCGGGGCACCCTGACCTCCGACGTGTTCAAGCTGGGCGGCAACGGCTTCATCACCTTTAAGATGGGCGCCGGCAAGAACACCGAGAAGGTCTATGTGGACTTCTTCGAGGAGGGCAACGCCACCCCCATCGCCCATGTGACCAACGACGACTGCGACGGCGTGTACATCACTGAGCACCTCATCACCAAGGTGGTGGACCTGTCCGCTTACATCGGCAAGAACATCTACATCGTGGCCACGGACAACGACGACGGCAATGACTTCGCCTACCTGAACCTGGACGCGTTCCGTGTCTGCACCTCCGACGAGGAGGTGGCAGCCGCCCAGGCGGAGTACGCCCAGCAGATCGAGACCTATGGCCCCAAGCCCTTCGTGGAGGACGAGACCTCCAGCGATATCGTCAACGGCGGCTTTGAGACCGGCGACCTCACCGGCTGGCTGATCCTGGACGGCACCGCCATTTCCCGGGCCGGCGTGGTCCCCACCAGCCAGATGTACTGGGGCGACCGGTCCGTCTACGGCGAGGGCGAGTACTACTTTGACGGCAGCAACAACGGAGCCATCCAGGAGAACCTGCTGGGCGCCATCCGCTCCACCAAGTTCACCCTGGGCGGCGACGGCTATATCTCCTTTATGATCGGCGCCGGCAACGGCGGCTCCTATGTGGCCCTGTGCGACGGCAATACCGACGAGGAGCTGATCGTGGTCCACAACGACTACTTCAACGATCCCGCCCTGGCCCTGACCCTCCTGCGGGTCTACATGGACGCCAGCGAGTACATCGGCAAGGTGGTGTACCTGAAGGTCGTGGACGACAACGACGGCAGCAAGGGCGGCTTCGCCTTCATCAACGTGGACGACTTCCGGGTGTCCCTCACCGCCGACCAGGTGGGTGAGCTGGAGGTGGCGCAGCTGGAGAAGATCCAGAACGAGACCTACAACTCCGCCTCCTACGACGACCTGGCCTCCCTGCTGAACTACTACAACAACTACCCCTATCCCGTTCCCCTGAACTCCCTGGCCATCACGGCCTACGCCCAGAACCAGGTGGTGGACTGCGGCACCGTGGACCTGACCGCCTTTGTGAAGGACGCCTCCGCCTCCTTCGGCGGCGAGACCATCAGCGACCTGGCCATCCAGAAGGTGTCCTTCAACGGCGTGGAGAGCACCGAGGGCTTTGACGCCTTTGACATGAGCCAGCCCGGCTATTATCATGTGACCTACGGCGCCTCCTACGAGGACAAGACCGCCGAGGCCGCCTTCACGGTGGTGGCCGTGGCCGACCGCAATTCTGTGGCCAACGGCGGCTTCGAGTCCGGCGACCTGGCGGGCTGGACCGTGGAGACCGAGGGCTGGAGCGTCGTGGACGGCCAGCCGGCCGGCGTCATCTCTGCCGTGTCCTACTGGAACGAGGCTCTGCCCTACAACCAGGCGGGTGACTACCACCTGGACGGCTGGAACAACGGCCTGGACGAGGGCGCTACCTGGTCCGTGCGGTCCTCCAGCTTCACCCTGGCCGGCTCCGGCTTCATCTCCGTCCGCATGGGCGGCCACGCCGCGGCGGTCCACGTCTACCTGGCCGACGGCACCGAGGTGGGCTACTACCAGCAGGCCCGCTTTAAGGACGAGGGCTTCCCCAGCGTGGCTGTGGGCTCCTGGGCCGACATGGGCACCTATGTGATGGATCTGTCCGCCTACATCGGTCAGGAGATGTACATCGTCCTGGCTGACGAGCAGACCGAGGGCTGGGCCCACGCCTTCTTCGACGAGGTCGTCACCTACTATGAGACCGCCCCCGATTACGCCAATCTGGCGGACACCGTTGCCGACGGCGGCACCGGCGCTGAGGTGCAGATCCCCTGGCAGCTGGCGGCGAACCTGAAGTAAAACCAGCGATCCGACTCTGGCCGGGCAAGGTCCCTTGCCCGGCCAGAACTCAAATCTGAGAACGGGAGGAACCAATGAAAAAGAAGGTCTCAATGATCGCCGCCCTTCTGCTGGCGGCCTTCATGGTCATGGCGCTGACGGCCTGCGGCTCTGACGCCCACAAAAAGGACCTGATGCTGCACCTGACCTTTGACGAGGGCAGCGGCGTGACGGTGAAGGACGCCTCCGGCAACCTTCCTGACGCGGAGGTGGACTACGGGTTTACCCATGCGGCCTACATGGACAGCCAGGAGCCCCAGTGGCGTGAGCAGGGCGTCAAGGGCGGCTGCCTGCTGCTGGACGGCACCAGCACCTATGTCACCTACAACCGCAAGGACATCACCGTGGAGGGCAAGTCCCTCACCGTCCAGGCGTGGATCGCCCCCCGGATGTTCGAGTGGGACGACCCCTATGCCGCCGACAACGGCACCGACTGCCCCACCGGCATCATCAGCCAGTCCGACAAGGCCAACAACAAGGGCTTCATCCTGGGCTATGAGCGGTTTGGCCGCCTGACCTTCCAGGTGGGCACCGGCGACGACTGGCTCACCGTGTGGAGCAACGGCGACAACCTGAAAAAGTACGAGTGGAACCTGGTCACCGCCACCTTTGACGCCGACGCCGGGGAGATGTGCCTGTATCTGAACGATACCCTGGTGGCCTCCCGGTCCGTCCCGGCGGGGGCTGAGATCGCCGGGGCCAAAAAGACCCTGGTGGTGGGCCGCAACGTGGAGGGCGAGCGGCTGACCGCCGGCTTCCTGAACGTGGCCAGCGGCTATATCGACGAGTGCAAGCTCTACAGCGCCGCCCTGACCGCCGATGAGATCGCCAAATACTACGGCAGCGTCACCGTGCCGGAGATCGAGTTTTCCGAGATCTGGCTGCAGAACATCCTGGGCGGCGACTATACCCGCACCCAGTTCCACGGGGGCCCCTACCAGTTCTGGATGAACGAGCCCCACGCCCCCGTCTATTACAACGGGATGTACCACCTTTTCTACCAGGCCAACATGACCGGCTCCTACTGGCGCAACATCTGCTGGGGCCACTATGTCAGCGAGGACATGGTGAACTGGAGGCCCATCAAGGAGGCCATCGTGCCCACGGAGGATTCGGTGGTCCCTGACGGCGTGTGGTCCGGCGGCGCGGCCCTGGACGTCAACGGCGTGCCTCTGCTGTTCTTTACCGCCGGCAACGACGGCTTCCGGGACGTGGAGGGCCTGATCTCCAACCAGAACATCGGCGTGGCCTACCCCGCGGACCTGTCCGACCCTGAGCTGACTGATTGGGTCATCTGCGACGAGCTGGCCATCATCCAGAAGCAGGGCCAGGGCCGCACCGGCGAGTTCCGGGACCCCCACATCTGGAAGGAGGGGGACACCTGGTGCATGCTCATCTGCTCCGGCAGCACCTCGTCCACCGGCGGCTCCGCCCTGCTGTACACCACGGACACGCTGGAGCTGAAGGACGACGGCACTGTGGATATGGACTGGCAGTACAAGGGGCCGGTCTATGAGATGGAAAACCAGTCCGCCCTGTACGGCACCTCCTGGGAGCTGCCCATCATCCTGCCTGTCACCAACGAGGCGGGCACCATCACCAAGTACTTCTTCGAGATTTCCCCCGCCCCCGCCAGCATCGCCGACAACAAGGTCTACTACTGGCTGGGAGACTTTGACCTGGAGACCGGCAAATTCACCCCCGACGAGGCCTTCCAGGGCGAGCCCCATCTGCTGGACTACGGCGCCAACGTGTTCACCGGCCCCAGCTGCCTGGTGGACCCGGTCAGCGGCGAGACCTATATGTTCAGCATCATGCAGGACCAGCGGGGCGCGGCGGAACAGGGAGCCTCCGGCTGGGCCCACACCGTGGGCCTTGCCCGGCGGATCTGGCTCAACGACGACGGCACCGACCTGAAGATAGCGCCCATCGAGACCCTCCACGAGCTGGAGGAGGAGGTGCTCATCGACGAGACCGGCCTGACCCTGGAGGCCGCCAACCAGGCCCTGAGCGCTGTTGACGAGGATATGCTGTATATCCGGCTGGTGGCCGACGTCAGCGGCGCGGAGGAGTTCGGCATCAACATGAAGCAGGGCGGCAAGTGGGACTGCACCACCTACCGCTACGACGTGGCCGGCGGGACCATCTACGGCAAGACGGAGAACAAGGGCGAGGGCGCCAAGGCCAGCTCTGTCTCCGGCGCGCTGCCCTGCGAGGACGGCAAGCTCAGCATGGAGATCTACATCGACCGCTCTCTGGTGGAGGGCTTCTTCAACGACGATAAGGCCATCAGCATCCGCGCCTATACGGAGGAGAAGGACTCCCACGGCATCAACGTCTTTGCCACCGGGAATGTGACCATCGAGAGCCTCTATGTGGCGGCCATGGGGTCCATCTTCGACTGATGGGCTCCGGCAGCGCCCTGACATAAGACCACTTTCCTGCTGGAGAAACGAAGCGAAGGCCGGAAGCCCCCTGAAGGGGCTTCCGGCCTTTGATACATTTCGGGGCAGGCCCCTTTCCCGCCGTCTGCCTGGGTATGTTACCTCCCAACGGCGCATATACATGTTTCATCACGGGATAAGGGGAGTGTTGGGGCGTGAAAGGAAATATCGAGGAGCGGGCCTGCCGCCTGGCGGAATACATCATTGAAAACCGGACCACGGTCCGTCAGGCCGCCCAGAAATTCGGCATCAGCAAGTCCACCGTACATAAGGATATCCAGGAGCGGCTGCCGCTCTATAACCGGGCGCTGTACCTGCGGGTCAAGGAGGTGCTGGACGAGAACAAGGCCCAGCGCCACATCCGCGGCGGCATCGCCACCCGGCGGAAGTACCGGGGCGAAGCGTGAGCGCGTCCTCAGCCCCTCTCCCTGGGTCCTGCCGGGGGAGGGGGGTATGAGACAAATTGGATACATAAAAAACAAATTGTGACAGTTTGCTCAAGTCCCTTGCGTTCTGGCGAAAGGTCCAGTATAATGACGGAGACAGACAGTATTATGTCAATCTTCCAAGGAAAGGGACAGAGGCGTTTTTCATCATGAGAGGCCACAAAAGAAATACCAACTCCTTCCAGACGCTGACGGTGGTTCTGGTCAGCGGACTGTTTGTGCTTGTCGCCCTGACGGGGCTGTATAAATGTTTTTCCCAGCCGCCCACCCAGACGCCGGAGCCGGTGACGCCCGGGGGCCAGACGCCCCAGCCGGAGGACCCGGACCCGGACGAGAGCCAGGAGCTGGACCACTCCCAGACGGGGGACGGCGCGCTGGAGCGCAAGGAGCACTTCTTCACCATCCTGGTGGGCGGCTTGGACGATGAAAACGGCGGCAGCGACACCAACCTGCTGGTGGCCATCGACGCCGCCGGAGGCTCCATCCACGTCATGAGCCTGCCCCGGGACACCCTGCTGGACGTGGACTGGTCGGTGAAAAAGCTGAACAACGCCTACCACCACGGCGGCTTCTCCCGGACCATGGAGGAGGTGTCCAATCTGCTGGGCATCCCGGTGGACCACTATGTCACCGTGGACCTGGAGGCCTTCGTGGAGCTGGTGGACGCCATCAACGGCGTGGACTTTGACGTGCCGGTGGACATGGACTACGACGATCCCGCCCAGGACCTCCATATCCACTTCAAAAAAGGGGAGCAGCACCTGGACGGCCAGCAGGCCCTGGAGGTGGTGCGCTGGCGGCAGAACAACGACGGCACCGGTTACCCCACGGCGGATATTGGCCGCATCGGCACCCAGCAGGCGTTCCTTAAGGCGGTGGCCCAGCAGACGCTGCAGCTGAGCAACTGGGACAAGATCCCGGAGATGGTGAAGATCTTCCAGAAGTACATGGACACGGACCTGAAGCTGTCCAACCTGGTCTGGATCGGCGAGAAGGCCCTGGGCATGGGCAGCGAGAACATCTACTTCCACACCCTTCCCGGCGACGGGGCGGGCTACTACAAGGGCGGCTCCTACTACGTGCTGTACCCCGAGGAGGTACTGGAGCTGGTCAACAGCTATTTCAACCCCTACAAGAGCGACCTCACTCTGGAGGATATGGACATTTTGGTGCCGTAAGGAAAGGAGCAAGCGATGCGCCGCCGTGTTATTTCACTGATTCTGACGCTGGTCCTGCTGACGGCTTTGTCAGCCCCCGCCTATGGGGCCGGCGCCGGCCAGGGCGTCCCGTTCACCGACGTGGCGGCAGACGCCTGGTACTACAGCTATGTGGAGTGCCTCTGCTCGCTGAGCCTGCTCCAGGGCCAGGGCGCGCCGGACCGCTTTGACCCCGACGGCCAGGTGACCGTGGCCCAGGTGATCACCCTGGCCGCCCGGCTGCGGAGCCTGACGGTCCTGGGGGACAGCGAGTCCGGCCCGGCCCAGTACAGCGGCCAGGTCTGGTATCAGCCCTACCTGTGGTATCTCCAGGAGCAGGGGACCCTGGGGGAGGAGCTGGCGGGGACCTATGACCAGGCGGCCACCCGGGCCCAGACGGCCCACGTCCTGACCGCGGCCATGCCGGAGGGCGCCCTGGAGGAGCCCAACGCCCGGGCGGTGGCGGTAGGCTACGCCCAGGGGCAATTCATCACCGATGTGACGGACGAGACCCCCTACCGGGACGATATCCTCCAGCTCTACCGCTGGGGCATCCTCAGCGGCGTGGATGGGACAGGCTCCTTCTGTCCCCAGAACACCCTCCGGCGCAGCGAGCTGGCCGCCATCGCGGCGCGGGTGGCTGACCCGGCGCTGCGGCTGACCCTGGACTGGGAGCATCTGGCGGACAGCAGCAGGGAGGGGGCCACCCTGGCGGGCCTGATATACAGCGACGGCGTTTTCCATGCCGCCCCGGACCCGGCGGACGAGACGGCCATCGACGAGAACCTGCGGTACATGCTCTCCCGCGGCGAGCGGGAGATGCACCTGGACTACGGCCCCGGCGGACTGAGTAGGGAGATGGTCCAGGCGCTGCTGGAGATCAATGTCCGGCAGGTGCGCCAGTACCTGGAACAGGGCTATAACGAGGTCACATGCGGCTACTCCCTGTCCACCGGGAAGGCGAACCTGACCTTTTCCAGCAACCTGGGGGACAGCCGCCTGACGGAGACCTACCGGGAGGCGGCGCTGCAGGAGGCCATCGCCGTCCATGACCGGCTGTGGGACGAGGGCCTGATCACCGGCGACATGACGGAGTACCAGCGGGCCAGGGTGTACTTCACTTGGCTGTGCGTCCACTGCGACTACGACTACGACAGCGGAGACAACTCCCTCAGCCACAGCGGCTACGGCGCGCTGGTCAACGCCCGGGCGGTGTGCGACGGGTACACGGCGGCCTACAACCTGCTGCTGAAGCTGGAGAACATTCAGTGCGGCACCTGCTCCACCGACAGCCATATCTGGACGGTGGCGGTGCTGGACGGGACCACCTATCACATCGATCCCACCTGGGGCGACCAGGCGGACAGCGTGGCCTACCGCTACTTCGCCATGACGGAGGCCGCGTCCCTGGCCCGCTTCGGCTGAGGCGGCACAGGATACGCAAAGGGGGGAGAGCGCCCGGCAGGGCGCTCTCCCCTTTTTGTGGGGCGGCAAAGGGACACCCCCCTTTTTTGGCGGCGGCGGGGAGGCGCCGGCCCGCCCGGCGGGGAGGCGCTGGCGGTTGCGCGAGGTAACATAACAACAAACCCCGCTGGAACCGCGCCGCCGGAGGGAAAATGGAGGAAACCGGGCCGATTCCGGGGGCGGGGGAGAGAAATCACCGCCGTTCCCGGTCCGTTCCGGCGCTTTTGCCCACGGCGGGACGGACAAAGGCCCCGGCGGGGCCTGACAAAAAGAAAATTTTGGTTTTTTTGGAACATCACTTGACGGAACCCTGTCTGTTGTGTATGATTGTGTTGTAACTTTTTGTCATTTTTCCACGAGAGAAGTTGACATAAGATTTCGACTCAATAGAGAGGCAAGGCTGGTACAGAGCATGATTCGATTGAAAGACGTAGTGAAGGAGTACCCCAACGGCACCCACGCCCTGAACGGGCTGTCGCTGGAGATCCAGGACGGAGAGTTCGTTTTTATGGTCGGCCCCTCCGGCAGCGGCAAGTCCACGGTGATCCGCCTGCTGGTGGGGGAGGTGGAGCCCTCGGAGGGCCAGGTGATGGTCAACGGCTTCTCTCTGCTGAATATCCGGGAGCGGCAGATCCCCTACCTCCGCCGGACGGTGGGGGTCATTTTCCAGGATTTCCGGCTCATTGAGCACAAGACGGTATACGACAACATGGTGTTCGCCATGCGGGCCGTGGGCGCCAGCGGCAAGGAGATCAAAAAGCGCATCCCCTACTGCCTGGACCTGGTGGGCCTGGCGGACAAGGGCAAGCGCCTGCCCTCGGAGCTGTCCGGCGGCGAGCAGCAGCGGGTGGCCATCGCCCGGGCCCTGCTGAACAACCCCAGCACCATCATCGCCGACGAGCCTACGGGCAATCTGGACCCGGTCCGGTCCCTGGAGATCATGCGCCTGCTGGAGCGGATCAACGCCCTGGGCACCACCGTGCTGGTGGTGACCCACGAAAAGGACCTGGTCAACCGCTTTGACAAGCGGGTGGTGATGCTGGAAAACGGCCGGGTGGTCAGCGACGGCAGGGGCTACCATCTGCGCACCCGGCGGTCCAAGACCGCCGCTCCCAAGGCGGCCCAGCCTGCGGCCCCCGCCGCGCCTCAGCCGGAGGCGGCCGCCCCGGCGGTCCAGGCCCCGGCCCATCCGGAGGAGCCAGTCCCTGCGCCTCAGACCGCGCCGGAGGAGGATCTGACGTCGGTGGACCTGACGGCGGTGGACGTGCCAACGGTGGACGTTTCGGACATCCTGGCGGAGTTTGCCTCCGGCGCTGCCGCGGAGACCGACGGGGAGAAGGAGGGCCAGGACCATGCGTAATCATAACTTCCTCTATTTCGCCCGGGAGGGCGCCGGCAACATGTTCACCCACGGCTTCATGTCCTTTGCCGCCATCGGCGTCACCGTGGCCTGCCTGCTGATCATGGGCACCTTTACCCTGGTGGCGGTGAACGCCAACGCCATGCTGGAGGATATGGAGTCGGAAAACCAGATGCTGGCCTTCGTGGACGACAGCCTCACCCAGGAGGAGGCGGAGGCCCTGGCCTCGGAGCTGCGGAAGGTGCCCAATGTGGCCGACGTACACTTCATCTCCAATACGGAGGCGGCGGCGGCGTTCCGCCAGCGGTACGAGGGGGACGAGCTGTTCCAGGGCCTGCCTGACGACAACTTCCCCCACCGCTACGCCGTGGATCTGCTGGACATCGGCTACATGAGCCAGACCCGGCAGGCCCTGCTGGAGGTGCCCGGGATCAGCGACGTGAACGCCTACGAGGACGAGGCCGCCGGCTTCATCACCATCCGCAACGTGGCGGGCGTCGTCTGCGTGGTGCTGATCGCGGTGCTGTTTTTGGTATCTGTTTTTATTATAGCAAACACCATTAAATTGACCACCTTTGACCGCCGGGACGAGATCGCCATTATGAAGATGGTGGGGGCCACCAACGGCTTTATCCGCTGGCCCTTTGTCTACGAGGGGTTCCTGATGGGGCTGTTCTCCGCCGCCATCGGCTTCTTCCTCCAGTGGGGGCTGTACGAGGCGGTGGCCAAGTCCGTGGCGGGCAACGACACCATCAACCTTATCAGCGTGGTCCCCTTTGCGGGGATGTGGCCCTATGTGGCGGTGGTTTTTGCCGTGGCGGGTATCTTTATCGGCGTGGTGGGGAGCCTCTCCGCCATCCGCAAGTTCCTGCTGGTGTAAGATGACTGCGTCGGGATACCCGGCTGTGATAGGAAAAAGGAGCGATCTATGAAGCAGATGTGGAAGCGGACCGGCAGAGGGCTGCTGTGCCTTCTCCTGGTCCTGGCGATGCTGTCGCCGGCGCCGGTCCCCCTGGTGGGGGAGGCCCAGGCGGTGACCCAGGATGATATCGACGCCCTCCAGGCCGACGCCGACGCCCTGGCGGAGGAGAGCCAGAAGCTGAAAAGCGAGCTGGCCAAGATTCGCAGCGACAAGACCCAGGCCCTCAACGCGCGCGTGATGCTGGATCAGCAGATCGACCTGACCCAAAAGAAGATCGCCAACACCGAGAGCCGGATCTCCGGCTATAACGCCCTGCTGGATCAGACCACCTACGAGCTGGAGGAGAACCAGAAGCAGGAGGCCGAGCAGTACGAGCTGTTCTGCCAGCGGGCCCGGGTGATGGAGATGCAGGGCACGCCCTCCTACTGGGCGGTGCTGTTCAAGGCCACCAGCTTCTCCGACCTGCTCAGCCGTCTGGCGGATGTGCAGACGGTGATCGACTATGACCAGCAGGTCATCGACGACCTCCGGGCCATCCGGGTCCAGATCCAGGAGAAGCAGGCCCTCCAGGAGGAGCTTAGGACGGAGACTGAGGCCACCAAGGCGCAGCTGGAGGAGCAGAAGGCGGAGCTGGCCGAGCAGCGCCAGGAGGCGGAGAAGATCTACCAGGAGATCCTGGCCGACGAGGCGCTGGCGGCGGAGGCCCTCAGCGCCAAGAACGCCGAGGCGGAGCGCATCCAGGACGAGATCCTGAAAAAGACCGAGGAGCTGGCCGCCCAGATGGGCTGGGACACCACCTCCGGCGGCTACATCTGGCCGGAGACCAAGAGCAAGAAGATCACCTCCCCCTACGGCCCCCGGAACACGGGGCTGCCGGGCGCCTCCACCAACCACAAGGGCGTGGACATCGGCGGCGTGGGCTATGACACCAACGTGCTGGCCACCAAGGCCGGCGTGGTCATCACCTCCGCCTACTCCAACTCCTACGGCAACTACGTGGTCATCAGCCACGGCCGGGGCAACACCACCCTCTACGCCCACATGTCCTCCCGGTCTGTGAAGGAGGGGGACACCGTCACCCAGGGCCAGGTCATCGGCGTCACCGGCAGCACCGGTATCTCCTACGGCGCACACCTCCACTACGAGATCACCGAGAACGGCTCCCGGGTCAACCCCCTGGACTATCTGCCCGGCTATATCCAGAGCTGGTGACAGACGCGCACCGGCATCAAAAAGCGCCGGCGCTCTCTTGAGAGCGCCGGCGCTTTGCCGTGTCAGGACGAATAGGGCGGCGGCACGGCTACCGGCACCGGTCCTGGTACTCGCTGGGGGTCATGCCCACCATCTTCTTGAAGGTGCTGCCGAAATAGGCCACGTCCCGGTAGCCCACCTGCTCCGCCACCTCGTAGACCTTGTAGCGGCAGTCCTGGAGCAGCCGCATGGCCATGTGGATACGGTACTGGGTGAGATAGCCCACGATGGTGTAGCTGGTCTCCTTTTTGAACACGTGGCTGAGGTGGCTCTCGCTGACCCCCAGGCTCCGGGCAATGGGGGTGATGCTGATGTCGTCGTCCCGGTAGTGCTCGGAGATGTAGGAGATGGCCTGGAGCACGTATTTGCTCTTGTCCCCCTTCACCAGGGGGAGCATACTATCCGGCGTCAGGGCCGTCTGCTCCTGCTCCTTCTCCCGTACCCGGTTGATGGCGGCCACCAGCTCCTGATTCTGGAAGGGCTTCAGGAGGTAGTCCACCGCCCCGAACTGGAGGGCGGAGCGGACGTAGGAGAAGTCGCTGTAGGCCGTCAGCACGATGGCGTGGGCGCGGCAGCCCTGCTTGCGCAGCTGGAACATCATCTCCACCCCGTCCATCCGGGGCATCCGCACGTCGGTGATGATGAGATTGGGGCTGTAGCGCTCCACGGCGGCGATGCCCTCCTCGCCGTTGGTGGCCTCACCCACCACCACGCAGTCCAGGGAGGCCCAGTCCACCCCCAGGACGATCCCCCGGCGGACCACAGATTCGTCGTCAACGACCAAAACCTTCAGCACGGATATCCCCCTCTCTCATCAGCGGCAGCGTCAGGCGCACCCGGCTGCCCTCCTCCACGTCCGGCTCCACATAGATGCCGTAGCCCTCGCCGAACCGCAGACGCAGCATACTGCTTACATTATATAGTCCCAGATGGTTCCCCTCGCCAGCGCCCTGGCCGCTGTTCACCGTGCGGATCACCTCCGGCGGGAAGCCGCAGCCGTTGTCGGACACATAGAGCAGCAGGTCCCCCTCCCGCTCCTGGGCCCACAGCTTGATGTACCCGTCGTCCAGGTCCGCCACGCCGTGGAGGATGGCGTTTTCCACCACCGGCTGGAGCACCAGCTTGGGCACCAGGCAGCCCTGGAGCCGGTCCGGCACGTCGATCTCGCAGGTGAACCGGTCCTCAAAGCGGATGGATTGGATGTCCAGATACCGGTCCACCAGCTCCAGCTCCCCCTCCAGGGTGGTGAACCCGCCGCCGGAGATGCTGGAGCGGAGGATGGCCGCCAGGTCCGTGGCCAGGGTGGCCACCTGGGGCACCTGATGGGTCACCCCCATCCACTTCATGGTGTCCAGGGTGTTGTAGAGGAAGTGGGGGTTCAGCTGGGCCTGCATCATCCGCAGCTGGGTCTCGTTCAGCTCCCGCTGGCGGCGGAGGTTGCGCTTCAGGTTCTCCTGGTACTGCTCGGTCATGCGGTTGAAGCTCTCGGTCAGACGGCCCAGCTCGTCCTCCCGGTCCGTCTCCAGGCGCACGTCCAGGTCGCCCCGCTTCACCCGGTCCATGGCGGCGTCCAGCCGGTCCACCGGCTTGGACAGGTGGCGGCTCAGCAGCCAGGCGCACCACAGGCACAGCAGCAGGCACAGAAAGCCCATCAGGGCGCTGACGGCGTAGATGGAGCGCATGACCTGGCGGGTGAAGGTCCTGGGCTGCTGGAGGACCAGGGTAAAGCCGGTGTCCTCCTGCCGCAGGGCGTGGAAGTAGTACTCCCCGGCGTCCACCGCCAGGCCGTCCCCCTCCAGCAGGCTCTCCCGCAGCTGGCCGGCGGCGCTGGCCTCGCCCACCTGCTCCGTGCAGTAGATGGCCCGCCACTGGGGGCTGAAGAGGATGATGTCGCCGGTGGGCGTATAGAGCTGGCGAAAGAGCAGATCGAAGTTCTCCCGCCCCATGTGGATGACCACATAGCCCAGGATGTCGCCGTCGGCGGAGCGCACCGCCCTGGCCCCCAGCAGCGCGTCGCCGCTGCTCCGGAACACCAGCTTCCGGGACTGCCCGGCGGCGTAGAGGATGCCCCAGTCCGTGGGCAGCGTCCCCTCCGGCAGCACCCGGTCCGTGGTGTACTGGCACTGCCCGGAGGCGTTGAAGATGTCGAACCGGCCGTACTGGCGCAGCTCCCCGGTGGAGCGGAACAGCAGCTGGTACAGCACCCGGGAGTCCCCGCCGCCGGCGCGCAGGGCGGAGCGGACGATGGTGCTGCCGCTGAGGTCCTCCGCCAGGGCCTCGCAGGCCCGGCAGGTGTCCGACAGCGCCCGGCTCAGGTCCGCCAGCTGTGTCTGGGCCTGCTCCGTAAGCTGGGCCTGGCTGCGGAACACCTGGACCTGCATCATCAGCACGTCGCACAGCAGCAGGGGCAGCAGCGTCGCCAGCAGCACCGTGCAGAAGATCCGGTTGCGGAAGGACCGGCGAATCCAGCTCCTCATGGCGCCGCCTCCTTCATCCGCTGCTCCCAGGCCGCCAGCAGCCCGGCCCGCTGCCCGCAGGCGGCGGCCCGGTCGTAGTCGATCAGCGTCAACCCCTCCGGCTCCTTCCCCAGGGGGGAGCGGCGGCACTGCTCCTGCAGCTGCCGCTGGGTGCCGTCCTCCAGGGCAAAGTCGATGAAGGCCTCCGCGTTTTCCCGGTGGCGGGCATAGCATGTCACGGCCATGCCGTCGCACAGGGCGCTGGTCCCCTCCCGGGGATAGACGATGGTGATGTCGCAGCCCTGGTCCATGCCCCGCAGGGCGTCGTCCAGGGCCGTGACCCCCAGGCAGGCGTCGCCGTCGGCCACCTGGCCGATGACCGCCTCCCAGGTATCCAGCTGCCGCCCCGCCAGATTGGCGGCAAAGACCTCCAGGGTCTCCGCCTCATCGCCGGGCAGGGCCTGGAGCAGGGTGGTCAGGGCGGTGTAGCCCAGGCCGGTCTCCGACGGGGAGGGGAAGGCGATGCGGCCCAGCCAGTCCCGGTCCAGCAGGTCCGCCCACCGGTCGGGCGGGTCCGTGCGCACCAGCTTGGGGTTGTAGATGATGACCATAGGCCGGGGGGAGAGGGGCGTCCAGAGGCCGCTATCGCCGGTCTGCTCCGCCGGAACGGCCTCCGCCAGGGGGCTGGCGTAGGGGGAGAACAGGTCCGGGCGGGCGTCCACCTGCTCCATGCCGCCGCCCAGGAACAGGTCGCAGGGCGTATCCGCCCCCTCCTCCTCCAGCCGGTCCAGCAGCTCCGCCGTCTCGCCGGTCTCCACCTGGACCCAGACGCCGGCGCGCTGCTCAAACTCCTCCACCAGCAGGTCGTATACCGCCTGGGGCAGGGAGGTGTAGATCACCAGCCGCCGGTCCTCCCCGGGGGCCAGGGCCTCGTAGGAGGGGGCCCTGTTCAGCAGACGGGGCAGGCCCAGGCCCAGCAGCACGATGGCCGCCAGCAGGACGGCGCCCAGCAGGGCCATGCTCCACAGCCCTCCGGCGCCAGCCGCCGGGCGCTTTTCCCCGGCCCCGCCTCTTGCCATATCCCCGCCTCCTTCCTCCGGGACGGGCCATGCGCCGCCCCATGCAAAATGGATGGTATCAGTATATCAAAAAAATGCCGGAAAGTAAAGGACATGCCGGGACTTTGCCGCTGTTCCGCCTGATATTGTCCGCATTTCCACAAAGACCGTCAAACTGCACAATTCTAGAGGCGAATTTTTGGATATCATAGGCACCTCCAACAGAATTGCACAAATTATTGCAGTTTTGTCCGGTTTTCAAGGACAGGCTTTTTTCCTATAATGGTATCGTAGCAGCCGGCAGCGCCGCCCGGCTGCCCCGCCTGCCGCGGGAGAAGTGCGGCGCGTGAAAGGAGAATTGTATGAAAAATCTGAAGAAGGCTCTTGCGATCCTGCTGGCCCTGACCATGGTCCTGGCCCTGGCCGCCTGCGGCAACAACGGCGAGCCCGCCAACAACGGCCAGAAGGACCCCGCCCCCGTCACCGACGGCGACGATCAGCCCAGCACCACCCCTGACGACCAGGAGAAGGATTACTCCGGCTACACCATCCGGATCTACTCCAACTCCAACTCCACCGAGCGCACCACCTGGCTCATCAACGAGGCCAGGGACGCCGGCTTCACCATCTCCATCGACGACAACAGCGTCATCTCCGGCGACACCGCCGCCATCCAGGCCGCCAATGAGAACAAGGACGGCGACCTGATCTTCGGCCTGAACGAGACCCGCTGGAGCCAGCTGGTGAGCGGCACCTACGAGAATCTGAAGCTGCTGGACTGGACCCCCAGCTGGGCCGGTGAGGTGGGCGAGTACGTCTATCCCGGTGCGGCCTACGGCCTGGTCATCCAGAACGTGCTGATGCTCTACCGCACCGACGAGCTGGGCACCAACGGCCAGGAGCTGCACTTTGACCACTGGGCCGACCTGGTGGACTGCGGCTACACCTGGTATCGTCAGAACAAGGTGGGCGGCACCACCAACGCCAACATCAACTCCGCCATGCTGTACGCCTACGTGGATCCCGCCTCCCCCGCCGGCGGCATCTCCATCGACGGCTGGAAGATGCTGTGGAAGTACTGCGCCGAGGGCAAGAGCGGCGGCGCTGAGGACTACAAGTACGGCTTCGATCCCTTGAACAAGGGCGAGGTCCAGGTCTCCACCTTCTACTCCTCCTCCCTGTACGGCAAGATCGACGCCGCTGCCGATGGCTCCGACAACCCCCTGAAGGGCACCATGCAGCCTGAGAACTGGGCCCTGGTGGACATCGCCGACGGCACCTACTACATCGCCGAGTACATCGGCATCCTGGACAAGGCCGGCCGCTCCGAGGAGGAGACTGAGGCCGTCAAGGCCTTCGCCGAGTGGTTCGGCTCCGCCGACACCCAGGCCGCCTGGGGCGAGGAGTTCGACTCCTATCCCTGCAACCAGGCCGCTGCCGACATCCTCTATCCCGACGGCGTGCCCGCCATCTACACCCTGAAGAACTTCGCCCTCAGCAAGGTGGAGGGCACCGACATGATCTACGCCGAGTACGTGGCCGCCCACTCCGCCGAGTGGACCAACATCATGACCAACCTGGGCTTCTACTGGGCCGACGCCAGCAGCGCCGTGGCCGAGCCCGACTGGGACAACCTGGATTGGGCCACCCTGACCCAGGCCGCCGCCTAAGGCGGAGCGCGTATTCCCACCAGATAGAAATTCAGCGTGTGGCGAACCGGGCAACTGGTTCGCCACCACGCGTAAACAGGAGGCGTCCACTATGATCCAGCTCAACGACATCGTGGTGAAATTCGGAGATTTCACCGCCCTGCACAACATCAACGTCCATGTGAAGGAGGGGGAGTTCTTCACCTTCCTGGGCCCCTCCGGCTGCGGCAAGACCACCACTCTGCGCACCATCACCGGCTTCATCGAGCCGGTGAGCGGCAAGGTCGTGGCCGGCGGGAAGGACATCACCCGCGTCCCCATCGAGGACCGGAACATCGGCATCGTGTTCCAGAGTTACGCGCTGTTCCCCACCATGACCGTGTACGACAACATCGCCTTCGGCCTGAAGATCAAGAAGCTGAAAAAGGCGGAGGTGGACCGGAAGGTCCGGGAGATCGCCCGGAAGGTGGACCTCAGCGACGAGCAGCTGAAAAAGGCGGTGTCCCAGCTCTCCGGCGGCCAGCAGCAGCGGGTGGCCATTGCCCGGGCCCTGGTCACCGACCCCGCCATCATCTGCATGGACGAGCCGCTGAGCAACCTGGACGCCAAGCTGCGGGTCCAGCTGCGCAACGAGCTGAAGAAGATGCAGAAGGATTTCGGCATCACCACCATCTACGTCACCCACGACCAGGAGGAGGCTCTGACCCTGTCCGACCGCATCGCCGTGTTCAACAAGGGCTGCATCGAGCAGATCGGCACCCCCAACGAGATCTACAACCACTCCGCCACGGAGTTCGTCTGCAACTTCATCGGCGACATCAACCGTCTGGAGCCCGCCGTGGCGGACCGGCTGAACGCCGGCGGCGGCAGGCTGGACCGAAACGCCCACAACTACATCCGCCTGGAGCGCATCCATGTGAACACCGCCCCCAAGGAGGGGGACGTGGTGCTCCGGGGCCGGGTGGAGGCCATGGAATACTACGGCCTGTACATCAAGTACTACATCGACCTGGGCACCCAGACCATCAAGGTCATCGAGAAGAACGACGGCGTGAACATCTACGAGGCGGGCCAGATGGTGGACGCGGTGCTCAATCCCAGGGACGTGATGTCCTACCCCGGGGACGGACAGTAAGGGAGGCGGCATATGGATCACATCCGGACCAAGCGCCTGACCCCCGGCATCCTTCTGAAGGTCGTGGGGGGGCTGTTCTTCGCCTACCTGTTCTTCGGCTTTATGCTGCTGCCCTGCCTCAACACCCTCACCAGCATCTTTACCACCAAGAACGCCGCCGGGGAGACGGACCCCTTCGCCATCATCCGGTTCTTCTTCGCCGGGAACATGGGCAAGTACGTATGGAACTCCCTGAAGCTGGCCCTGTGCCTGGTGGTCACTGTGAACGTGGTGGGCATCTCCATCGTGCTGCTGACGGAGTACTTTGACATCAAGGGCGCGCCCATCCTGCGCATGGGCTATATGACCACCCTGATCTACTCCGGCGTGGCCCTGGTCACCGGCTACCTGTTCCTCTACGACAGCGACGGCATCATCACCACCCTGCTGGTGAACGCCTTCCCCGGCGTGAACCCCAACTGGTTCTCCGGCTTTAACGCGGTGCTGTTCACCATGACCTTCGCCTGTACCAGCAACCACATCCTGTTTCTGCGCAACGCCATCCGGGGCATCGACTACAACACCGTGGAGGCCGCCCGGAACATGGGGGCCAAGCCCTTCACCGTGCTGTTCAAGGTGGTGTTCCCCACCCTGGTGCCCACCCTGTTCTCCCTGACGGTCATGACCTTCATCACGGGCCTGTGCGCCATGAGCGCCCCCACCCTCCTGGGCTACGACTCCATCAACCCGGAGATCGTCCGGCTGGCGGGGTCCTCCTCGGCGGACGAGGCCTTCCCCCAGGCCCGGGCGGCCCTGCTGTCCATCATCCTGGCCATGTTCACCATCATCCTGCTGACCATCCTCTCCTCCTACGAGCGGAAGGGCCACTATCTGTCGGTGTCCAAGACCAAGGCCAAGCTGCAAAAGCAGAAGATCACCAACCCCGTGGCCAACGTGTTGGCCCACATCTACGCCTATGTGCTGTTCATCATCTACATGACCCCGGTGGTGATGATCGTCATTTTCTCCTTCCAGACCTACGGGGCCATCCGCATGAAGCGGCTGGACGTCAGCCAGTGGACCCTCATCAACTTCTTCGGCACCCAGGACTACGAGTACCTCACCTCCCGGGGCACCTACAAGGTCCGCAAGGGCTCCATCTCGGGCCTGTTCTCCAACGACGCCACCCTGGGGGGCATCAAGACCAGCTTCCTCATGTCCGCCGTGGCGGCTCTGCTGGCCTGCGTCATCGTGGTGCTGGCCTGCAACTACATCTTCAAAAACCGGAACAAGAAGCGGGGCGTGGTGCTGGAGTACAGCCTGCTGTTCCCGTGGCTGCTGCCCACCATCCTGATCTGCTACTCCTACCGCACCTTCTTTAACAGCGAGAGCGTGTGGTACGTGGGCAACACCAACCTGTACTACGCCGACCGGGTGCGGCTGCTCATCATCATCGCCTATACGGTGGTGAAGCTGCCCTTCTCCCTGCGGATGATCAAGGCGGCCTTCTACGCCATCGACGAGGAGCTGGAGGACGCGGCCCGGAACCTGGGCGCCAGCAGCGTGGTCACCTTCCTGAAGGTGAAGCTGCCCATCATCCTGCCCAGCGTGCTGGCGGTGTTCGCCCTGAACTTCAACGCCCTGTTCACCGAGTACGACATGTCCGCCACCTTCGCCAGCTCCTACGGCACCACCTACGCCATGGTCATCCAGTCCATGTGCGAGGAGGAGGGGCTGTACGGCTACAACGTCAACGCCTCCGGCCGCCGGTGCGCCTCCACGGTGTTCATCATGCTGGTGTCCGGCCTGATCCTGTACCTGGTCTACGGCGTAGGCGGACGGGACCTGGGCGAGCGCCTGGAGCTGAAGGACAAGCGCCGCAAGCGCATGGAAAAGCTCTCCGCCCGCTTCCGGCGGAAGGAGACCAAACCGGCAAACACATAATATGAGGAGACCCCTATGAGCCAAGAGATTCGCAACATCGTATTCGACATGGGCCAGGTGCTCATCGACTTCAACCCCGGCGTCTTTATCGACCGGCTGGGCATTTCCGGCGAGGACAAGGACCTGCTCCTGGTGGAGGTGTTCCGCTCCGTGGAGTGGATCTGCCTGGACCGGGGCAGCATGGACGAGGAGACGGCCTGGACCGGCATGTGTGCCCGGCTGCCCGAGCGGCTCCACAGCGCGGCCCACGAGCTGGTATTCGGCTGGTGGCGGCGGCCTCTGCTGCCCATCCCCGGCACAGCGGAGCTGGTGGGGGAGCTGAAGGCCATGGGCTACGGAATCTACCTGCTGTCCAACGCCAGCCGCCAGCTGCCCCGGTACTTCCCCCGCATCCCCGGCTCGGAGCATTTCGACGGCATGTTCGTCTCCGCCTTCTACCGGCTGATGAAGCCCCAGCACACCATCTACCGGACGTTCTGCGAGACCTTCGGCCTGGAGGCGGGCAGTTGCTTCTTTATCGACGACCAGCCCGCCAACATCGAGGCTGCCATCGGCACGGGGATGCACGGCGCGGTGTTCTACGGCGACGTCCATCGCCTGCGCCGGGAGCTGAACGCCGCCGGCGTGCCGGTGAAGCTGTAATACGGTCCTATGCGAAGCGCCGCCGTCCGGAGTCCCGGGCGGCGGCGCTGGCGTATGGGAGCTGACGGCGGCGCTGTCCTGGGGAGCCGGCAGGAAGCAAATTATCCGTGGAAGGGCTTGCCTGTTGCTGCCATAGTTGCTATAATGTGGACAAAATGAAACGGAAAGGAACGAAATTATGGGCAGAGGTGATTTGCGCCAGCAGGAGATCTTGAAGGAGCTGGAGGCCGCGCCCATGATCCCTGTGGCGGAGCTGGCGGAGACGCTGCAGGTGACCATGGTGACGATCCGCAAGGACCTGGAGGTCCTGGAGAAGAAGGGGCTCATTGTGCGCATCCACGGCGGCGCCGCCCTGGCAGGGCGCAGCGGGGCCCCGATCCCCTATTCCCTGCGGGAGACCATCCACAAATCGGGAAAAAAACAGGTCGCCCGGGCGGCCTGCAGCCTGATCCACGAGGGGGATTCCATTTTACTGGAGAGCAGCACCACCACGGTGGCGCTGTGCCACGCCCTGCTGGAGCGGGAGGAGCTGCTGGGCACCCTGACCATCATCACCAACTCCTTCTATATCGCACAGCTCCTGAAATTCGGGGAGCTGTGCCGGAAGTTCTTCTTCCTGGGCGGCTGGAGTATGCCGGCGGAGGGGGCGACCCAGGGGCTGTTTACGGCGGAGAGCATCCGGTCCTTCTGCGTGGACTGCGCCTTCCTTGGGGGCGCGGCCCTGAACCGGGACTTTATGCTCTCGGCCTACTACGAAAGTGACATGTATTTCCAGAAAACCGCCATCGAGGGGGCCAAGAGCACGGCCGTGCTGCTGGACAGCAGCAAATATCCCACCAGCGGGCTGTTCGTGGTCAGCGATATGGCCGCGGTGGACTACCTGGTGACGGACATCCACTTTACGGACCAGGAAAAGAAGCTCCTGGAGCAGAGGAAGGTCGCTGTCGTCTATGAGCGCTGACGGCGGCTGACAGCGTCCCGGCAGAGGGCGGAAAGACTGTACGCGTACAGTCTTTCCGCCCTCTCTTTTCGCCCGGCTGCGCCAAGCGGGTGCGAAAACTTGTGAAAATATACCAAAGCGGGCGGCGCGAAATTGTTCAATCGACAGAATTTTCTTTTTTGAAACAATTTCTGCCATACAAAGTTGACAAAAGAAAGAAAATTTGGTAAAGTTCAATTGTGAATTTTCTTATAGTAAATTTTGGAGGGATGAAATGGACCAAAATCCTGTATTCACCTATCCGAAAGAGGTAGATGAAGCCGCCTATGCCAACATCATCCTCCGGATGAAAAAACCCTCTGGCCCGGTGGATGTGGTGCTGGATACGGATACCTATAATGAGATCGACGATCAGTACGCCATCGCCTACCTGCTGGCGTCCCAGGAGCGGGTGCATCTCAAGGCCATCCTTGCCGCGCCGTTTCAGAATCACCACGCGGCGGATACCAGGGAGGGCATGGAGAGAAGCTACGACGAGATCCTCCACGTCCTGGAGCTGACGGGCCGCTCAGGTCTATCCCACCTGGTATTCCGGGGGGCCGAGCGCTTCCTGCCGGACGAGAAAACGCCGGTGCCCTCGCCGGGCGCCAGGGAGCTGATCCGGCTGGCCATGGAGCACACGGCGGAGCGGCCGCTGTATGTCGTGTGCATCGCGGCGCCGACGAATCTGGCCTCCGCCATCCTGATGGAGCCGGAGATCGTAAACCGCATCGTTGTGGTGTGGAGCGGCGGCGTCGGCCTGGGCTGGCCGGACTGCCAGTGCTTCAACGGCGGGCAGAGCGTGGCGGCCAGCCGGGTGCTGCTGGAGAGCGGCGTCCCCCTGGTGCTGACGCCGGGGCGGGCCATGGCCGACCGGCTTTTGACCACCGGCCCGGAGCTGGAGTACTGGCTGCGGGGCAAAAACCGCTTTTGCGACTACATCATTGACCGGACCATCCAGGAGGCCAAACAGTGTTACGGCGGAAAGGTGTGGAGCCGGCCGCTGATCGACGTTGTGCCGGCGGCCTGGGTCATGGGCGGAGACTTCATGCTGGACCGCTTTGAGAACCGCCCCACCATTGAATACGACTACTACTACAGCTTTGACCCCCGCCGCCCGATGATGCGGTACGTCTACTATATCAAGCGCGACCAGCTGATAAACGACCTGTTTGATAAGCTGGCAAGTTTGTGATACGCGGGGAGGGAACACTGTTGAAGAGGAAAAAGAGCCTGGGCAGACGCATTGAGCCGTACCTGTATCTGCTGCCCGCCTTCGTGTTTTTGATCGGCTTCGTATACTACCCGTTCGTGAAAAACGGATGGCTCAGCCTGCACATCGTCAACCAGTTCCGGGCGGTAAAGAGCTTCTGCGGACTGAAGAACTATGTCCGGGTCCTGACGGACCCCGAGTTCATCCAGGCGGTGAAGAACACCTTTATCTACGTGCTGGTGACCATCCCCGTCTCCATGGTCATCGCCTATTTCCTGGCCTGCCTGGCGCGGCAGAAGCGGAAAGCGTCCATCGTGTACGAGGTGCTGTTCGCCCTCTCCATGGCCACCTCCGACGCGGTCATCGCCATGATCTTTGAGCTGATGTACAGCCAGCAGCTGGGCATCATCAACAAGCTCTTCGGCACGACCACCAACTGGCTGGGCGACCCCAAGTACGCGCTGCTGAGCCTGATGATCATTCAGATCTGGCACAACATCGGCTACAATTTCCTGTTCATGCTGTCCGCCCTGCGGGGCCTGCCGGAGGAGGTGCTGGAGAGCGCCCGGCTGGACGGGGCCCAGGGCCTGCGGCTCCATAGGAAGGTGATCCTCCCCCTGGTCTCGCCCATGATGTTCTTCCTGCTCATCAAGGACATCGCCTACGGCCTGACGGTATCCAGCTACACGCTGATCCTGACCCAGGGCGGGCCCAACGGCACGACCCAGACGATCATCACCTACATCTACCAAAAGGCGATTCGCAGCACGAACTACAATTACGCCTTCGCGGCCACCATGATCGGCTTCGCGCTCTCGGCGGTGCTGATCTCTCTGAGCATGATTTTGGAGAAGAAGAAGGTGCATTACAATTGAAAGCGACTGCCGGGAAGAACACAGCGAAAAACATCCGCAGCGGCCTGCTGCAGGCGTTCTGCATCCTGCTGGGCCTGTGCCTGATGGCGCCGGTGATCTACTGCGTCATCATCTCCTTCATGCACGAGGCGGAGATCGTCACCACGGACCTGCACCTCTGGCCGGACGAGCTGTACTGGGGCAACTACATCGCGGTGATCACCAAGACCAGGATCTTCCGCTTCATGCTCAACTCCTTCATCGTGGCCTTCGGCTCCAGCGTCGCCCGGGTGCTGACGGCGAGCCTGGCGGCCTACGCGTTCTCCTTCATGGAGTTCCGGGGCAAGAACCTGCTGTTCTGGCTGGTGCTGGGCTCCATGATCGTCCCGGCGGAGATGCTGATGGTGCAGAACTACTTCACCACCGCTGAGCTGGGCCTCATCAACACCTATATGGGCATGATGATCATTTACATGGTGTCCGGCGCCAATATCTTCCTCATCCGCCAGAACTTCATGAACTACTCCACGGCGGTGCGGGAGGCGGCGCTGGTGGACGGCTGCGGCAACTGGCGCTTTTTCTGGCGGATCCTGCTGCCGATCTCCAGTCCCGTGCTGGCCACGGTGTTCATCTCCTCGTTCGTCAATTGCTGGACCACATACCTGTGGCCGCTGATGGTGACCAACATCGAAAATATGCGGACGGTGCAGGTCATCATTACCATGCTGAACAGCTCGGAGCTGAACTCCGTATACGGGCAGGTCATGGCGGCGTCTGTGCTGATCCTGATTCCCTCGGTGGCGGTTTTTGTCCTGTTCCAGCGGAAGATCACTTCCGGTATGATGGCAGGCGCGGTAAAGGGGTAACAACTTCTGCGCGGCAGGAGTGGTTATTTATAAACAGAATGGAGGATAAAACATGAAAAGAGCATTGGCATTTCTTCTGGCGCTGGTAATGGTCCTCAGCATGGCCGCCTGCGGCGGCAACGGCAACAAGGAGCCTGCCCCCGCCAACAACAACCCCGCGGCAGACCCGGCGGACGGTCCCAGCGAGAGTGATCCGCCGGCGGATGAGCCCAGCAGCGACACCCCCATTGAGGTCGTGTTCTGGCACAGCCTCAGCGGCACGGTGGGCGACGAGCTGCTGAAGATCGTGGACGAGTACAACAACGGCCGCGGCAAGGAGCTGGGCATCTTCGTCAACGCCGTCTACCAGGGCTATGACGGCACGGACAAGCAGATCCTGGCCTATCAGACCAACGACACCGCCAACGCCTGCGACATCAACGTGGGCCTGACCTCCACCATTCCCAGTATGCTGGAGCTGGACTGGACGGTGAAGGCCTCGGACATGTACGACAAGTATGAGGCATATGTGCCGAAGGACAGCTTCTCCGATTCCCTTATCGAGTCCGTCTCCTATCAGGACGAGATGATCTGCCTGCCCTTCCTGAATTCCACCCTGGTGTTCTACTACAACGTGGACCTGCTGAAGGCCGCCGGCTTTGACGCGCCTCCGGCCACCCTGGACGAGCTGGCTGCCTACACAGAGGCCCTGACCGAGAAGGACGCCTCCGGCAATGTCACCCGCTACGGCTTTGAGTGCGAGGTGAAGCGCTACCAGCTGGTGAACTACATCAGCGTCCAGTCCCCCGACGCCTACTTCGGCGACCTGGAGAGCGGCCGCGCCGGCGCTATGACAAAGATCACTGCCGGCGAGGACGGCACTCTGAAGGCGTTCCTGGAGAAGTGGGACGCCCTGGTGGAGACCGGCGGCTATCAGTATGTGGAGGGCAAGATCCGCGAGGAGTTTGCCAACCAGACCGCTGCCATGGCCATGTTCTCCTCCTCCAAGTGCACCAACGTGGCGGAGCTGGTGGGCGACTCCTTCCAGTGGGCCACCGCCCCTGTGCCCAAGGTCAATGACACCGATACCGGAAGCGCCGCTGTGGGCGGCAGCTGCCTGGTGCTGTTTGACCGGGGCGACGAGGCCCGCGTGGCCGCCGCCTGGGACTTTATGCAGTACCTGAGCACGGCGGATTCCCAGTACCGCATCTCCACCACCTCCGGCTACATCCCCACCAACCGGGAGTGCGCGGATCTGGACGAGATGAAGGCGTTCTGGGAGGAGAACCCCCAGTACAAGACGGCCTTTGACATCGTCATGGAGGCCGCCCCCAACGCCCAGGAGCCCATGGACCTGGCCTACAATGAGATCGACACCGTCATCACGGACGCCATGCGCCAGTTCTGCGACCGGCAGCTGGACGTGGACGGCGCGGTGGACGCCATTGTGAACGGCTGCAACAAGCTGCTGGACGAGTGGCACGAGGCCAACGACTGAGTTAGAATCAAATCATGAAAACGCCGGGAATCGGGACGGGTCTCCGCCCCGATTCTCGGCAGATAGGCGGAGGTAGACGTATGGCGGTGCGATTGGTCGTAACGGACCTGGACGGGACGCTGCTGGATGAAAACAAGGAGATATCGGACGAGGCCGTACAGGCGATCCGGGGCCTGCGGGACAGGGGGATTCTGTTTACGTTTATTACCGGCAGGCCCTGGTGCGCTGCCGTCCGCTTCGCCCGGAGGGCCGGAATCGACCTCCCCGTTATCACCTGCAACGGCGCGGTGATTCACCGGGACGAACAGATCATCTGGCAGCGCACCATGGAGCTTGCGCCCCTGCGCCCGGTGCTGGAGCAGGCGGTCGCCGAAGGGCTTACGGTGCTTTGCTCCCAGGACGGCGGCGAATTTGCCTTCTCCGGGACGGCGTGGGCAAGGAAGCGGGACTATCCCGTCCGGGCGCCCTCCGCCGCCCTGTGGCAGATGCGCGCCGACAAGGTCAACATCATGAGCGGGGAGGGGACGCAGGCGTTCCGGCGTCTCCTCCCCCAGCTGGACCTGCTGCGGGGCCTCTATGCCATCGTCTGCTACGGCGATACCGGCTGCGAGATCGTGGCCCGGGGAAACAGCAAGGCGGCGGCGCTCCAGGTCTATTCGGCGCTCTACGGTATCCCGCTGGAAGAGACCCTGGCCATCGGCGACAACGAAAATGACCTGGAGATGCTCCGCCTGGCCGGGACCGGCGCCGCGGTGGCCAACGCCACGGAGAGCGCCAAGCAGGCGGCGGACTATGTGTGCGAGAGCGACCGGACCCAGGGCGTGCTGGAGGCCATCCGGCGGTTTTGCGGAGAGGAGCGGGAAGCATGAAGCTGGCGACCTCGACCAATATCCTGTACGAGCGCTCCGACGGCAGCCGCATCCCGGTTCAGGACAGCATCCGGCTGTGCGCCCAGGCCGGCTACCGGTTCCTGGACCTCTGCTTTGTGGATCAGGTCTCCATGAAAACGGCCTTCCTGGACAGCGATTGGCGGAGCTATCTGCTGACGCTGCGGGAGCAGGCGGAGGCCCTGGGCGTGACCTTTGTCCAGAGCCACGGGGCGCTGTACGACTTCTGCGGCAGGCCGGACCCCGAGGGGGAGGAGCTTGTCCGCCGGTGCGTGGAGGGCAGCAGCCTGCTGGGCGTCCCCTGGATGGTGATGCACCCGGCCACCCTGGTGACAGAGGGCGCGGTCGATCCCAGGATGCCCCGGCTCAACGTGGAATTTTTCCGGCGGCTGTCCGACTACGCGGGGACCTTCCACGTGGGAATCGCCATTGAGAACATGTGGGGCAGGACCCGGGAGGGCGTGCGCCGCTACACGGTGGACCCGGAGGAGCTCTGCGACCTGATCGAGCGGGTGGACGCGGAAAACGTGGGGGCCTGCTGGGACGCGGAGCACGGCAGCATCGAGGGCCTGGACCAGAAGGCCGCCATCCGCGCCCTGGGGCGGCGTTTGAAGGCGGTACACATTTCGGACCAGATCACGCCGGGGGATATCCACATCCTCCCGTACCTGGGCGTGACCGACTGGGACGAGGTTCTGTCCGCCCTGGCGGAGATCGGTTATGAGCACCCCTTTACCTATGAGCTTCAGCACTATCTGCTGCGGATGCCTTTGGAGCTAACGCCTGCCGCCCTCCGCTTCAGCCGCGAGGTGGGGACGTACCTGACCGGGCGGCTGGAGCAGATGAAGCTGGAACAGGTAAGCCGCCATACGGCGGGCTGACGGCACAGCCGCCGCCGGCTATGACAAGGACCGGCCTGGGATAGCCGGGTGGTCGTAAAACAGTATTTTGCAAAAGCCTGAAAACCTTATGTTTTCAAGGGACGGCGTGACTTCGGTCACGCCGTTTCCCTTTTCATCAGCTCATCCAGAGGGATGAAGCCCATACCATCGTACTTGATGTGGATGCTCTGGCGGCGCTTGCCGCTGGACTTGTCGGGGGCCTCCACATAGATGGCCTGCACCAGTTCCCGCAAGGCATACGGGTCGAGGGTTTCAAGCCCCACATACTTGTGTGCCTTCTGGATGAACTTTTCAATGTTGTCGTTCTGGCGTTCCTGTACCTCAATCTCCTGCCGCAGTTGGATGACCTCGGCCTCCAACTGATTCTGCTCCGCCTCGTAGTTCTGGCTCAGCATATCGAACCGCTCATCGTTCAACCGTCCGCTGGCGTTATCCTCGTAAATCTTGACAAAAAGCCGCTTCAACTCGCCGATTCGCTTCTCGTCCCGGTTGAGTTGCTTTCGGATGGCCTGCAACTTCTCCGCACTTTCCAGCTTCATCTGCTGTTCCATTACCTCCCGAAAGTGGGCCTCATACCGCAGGATATAGCCCATCACCATCTGCATATGCTTCAACACCAACTGTTCCAGAACCTTGACCCGGATGAAGTGACCGCCGCATTTCTCCCTGTGCTTCTTGTGCAGAGAGCAGTCGAAGAAGTCCTGATTGAAGTCACCGTTGTTGGAAGAACCGTACTGCATCTTGGAGCCGCAGTCGGCGCAGTAGACAAGGCCGGAAAAGATACTGCTCCTGCCGGTACGGGTCATGCGGTGGCGCTGTTGACGGATCACCTGGACTTTCTCAAACACATCGTCCTCGATGATGCGCTCATGGGTGTCTGGGAAGATGGCCTGTTTCTCAACCGGGTTGTCCCGCTGCTTCTTGTCCCAAATGGAGTTGGTGTAGGTCTTGAAGTTAACCGTACACCCTGTGTACTCCCGGCGCTCCAGGATGTTGACAACGGAACTGTCGCACCAGCCGTAGGGATTTCCCGGATCAGGGTGGGGTGTATTGCGGCCTTGTAGCTTCTTGTAGGCGGTAGGTGTCAGCACCTTGTCAGCCTTGAGCTGATTGGCGATCTGCTGGGGTCCCCGACCCTCCATGCACATCTGAAAAATCCGCCTTACCACCTGAGCGGCCTCCGGGTCGATCAGCCAGTGTCTGGGGTTGTCCGGGTCCTTCACATAGCCGTAAGGAACATTGACCGTCAGCGGTACGCCACGCTCACCTTTCGCCTTCTGAACAGCCCGAATTTTCCGGCTTGTATCTCGTGCAAAAAATTCGTTGAACCAGTTCTTTATGCCCGCAAAATCGTTGTTCACGCTGTTGGGGTCGGCGGAATCGAAACCGTCGTTGATGGCGATGAACCGGACGCCGTTCTGCGGGAAGGTGAAGTTGGTGTAAAGCCCGGTCAGCGCGGAGTTGCGGCCCAGCCTTGAGAGATCTTTCGTAAGGCAGACCGCCACATTTCCCGCCTCGATCTCCGCCAGCATCGTCTGGAAACCGGGACGGTCATAGGTGACGCCGCTCACCCCATCGTCCACGAAAAACACCGGATTAGGGAAGTGATGCTCCTTAGCGTA
>DBFJQM010000027.1:0-17446 GCA_048404665.1 Candidatus Pelethomonas sp.
GGTTGGGGCCCGCGTCCTCCACCACCTTCAGGATGAAGTCCTTGACCCCCTGGAGGCCGTCCGACGGCTTGAGCATCTTGATCTGGCTCATGTTCTCGCTGCCGAAGCCCTTGGGGGCCACGGTGATCTCCAGGCCGTCCCCGGGGACCAGGTCGTAGTAGATCATGGCCGGGGTGTTGTCGCCGGTGTTCACCCGGTCCAGGGGGTCCCGGACCACGGACTTGCGCAGGCAGCCCTCCTCATAGCCCCGGCGCACGCCCTCGTTGATGGCCTCGCTGAGGTCGCCGGTGATGTGTACGTCCTGGCCGATCTTCAAAAACACGCAGGCCATGCCGGTGTCCTGGCAGATGGGCCGGTCGTGGCCGCCGGCGATGTTGTAGTTTTCTATGATCCGCTCCAGGATCTCCCGGGCGGTGCCCCAGGGCTCCTGGGCGCAGCTGCTCTCGATGCAGCTCCTCATGTCCCGGGGAAGGCGGCAGTTGGCCTCGATGCACAGCCGCTTCACGGTATCGGTGATTTGCTGGGCGTTGATCTCTCTCATGGGCTTATCCTCCTCCTGGTTCGTCCAGGGATACACACGGCATCCGATCTGCGCGATGTACCATATCAATTTTGCCATATTATATAATAGAATTTCGCATTTTGCAATCTATTTTTCTGTTTGCTCTTTCCAAATTGGACATGACCTGCTATACTGGAGGGGAACAGGAAGGAGGCATTGCCATGGAGGATCGCCAAAAGGCCCATATTATCAGCACGTATTTCGCGCCCCGCGGCCACGGCCGCATGTACAGCCTGGGGATGCAGCTGGGGCAGCTGTACCTCTCCCCCTTTGACAAGCTCATCGGCATCATCGGCGAGGCCGGCTCCGGAAAGAGCGCCCTGATCCGGGGGATGTTTCCCGGCCTGGAGCTGACCAACGACGACAACGGCGTGTATGTGCGCCCGCTGCCCCTGCTGGAGCAGGACCGGGGCTTCAGCATGTTCTCCCCCCACACCTACCATGTGGACATCCGCTTCGAGACCGGCTTTACCCAGATGAGCGTCCTGGCGGACGCCATCTCCCAGGCCCTGCACAGCGGCAAGCGGGTCATCGTGGAGCACTTTGACCTGGTGTATCCGCTGCTGGGCGGCCATGCGGACCTGCTCATCGGCGTGGGGGAGGAGATCGTCATTACCCGCCCCAACATCTTCGGCCCCGAGCCCCAGGACATCTGCGACATCGTCTACCGCTCCCTGCCCTACCGGCTGATGGCCCACACGGCGGAGGACCTGTGCGAGTTCTGTATGCCCAAGGAGGAGCTGGAGCGCTGCGGCCACGACGATGTGAAGCACGGCTTCATCATCACCTTCCCGGACCACCCGCCGAAGATCGACCTGCAGGAGCTGGAGCGGAAGGTGTATGACCTGATCGACCAGGACCTGCCCATCACCTACCTGGACGAAAATCACATCACCATCGGCAGCACCCCGCACCCCTGCACCGGCCCCCGCATCCACGTCCACAGCACCGGGGAGATCAAGGACTTCCATCTGCTCTACCACTTTGTCCACGACCGCTACAACAAGCGCTACCTCCTGGTGGGGTGCGTGGGGAAGCAAAATCTGGACAAGCTGCGGAAGCTGGGGGAGACGCAGCAGGAGAGCGCCGGCCCCGACGTCCCGCAGCCGCTGTACTGAGCAGGCTGCCGGATAAGCGCGCCGGCCGTTCTTCCGCGACAGCACGCAAAAACCGCACGACCGAACAAGGGCAGGGCCCCCGGAAAACCGGGGGTCCTGCTTCTTATCGGCGGGGCGCGGTCAGGACAGGGCGTTCAGCACCGCCTGGGCGGCGTGGATGCCGTCGGCCGCGGCGGACATGATGCCGCCGGCGTAGCCTGCGCCCTCGCCGCAGGGCCAGAGGCCCCGGACCGCGGACTGCCCGTCCGCGTCCCGCAGAATGCGCAGGGGGCAGGAGGACCGGCTCTCCACCGCCGTCAGCACGGCGTCGCCGGACGCATAGCCGGGGAGCTTGCGGTCCAGGACCGGCAGCGCCTCCGCCAGGGCCCGGCAGATAAAGTCCGGGAGCACCTGCCACAGGTCGCCCCAGGTGACGCCGGGCCGGTAGGTGGGCGCCACCCTGCCCGGCCCCAAGGAGGGGCGGTGGGCCAGGAAATCCTCCACCCGCTGGGCGGGGGCACGATAGCCGCCGCCTCCGGCCTGAAAGGCCCGCTCCTCCAGCTCCCGCTGGAAGGCGATCCCCGCCAGGGGGCCGTCCCCGCCGTAGTCCGAGGGGGACACCGACACCAGCAGGCCGCCGTTGATGTTCTCCCCGTCCCGGGCGTAGAGGCTCATGCCGTTGGTGACGGCCCGGCCCGCCTCGCTGGCGGCGGCTACCACCTGTCCGCCGGGGCAGACGCAGAAGCTGAACACCCCCCTGCCGTCGGGCAGATGGCAGCTCAGCTTGTAGCTGGCGGCTCCCAGGCGGGGGTGCCCGGCCATGGCCTTGTACTGGACCGCGTCCACATCCGCCTGCCGGTGCTCGATGCGCACGCCCACCGCCATGGGCTTGGCCTCCATGGGCACCCCGGCGGCGTGGAGCATCTCAAAGGTGTCCCGGGCGCTGTTGCCCAGGGCCAGCACCGCCTGGTCCGCCGGGAGGGTGTACGTCCCCTCCGGCCCCGCGACAGCCAGGGCACAAAGCCGCCCGCCGGACAGGGACAGGCCCGTCAGCCGGTGGCCGAAGCGGATGTCACAGCCCAGGGCCTTAAGCTCCCGGCGCAGGTTCACCAGGGCCAGGTGGAGATAGTCGGTGCCCACGTGGGGCTTGGCGTCGTACAGGATGCTCTCCGGCGCGCCGCACCGGACCAGCTCCTCCAAAATGTACCGGTGGCAGAGGTCCCGGGTGCCGGTGTTCAGCTTGCCGTCGGAGAAGGCCCCGGCCCCGCCCTCGCCGAACTGGACGTTGGACTGGAGGTCCAGCTCGCCGGTGGACCAGAACCGCTCCACGTCCGCCGCCCGCCGCTCCACCGGCTGGCCCCGCTCCAGCAGGATGGGCCGCGCCCCGGCCTGGGCCAGGGTGAGGGCCGCGAAGAGGCCGCCGGGCCCCGCGCCCACCACCACCGGGGACACCGCCGGGGCGGGCCGGGGCGCAGGCGGGACATAGGGGCGCTCCGTGACCAGGGAGACCCCGGCGGAGCGATTCCGCTTCAAGACCCGGCGCTCGTCCCTGACCTCCAGGCGCAGGGTGTAGACCAGCCGGACGCCGTCCCGGGCGTCCACGGCGACGCGCTGGATGTGCACTGCCCGAATCTCCGCCGCCGGGATGCCCAGGGCCGCCGCCGCCTTTTTCCGCAGCAGGGCCTCGTCCTGGTCCAGCTTCAGCTTGATTCCCTCAACTTGCAGCATACCGCCGCTCCTTTCCGGGCCTCCGCCCTATGGCTCTATGGGGCCGCCCCGGTAGCCCATGTCAAAGGAGATTCGCTGAGCGGCCTCCCGCACCAGGCGGACCGCCCGCTCCAGCTCCGGTGAGTCCATCCGCCGGAACATGCCCACGGCGCACAGGGCGTAGGCCGCCTGGCCCTGGGCGTCGAACACGGGGGCGGAGACGGAGCGCAGGCCGATGCGGAACTCCCCGTTTTCCAGGGCGTAGCCCCGCTCCCGAATCTGGACCAGGTCCGCCTCCAGGGCCTCGGCGGTCCGGTGGCTGTGGGGGGTGTAGTCCTCGAACCGGCAGCCGCGCAGCAGGGACCGCCGCTGCTGGGGCGGCAGATAGGCCAGCAGCAGCTTGCCCTGGGAGGTGCAGTGGAGGGGCAGCCGGGCCCCCCGCTGGGAGGCCACCCGGTAGTTGCCGTGGGCCACGGCGCTGTCCAGAATCAGCACGCCGCTGCCGTCCAGGGCCGCCAGGTTCACCGTCTCGCCGGTCTCCTCCGCCGTCCGGCGCATGGGCTCCGCCGCCGCCTCCAGCACGTTCCACCCGCTGGACACGGCGCAGCCGTACTCAAAAAGGCGCTTGCCCAGCCGGTAGCGGCCGTCCTCCTCGGACTGCTCCACCACCGACGAGGGCCGCATGGCCGCCAGCAGGCCGTGGACGGTGGCCTTGGGGATGCCCGTGCGCCTGGACAGCTCCCCCAGGCTCAGCGGGCCACCCGCCTGGGCCAGGCAGGAGAGCAGCTCCATGGCCTTCACCACCGACTGGACCCGCCCCGGCTCCCGGCCGGTCACGTCCGGTCCTCCCGGCGGGTGGGACGGCCCCACCGGCAGGCGATGAGCTGGGCCGTCACGGACACCGCCACCTCCGCCGGGGTCTCCCCGCCGATGTCCAGCCCGATGGGGGCGTGGACCCGGTGGATGTCATCGTCGGAAAAGCCGTCGTCCAGCAGCCGCTGGCGGGTGATGGCCACCTTCTTCCGGCTGCCGATGCAGCCGATGTACCGGGCGGGGGTGGTCAGGACCTGGGACAGGATCTCGTAGTCCCCCTGGTGGCCGGGAGTCATGATGACCACATAGTCCTCCGCCGTCAGCGGCGGCAGCAGCGCCAGCGCCCCGGCAAAGGGTCCGCAGCGCAGCTGGGCCCCGTCGGGGAAGAAGGCCCGGTCCAGGAACTCCCGGCGCTGGTCATAGACCAGGACCCGGAAGTCCGTCAGCGCCAGCATGTGGGCCAGGGCCCGGCCCACATGGCCCGCGCCGAAGAGGTACACCGTCCCCTCCGGGCGCAGAGGCTGGACCAGCAGGGCCGGCGTGCCCTCCGCAAAGCGGCACCGCCGGTCCAGCAGGGGCGTCAGGCGCTCCTCCGGCACGCCGGGGATGGGGCTGCCGGACCCGTCCCAGAGGCCCCAGCGCCAGTGGGCGCCGTCCATGGCCGTCACCAGCCAGGCCCTCTCCCCGGAGCGCAGCAGCGCCGCGCCCCGCTCCAGCACCGGCAGGACCTGGTCCCGTCCGGCGGGGGCGAAGTACTGGAAGAACACCTCCACCTCGCCGCCGCAGATCATGCCCAGGTCCTCCGCCTGCCCGCTGGTGAGGACGTACCGCTTCCGCCAGCTCTCCCCGGAGCGCAGCAGCTCCGCTGCCCGGCGGGCGGCCTCGTACTCCACCGCGCCGCCGCCGATGGTGCCCAGCAGCCTGCCGTCCTCCCGGACCAGCATCCACGCGCCCGCCCCCCGGGGGGCGGAGCCGGCGCTGGTCAGGATGGTGCACAGCACCGCCGGCTGGTTTTCCTCCAGTGCCTGGGTCAGGGCCAAAAACAGGTCCAACATGGCAATTTCCTCCTTTTTTGACGCATTTTGGTTTGACAAAAGCCTGTTTGCTTGATATACTTAAATTCCTTTTCCCTTTGGAAAAGAGGGTATTTTGTCCGGCGGCGGAGAGGCTCGTGACCACCGCCGCCCGGCCCGCTCCGGCGGGCCGTTCTCCTGACGAAATATTTCCCGGACCCGCCTTTAAGGCCATGGAGGCGCCCCAATCGTCTCCCGCTGGTCTGACCGCACCGGGGCATCTTTCAACCAAGGAGGCAAAAATCTGTGATCGAAATGAAAGGAATCAGCAAGACCTACCACGTCCGGCGGCGGGAGGCCGGACTGGGCAGCGCGGTGAGGAGCCTGTTTGCCCATGACACCCAGGACGTGCCCGCCCTGCGGGACCTGTCCTTCACCATTCCTGACGGACAGATCGTGGGGTACATCGGCCCCAACGGCGCGGGGAAGTCCACCACCATCAAGATCCTCTGCGGCATCCTGCGGCCGGACAGCGGCCAGTGTACCGTAAACGGCCTGGTGCCCTGGGAGGACCGGAAGCGCCATGTGGCCCGGCTGGGAGTGGTGTTCGGCCAGCGCAGCCAGCTGTGGTGGGACGTGCCGGTGATGGACTCCTACCTGCTGCTGCGGGACATCTACCGGGTGCCGGAGGACCGGTTCCGGGAAAATGTGGACATGCTCACGGAGCTGCTGGACCTGGGGGAGCTGCTGAAAAGCCCCGCCCGGACCCTGTCCCTGGGCCAGCGGATGCGCTGCGAGATCGCGGCGGCCCTGCTCCACAGCCCCCAGGTCCTGTTTCTGGACGAGCCCACCATCGGCCTGGACGCGGTGAGCAAGCTGCGGGTCCGCTCCTTTATCCAGGAGCAGAACCGCCTGCGGGGCACCACCGTCATCCTCACCACCCACGACATGCAGGACATCGACGCCCTGTGCCAGCGGGTGCTGCTCATCGGCAAGGGCCGCCTCCTCCTGGACGGCGCGCCCCAGGAGATCCGGGCCATGGCCGGGGAGAACCTCTCCACCGAGGAGTCGGTGGCGGACCTGTACCGCCGGTTTGGCATTTGAGGGGGCGGCGGGATGAAGCAGTATCTGTCGTTTTTCAAAATGCGCCTGGTGGCGGGGCTCCAGTACCGGGCCGCCGCCCTGGCGGGCATGAGCACCCAATTTGTCTGGGGCACCATGGAGGTGCTGATCTACCGGGCCTTCTGGCTGGAGAGCCCGGAGAAATTCCCCATGGGCATGGAGGCCCTGGCCTCCTACATCTGGCTCCAGCAGGCGTTTCTGGCCTTTTTCGCCCTGTGGCAGTGGGAGGTGCCCCTGATGGACGCGGTCCAGTCCGGGGAGATCGCCTACGAGCTGACCCGGCCCACGGACCTGTACGGCATGTGGATGGCCCGGTCCATGGCCCTGCGGATGAGCCGGGCGGCCCTGCGGTGCTGGCCCATCCTGCTGGTGGGGGCGCTGATCCCCGCGCCCTACGGCCTGCGCCTGCCCGCGTCCCTGGCGGCCTTCGGCCTGTTTGTGCTGTCCATGGTGCTGATGCTGACCGTGGTGTGCGCCATGGTGCTGGTGATCTACGCCCTGGGCTTTACCATGGAGTCCACCCAGGGCGTCCGGTGGCTGGCCCTGGCGGCTGCGGACCTGCTGGGCGGGGCCATCGTGCCCCTGCCCTTCCTGCCGGAGCCCCTGCGGACCTTCGCCGCGGTCAGCCCCTTCGGGGCCATGCAGAACGTGCCCCTGCGAATCTACAGCGGGGACCTGACCGGCGGGGACATGGCCTCCGCCCTGGCCCTCCAGGCGTTCTGGGGCGCGGCCCTCGTGGTCCTGGGGGCGTGGATGACCCGCTCCGGCATCCGCCGGACGGTGGTGGCAGGGGGGTGACGGCATGGGTACCATCAAGCTCTATTTCAAATTCCTGGCGGTGCATCTGAAGTCCGCCATGGCCTACAAGGGCTCCTTCTTCCTCAGCTGCGTCGGCGCCATGCTGAGTACGCTGAACGTCTTTCTGGGGGTGGTGTTCCTGCTGGACCGGTTCGGGAGCGTGGGGGGCTACACCCTGCCCCAGCTGAGCCTGTGCTACGGGGTGATCCTGCTGGCCACGTCCCTGGCGGAGTGCTTTGCCCGGGGCTTTGACAGCTTCGCCCGCGTGCTGGCCCAGGCCCAGTTCGACCGCATCCTGGTCCGGCCCCGGTCCCTGGTGTTCCAGGTGCTGTGTCAGGACCTGCGGCCCCACATGCTCTCCCGGGTGCTCCAGGGCATCGTCATGCTGGCCTGGGGCGTCCGCTCCGGGGCGGTGGCCTGGACGGCGGCAAAGGCCCTGACCCTGGCCGCCATGGTGCTGTGCGGCGCGGCGGTGTTCTTCGGACTGTTCCTCATCAACGCCGCCCTGTGCTTTTTCACCACCGAGAGCCTGGAGGTCATGAACATCTTCACCGACGGCCCCCGGGAGTACGGCAAGTACCCCTTCGGCATCTACGGCAGGCCGGTGCTGATGGTCCTCACCTTCCTGGTGCCCCTGGCTCTGGTGCAGCACTGGCCCCTTTTGTACCTGCTGGACCGGGGGCCGGGGTGGTACGGAGCGCTGCCGCTGGCGTCCCTGCTGTTTCTGGTCCCCTGCGCCGCCCTGTGGCAGCTCGGCGTGCGCCACTACCGCTCCACCGGCTCCTGATACTTTTTCTTAGAAGAAAAAGTATCCAAAAAGAATTTTCATACGCCACGGAAGCCGGCAAAATACGCAGCGCCCCGCCCGGTAACGGAGCGGCTTCCCGGCGGGAGCTCTCTGCTTAGTTTACCACAAACCTGTTCGGCATACAAGCACTTATATTCCACCATACCGAACACCACCCCAAACGCCTCGCAGAGTTTGCGCCCGCAGACGCAAATAAAGTGGAATCGTTTTTTGCGGGGGTCCCCCTCGCAAAAAACACTTTGCGCGAAGCGTGCGTCGAACCCGCAGGGTGAGGCGCGAAGCGAAGCGAAGTATACCGGGAGAAGCGGCTCTGCCGCTTCTCCCGGTATTGACAAGAGGCCGGACGCATCAGCGTCCGGCCTCTTGCCGTAGAGAGAAAAGAGAGAGGAGAAAGAAGAAAGCGTATGTCAGGTATGGCGGAATGCCTGCCGGGCGTCAGCCCATCCGGCCGCCGAAGTAGCGCTCGAAGAAGTCCTCCATGCCGTCGTAGTAGCCGCCGTTGTAGTAGTCCTGGGGGGCTTCATCCTGCGCAGGCTCCTGCGCCTCGGCAGGGGCGTCGGCCTTGCTGCCCAGGGTCAGCTGGGTGGTCATCACCTGGCCGTCCCGGACAAAGGTGACGGTGATGGTGTCGCCGGCCTTGTAGTTCTTGCTGCTCATGGCGCTGGTCACGTCGTCCCGGCCGGTGACCAGGTCGCTGTCGATCATGGTGATCACGTCGCCCACCTGGAGGCCCGCCTGGTCGGCGGGGCCGTCCTTCACGATATCAGCCAGGTAGCCGCCGGCCTTCACGCCGCACTCCGGATAGTAGGAGGCGCTGGCCACGCTGACGCCCAGGTAGGGGCGGGTGGTGACCTGGCCGTGCTCCATGATATCCTTGATCATGCTCATTACGTCGTCCATGGGGATGGCGAAGCCCAGGCCCTCGGTGGCGGTGCCGCTGGAGGTGGCGGTGTACTTGGCGGAGACGATGCCCACCACCTCGCCGTAGATGTTGAAGAGGGGGCCGCCGGAGTTGCCGCCGTTGATGGCGGCGGTGATCTGGATCATGTTGAAGGGAGTGCCGTCCACGTTGATCTCCCGGTTCAGGCAGGAGACGATGCCCTCGGACATGGAGAAGGTCAGCTCGCCCAGGGGGTTGCCGATGGCGGCCACCTCATCGCCCACGGAGAGGCTCCCGGAGGTGCCGATGACCACGGGCTTCAGCTCCGTCTCGCCGGGGTCCACCTTGATGACGGCGATATCGTAGTCCTCGTCGCCGCCGATGACCTGGGCGGTGTAGGTGGCGCCGTTATTCAGCGTGACCTGAACGTTGTTGGCGCTTTTGATCACGTGGTAGTTGGTGACGATGTAGCCGTCCTTGGTGATGAGGAAGCCGCTGCCGGAGCTGGCCTGCTCCACCAGCTGGCCGAAGATGTTGTACCCGGCGGTGGAGGTGACGTTGATGCTGACGCAGCTGTCCACATTGGCGGCGTAGATCTCCGCGTAGCTGAGCTTCTGGCTGCCGGTGATGCTGACGGTGTTGATCTCCGCCTTGGGCCGCTCGCTGAGCATCAGTTCCGTCTGCTGCTTCCTGCCGGAGGCCATGTGGGTCCGTCCCCACCAGCCTGCGCCGAAGCCTCCGCCCAGCAGCAGTGCCGCGCACAGCACCCAGGCGACGATCCGCAGGCCCCTCCGCTTGGGCTTGGCCGGCGGAACGGATATGGCCTGGCATGCCGGCTCACCGGCGTGGGGATCGTAGCTGTAGTGGTACTCGTAGGCGCTGTTGGGGGTCTCCCCGGGGTTGTTCTGGTTCGGGTCGTTATACATAAGGAACGCCTCCCTTATAAGATTTCACAGCTTGGGGGGTGCTCCCCCCAACCGACAAGCATAGAGTACCGGGGATTTATGACAAGAGTATGAAGAAACCTGGAGAATATTTTGAACATTTGGAAACAACTTTATGAACGGAGGAAAACAGCAAGGCCCCGGGGACTCTCCCGGGGCCTTGCGCGGCGGGGCCTCTTTCAGCCGTTACGCGTCCTCCTCGCAGTGGTCGTGGTCGTGGGCGCAGCAGCCCTCGCACCCGTCGCAGGGGGAGGGGGCCTCGACGCCCTTGCGCTTGTAGTAGTCCGCCACGGCGGCCTTCACCGCCTGCTCCGCCAGGACAGAGCAGTGGATCTTCACCGCGGGCAGGCCGTCCAGGGCCTCCACCACGGCCTTGTTGGTGAGGGTCAGGGCCTCGGTGACGGGCTTGCCCTTGATCATGTCGGTGGCGATGGAGCTGGTGGCGATGGCAGAGGCGCAGCCGAAGGTCTGGAACTTCACGTCCTCGATGATGCCGTCGTCGTTGATCTTCAGATACATCCGCATGATGTCGCCGCACTTGGCGTTGCCCACCTCGCCGACGCCGTTGGCGTCGTCGATGGTGCCCACGTTGTGGGGATGGGCGAAATGCTCCATGACCTTCTCGCTGTATTCCATAGCCATAGGGATGACTTCCTTTCTGTTATATAAATTAAAGTAATGGGATGGGGTCCGGACTCAGTTCTGGTAGGGGTCGGGCATGTTCTCCAGCATGTGCATCCACACGGGGCTCATCTCCCGCAGGGTCCTGACCACCTCGGGGACCACCTGGAGGATATAGTCCACCTGCTCCATGGTGTTGTACTCGCACAGGCTCAGCCGCAGGGAGCCGTGGGCGATCTCGTGGGGCATCCCCAGGGCCAGCAGCACATGGCTGGGGTCCAGGCTGCCGCTGGTGCAGGCGCTGCCGGAGCTGGCGCAGATACCGGCCATGTCCAGGCGCAGCAGCAGGCTCTCCCCCTCGATGCCCTCGAAGCAGAAGCTGACGATGCCGGGGACCTTGTGGTCCGCGTCGCCGTTGCACCGGGAGCAGGGGATCTGGCTGAGGCCCGCGATGAGCTTGTCCCGCATGGCGGTGATGTGGGCCATGTTCTCCTCCATGTGCTCACAGCTCTCCTTCAGGGCCGCGGCCATGGCAAGGATGGCGGGAATGGCCTCGGTGCCGCCGCGCCTGCCCCGCTCCTGGGCGCCGCCCTCGATGAAGTTCTTCAGCTTCACGGACTTTTTGCAGTACAGCGCGCCCACGCCCTTGGGGGCGTGGAACTTGTGGCCGGAGAGGGAGAGCATGTCGATGTTGTCCCGCACCACGTCCACGGGCACGTGGCCCACCGCCTGGACGGCGTCGGTGTGGAACAAAATACCCTTCTCCCGGCACAGGGCGCCGATCTCCCGGATGGGCTGGAGGGTGCCGATCTCGTTGTTGGCGAACATGATGGTCACCAGGCAGGTGTCCTCCCGGATGGCCGCCGCCAGCTCCTCCAGGCGCACCAAGCCGTTTTCATGGACGGGCAGGTAGGTGACCTCGAAGCCCTGCTTTTCCAGCTTCGCCAGGGTGTGGAGCACGGCGTGGTGCTCGATGGCGTCGGAGATGATGTGCTTTTTCCCCGCCAGGGCCCCCAGCCGGGCGGCCTCGGTAATGGCCCAGTTGTCGGCCTCGGTGCCGCAGCCGGTGAAATAGATCTCCCGGGGCTCGGCGTTCAGGCACTTGGCCACCGTCTCCCGGGCGGTGATCAGGGCCAGATTGGCCTCCCGCCCCTTCTGGTGCAGGCTGCTGGGGTTGCCGTACAGCTCGTGCAGGGCGGGCGTCATAGCCTCCAGCGCCGCCTGGCTCATGGCGGTGGTGGCCGCGTTGTCAGCGTATACGAACATAGTGTCCCTTCTTTCCAAAAGCCGGGGACGCGCCCCGGCCCATTTTCCTTAATTCCTATATGAATATAGGACTTTCTGCCCCCTATGATACGACCTGTCAGGCCGTTTGTCAAGGGGCTTTCACGATTTTTCCCGGCCCCCTCAGCAGTTGCCCCGCTGGTGGGAGGCGCACCGGGCGTCCATCCGCCGCTGCTTGTCCACCAGGTCCGCCAGCGTCACGTGGTCCACCACGCTGCTGATGGCCTGGTCCACCTGCTCCCACAGGGCCAATGTGGCGCAGCTGCCGCACCGGGCGCACTGGTTCACCTCGTCGTCCAGGCAGGACACCGGGGCGATGCTGCCCTCCACTGTGCGGAGGATCATGCCCACGGTGTACTCCTCCGGGTCCTTCACCAGGTGGTAGCCACCCCGGGCGCCCCGGACGCTGCGGACAAAGCCGCCCCGGACCAGCAGGGGGATGATCTGCTCCAGATATTTTTCGCTGATGCCCTGGCGCTCCGCCACGGACTTCACCGATAAATTCACCCCCGGCTCCTGGATGGCCAGGGCCAGCATCAGGTGCAGGGCGTACCGGCTCTTCGCGGAGATCTTCATAGGCGTCACCTTCCTCTCGAATTCCTATTTTAATATAGGAATTATGCCCTGTCAAGAGCGGGTTATGCAAAAAGAAGCGGACCGCCGCCCTCCGGAGAGGGGCGGCAGTCCGCCGAAAGCTTATTTCAGAAGAATCCTGGGGCCGCTGCCAGCCTCGCGGACAGTCCCCACCCGCTGGACGCCGGGGACCTTCCCGTCCAAAGCCCGCTCCAGGGCGTCCGCGTCCAGCGGGTCCACGGAGATGAGCAGGCCGCCGGAGGTCTGGGGGTCGTAGAGCAGGTCCTGGAGGTACAGGGGGACGTTCCCGGGGTCCACCTGGCTCTCGGCAAAGTGGCGGTTGCGGTACATGCCCTCGGGCAGGACGCCCATGCGGGCAAACTCCTCCGCCCCCGGCAGGAAGATGAGATTTTTCGTCTCCACCTGGGCGGAGACGCCGCTGCCCTGGACCAGCTCCAGCAGGTGGCCCATGAGGCCGAAGCCGGTGACGTCGGTGCAGCCGTGGACCCGGAAGTCCACCATGATATCCCTGGCGGACCGGTTCAGGGTGGCCATCTGGCGGTAGGCGCGGTCCATGTCCGCCTCCTCGGCTGCGCCGCCCTTGTTGGCGGTGGTGAGGACCCCCACGCCCAGGGGCTTGGTCAGCAGCAGCACGTCCCCGGGCCGGGCGCCGGAATTGGTCAGCACCCGGTCCGGCCGGACGAAGCCCGTTACCGCCAGGCCGTACTTCGGCTCCGGGTCCAGGATGCTGTGGCCGCCGGTAATGAGGCAGCCGGCCTCGTATACCTTGTCGTAGCCGCCCCGGAGGATCTGGCGCACCGCCTCCTGGGGCATGTCCTTGGGCACGCACATCAGATTCAGAGCCAGCTTCGGCTCGCCGCCCATGGCGTACACGTCGCTGAGGGCGTTGGCGGCGGCGATCTGCCCAAAGAGGTAGGGATCGTCGGCAATGGGCGGGAAGAAGTCCACCGTCTGGACCAGGGCCAGGTCGTCAGACACCCGGTATACGGAGGCGTCGTCGCTCTTGTCGAACCCCACCAGCAGGTTGGGGTCCCGGTGGACCTGGAGGCCCTCCAGGAGCTGGGCCAGCACTCCGGCCCCCACCTTGGCCCCGCAGCCGGCGCACTGGGCCAGCTTGGTCAGCTTCACTTCACTCTCCATCGTACGCCCTCCCAAAGTAAAAGTTTTCGCCCGCCTTTTTCAAAAGGCGGCAGGTCCAGGGCGGAGCCCTGGTAGGCTTGGGCGAAGCCCAACATCCTATCGTCCAAGTCCCCCGGTAAGCCGCAGCACGGCCTCCAGCACGCCGCCGCCCACCGCCAGGGCCTTGTCCGAGGCGGTGTAGCAGTTCTCCAGCTGGCACCGGGGGTCCACGTCGCCGCTCTTCATGCCGCGCTTCACCGGCGTGCCGTCGGGCAGAAGGCCCCGGAGGATGCCGCCGATGGTACACACCATAGGCGCCCCATCCACATAGCCCGCCGTGTCCCCGGCCTCCACACGGTCGCCGATGGCCCGGACAGCCCGGAAAACGCCGTCCGTCGGGGCCCGGAGCACCCGCTCGCCGGTGTAGCCGCCAATGAGACCGGGCACGTTGGTGTTGGGCAGGGCGGAGCCGCGGTAGTACACCCGGCCCAGGGTGTGGCCCCGCATGGTCTCCACCACCGCGTGGCAGTCCACGCCGGCGGTAAAGCCCGGGCCCACCGCCACCACTGCCGGGGCCATGTCCATGGTGGTGCCCAGGTTGCGCTTGGCTAAAATGGCGTCCACCACCGCGTCGGGGCGGAGGAGGCCCACGCAGGCGGCCTCCGGGTCCGCCAGCACCGGCACGGTCCCGGCGGACAGCAGGGAGCGGGCCTGGGAGGCATCGCAGCGCCGGGCGGGCACGCCCTCCACCTCCGTCTCCCCCAGGCGGATGGCCTCGGAGAAGCACACGGTCCGCCGGATGGCGGTGGGCTGTTCCAGGTCGCACAGCAGCACGTCCGCCCCCGCACGGCGCAGGCGCAGGGCGACGCCGCTGGCGATGTCCCCCGCCCCACGGATGATGACAAACATAGCGCTTCCTCCCGACTGCATGATATTTTTATTAGTATAACGCACAGCGCCCCGTCCCGTCAAGGGTAGGGCGGATAGAAAAGCCCCCGGGCTTTCGCCCGGGGGCCGGTGCTATGGGGTTAGTTTAGTTCCGCTTTCGTCAGGAAATCAGTCCTTAGCGATTGCGACAACTACCAGAGTCTGAACATAGGACAGAACATCAGAGGGCAGAACCTGATACTTGAAGGTCAGGCTCTGAGACTGAGGACCGTCGCCGGTGGTGGCGGTAACAGTGCGGCCATTGTTCAGGGTAATGGTGAAGCTGGAGTTAGCGGCAAAGGAGGAACCTTCACCACGGGTCAGGATGATGTCAACCTCAGTGTCGACCTCGTAGTTGGCCTTTGCAACAGCGGTGACAGTGATGGGAGTCTGATCAGCCAGGTTCGTCAGAACATCAACCGTACCGGCGGCAACAGCCAGCTGAGCAACCTTGCTCTCGGTGACATAGGCCCTGGTGACCACATTCAGGGTACCAACGGTCTTGTAGACCAGGTAGATGCCCTTGGTGCTCATGTCGGCCTCGAACTCACCCACAACGGGGGTGATGCCGGTGACGTTGTAGACAGGATCGCTGGCAGTCGGCGTGGCACTCAGGCCATCAGCAGTCAGATAGCCGCCCTCATCCATGCAGACCACGTTCAGGTTGGGATCGATCTCGTTCAGCGCCTCAGTAGGAGTCGAAGTGATTTCATGGGTCTCGTGAGTACCAACCTCGTTGTCCATCACAGCCAGACTGCCGGTGAAGTCCACATAGAACAGCTTGTCGGTAGCCTTGACCAGCAGGTCCACCAGAGCCTTATCCTTGGTCTGAATCTGCTGAGCAGCGACGCCGTCCACGTTGACGTTCAGGATGGTGTAAATGCCGCTGGTCGCGTCATAGTTCCAACCGGCCTTCTCCACATAGATCAGCTTGCCGCTGGTCTGGGAAGCAGGGTTGCCAATGATGTAGGCATACTGCACGTAACCGGTGCTGGTGTTGGCAACATAGCTGACGGGAACCTTCGTGTAATTCAGAATGTTGTTGAAACCAGCATAGGTAGTGAAGCTGCCGCCGTCAAAGACCAGATACTGGGTGCTGCTGTTGGTCCACTTAGTAGCGGTTGCGCCATCCTCTGTACCAGTGATGGCAGACAGCTGGGTGTTGACCGTGGCATTCGTCAGCTTGGGCATAGCCACAAGGTCCAGATTGCCGCTGGCCTGGGTAGTGATCTCGTACAGGTCGTTGGCGATCATGTTGGCGTCAGCGTTGTTGACGGAATAGGGGGAGACATAGATCAGCTTATTGGTGGTGTCGCGATAGCCAGCCTGGTTGATGGTGGGATTGGTGCTGGCGCTGGGATTGTAGCTACCAACGTAGGTGGTGGTAAAACCGTCGATAGAGGAAATCTTGGCACTGTAGGACTGACCGTCCATACCGACCATGGTGGCATAGCAAGCGCCGGTGCCGCCGTTGGTGCCGTCATTGTACCACCAGATGTTGGAGATAACGCCGTAGGTCTTGGCGGTCTTGACGATGGTGGAACCGATCAGGTTGTCATGGCCGTCGAAGTACCAGGTGTAATTGGTGGTGCTCTGCTGGGCCTCATCCAGGTAGAAGGTATTGGCATCGCTGTAGGTGGTGCCGTTGACGGTGTGCTGGTTGGAATTGTACCAGATCACAGTCTGAGAACCCTGGACGCTGGGAGCCTTGCTCAGAATCTTGCAGTACTTATTGGCATCAACAGCGACCTTATTGGAGGTAGCGGACTGAGCAACAGCGTTGATCAGGAGCATGTCGCCAACAACGTACTCAAAGTTCACAGAACCGCCGTCAATCACATAATTGGTGGTGCTGGGAGCCTTAGCATCGGCGGTGTTGGTCTTGGCGTCGTAGACAGTCAGAGTCAGCTGGGCAGGAGTGATCCGGTGGCCAGCCACATCGAACTTGGCGTTGGTCACATTGGTGACCTGGGCCAGCAGGGTGTCGATCATGACGATGCGATCCCAGTAGATCTCGGTCAGACGGCCCTGAGCGCCAATGGTATTGATAGTATCAACCGCATTGACGTAGGAAACAGTCTTGTTGTTCTTGCCGTTAATAAGGGTGGGAATGGCGTTCTCCACATTCTTGTCCAGGTACAGCACAGAGGCCACGTCGCACTCCTTGACAGGAGTGAAATACTGGGCCAGATAGGGCTCCTCGATGACAGCAGCAACACCGCCATTCCAAGTCCACTTGTAGCCGGGACGGCCCCACTGATCGAGGTCCTCAGTATCACCGCACTTCAGGCCAAACACCTTCGTACCCAGAGTCTGGGGAGTAACGCCGCTCAGCAGATTGGCGGACTGATAGCCCAGAGCGGGGGTGTAGGTGACCATCTTGGCGTTGTTCAGGGTCTGGAACAGCAGCTCAGCAACGATCTGGCGGGGAGCGGCGTCGCGCAGGCTCACGCCAGCGACGGTGCCGGTGATCTGCAGATCATTGGCAACACGGGCAACCTGGATCTCCCAGTCAGTGCCGGTGAACTCCTTGTTCTTGTCGTAGCCGACAGCGCGCAGGATCATGGCCAGGACCTGATACCCGGTGACCTTGGCCTCGGGATCAAAGGTGGTGGCGCTGGTGCCGCGGATGTACTCGGCGTTGGCGCAGTAGTTGATGTAGCCGGCGGCCCAGTGATCCTTGTCGACATCAGTGAACTTGCCCTGATACTTGTAGAGGGCAATGTTCAAGTTGTTGACATCGCCGGTAGCGATGCGGTAGATCAGGGCGGCGACCTCGGCGCGGGTGATGGTCTGCTCAGGGCGGAAAGAGTCGTCGGGATAGCCCTTGAACACGCCCAGGCCTTCGAGGACCTCAGCAGCTTCCGCGTAGCTACCGTCGAAATCCTCTTCGTCCGTGAAGGTGGCGCCGGCAACGCTCATGACAGAGAAAGCCATGACCATCGCCAGGACCAGTGCGAGAATCTTCTTCAGATTTCTCATGGTGGATTTTCCTCCTTTTAAAATTGCGGATTTCGGGAACAAAATTGACCGATTTCTCCAGGAAAATTGACGAAAAAGGCCAGTTCCAATCCCCTTACCCGATTTGTAATCCCTCCGACGAGGCTTTTTCTTGCTCGATGGCGAGCAAAGGCGGCGCTAGCCGGTCCCCGCTCTT
>DBFJQM010000028.1:0-12383 GCA_048404665.1 Candidatus Pelethomonas sp.
GGTCCCGGGGTCGTCAGGCCCCAGGCCCTCGGGCCACTGGTAGCCGGGATCGCCGGGGAGCAGGGGCTCGTCAGGGGTGTTCTCATCGTGGACCGTGCAGGTCCCCTTCCAGCGCAGGTAGCTGAGCTGATAGTTGCTGTCGTCGGCCACGATGGCCTCGCCGGTCTGTATCGTGCCGTCCGGCAGGGTCACCGGCTCGGCATAGGGGATCTCCAGCAGCTCCCGGCTCTGGGAGATGACGATGATGCTGCGGCAGTCGGCAGGGCAGTGCTCCCCGGCCAGCACGTAGCCGTCCACAGAGGCCTCGGTGCAGATCTCCACCTCCACATGGCAGGTGCAGGTCTCCTTGGGCTCGGCGCCCACGGGGATCTCGGCCGTGATGATCCGGCTGCCCCGCACGTCGCTGGCGCACAGGGGGCCGGGCAGCAGGCCGCAGTCGGCGCAGACCTCAACGGTGGTGACGCCGCTGGGCTTGTCAAAGAAGGACTTGTTCTCCAGCCCCTGGTGGAGCGGCTCCATGACCAGCTTCCAGATCTTGGCAGCCGGGTTGCCGTAGCTGGTGGGCATCTTCTCGCTGCCGCCGCTGTAGCCGGTCCACACGGCCGCGCAGTAATAGGGGGTGTAGCCCACAAAGTACCGGTCGCAGAAGCTGGAGGTGGTGCCGGTCTTGCCGGCGATGGTCATGCCGTCGAAATACGCGCCGCCGCCGGTGCCGCCGGTGATGACGGTGCGGAGCATCTTGTTCATGAAGTAGGCGGTGGACTCCTTCATGGCCTCCTGCTGCTTGGGCTGGTTGTCCACAATGAGGTTGCCCTCGCTGTCGGTGATGCGCAGGATGGTCCGGGGGTAGGTGTAGACGCCTTCGTTGACGAAGGCGGAGTAGGCCGCGGCCATCTGCTGGGTGGACACGCCGGTGGTGAGGCTGCCCATGCCCAGGGGGCTGATATCCATGTCCGCGCCGGCCAGGTCGAAGCCCAGGTTGGTCTCCATGAAGGTGAAGGCGTTCTCCACGCCGTTTTTCAGCAGCACCTGGCAGGCCACGGCGTTGATGGAGCTCTGCACGCCCTTGGCCACAGTGGTCCAGCCGGAGTACTTATAGCCGCTGTCGTTGCGGGGATAACCGCCGGTGCCGGAGTCGTTGATGGTGTAGGGGTAGTCCTGCACCGGGGAGCCGGGTCCGATCAGCCCCGCGTCGATGGCCGGGGCGTAGACGCTCAGGGGCTTGATGGCGCTGCCCACCGCCCGGGGGGCCGTGGCCAGATTCAGGGCGCGGTCCACCAGCTTCTCGCCCACGCCGCCGGCCATGGCCAGCACCTCGCCGGTATAGGGGTCCATGATGGTGATGGCGCTGTCCAGAGGCGTGCCCTTGGCGGAGGCCAGGTCGTCATAGTGGGCGAGTCTGGCGGCCATGTTCACATAGATGTCGTCCACGATGGCCTGGATGCGCTGATCCAGCGCGGTGATGATCCGCAGGCCGCCGGTGTAGACCTTGTCCTGGGCCTGCTTCCGGCTCAGGCCCAGGTTTTCCTGAAGCAGGGCGATGGCGTCCTCAATGACGGCGTCCTCGTACCAGGAGTACACGTTCTTATTCGTGCTCTCCGCCTCGCCGCCGTTCTCTTCCTCCTCCTCTGTCTCATTGCGGTGGAGGGCGGCGTACTCCGGGGTGTCCCGGAACAGCAGCTTCTCATTGACGGCCTGGTCGTACTCCTCCTGGGTGATGTAGCCCTGGTCCAGCATCTCACCGAGGATGATCTCCTGCCGCCGCTTGTTGAAGTCCCGGGGGGTCTTGACAGAGCCGTCGTCCTGGACGTACTCTACCTTGTAAAAGGGGTCGTACAGGGAGGGGTTGTTGGTAATGCCGATGATGCAGGCGCACTCCGCCAGATCCAGCTCGCTGACGTCCTTGCCGAAGTACACCTTGGCGGCGGCGCGGACGCCGGAGCAGGATTGGCCGAAGTACATGTTGTTCAGGTAGTACTCCAGCACGTAGTTCTTGGCGTACTCCTCGTCGTACTCAGCCGCCAGGTCCGCCTCGAACTTCAGGGAGCGGAAGATCTCGCGGATCTTGCGCTTCACCGTCACATCCTTGTCCTCGAAGATGTCCCGGACCACCTGCTGGGTGAGGGTGGAGCCGCCGCGGGTGCTGCCGGAGACGAAGGTCTTGACAAAGGCGGCGGCGGTGCCCTCCCAGTCCACGCCCTTGTGCTGGTAGAACCGCTTGTCCTCAATGGCCACCAGGGCGTCGATCATATCCTGGGGGATATCCTCCAGGTCCACCAGCTCACGGTTCTCCTTGGCGTACAGGGTCCGCAGGAGGTTGCCGTCGCGGTCGTAGATCATGGAGGACAGGCTCACGGTCATGTCCACCGAGGAGTAGTCCTGCAGGGTGGGCAGCAGAGAGGTGTTCACATAGGTCATGAAGATCTTGAAGAAAATGGCCAGGGTCAGTACGCCGATGACGCACAGGGTAAAGAGCACCAGAAAGACCCTGCCCACGATCCGGCCGGCCCGCCCCTTTTTGGCGGGCTTCTTTTTCGGTGCGCCGCCGGACGGAGCGGGGGCGTGGTTGGCGCGGTTGCTTTGATCCATAGATAATAGTACCTCCTTTGATGGCGCCGCCGCGAAGGCGGGGACGCGGGGTGGAGCCTCCCGAAAGAGGCGTGACGGACGGCTCCCTCCATTGCCGATACCGCAAAGCCGAGGTATGGCTATACAAAAAACATTATACCATAGCTTGTCAACTTCTGAAAAGTGGGAAAAAGGGCGGAACCCGGCCATTTTCAGGGTGGAACAGGAAGATTCTACACGGAATACAAAAATCAGCGCTTAGAATCGTGAAAAAACCATAGACGGCGCTACTTGAAATTTTCCCGGAAACAGGGTAAACTATAGCCATCAGCGGGCGACCCCCGCACACCACAAGGAGGAAGCCCCCATGAGCGAGGAATTTGGACCTGATTTTGTCACCATCACCGACGAGGACGGCAACGACATCGAGCTGGAGCTGCTGGACGCCCTGGAGCACAACGGACAGACCTATATGGCCTTCTGCCCGGCGGTGGAGGAGGGCGCCGACGAGGACGGCGAGGACTACGGCCTGGTGATCCTGAAATCCATTGAGGAGAACGGCGAGGAGCTGCTGTCCACCCTGGACACCGACGAGGAGCTGACGGAGGTGTACGACCTCTTTATGGAGCGCCTGTTCGAGGATGAGGACGAGGAGGAGTAAGGGGATACCTCTTGGACGATTTCCCGGGAAAAAGGTTCCAGTTTCGCCTCCGGCGAATAGGATAGAATAAGTTCGCGGCCCTGCGGGGTGCGTGATGCGTCTTTCATTAACCCACATTTCGTTATACGGGATGCCGGTTCAGAATTCGGTTTGCAGGCCTCCCGACTGCCACCTGCGGTTGGAAGTTGGAAGCAGTAAAGGATTCTGCAGGCGACCCACCTGCCTATTATGTGCAGGTTATAGCGAGGCGCACACGGCCACTGCGGGGCCGCTTTCTGCTTTCACCTGTAAAAACGCGGGTACTTTTTGAAATTTACTTCGCTTCGCGCCGCTGCGGGAGAGGGCGCCTGCCCAGGGGCGCCGCCCCTGGACCCCGCCCGCTTTTTGAAAAAAGCGGGGGCAAAAACTTTTGCTATTGTCACCGGGCGTTTTTTGTGGTACAGTGGGGGAAACCAGAGAGATAAGGTGGGGTAGAACCATGGATAACCATATTTTTCGCAGCGCCATCAGCGGCTTCAACCGCCAGGACGTGACGGAGTACATCGAGAAGGTCCAGAGGGAGGCCCAGGAGGCCCAGGCCGCGCTGGAGGCGCAGATGACCTCCCTTCGGGAGGAGCTGGACGCCCTGCGCCAGACCGCCGGGGAGCGGCAGAGCCGCTGCGAGGAGCTGGAGGGCCTGCTGGAGGACAGCAAAAACGAGCTGGCCGCCCTCCGGGAGGAGCTGACCGCCGCCGCCGCCAAGCGGGACGAGCTGGAGACCCGGTGCGGTGAGCAGGAGGGGACCATCCAGGCTCTGGCGGCGGATAAGGCCGATCTGGAGCGCCGGGTGGAGGAGATGACCCAGGAGCGCAGCGGCCTGCGCATGGAGAAGGAGCGGGTGGCCCAGCTGGAGCTGGAGGCCCGCAGCCGCTGCGAGGCCCTGGAGAGCCGGACGGCGGAGGCCGCCCGGGTGACGGAGACCCAGGCCCAGGCCCAGGCCGCCGCCACCGTGGAGGAGGCCCGGACACGTGCCGCCGCTATCCAGGCCAACGCCAAGGATCAGGCGGAGCGGACCGTGGCCCAGGCCCGGGCGCAGGCGGAGCAGCTTCTGCAGGACAGCCGGAAGGCCCTGGAGGAGACCTCCAGCGCCTACCGGGAGCTGACGGAGTCCTTCGCCGGCATCGCCGCCCATGTGTCCGGCGAGCTGCGGCGGATGGATGTGGCCGCCTCCCAACTGTCCCTGAACTTCGACCGCACCGGCCAGCGCCTGCGGGAGCTGGCGGAGCCGAAAGCGGAAAACTGAGAGAAGCCGTGGGGCAGCCCCCACAGGCTGAGGCAATGCCAAAAAGTCTCCCCGGGAGGATACCCTCCCGGGGAGACTTTTATACGATGCGGTATAAAGGCAATTTGCTTTACAGGTTGTTCTCCTCGATCCAGCGGGAGATGGCCTGGCCGATCTCCTTGATGGCGCCGGGGGCATAGGGGACCTTCAGCCCGGCGGTCTCCACCAGCTCCTGGAAGGTCTTGGTGCCGCCGGCGTCCAGGAAGCGGAGGTAGCGGCCCCAGGCGTCCTGCCGGTCGGCCATGGAGGCGATCCAGAACTGGAAGGCCACGGTCTGGGCCATGCAGTAGTCGATGTAGTACAGCGGGCACTCGTAGATGTGGAGCTGCCGCTGCCAGCCGGCGCCCCGGCTGTAGAAGGGCAGACCGTCGAAGTCGATCCAGGGCCGGTACTTGGCCTCCAGCTCCAGCCACTTCTCATTGCGCTGGGCAGGGGTCAGGTCGGGGTTTTCGTACATGATGTGCTGGAACTCGTCCACCATGCAGCCGTAGGGGATGAAGATGAGGGAGTCCTCGCAGTGGCCGATCTCGTATTTCCGGGTCCGGTCCTTGAAGAACTTCTCGTGCCAGGGGGCGGTGAGGAACTCCATGGACATGGAGTGGCACTCGCAGGTCTCCATGGTGGCGTTCACCAGGTCGGAGAGGTAGCCCTTGCGGGAGGCGCGGTAGAAGGCGAAGGCGTGGCCGGCCTCGTGGGTCAGCACGTCCACGTCGCCGCTGGTGCCGTTGAAGTTGGAGAAGATGAAGGGGGCCTGATAGGCGTCAAAGCTGGTGCAGTAGCCGCCGGGGGCCTTGCCGGCCTTGCTGAGCACGTCCAGCAGGCCGTTGCCGAAAAGGAAGTCGGCAAACTCGGCGGTCTCGGGGCTCAGCTCCCGGTACATCTGGTGCCCGGCCTCCAGAATCTCCTCCGGGGTGCCGTAGGGGTCGGCGTTGCCGTCGGGGAAGATGAGCAGGTCGTCGAAGAACTTCAGCTTGTCCACGCCCAGGCGCTTCTCCTGGTCCCGCTTCACCTTGGCCACGATGGGCACGATGTCCGTGGCGATCTGGTCCCGGAAGGCGGCCACCTGGGCAGGGCCGTAGCAGTTGCGGCCCAGGCGGTCATAGCCCAGGGGCAGATAGTTGTCATAGCCCAGGTTTTTGGCCTGCTGGGTGCGGTTTTTCACCAGCTTGTCGTACAGCTCGTCCAGCTCCGCCTGATGGCTGTCGAACCAGCGGCCCTCGGCCTCATAGGCACGGCGGCGCACCGCCCGGTCGGGGCTCTGCTTGTAGGGCCCCAGCTTGGGCAGGGGCAGCGTCTCGCCCTCCCACTCCACGGCGGCGGAGGCGTACAGCTTCTGATACTGGCTCTGGAGCTTGTTCTCCTCGGCCATCAGCTCCATGTTCTTGGGGTCAAAGCTGCGCACGGCGATCTCCAGATTGGTGAACAGAAGCTTGCCCAGCTTCTCCTCCAGCTCCTTGCGGAAGGGGGAGCGGAGCAGGGCCAGCCCGATGTTCTGGTTCATCTCGTCGATCTGGGGCGCGGCCTCGTTGGCGAAGTCGTTCTCCTCGTCATAGAACTTGTCGGTGGTGTCGATGGTGTGGCGGACATAGGCCAGGGAGATGTTGGTGCGGACGGCCCTGGAGACATTGTCCATCTCCAGGTAGGCGTCGATGACCTCCTGGGCGCTGGCGGCGTTCTGGATGCGCTGGAGGACGGCCTGGGACTGGGCCCGCAGGGCCTCCAGGTCCGGGCGGGTGTAGGGCATTTCCGTGAATTTCATAGCTCGCTCCTTATCAAAAAGTTTTTGGTCCCGCTTTTTTCAAAAAGCGGGCGGAGTCCAGGGGCGGCGCCCCTGGGCAGGTCCGGGCGGCAGCCCGGCATCCAATGCGCTGTCTTACAGCTCCTTCAGCACCGCCAGCAGGTACTCCCAGGTGCGGCGGGTGGAGGCGATGGACAGCCGCTCCCGGGTGGAGTGGACCTCCGGCATGTCGGGGCCCAGGCTGACGGCGTCCAGGCCCTCCATCTTCCCGGCGAAGATGCCGCACTCCAGGCCGGCGTGGATGGCCTCCACCACCGGCTCTTTGCCGTACTGCCCGCAAAAGACCCGGACCATGGTGTCCCGCAGGGGGGAGTCGTGGCGGTACTCCCAGGCGGGATACTCGCCCCGCTGGCCGAAGTCCGCGCCGAAGCGCTCCGCCAGGGCCTTGAGGTCCCGGCTCATGGCGGCCTTCTCCGCGCCCACGCTGGAGCGGATGGAGCTGGAGAGCATGTAGCGGCCGGACTCCTCCAGGTCCAGGATGCCCAGGTTCAAAGAGGTCTGCACCAGGCCAGGGATGTCCCGGCTCATGGCCAGCACCCCGTTAGGGTAGTCGCAGATCAGGCCGATAAACCGCTTGGTATCAGATACCGTAAGGGCGTTTGCCTTTACAGTCTCGCCGGTCTCCAGGGTCACGGACAGGCCGCTCTCGATTCCGGCGTACTCCGCCGCGGCGGTCTGGGAGAAGCCGGAGACGATGCCCCTGAGTGCCTCCGCATCGCTGGGGGCGGCCAGCAGGACGGCCTGGGCCTCCTTGGGGATGGCGTTGTCCTGGAGCCCGCCGTGGGCGGAGATCAGCCGCACCGGCGCGGCGGCGGACAGCAGCTCCAGGCAGCGGCCCAGCAGCTTGCTGGCGTTGGCCCGGCCGGTGCCGATCTCAATGCCGGAGTGGCCGCCCTGGAGCCCGGAGACCGTGAGGACGCACCGGGTCCCGGCGCTCTCCTCCAGGGGAAGCGCCCCGGAGATGTCGCAGCGGGCGCCGCCGGCGCAGCTGACGGTGAGCACGCCCTCGTCCTCGCTGTCCAGGTTGATGAGCGTCCGGCCCTTCAGGTCGGAGCAGTCCAGGGCCACGGCCCCCAGAAGGCCGATCTCCTCGTCGGTGGTGAACACCGCCTCAATGGGGGGATGGGGGATGGCGTCGTCGTCCAGCACCGCCAGGACCATGGCCACGGCAATGCCGTTGTCGCCGCCCAGGGTGGTGCCCCGGGCCTTGACCCAGTCGCCGTCCACGTACAGCGCCAGCCCATCCTTGGTGAAATCGTGGTCCACGCCGGCGTCGCTGACGCACACCATGTCCAGGTGGCCCTGGAGGATCACCGCCGGGTGGTCCTCATAGCCGGGAGAGGCCTTCTTCCAGATGACCACGTTGCCCGCCTGGTCCCGGCGGCAGGGGAGGCCCCGCTCCTTAGCGAAGTCCAGGCACCACCGGGTGGCGGCCTCCGTGTTCCCGGACCCCCGGGGAATGGCGCTGAGCGCCTCGAAAAAGTGAAACACCTTCTCCGGCTCCAGGCCGGAGAGCACATGCTGCTGCATATGCCATCATCCTCCTTTTGTAATTTTTGATCGAACGGTTTTCTACCGCAGTTTACATAAGTCTTACAGCAGCCGCACGCCGGCGGCCTCGCAGGCGTCCAGGGTCTCCTGATCCCACAGGCTCACCTGGACCTCGCCGATGTGGCAGCAGCCGATCATCAGCATACACAGGCGGCTCTGGCCGATGCCGCCGCCCATGGTCAGGGGCAGCTCACCGTTTAAGAGCATTTGGTGGAAGGGCAGCGCCCGCCTGTCGTCGCAGCCCGCCAGGGTCAGCTGGCGGTCCAGGCTCTCCTCGTCCACGCGGATGCCCATGGAGGAGATCTCAAAGGCCCGGCCCAGCACGTCGTTCCACATGAGGATGTCGCCGTTGAACTCCCAGTCGTCGTAGTCCGGGGCGCGGCCGTCGTGGGGCCTGCCGCTTTTCAGTGTTTTGCCGATCTGCATGAGGAACACGGTCCTGTGCTCCTTGAGGAACGCGGTCTCCCGCTGGGAGGGGGTCAGGTCCGGGTACAGATCCTCCAGCTCCTGGGTGGTGAGGAAGGTCACCTCCCGCTCCAGCTTCACCCCCAGCTGGGGGAAGGCCCGGCGCAGGGCGTCGCAGGTGTCGCACACCGCCCCCACGATGGACCGGACGGTGTACTTGAGAAAGTCCATATTCCGGTCCGCCCGGGTGATAACCTTCTCCCAGTCCCACTGGTCCACGTAGACGGAGTGGATGTTGTCCAGGCTCTCGTCCCGGCGGATGGCGTTCATATCGGTGTACAGGCCGCTGCCGGGGTAGAAGCCGTAGCGCTTCAGGGCCAGGCGCTTCCACTTGGCCAGGGAGTGGACCACCTCGCCGGTGGCCCCGTCCACGGCGGGGATGTCGAAGCTGACGGGCCGCTCCACGCCGTTGAGGTTGTCGTTGAGGCCGGAGCACCGGTCCACGAACAGGGGGGCGGACACCCGGCGGAGATTCAGCGCCAGCTTCAGATTCTCCTGGAAGCTGCTCTTGACAAATTCGATGGCCCGCTGCATGTCGTAGCCGGTGAGGGGGGGCCGGTAACCGGCGGGGATGTAGCAATTGCGCATGGTCGATCCTCCTAATTGATCTCATGGGTATCATCATACACCACGGAAGCGGAAATTGCACGAGATTTTTTGCGGAAGCGGCGGGAAGTCCGCCGGAGGCCACCGGCCTATCTGGCGGCCTTCCGGGCGGCGCGCTCCGCCATTTTCAGCTTGTACAGCTCCTCCGTGGCCAGGCTCAGCTTGGTGACCACGTTCTGCTTCACGGGATAGCAGTAGAGGCTGTCGTTGCCGGTGGAGATGTCGATGCAGTCCTCCGGGCGGAGGTAGCAGTAGTCGTACTCGATGTGGACCCCGTACATCCCCAGGGGCGGCCGGTGGATGCGGTAGAGCTTGCCGTTGTGCTCGCCCTCCACGATGAAGCCGTTTTCCATGTCGTGGGTGAGCTTCGCCATGCCCAGCTTCTGGAACCGCCAGGCGTTGGGCAGGGAGTAGACCTCCACGTCGTCCTCAAACCGGTAGGTCCCGGCCTCCAGCTGGCTGCGGACCTGGGCGCGCTGCCACTCGTACCAGTCCGGGATGTGGGGGAACTCCGTCTCGCCGTCCATGGCGCGGAGCACGCCCAGCTCGTCCATCTCCCACTCCTTGCCGCAGGCGTCACAGTGAAGGGAAATGCCTTTACTGCTCATGCGGCTCTCGGTCCCGCAGTGGGGACACTGGTAGAGCACCTTGTGCAGCCCCTCCGCCCGGAAGGGCTCGGTGATGCGGATGTTCTGCTCCCGCTGCCAGCGGTACTCGTCGTAGTCCATGGCGGAGCGGATAACGGCGCCGATCTCCTCGGGGGATTTCTCCGCCACGTCCCGGGCGGTGAGCACCTGGGTCATGGTGGTGTAGAGGGGGACCTTCCTGGGCTGGCGGTAGTTCCAGAAGGGGGTGTGGAGATAGTTGCCGTGGTGGAGCAGCACCACCACGGGCACCCCCTGCTTCTTCACCAGCTTTTCCAGGGAGTCCGGGAGGATGGCGGTGGTGCCGATGGGGGAGTACCGGGCCTCAGGGTACATGCACAGAATATCGCCGTACTCCTCCAGCACCTTTTTGACGGAGCGCAGCAGAGTCATGTCGGTGGTAAATTTCCGCTTGCACAGGCAGCCCAGCCACTCCATGATAAAGGGGCGGCGGTAGTAGCCGTCGATGGTGGCGATGTTGTTGACGCTGTAGGGCCAGGTGGCGATGGAGCACAGGTGGAAGTCCACAAAGTACATGTGGTTGCTCAGGAGGATGTAGGGGGGCTTCAGCCCCTCCATATTGATCTTTTCGATCTTGTATTCCTGCCCCGCCATGCTCAGCCCGCACAGGGCCCGCAGGACGGCGGTGAAGAATTTGCGCTGCTTCAGGGGCGGCTTTGTGGTGTCGTACCGCTTCAACTTGCCGTAGTCAACGTCAATGCTCTCGATGGTGGTCATAGCGCGCTTCTCCCATCCCGGCGGCCGCGCCGCCGCTGTATTCTCACAGGGCCCCGGGGCCCTGCGGAAACGGATCACTCCGGGAGGAATTGTAGCATATCCGGGGAAGAAAGGCAACCTGTTTGGAAATTTCCCCTCGACGGCGGAGGGGCGGTATGGTATACTGGGCGGGAAGAAGCGCCGGCGGCCCCTGGGGAGCGCCGCAAAAAACCGGAAGCGTAAGGAGAGAGCGCCATGAAGATCGTTGTGTTGGACGGATACGCCGAGAACCCCGGCGACCTGAGCTGGGAGGAGCTGGCACGGCTGGGGGAGCTGACGGCCTATGACCGCACCAGCCCCGCCGGCGAGGACGAGATCATTTCCCGCATCGGCGGCGCGGAGATCGTATTGACCAATAAGACCCCCATCTCACGGCGGGTCATAGACGCCTGCCCCGGCATGAAGTTCATCGGCCTGCTGGCCACCGGCTACAACGTGGTGGACTATAGTTACGCCGGGGAGCGGGGCATCCCCGTTTCCAACGTCCCCAGCTACGGCACCGCCTCCGTCAGCCAGTTTTCCATCGCCCTGCTGCTGGAGATCTGCCACCACATCGGCCACCACGACGCCTCCGTCCACGCCGGGAACTGGGCCGCCTGCCGGGACTGGTGCTACTGGGACTACCCCCTGATGGAGCTGGAGGGCAAGACCATGGGCATTATCGGCTTCGGCCGCATCGGCCAGGCCGAGGGGCGGATCGCCAGGGCGCTGGGGATGCAGGTGCTGGCCTGCGACCCGCACCCCAGCGACGCCGGGCGTAAGATCGCCTGCTATGTGGACCTGGACGCCCTCTACGCCCGCTCGGACGTCATCACCCTCCACTGCAACCTGACGGCGGAGAATACCGGCATGATCGACAAAGCCGCCATCGCCAAAATGAAGGACGGCGCGATCCTCATCAACAACGCCCGGGGCCAGCTCATCAACGAGCAGGATGTGGCCGACGCCCTCAACAGCGGCAAGCTGGGGGCCGCCGGGCTGGACGTGGTGTCCACGGAGCCCATCCGGGCGGACAACCCTCTGCTGGGGGCGAAAAACTGCATCATCACGCCCCACATCTCCTGGGCGCCCCGGGAGAGCCGCCAGCGCATCATGGACTGCACGGTGGAAAACGTCCGGGCCTTTTTGGCGGGCGCGCCCATCAACGTGGTGAACCTGTGAGATGAAAAAGTGTATCGTGATCTCCGACTCTTTTAAGGGGACCCTGTCCAGCCTGGCGATCTGCCGCATCGCTAGGGAGTCCATCCCCCGCTTTTTCCCGGACTGCCGGGTGGTGACGGTGCCCGCGGCGGACGGGGGAGAGGGGACGGTGGAGTGCTTTATGGAGGCCCTTTCCGCCCGTCCGGTGACCGCCGTTGTCTCCGGCCCCTACGGGGAGCCGGTGGAGGCCGTCTACTGCCGGGCAGGGGACCGGGCGGTCATTGAAATGGCGGCTGCCGCCGGGCTGCCCCTGGCGGGGGAGGACCGCCGTCCGGAGAAGGCCACCACCTACGGGGTGGGGGAGTTGATCCGCCGCGCCGTGGAGTCCGGCTGCACCGAGGTGCTGCTGGGCCTGGGGGGAAGCTGCACCAACGACGGCGGCTGCGGCTGTGCCGCCGCCCTGGGGGCGCGGTTCCTCCGGGAAAACGGGGAGGCGTTCGTCCCCGTGGGGGAGACCCTGGACCAGATCGCCCGTATCGACCTGTCGGAGACCAGACGGCTGCTGAGGGGCGTGAAGCTCACCGCCATGTGCGATGTGGACAACCCCCTCTGGGGGCCCCGGGGGGCCTCCTATGCCTTTGGGCCCCAGAAGGGGGCCGGCCCGGCCATGGCGGAGCTGCTGGACCGCAGGCTGCGGGCGCTGGACGGCGCCATCGGCGGTCTGGCGGTGGGAGAGCCGGCACAGGTCATGTACGATATCATCGACGTGATAGAGCCCTATATGCCCGTGGACAAGCCGCGCTATCTTATGGGCGTGGGCACCCCTTCCAACATCATTGAGGGCGTGGCGCG
>DBFJQM010000029.1:0-16523 GCA_048404665.1 Candidatus Pelethomonas sp.
ACGCCGCCCGCCTCGCCCTCACCCACCCGGTGACGGGGGAGCGGCTGGACCTTACCGCCCCAATTCCGGCGGATATGCTGCAAGTATGGGAGCAATAGAACATGCCCGACCTGATTTTTTTGGACCTTGAATGGAATACCACCTTCTACCGGGACAAGTCCTCCGGGGAGCGTCTGTCCTTCCACGAGCTGATCGAGGTAGCCGCCATGCGGGTGGACCAGACCACCGGCGCCATGGTGGACTCCTTCCACAGCTACGTCCACCCCCGGGTGAGCCGGAAGATCGACAGCCGCACCTACCGCCTGCTGCCCTACAGCCGTGAGGAGCTGACTACCCTGCTGGCGGAGGCTCCCACCTTCCTGGACATGGGCCCCGCCTTCCTCCACTGGTGCGGACCGGACCCGATCTTCATCGAGTGGGGCAACAACGATGTGGAGGTGCTGATGCGGAACTTCCAGTTCCACCACATCTCCTTCGACCCGGACTGGAAGTGCGAGTGGTTCGACCTGCAATACATGTACCAGAAGCTCACCGGCGGGAACCTGGGTTGCCAGCCCTCCCTGGAGAAGGCGGTGACGGACCTGGAGATGGACCGGGACCTGGACTTCCACAGCGCCTGGAACGACACCTACTACACGGTGCTGGTGTACCAGACCATGCTGGACCGGTTCCCGGGGCTGACGCTGTTTCACAAGCCCCCCAAGCCCCAGGGGCTGCCTCCCCTGTGGGAGCTGGACCTGGGCCTCTACGACACCCGCTGGGCCTGCAAAAATCGGCGGGAGGTGGCCCAGCCGGCCTGTCCCCTGTGCGGGGAGCCCCTTATCGGCGGGCGCTGGGTCCGCACCACCCCCACAGAGCAGGTGCTGCGCTGCCGGTGCAAGGAGCATAAGCGGCTGTACATGGCCGTCACCGCCGAGAAGGACGGCCAGCGCTGGTCCGGCAAGGCCGCCATCTACAAGGACGCCGGCCCCATCGCGGACCGCTACCGCAAGACCTGCCGGAAGCTTCAGGAGAAGCAGAAGCCCCGGGAGAAGGCCCCGGCGTAACAGCGAGCGTCCCTAAAAAAAGTTCCCGGAGCCAATGGCTCCGGGAACTTTTTTACTTACTGGTCCTCCCAGGGGATGACGTGTTCGCCGTCGTCCCAGGGGGCCTTCTCCTCCGGCGGCACGCCGCCGTTCATGGCGGTCTTCAGCTCCTCCCACTTCTCCCGGGTGATGAGGAGCTGCCGGGGCTTGGACCCCTCGAAGGGGCCTACGATGCCCCGGTCCTCCATCTGGTCCACCAGCCGGGCGGCGCGGGAGTAGCCCAGCTTCAGCCTGCGCTGGAGCATGGACACGGAGGCCTGTCCGGTCTCCAGCACCACCTCCACGGCGGCGGGCAGCAGCTCGTCCTCGTCGCCCCGGTCGTCGTCCCCGGAGGAGGCGGGGGCGGAGGAGCCGCCCTTCTTGTCCTTCTCCTGCATGGATTCCTCGATCTTCCGCATGACCTCGTCGGAGTACTGGGCCTCGCCGGTGGATTTCACATAGTCCACCACCCGCTCGATCTCCTCGGGGGTGATGAAGCAGCCCTGGACCCGCAGCGGCTTGCCGCTGCCCAGGGGGGCGTAGAGCATGTCGCCCCGGCCCACCAGCTTCTCCGCGCCGGTGGAGTCCAGGATGATGCGGGACTCCAGCGAGGAGGCCACGGCAAAGGCGATGCGGCTGGGGATGTTGGCCTTCATAAGGCCGGTGATCACATCGGCGGAGGGGCGCTGGGTGGCGATGACCAGGTGCATCCCGGCGGCGCGGCCCATCTGGGCCACCCGGCAGATGGATTCCTCCACCTCCTTGGCGGCCACCAGCATCAGGTCGGCCAGCTCGTCGATGACCACCACCACCGAGGCCATGTGGGGCAGGTCCTCCCGGGTCTTGGCCAGGGCGTTGTACTCCTCCAGCTTCTTGACCCCCACCTCGGAGAAGGTCTTGTACCGCTTCATCATCTCGTACACCGCCCACTGGAGGGCGCCCGCCGCCTTCTTGGGGTCGGTGACCACGGGGATCAGCAGATGGGGAATGCCGTTGTAGGGGGCCAGCTCCACCATCTTGGGGTCCACCATGATGAACCGCACGTCCTCGGGGCTGGACTTATAGAGCAGGGAGATGATAAGGGAGTTGGTACACACGGACTTGCCGGAGCCGGTGGTGCCGGCGATGAGCACGTGGGGCAGCTTGGCGATATCCCCCACGATGTCCTGGTTGCCGATGTCCCGGCCCACAGCAAAGGCCACCGGGGACTTGTGCCGGGTAAAGGTCTTGGACTCGACCACGTCCCGGATCAGCACCGGGGACACGGACTTGTTGGGCACCTCGATGCCCACCACGGAGATCTTCTCCGGGATGGGGGCGATGCGCACGCCGCTGGCCCCCAGGGCCAGGGCGATATCGTCGGACAGGTTGGTGATCTTGGACAGCTTCACCCCCTGGTCCAGCACATACTCGTAGCGGGTGATGGCCGGGCCCCGGACCACGTCGCCGGGGGTGGCGTCCACGCCGAAGCTGCGCAGGGTGTCCCCCAGCCGCTGGGCGTTGAGCCGCAGCTCCGCCCCCGCCTCGATGTAGTTGCTCTGGTCGCTGGGCTCCAGCAGCGTCACCGGTGGGAAGTCGTACTCGCCGCCTACGGCCATGCCCCCGGCGATCTCGGCGGTCACCTGGGCCGTGGCGGTCTCCACGTCGGCGGCGGAGACGGCGGGCTTTTTGCGGGGCTTGGTCGGCTCCTGGACCAGCTGCGTAGGCTCAGCGGCAGACTGGGCCGCAGATTGAGTTACAGACTGGGCCGCAGACTGGGCCGCGTGCCGGACAGGCTCCCTCTCCGGCTCCGGCTCCGCGGGAACGGGCTCCGGATCGGGGTACACGGGGGCCTTCGCCGGCGGCGCGGTCATGTCCTCCACAAAGGGGTCGTCCTCCGCCGCCGGGGAGAGGACCTCGTCGGGCGCCATCTTCTCCCGGGGCTTGAAAAAGCTCTTCAGGCCGCCCCGGCGCTGCTCCCGCTCCTCCAGCTCCCCGTCCAGGGGAATGTCGATCTCAGAGCGGGCAGGCGCCTGCTTCGGCTGACGCCGGGGGGCGGGGGCCTCCTTCTTTTTGGGGGCGATAGGCTCGTAAAATCCGTCGTCAGGCTCCTCGTCCTCGTAGTCCTCGGTGCGGTAGTCCAGCCGCTCCCGGTCCTTCCACAGGCTCCACAGCTTGGCGGGCGTGATCTGGAACACCACCATCAGCAGCGCCGCCAGCAGCGCCAGGAACACGATCACCGACGCGGTCTTGCCCAGCACCGCCATAAAGCCGATGGCGGTGCCGCCGGAGAGGACGCCGCCGGAAAACAGCTCCCGGCCGGACTGCCACAGCTTGGGGACCACCCCGTCGGGGCTGGAGAAGTCCAGCTTGCAGAACAGCATGTGGCACACCCCGCCGAAGAGGTAGGGCGTCAGCAGGGCGCAGGCGGTGCGCAGCGCCACCGGCCGGCCCTTGTGGGTCAGCAGGATCCACGCCCCCGCCGCCAGGGCCGGAGCCACCAGATAGTACCCGAAGCCGGTGAGCCCCTTCAGCACGAAGGGGAACACCACCATCAGCCACCCGTCGGCGGTGAAGTAGCTGACCAGCACGCACAGGGCCAGCAGGATGTACACCAGCCCCGTGACCTCCCGGCGGATGGGGCGTTTGGTGTTTTTTCCGCCCTTTCCGCTCTTTGCCGGGGCGGACCGGCCCTTGGCGGAGGCGCCGGAGCGGGAGGCGCTCCTGGTCCCGCCGGAGCGGGAGGCGCCGCTCTTGCCGCCGCTCTTGGTCCCGCCGGATGTGGTTTTCTTAGGTGTAGTCGCCATGGTCTTCCCTCTTATTCCTTCTCGTCTCGTTTGGCGCGGCCCGTCACAGCGCCATCCAGGGCCAGTGGAGCAGCTCCAGGCTCCGCAGGACGCTGAGCAGGATGGTGATGCCGCCCACGATCCAGCAGTAGTAGGAGAACGCCCCGAATTTTCCCTTCTCCGCGATCATCTTCAAAAGGCGGATGCAGCAGTAGCCGGACACCGCCGCCACCACTACGCCCAAAAGGTAGGCGGGCAGCAGGCCCCAGTCCACGCCCTCCGACACCGCGTCGAAGATGTGGAGGATGTTGGCCCCCAGCACCGCCGGGATGGACAGCAGGAAGGCGAAGCGGACGGCAAAGCGCCGCTCAAAGCCCACAAAGCAGCCGGCGGTGATGGTCATGCCGGACCGGGAGATGCCGGGGCAGGTGGCGATAGCCTGACCCACGCCCACGATCAGCACGTCCCGCATGGTGGCGGTGCGCTCGTTCTTCCGGCCCTTTTTCACCCGGTCGCAGGCCAGCAGCAGCACGCCGGTGACCAGCAGCGCCGCCCCCACGAAGTAGGTGTTGGAGGAGAGCCCCTCCACCAGGTCCCGGATGGGCAGCACCGCGAACAGGGGCAGGGTGCCCACGATGATCAGCAGGATCAGCCGCCGGGCCGGCGGGATCTGCTCCGGCATACCCCCCCGGCGGATATCCCCGATGGTGCGGAAAAACTCCAGCACCATCTCCTTGATATCCCCCCAGTAGGCGGCAAACACCGCCGCCAGGGTACCCAGGTGCAGCAGCACGTCGAAAAACATATCGTCGGCCCCCTCCACCCCCAGGCCCAGCAGGTTCTGGGCGATGGACAGGTGGCCGGAGCTGGAGATGGGCAGAAATTCCGTAATGCCCTGGATCAGGCCAAGAATCAGCGCGTTGAAAAGCGACACAGCCATACCTCCTCTGTATCCGGAAAGCGATCGCACCGGTCGTACTCATGATCGTACTCATTATAATAGCACATCAGGTGCGGATATGCCAACATTTTTTGCACGCCGGCGGCAAAAAGCGCCGCCCGGTCCGGGGCAGGACCGCCGGGTCCCGCCGGGTCAGGCAGCGCCTTTGTCGGGGGAGCTCACGCCCCCAGCCGCTCCAGAGCGTTTTGGGCGGCGGACTGCTCCGCCTCCTTCTTGCTGTGGCCCTCGCCCTGGCCGATGGTCTCGCCGTTGAGCCGGACCTGGAACGAAAAGCTCTTGTTGTGGTCGGGACCGCTCTCGCTGACCATGTGATAGGTGAGCACCTGGCCGCTCTTGCGCTGAACGATCTCCTGGAGCGTGGTCTTATAGTCCCGGCGCTCCTCCGCCGCCGCGGCCTGGCTGAGGATCAGCCGCTGGATCAGGCTGCGGATGGCCTCCATCCCGCCGTCCAGATACACCGCGGCGAATACCGCCTCCGTGGCGTCCGCCAGGATGGACTGGCGCTCCCGGCCGCCGCCGGCCTCCTCGCCCTTTCCCAGCTTCAAATACGACCCCAGCTCCAGCTGGCGGGCCACCTGGTACAGGCTCTGCTCGCACACCAGGGCCGCCCGCATCCGGGTCAGGTCCCCCTCCGGCAGCTTGCCATAGGTCTTGAACAAAAATTCGGCGGTGATAAAGCCCAGCACGCTGTCGCCCAAAAACTCCAGGCGCTCGTTGCTGCTGACGCCGTCGCCCCGGTGCTCGTTGGCGTAGGAGCTGTGGCGCACCGCCTCCTCCAGGAGGCTCCGGTCCTTAAACTGGTAGCCCAGCCGTTTCTCCAGGGATTCCATATCTCTCTTCTCCCCTTTCTGTCAAAAGGAAAGCCCCGCCTGTGGGGCTGTGACGCCCGTCCGACGAGGCATTCTCCCTTTGCGGGTCCTTCTTACTTGCCCAGCTTCCTGCACAAAAGCTCCACGCAGTCGCCCACCGTCTTCAGCTCGGTCAGCTCCTCCTCCCGGGTCTCCCCGATGTCGAAGCTGTCCTCCATGCTCATGACCAGCTCCACCAGGTCCACAGAGTCGGCGCCCAGGTCCTCAAGGGCGGTGTCCATGGTGATCTCGTCCGGATTTGCCGCGAACTGGTCGGCAATGATCTGCTGCATACGCTCGAAAATGTCCTGCATTGTTCCGTCCTCTTTATGATAGGAATTCGCCCGCCGTCTCCAGGGGCGTTCGTCTTCATGGCACATGATAAGACTTTTTCCTCTCCCTGTCAATAGGAAATCCGCATTTTACCTGCGGCGCGCCCGGTTCCCCTACTGGGGCAGGCGCATCTGGTCGATGTGCTCGGCGATATCCTCCGTAAGGCCGCTGGCCGCCACCGCCGCCGCCTGGTAGACGGCGTTTTCCATGGCCCTGGCCCCGCTGGAGCCGTGGGCCTTGATGACCGGCCGGGTCAGGCCCAGGAAGGGCGTGCCGCCGATGGCGTCCGGATTCAAGCGGTCCTTGAACTCCCGAAGGCCGCCCTTCACCAGCACCGCCGCCAGCTTGGTGCCCAAATTCTTCAGGAACATCTTCTTGATCTCCCTGGCCAGGAAGGAGGCGGTGCCCTCCATGGTCTTAAGCATGATGTTGCCGGAAAAGCCGTCGGCCACGATCACGTCGCACCCGCCCAGCATGGCCTCCTTGGCCTCGATGTTGCCGGTGAAGTTGATGTGGCCCGCCTCCCCGGCCGCCTTCAGAGCGGCGTAGGCGTCCCGCCGGAGCTGGTCGCCCTTGGTGTCCTCCGCCCCGATGTTCAGCAGAGCCACCCGGGGCCGCTCCAGGCCCAGCATCCGCTTGGCGTAATAGCTGCCCAGGAAGGCGAACTGCACCAGGTACTCCACCGGGCACTCGGCGTTGGCGCCGCAGTCGATAAGCACGGCCTTGCCTGTGGCGGTGGGGATCACCGGGGCCATGGCCGCCCGGCGGATGCCCCGCACCCGCTTTACCAGCAGCGTCCCCGCCGCCAGCAGGGCGCCGGTGCTGCCGGCGGACACAAAGGCGTCCCCCTCCCCGCTTTTCAGCAGGTTCAGCCCCACCGTAATGGAGGAGTCCTTCTTTACCTTAAAGGCCGTGGCGGGGTCGTCGTGGATCTCGATGACCTCCGTGGCGTTGACCACGCTGACCCGCTCCGGCAGCTGATCGCAGCCGCAGTCCGCCGCCGCTTTCCGCACCTCCGCCTCCCGGCCCACCAGGACGATCTCCAGGTCCCGCCGGTTTTTGGCGGCGTTCAGCGCACCTTTCACGATCTCACCGGGGGCGTTGTCCCCGCCCATTGCGTCTACGATGATCTTCATCTGCCCACCTCCTGCTTGGAATTTTTTATAGGTCTCTCCTGACCCAAACAGTCTCCTGATCCCGCTCCCGCTTGGGAAGCACCAGCTCCATCACCGCAGAATCTCCTCTTTCCTCTCCTCGATCACCTGGAGGGACCGGTTGGAGATCTCCGTGTTTTTGTTCCGCTTGCCCTTGACCCGGTAGCCCAGGGGCGTGATGATGCCGAAGTTGATGTTCATGGGCTGGAACTTCTCCACCGTGCTGTCGGAGACGTACAGGGCCAGGGCCCCGATGGCCGTCTCCCGGGGAAAGTCCACCGGCTCCATGCCCCGCAGGCGGCGGGCCAGCTCCACCCCCGCCAAAAAGCCGGAGGCGGCGGACTCCACATAGCCCTCCACGCCGGTCATCTGCCCGGCAAAGGCAATGCGGGGCCGGCTTTTCAGCCGGTAGTACCGGTCCAGCAGCCGGGGGGAGTCCAGATAGGTGTTCCGGTGCATCACCCCGTAGCGGAGGTACTCCGCGTTTTTCAGGGCGGGGATCATGGAGAACACCCGCTTCTGCTCCCCGAATTTCAGATGGGTCTGGAAGCCCACCAGGTTGTAGATGCTGCCCTGGGCGTTGTCCCGGCGCAGCTGCACCACAGCGTAGGGCTCCTCCCCGGTGGCGGGGTCCCTCAGCCCCCGGGGCTTCAGGGGACCGTAGCGCAGGGTGTCCTCCCCCCGCCGGGCCATGACCTCCACGGGCATACAGCCCTCAAAGACGTTTTTGTCCTCAAAGCCGTGGACCTCCGCCTCCTGGGCCTGGCACAGCTCCCGCCAGAAGGCCAGGTACTCCTCCTCCGTCAGGGCGCAGTTGATGTAGTCCGCCGTGCCCTTGTCGTACCGGGAGGCAAACCAGGCCCGGGACATGTCGATGCTGTCATAGCTCACCAAAGGAGCGGCGGCGTCAAAGAAGTTGAGGGTGTTCCCCTCCCCGAAAAGCCGCGTCAGCTCCTGGGCCATGGCGTCGCTGGTGAGGGGGCCGGTGGCCACTATGACCTCCCCGTCGGGGATGGCGGTCGCTTCCCCCTCCGCAACGGTGATGTTGGGGTGGCTCCGAAGCCGCTCCGTCACCCGGGCGGCGAAGCCGTGGCGGTCCACCGCCAGGGCGCCCCCCGCCTCCACCCGGGTCTCGTCGGCAGAGCGGAGGATCACGCTGTCCAGACGCCGCAGCTCCTCCTTGAGAAGGCCCACGGCGTTTTCCAGCCCCGCCCCCCGCAGGGAGTTGGAGCACACCAGCTCCGCAAAGCAGGGGCTGGTGTGGGCGGGGGTCATCTTTTGGGGCTTCATCTCGCAGAGGGTCACCTCTATGCCCCGCTGGGCCAGCTGCCAGGCCGCCTCGCTGCCGGCCAGGCCGGCGCCGATCACAGTCGCTCTCATAGCTCGCCTTCCTGCTTTTTGGCGGCCGGTTTCTTCGCGGCGGACGGCTTCTTGGCCGCGGGCTTTCTGGCGGCGGTTTTGGCCGCGGGCTTTTTCGCCGCCGCCTTCTTCGCGGCAGGCTTCTTCTCCGCCGCCTTCTTCGCCCCGGAGGACTTGGCGGGCGCGGGTTCCTCCGCCGGAGCGGACTCCGACGCGCCGGTCTCCCCGGTGGTCTCCGCCTTCTTGCGGTAGCCGCCCCGCTTCTCCTCGGGGGTGAAGTTGGAGCAGGCCTCGTTGATGCAGAAGGGCCGCTTGAAGCCCTTGCCGGATTTTTTGAACATGGTCTGGCCGCACACCGGGCAGTCGTCCGCCACCGGCACGTCCCAGGTGGTAAAGGAGCACCTCTTGCTCTCGTCCTTGCTGCTGAAAAACTCGCAGCAGTAGTAGGTGTACTGCTTATTGGTCTTTTTGCTGACACCCACCCGCTTCATCAGGCGGCCGCCGCACACCGGACAGCGGCCGGGCATGGCCACCACCAGAGGCTTGGTAAAGGTACACTCCGGGTAGCCGGGGCAGGCCAAGAACCGGCCGAACCGGCCGCTTTTCACCACCATCTGCCGCCCGCAGACGTCGCAGACCTCCTCGCTGACCTCGTCGGGGACCTTCAGCCGCACGCCCTCCAGGTCCTGCTCGGCCTTCTCCAGGTTGGCGTGGAAGGGCTCGTAGAACTCCCGCAGCAGGACCTTCCACTGCTTCTTCCCCGCCTCCACGCTGTCCAGGTCCTCCTCCATCCGGGCGGTAAAGCTGGTGTCCACGATGTCGGAGAACTTGTCCTCCATCAGGCCGTTGACGATCTCCCCCAGGGGGGTGGTCCTGAGGTACTTGCCGTCCTTGACCACGTACTCACGGTCCAGGATGGTGCTGACCGTGGGGGCGTAGGTGGAGGGGCGGCCGATGCCGTTTTCCTCCATGGCCCGGATCAGGGAGGCGTCGGTGTACCGGGCGGGGGGCTGGGTGAAGTGCTGCTGCCGCTCAAAGTCCCGGCAGTTCAGCCGCTGCCCCTCGGCCAGAGGCGGGAGCTTGGCCTCCTTCTCCTCCTTCTCCTCGTCCCGGCCCTCCTCGTACACGGCGGTATAGCCGGAAAATTTCAGGCTGCTGCTGCTGGCCCGGAAGCTGTGGCCGGCGGACTCAACCTCCACGGAAACGCTGTCATAGACGGCGTTTGCCATCTGGCAGGCCAAAAACCGGCTCCAGATCAGCCGGTACAGCCGGTACTGCTCCGCCGTCAGGTCCCCGCGGATCCGCTCCGGCGTCAGCTCCACGTTGCTGGGCCGGATGGCCTCGTGGGCGTCCTGGGCGCCGGCCTTGGTCTTATAGGTCCGGGGCCGGCCGGGGTAGTAGTCCGTCCCGTAGCGGCCCAGGATGAAGCTCCTGGCGGCGGCCAGGGCCTCGTCGCTCAGCCGCAGGGAGTCGGTACGCATATAGGTGATAAGGCCCACGGCGCCCTCGCCGGCGATATCCACGCCCTCGTAGAGCTGCTGGGCGATGGCCATGGTCCGCCGGGGGGTCATATTCAGCTTCCGGCTGGCCTCCTGCTGAAGGGTGGAGGTGGTGAAGGGGGGCGAGGGGGAGCGCTGCTTATCCTGGCGCTTTACGCTCTTCACCAGGAAGGGGGCGCTCTTCACGGCGGCCACCACCGCCTCTACCTCCTCCCGGGAGCCCAGCTCGCTCTTTTTGCCGTTCTCCCCGTGGTAGCGGGCGGTGAACTTCGTCCGCTCCGTGCCGTCGGAGTCCAGCACCGCGTCCAGGGACCAGTACTCCTGGGGCACGAACTGGGCGATCTCCCGCTCCCGGTCGCAGACCATCCGGGTGGTGACGGACTGGACACGGCCGGCGGACAGTCCCCGGCGGATCTTCTTCCACAGCAGGGGGCTGAGTTGATAGCCCACGATCCGGTCCAGGATGCGCCGGGCCTGCTGGGCGTCCACCAGGTCCTGGTCGATGTCCCGGGGAGCCGCGATGGACTCGGTGACCACCCGCTTGGTGATCTCGTTGAAGGTGACCCGGCGGGTCTTTTCGTCGTCTAAGTGCAGTAGCTCCTTCAGGTGCCAGCTGATGGCCTCCCCCTCCCGGTCCGGGTCGGTGGCCAGATACACATACTCGCTGGCCTTGGCGGAGGTTTTCAGATCGTTGATGATATCCTCTTTCCCCTTGATGGGGCGGTAATTGGGTTCAAAATCGTGATCCAGGTCCACCCCCAGGGTGCTCTTGGGCAGGTCCCGCAGATGGCCCATGCACGCCTTCACCTGGTAGCCGGGCCCCAGATACTTGCCGATGGTCTTGGCCTTGGTGGGGGACTCCACGATCACGAGATTTTTCTTTGCCATTCGTTCCTCCTGAGGCGCCGGAAGGGCGCCGAGATTGTTGGGCCCCAGGGGCCCCTTACTGCCGCAGCGTCACCGCCAGTGAAAAGCGCTTGCCGCTGTGCTGCGTCACCAGCCCGTCCACCTCCAGCACCGTCAGGGCGGACAGCACCCGGCGGGTGGGGATCTGGGTCTCGTCGATCAGATCGTCCACCTGGACGGTGCGGCCCTCCAGCGCCTTGACAATGCGGATCTGGTCGTCGGTGAGGCCGTGGCTGCCGGTGAGGTCCAGCACCGGCAGCTCCGGCGCGGCCTCCTCCGGCTGGGCGGAGGGCTCCTCCGCATCCCGCCGGCGCGGGGCCATCGGCGACGGCTCCCGGCCGAACTTCTCCGGCTCTTGGCTGCGGTAGCCCTTCAGCTTGTGGGGGTATTGTGCCGCGTAGTGGCCCAAAACATCCCAGGCGTCGGTGACAAGGCCCGCGCCGTCCCGGATGAGGTTGTTGCTGCCCACGCAGGAGCGGTCCCCCACGGGGCCGGGCACCGCAAACACGTCCCGCCCCTGGTCCAGGGCACGACTGGCGGTGATGAGGGTGCCGCTGCGCTCCGGGGCCTCGCTGACCACGGTGGCAAGGCACAGGCCGCTGATGATCCGGTTGCGGGCAGGGAAATGCTCCCGGCGGTGCTCCGTCCCCGGCGGGTACTCCGAGAGGATCACGCCCCGGGCGGCGATGTCCGCGTACAGGGAGGCGTTCTCCATGGGATAGGTGATGTCGTGGCCACCGGCGATGACGGCGGCGGTGAAGCCGCCTGCCCGCAGAGCGCCCCGGTGTGCCATGGCGTCGCCGCCCTTGGCAAGGCCCGAGACGATCAGCGCGCCCAGGTCCGCCATCTGGAAGGCCAGGCGCTCCGTGACCTGCAGCGACGCCGGGGACGCGCTCCGGCTGCCCACCATGGCCACGGCGATCTCCTCGTCAAAGAGGGGCATCCGCCCCTGGACATAGAGGAGGATGGGCGGGTCGTAGATGTTCCGCAGGCGGTCCGGGTACTCCGTGTCCCGGATGGTGAGCATCCGCAGGTTCAGCCGCTGGCACTCCCCCAGGATCCGGTTGGCCTCGTCCAGGCTCTTGTCCTCCAGGGCCGTCCGCTGGCTCTTGGACAGGCCCTCCACCAGAAGGTACTCCTCCGGCGCGGCAAAATACACCGCGTCCGGCTCCCGGAAGTGGTCCAGCAGGGCCAGCTTCGCCCCGTTGCTCAGGGTGGGCAGCGCGGTCAGCCACAGCCAATACTTCAAAGACGCCATGGGGTCACCATCCTTTCCTATCGTTGAAATGCGCGCCTGCGCGCTTTTTTGAATTACCGGTACCCCTCCCAGAGGAGCAGCCCCGCCGCCACGGCGGCGTTGAGGGACTCGCACCGGGCCTCCATGGGCAGGCGCACCGCCGTATCGCAGGCGTCCAGCGCCTCCTGGCTCAGGCCCCGGCCCTCGCTGCCCACCAGGATGACGCCCCGGCGGAGGTCCGCCTGCCGGACGTCCACCGCGTCCGCCCGGAGGGCGGAGGCGATGAGGGGCAGCCCCGCCTCCCTCAGGCGGGAGATCAGCTCCTCCAGGGTGCAGGCATACACCGGCAGCCGGAAGGCCGCCCCCATAGTGGAGCGTACAGTCTTGTGGTTAAAGGGGTCGGCGCAGCCCGGCAGCAGGATCGCCCCGTCCGCTCCGAAGGCGTCCGCCGTGCGCAGGGCCGTCCCCACGTTGCCTGGGTCCTGGACCCCCTCCAGGGCCAGGTACCGCCGGCCGGTCAGCCGGCCCGGCAGGGCCGTATCCGGCGTCCGCGCCGTAAACAGCGCCCCCTGGGGGGCCTCCATGGGGCTGATGGAGGCCATCACGTCCCGGGGCACCTCCACCAGGCGCGCGCCCTGGGGCAGCGGCGGCAAAACCGTCCCCGCCGTATAGACCACGGCGGTGATGGGCGCGCCCCACCGGGCCGCCTCCTCCAGCAGCTTCACGCCGTCGGCCAGATACTCCCCCGTCTCCCGGCGGTAGGACCGGGAGGCTGCCAGCTTGCGGATATGGGTCATAAGGGGGTTGGCCCGGCTGGTGATCTTCTCTGACATGAACGCTCCTCCTGTTCAGGCCGCGGGCCGAGGCTATATCTTCTCGTAAAAGAATCCTTCCCGCTTTTTAAGGCCCAAGGCCTGGCAGTCGGGAATCATCTCGGCAGTCCCGATAAACAGGACGCCGCCGGGCATCAGAGCGCCGGTCAGCGCCGCCATCGCCTTCCGCCGCCCCTGGTCGGAGAAGTAGTGCAGCACATTGCGGCAGGCAATGAGATGACATCTCTCCGGATACTGGCCACCCAGCAGGTCCTGGCGCTGGAAGTCCACACAGCGGCGAAGCTCCGGCAGAACCTGGTACAGCTGGCCCGCGGGGACAAAATACTTCCTCCGCAGGGACGCCGGAACATGGGCAAGCTCCTTCTCCCCGTACAGGCCCGTCCGCGCCCAGGTCAGGGCGGCGGGGCTGATGTCCGTGGCCAGCACAGGGGCGCTGCCCAGGAGGCCGTGCCCGGCCAGGGACATGACCAGGGAGTAAGCCTCCTCCCCGCGGCCGCACCCGGCGCTCCACACCCTCAGCTCCCGGCCGAACCGCCCGGTGAGCTCCGGGAGATACTGGCGCTCCAGCAGCTCCCACTGATCGGGATTGCGGAAAAACTCAGACACAGTGATCACCAGGCCGTCCACCAGCTTCCCCAGCAGCGTCTCATCCCGGGAGAGCGCCTGCAAATACGTCTGATACACGGAAAAGCCATGAGACTCCATCAGCTGGTCCACCCGCCGCCGCACCTGGCGCTCTTTGTAATCTGCCAGATCGATGCCTGTCAGGGCCAAAATGCCCGACACAAACCCTCCGTATTCGTCCATCCTACGTCCGCGTCACTCAATGGGCTTCATGGTGGGGAACAGGATCACGTCCCGGATGGAGTCGCTGCCGGTGAGGAGCATGGCGCAGCGGTCGATGCCGATGCCCATGCCGCCGGTGGGGGGCATACCGTACTCCAGGGCGGTCAAAAAGTCCTCGTCCATCATGCCCGCCTCGTCGTCGCCCTTGGCCCGCAGCTCCACCTGCTTCTGGAAGCGCTGGCGCTGGTCGATGGGGTCGTTGAGCTCGGAGAAGGCGTTGCCCATCTCGCTGTGGCAGATGAACAGCTCGAACCGCTCGGTGAGCCGGGGGTCCTTGGCGTACCGCTTGGCCAGGGGGCTGACGTCCACGGGGTGCATGGTGATGAAGGTGGGCTGGATCAGCTTCTCCTCCACCTTCTGGTCAAAGCACTCGTAGAGGGCGTTGCCCCAGGTCTTGTCCGCCGTCTCCGGCAGCTCCACGCCGATGGACCTGGCGGCGGCCACCGCCTCCTCGTCGCTGGTGATGGCCATGAAGTCCACGCCGGTGTACTTCTTCACCGCCTCGTACATGGGCATCCGGGGCCAGCCGGGGGACAGGTCGATATCCTCCCCCTGCCAGGTGACGTGGTAGGTACCCAGGATCTCCTTGGCGGCCCCGGACAGCAGCTCCTCAAAAATGTCCATCATGTCATTGAAGTCGGCGTAGGCCTCGTACAGCTCCACAGTGGTGAACTCCGGGTTGTGCTTGGTGTCCATGCCCTCGTTCCGGAAGATGCGGCCCACCTCGTACACCCGCTCCAGCCCGCCGACGATGAGCCGCTTTAGGTGCAGCTCCGTGGCGATGCGCATGTACATGTCGATGTCCAGGGTGTTGTGGTGGGTGATGAAGGGCCGGGCGGTGGCGCCGCCGGAGATGGTGTTCAGCACCGGCGTCTCCACCTCCATGTAGCCCCGGCCGTCCAGGTAGCTGCGCAGGTACTTCACGAAGGCGCTGCGGATCTCAAAGGCCCGGCGGACCTCCGGATTGACGATCAGGTCCACGTACCGCTGACGGTAGCGGGCCTCCTTGTCGGTCAGTCCGTGGAACTTCTCCGGCAGGGGCAGCAGGGACTTGCTCAGCAGCACGATGTCCTTGGCCCGGACGCTCATCTCCCCCCGCTGGGTGCGGAACACCTGGCCGGTGACGCCCACGATGTCGCCGATGTCGTACTTTTTGAAGCGGTCATAGACCTCCGCGTCCATCTCGTCCTTCCGGGCGTACAGCTGGATGCGGCCGGACTTGTCCTGGAGGTCGCAGAAGCTGACCTTGCCCATGCCCCGCTTGCTCATGAGGCGGCCCGCCACCGTGACGGGGGCGTTCTCCAGGGCGTCAAAGTTGTCCTTGATCTCCTGGGCGTGGTGGCTCACCACGAACTTGGTCTCCCGGAAGGGGTCCAGGCCCTGGTCCTGCAGCGCCTTCAGCTTGTCCCGCCGGACCAGCAGGATCTCGCTGAGGTCCTGCTGCGGCGCGTTGGTGTTGATCGTTTCTTCAGCCATAGCAAACTCTCCTCATTTGTATCAGCGTTATCGCTCGATCTTATCCACGGTGTACTGGATGTCCCCGGCGGGGGCGTTGACGGTGACGGTCTGGCCCTCCTTGGCGCCCATGAGGGCCTTGCCGAAGGGGGAGTCCTCGCTGATGACCCCGTGGAGGGCGTCGGACTCCTGGCTGCCGGCGATCTTGAAGGTGCGGGTCATGGTGCCGCCCACGGCGGTGACGGTGACGGTGGAGCCGATGGATACCCGGTCGGAGGGCATATCCTCCTCCTCGATGATCACCGCGTGGAGCAGCACGTTCTCCAGCTCGCCGATGCGGGAGTAGAGCTTGCCCTGCTCGTTTTTGGCCTCGTCGTACTCGCTGTTCTCGCTCAGGTCCCCGAAGCCCCGGGCCACCTTGATCATCTCCGCCACCTCGTCGCTGCGGGTGGTCTTCAGGTAGTTCAGCTCCTTCTGCAGTTCATCGAACCGCTCCTGGCTCATTTTGAATTCTTTTTTCATGGCAAACGCTGTCCTTTCTTTCCTGCGCAATAAGGCATTGTCCCTCCGGCCAAGCGGCGCAGAGCTCCAATATACTTATTCTATATTAAAGTGTGCTTTGCATTATATAGACATTTCCCGGTTCTGTCAACAAGGAATTTCCGCAAGGAGCTGTTCCGCCGTCACCTCGCCCAGGCTGTGGAGGGCCGCGGCCAGCTGGTCCATGGCGCAGTTGGGGTCCGCCTGCTCCCGGTAGGCCATGGGGGGCCGCAGCCCCAGCCTGCAGGCCTCCCCGCCGGGATACAGGGTGTAGACCACCGGATTTTTCAGCGCCAGGTCCCCCCGGGGAGCGAACAGCACCAGGGCGTCGGCCCGGTCCAGCTGCTCCGGCGAGGGCCGCAGCAGCACGGAGGCGCCGTACTCCCGACGCAGCTGCCGGGCGAAGGCGTCGCCGCCCTCCGGCGTCCACAGCAGCACATACCGGTAGCTGAGGGTCAGGTCCCGGACCGTGTCCATGACAAAGGGATCCATCCCGGCGGCGGACACCGCCGCCACCGCCTGGCCCCGGTCCAGCCCCAGGCGCTCCAGCCGCCGCCGGACCGCCCCCGCCGCCAGCCTCCGCTCCAGAGGCAGCGCCTCCACCGGGCAGACGCCCCGGCGGAGAAAGAGGGCGGTATAGGGGAAGTCCAGCGGGAACACCGCCCGCCGGACCCCCTGCTCCAGCAGCAGCTCCGCCCCCCGGACGGCCCGCCGGCGGGCCGT
>DBFJQM010000030.1:0-53369 GCA_048404665.1 Candidatus Pelethomonas sp.
TCCGTTCGACTTGCATGTGTTAAGCACGCCGCCAGCGTTCGTCCTGAGCCAGGATCAAACTCTCAATAAAATGGTATCCAAACGAACCTTACGGCCCGCTTAAATCACTTTATTGAAGCTGTCTTAGCTTCAAACTTGTCCACCGGGCAGGTAATTGACTGAACCCTCCCCGGCGAACTCTTATCATTTCAGCGCCCTCTCGGACGCCGAACTCTGGTGCTTTTCGTTCGTTACATTGTTTAATTTACAAGGTGCTCGCCCCGCCGCTCCCCGGCGGAACATTTGCTATTTTACTACCGGCTTCCAGCTTTGTCAAGTACTTTTTTCGAATTTTCTTAAATTCTTTTTCGTACCCGCTCGCTTTCCGGCCCTCTCGCAAACAGCTTGCTTATGATAACAGACATCTCCTCAATTGTCAACACTTTTTTCAAAAATTATTCAAATTTTTTCAGATCCGCTGCCAGGCCGTTTTTACCCCCGCGATATGGTGGTCGTCTGCCCTCCGGCGCCACCATATGTAGTCCGCGCCCCACGGACCGGAGCGGCTGTCCGCCCCTTTTCCTCTCTTTGGTCCCCAGGAAAACCGGCAAACCGCTTTACAAACGGCGGGGCTCTGACGTATAATAGGGCAAGCCGCAGACACGGCGGCAGAAATCCGCGAGGTGAGGCCTATGTACGCCCTTTTCCCCGCCCAGCTCTCCCTCTTTTGGGAGCGGGCCGCCTATCTTTTTCTATTGTTAATGGTATACAGCGTCGTCGGCTGGTGCGGTGAGATGGTATACTGCTCCATCGGTCAGCGCAAGCTATGCGAGAAGCGGGGCTTTCTCAACGGCCCCATCTGCCCCATCTACGGCCACGGCGCGCTGGTGGTGCTGATCGTCCTCCGGGGCGGCTGCGAGAACCCGGCGGCCACCTTCCTTCTGGGGGCGCTGCTGACCTCCGCCGTGGAGTACGTCACCAGCTACGCCATGGAGAAGCTGTTCCACATGCGCTGGTGGGACTACTCCCGCTACCGGTTCCAGCTCAACGGCCGGATCTGCCTGCTGAACTCCACCCTTTTCGGCGTCGCCAGCGTGGTCCTGTGCCACGGCGTCGGGCCGGTGGTCAGCGGCTGGGTCCTGGGGCTCTTTGACGCGGGCGCGGCCCTCCCCCTGGCGGCGGTCCTCGCCGTGGTGTACGCCGCCGACATCGTGGTCTCGGTCCGCAGCGCCATTCAAATCGGCCAGCGGCTGGAGAAGCTCCACGCCATCCACGACGAGCTGGCCGCGAAGCTGGAGGAGCTGAAGTCGGAGAGCCGCCAGGCCATGTCCGCCCAGCGGGAGAAGCTGGAGTCCAGCCTGTCCTCCGCCCGGCAGACCGCGGCGGAGCGGGCCAGCCGCGCCGCCCAGACGGTCCAGACCAGGCTGGAGCCTCTGGGGGACACCCTCGCCGGACGCCTGGAGGCGGCCAGGGCCGAGGCCCAGCAGAAGTTCCAGAAGCTCTACGACAGCCAGGACTTCTTCGAGCGCCGCCTGATGCGCTCCTACCCCACCCTCCAGTCCCCCCGCCACGGCGAGGCCCTGAAAAAGCTGCGGGAGTACCTGGAGAGTCGGCGGAAATAGCGCCCCGGTCAGAACGCAGAATGATCCATCGCCGTTTGGAGGAGAGCCAATACTATGGGCGGCAAGATTCAAATCGACCACATTTTTGCTGTGAAATCGGCAGAGGAGCTGGCCTCCTACCAGGCATTTGTTCAGCGGACAGAAGAAACGCTGTACCGCTACATGACGGTGCTGCGGGAGACCTATGCAGCGGAAGAACTGCCGGACACCATCGTGTGGACCAGCCATGAGACTGCCACGAAGAAGTTGAGCGACATTCCGGTTCCCGCCTATACCAACGAGCGGCGAATCGTTTTCTGTCCGGACGTGCGTGTCTGGCGGGAGCTCTATCTCGCCCAGTTGAAGGGCCTCACCGGGGAGGCAGCCGGCAAAATACGCAGGTATTATGAGACCCGTCTCACCGAGAACCATGTGCTGCAGATCCTGGGTCACGAGTTTGCCCACCATAGCGAGTATTTTTCGGATGAGGACTACGAAATCGACCCTTGGTATGAAGAGGGAATGGCGGAATATATCAGCCGCAAAGAGCTGCTGTCGGCGGTCGAATTTGAGGAAAAAGCCGAAATCGAGCGATCGCTGGTGGAGCTGTTGTCGCCCCGGTTCCGCGATGACAAGCCGGCGCCCGGCCGGGGAGCGGACTACGCCGGTATATTCTTACCCTATTGGCGTGGTTTTCTGGCGGCGCAGAAGCGCGTCGCCGCCCATGGGGGCGATGTTGTCGATGCGCTCAAGGGTGGAAGGAAGCAGTAGAACCCTGCAAATGATTTCGAGGCACAACTTAAGCTTAATATAATATAAATGATAAAGGAGAACACAGCAAATGTCTGAATGTACCCATGATTGCAGCACCTGCGGCGAAAGCTGCGGCCAGCGCACCCAGCCCCAGTCCTTCCTGAAGGAGAAGAACCCCGCCGCCCGGGTGGGCAAGGTCTTCGGCGTCGTATCCGGCAAGGGCGGCGTGGGCAAATCCATGGTCACCAGCCAGCTGGCGGTGCTGATGCGCCGCAAGGGCTGCGCCGTGGGCGTGCTGGACGCCGACGTCACCGGCCCCTCCATCCCCAAGGCCTTCGGCGTCCACCAGCGGGCCATGGCCGACGAGCGGGGCATGCTGCCGGTGGAGACCGACGGCGGCATCCAGCTCATGAGCGTCAACCTGCTGCTGGACAACGAGACGGACCCCGTCATCTGGCGCGGCCCCGTCATCGGCGGGGTGGTGACCCAGTTCTGGACCGACGTGGTGTGGGACGTGGACTACCTCTTTGTGGATATGCCTCCGGGAACCGGCGACGTGGCCCTGAGCGTGTTCCAGTCCCTGCCTCTGGACGGCATCATCATCGTGGCCTCCCCCCAGGAGCTGGTGGGCATGGTGGTGGAGAAGGCCGTGAAGATGGCGGAGATGATGAACATTCCCATCGTGGGTCTGGTGGAGAACATGAGCTACCTGCTCTGCCCGGACTGCGGCAAAGAGATCCCCCTCTTCGGCCAGGGAAAGACCCAGGCCGCCGCAGACGCCCACGGCCTGAAGCTGCTGGCCCGGATGCCCATTGACACCAAGCTGGCGGCCCTCACCGACGCCGGCCGCATCGAGGACTTCGAGGGCCCCTGGCTCAACGATCTGGCGGACATCCTGGAGCAATTCGGCAACTAACTGTAATATACGGTGTAAAAAATACCGGCTGTTGATAAAACAGCCGGTATTTTTCTTTGCGCCGGTCACTTGGCCGGGACGTTGGACCGCACGCACCACTTGCCCGGCTCCTCCTCATAGGGCGTCAGGGTGGCGGTCATGGCCGCGTCGAATTTCCAGTCGTCCCCGTTCCCCTCCAGGTAGGGCGCCGTATAGTACAGCTTCACCTGGCCTCCGAACACCGGGGAGAACTCCCCCCGGTCAAAGGCGTAGGTCTGCATGGCGGTATCGCCGTGGCACTGGTACCAGGCCTTGTACTCCTCCAGGTAGGTCCCCGGCGGGTCGGAGGCGTTGTTCACCAGCTCCTCCGCCAGGTCCGCCAGCCCCAGCTTCTCCCGCAGATAGTCCAGGACATAGTCCCGGGACAGCCGGAACACGTCGGTCTCCAGCGCGAAGCCTGCCTTTTCCAGGGCGGCGCGCTCCGCCGCGGTGACCTTGTCCCCGCTCTCCCCCACGTCATAAAACAGCAGGCTGAGGTAGTCCCCCACCTGGGTCTCGCTGCTGTAGGCGAACCGCAGCAGGCCGTTGTTTTCGACATCGTTGAAGTACGTCTCACACTGCTTCAGCTGGTCCGCCGTCAGGGCCGCGGCGCAGTCCGGGTCGTCCGCCAGCAGCAGGGACGCCATCAGCGGATCGCCGCCGGTCAGGTCCATGCCCTGCTGCCCGATCACCCGCACCTCCTCCACGGCGCTGCCGTCGTGGAGAATGGCCAGATACACCGGCCTGTGGTCCGTGTACCAGCCGTCCTCTATCTCCAGCCGGTCCGGGTCCATATCGGTCTGCGCGATGCCTGCCGTCCCGGCCTCCGTCAGGCCGTACCACACCTGGGCGGAGAAGACGTCCACGTACTCCTTGCCCTGGAGGCAGGTGTAGCTTGCCGCCCAGCCCAGGTCCTCCAGCCGGTACTTGCCGGTGTGCATGGCCTTGAAGCTGTCGTCCCAGGCGGTCATTTCGGCCTCCACAGCCTTCTCCATCTCGTCGTCCACCACGAAGCCGTCCTTGTCCATCCACATCACCGTCTTGCCGTCGGCGGTCTGCCAGTCCGGCTCCGAGGCCACGGGGTACAGCTCGGCGAAGGGCCGCTCCTCCCCCACGGCGAGGGTCCGGGCCATGGCGGTCATCAGCCGCTGGCAGGCGTCCCAGTCCGCCTTGGACGCCCGGCACAGGACCTGCCAGGCGTCCTGGGTGGTCCCGGCGTAGAAGAGCCGCTGCCGCTGCTCCGCCGTATCCGACAGCTTCTGGCCGGAGGCGGAGATGAAGCTGCCGGCATAGCCGCTGCCGGCGCTCCGGGTCACCTCCAGCCGGGCGGTCTCCCGCCCGCTCTCCGTCAGGACGAAGGCGCCGCCGTCTTCACCGGCCTCCGCCGTCCAGCCCTCCGGCACATAGATGCTCCAGCCGTCCCCCTCGTAGACGGTGCAGGGGATCTTCTCCCCGCCTACGGTGAGGGTGGGCGTCTCCGCCGGCTTCTGCCCCTGCTGCTGGTCCGTCCCCTGGGACGGCGGCGTCACCGGCGGCTCCTCCGCCTGCTTTTTCCAGGGCTGCCAGACCGCCAGGACGATGGCCAGAGCCAGCAGTCCGCCGCCCACGGAGCCCAAAATGATCTTGGTCTTTTTTGTGATCGTTTCCATATATATCCTCTCTTTCTGTCCAGTGGAGCCTTCCAGTATTACTATACAGGAGAATTGCCGCAAAGTTGTTTCATATCCCTTACGATTTCGTAACAAACCGGTAAATATCGCGTAACAAAACCGCCGCCGCTCCCCCACCGGGTGGAAAAACTGGGGGCCAAACGAAAGCTGGAGTCAGACAACGATATTTTTCAAAACCGTAATCGAGTGGTTTGATCGGGTATACCGCAAAAACGGCCCTGATTTCTGAGAAGTCAGGGCCGAACCTTGCTGATGAAATCTATCATATGGCATCGCCCTGTATAGAAGCACGCCTTCGCGTCAGAGGATTTCATCCAGCGAGATCTTTGGGCCGCCAAAAGGTATACTCAGGATGTTTGTCAGGAGGTCCGCTTGTTTTTAAGATGGTTATCCCCCGTACATCGTCATAATAGTACATGTCGATCCAAAGGCAAAACAATTCAATCATTTCTATTGGCTCATCCGCGGTATAAAAGATTCCATACCTGCTTCTCCCCTTTTCCAATTCCCTTCTGTACAAAGCGATCTGTTCTTCGTTTTTAAACAGGGAATACCGCTCTTGACTGTGTATGCAAAGGCGATATGTGTCATTCCGCACAGAAAAGCTCTTAATCGCTTTTCTTCCCTTTCTCAGCGAAAAGCCAATTTCCAAATCGTTCTCAAGGATGACATACTGCGGTTTGAAGAAAGCAGGGGTTATTATAATGGAAGCAACTGCCGGGAATATTAAAAAATCGTCATATTGCGGAAAGCATATAAGAAATACGCACCAGAGAAGCAACATACATGTGGGCAGAATAAGCCTCAAGGCCGAATTCAATTTGTTCGCTTCTTTTAGCCTGTACTTCACATGATCGTCTTGATAAATGATGAGCTTGTCCTTTGAAAAAGGGGCGCATATGTCGGTCGATCCAATAACTGTCTTTCCGAACAAGAATATTCGTTTATGGGGAGCTATCGTACCGCAGATCAAACTCGGGCCGCTTCCCTGGCAAATCTCTATCGCAGGCATACCTTACCCCTATCAAAGTAATTTAAGGATTGAATCGAGTATAGCATGACAGCATAGTTGTGTCAATTCGGCGGTCAGCGCTTTCCCACTAAAAGCCGTAGGGTCAACAGCTTTTCAAAACACACCGAAAAATGGGACGGCTGGCTGGCCTTTCATCGTCCGGCCCCCTTGGGTCTAGCTTGGCTTATGCCTCGTACAGGTCCTTCAGCTTCAGCAGGTGCTCGTAGCGGGCCTTGGCGGCCGTCCCGGCGGCCTTGCCGTCGGGAGCCCTGCCTCGATTTTACCTGCGCGGGGCAAATGAATTGCCCCTTGCGCCAAGGTTTTGCTCCGCAAAACGCTTGTACGCGCTTCCGCGCGCCCCACCTTGTGGGGCCCCGAGGAGGCCGCAAAAAAACGGGGGCCGGACTTTCGTCCGGCCCCCGTGGGTCTAGTGTGGTTTACGCCTCGTACAGGTCCTTCAGCTTCAGCAGGTGCTCGTAGCGGGCCTTGGCGGCCTCCTCGTTGCGGACGAAGAGCTCGTTGGCGCGCTCCGGGAACTCCCGGGTCAGACGGGAGTAGCGGGCCTCGTTCATCAGGAACTCCTGATAACCGCCGGCGGGCGCCTTGCTGTCCAGGGTGAAGGGGTTCTTGCCCTCGGCAGCGGCGGCGGGATTGTACCGGAACATGTTCCAGTAGCCGCAGTCCACCGCGCGCTTCATTTCCTTCTGGCAGTTCATCATGCCGCCCTTGATGGAGTGCATCTCGCAGGGGGCGTAGCCGATGATGAGGGAGGGACCGTGGTAGGCCTCGGCCTCGGCGATGGCCTTGATGGTCTGAGCGGTGTTGGCGCCCATGGCCACCTGGGCCACGTAGACGTAGCCGTACTGCATGGCGATCTCAGCCAGGGACTTCTTCTTCATCTCCTTGCCGGCGGCGGCGAACTGGGCCACCTGGCCGATGTTGGAGGCCTTGCTGGCCTGTCCGCCGGTGTTGGAGTACACCTCGGTGTCGAAGACGAAGACGTTGACATCCTCGCCGGAGGCCAGGACGTGGTCCAGACCGCCGTAGCCGATGTCGTAGGCCCAGCCGTCGCCGCCGAAGATCCACACGGACTTCTTGTTCAGGTACTCCTTCTGGGCCAGGATGGCAGCGGCCAGCTCGCAGGCGTCACAGTCGCAGTGGGTCTTGCCCGCGGCCTTCAGCTCCTTCATGTGGGCGGCGAACTGGGCGGCCTTCTCCGCGCCAAACTTGGCCTTGCCCTCGTCGCTCTCGTTGAACGCAATGGCCTCGTCCACGCCCAGGACGCTGTCCTCCAGCTGGGCGACGTACTCCTTGGCAGCGGCCTGGTTGGCCTCGCCGTCGTCATAGGTGTCCAGCCACTTCTGAGCGGCCTCCTTCAGGGCGGGCTGAGCCCACTCCACAGCGATGAGGGCCTCGGTCTTGGCCTTCAGGTCCTCGCGGATCTTCTTCTGGCCGATGTACATGCCCAGGCCGTGCTCGGCGTTGTCCTCGAACAGGGAGTTGCACCACGCGGGGCCCTTGCCCTCCTGGTTGGTGCAGTAGGGGGAGGTAGCGGCGGGGCCGCCCCAGATGGAGGAGCAGCCGGTGGCGTTGGAGATGTACATCCGCTCGCCGAACAGCTGGGTCACCAGACGGGCGTAGCTGGTCTCGGCGCAGCCGGCGCAGGAGCCGGAGAACTGCAGGTAGGGCTGCTTGAACTGGCTGCCCTTGACGGTGTTGTCCTGCATGTCGGCCTTGGGCGCGGTCTTGACCAGGTAGTCCCAGACCTTGGCCTGCTGGGCCTCGCTCTCCTGGGGCACCATCTTGATGGCCTTATCCTTGGCAAGGCAGGCCTCCACGCACACGCCGCAGCCCATGCAGTCCAGGGGGCTGACGCCGATGGCGTAGGTGTACACGCCCTTGCCCTTGCCGGCCTTGATGGGGGCGGTCTTCAGGCCCTCGGGGGCGTTTTTGACCTCGTCCTCGGTCAGGGCGTAGGCGCGGATGGTGGCGTGGGGGCAGACATAGGCGCAGGTGTTGCACTGGATGCACTTAGAGGGATCCCAGGTGGGGACGGCAACGGCGACGCCGCGCTTCTCGTAGGCGCTGGCGCCCTGCTCGAACTGGCCGTCCACATGGGGCATAAAGGTGGAAACAGGCAGGCTGTCGCCGTCCATCTTGCCCACGGGCATCAGGATGTCCTTGACCATCTTCACCAGCTCGCTCTTGCCCTCCAGGGTGTGCTCCACAGGGGCGTCCTCGGCGGTGGCCCAGTCGGCGGGCACGTCGATCTTCGTAAAGGCGGTGGCGCCGGCGTCGATGGCCTTGTGGTTCATCTCCACGATGTCCATGCCCTTCTTGGAGTAGGACTTGGTGGCGGCGTCCTTCATGTACTGGATGGCCTGCTCCTGGGGCATGACCTTGGCCAGGGTGAAGAAGGCGCTCTGGAGGATGGTGTTGGTGCGCTTGCCCATGCCGATCTTGGCGGCCAGGTCGATGGCGTTGATGGTGTAGAGCTGGATGTTGTTCTGAGCGATGTAGCGCTTGGCCTCAGCGTTCAGGTGGTGGTTGAGCTCCTCGAAATCCCACTGGCAGTTGATCATGAACACGCCGCCGGGCTTTACGTCGTTGACCATCTTGAAGCCCTTGGTGACGTAGCTGGGGTTGTGGCAGGCCACGAAGTCGGCCTTATTGATGTAGTAGGGGGACTTGATGGGCTTGTCGCCGAAGCGCAGGTGGCTGATGGTCACGCCGCCGGTCTTCTTGGAGTCGTACTGGAAGTACGCCTGGATGTACTTGTCGGTGTGGTCGCCGATGATCTTGATGGAGTTCTTGTTGGCGCCCACGGTGCCGTCGCCGCCCAGGCCCCAGAACTTGCACTCGATGGTGCCCTCTGCGGCGGTGTTGGGGGCGGGGACCTCCGGCAGGGACAGGCCGGTCACGTCGTCCACAATGCCGATGGTGAACTGGCGGCGGGGGTTGTCCAGGGCCAGCTCGGTATACACGGCAAACACGCTGGCGGGCGGGGTGTCCTTGCTGCCCAGGCCGTAGCGGCCGCCGATGACCTTCACGTCGCTCTTACCGGCGTTGGCCAGAGCGGTGACCACATCCAGGTACAGGGGCTCGCCCTGGGCGCCGGGCTCCTTGGTCCGGTCCAGAACGGCGATCTTCTTGGCGGTGGCGGGGATGGCCGCGATGAGGCGGTCGGCGGCGAAGGGGCGGTACAGGCGGACCTTCACCAGGCCAACCTTCTGGCCGTGGGCGTTGAGGTAGTCGATGACCTCCTCGGTCACGTCGCAGATGGAACCCATGGCCACGATGACCCGGTCCGCGTCAGGCGCGCCGTAGTAGTTGAACAGCTTGTAGTCGGTGCCCAGCTTCTCGTTGACCTTGCCCATATACTTCTCCACCACGGCGGGCAGCTCGTCATAGAACTTGTTGCAGGCCTCGCGGTGCTGGAAGAAAATGTCGCCGTTCTCGTGGGAGCCGCGGGTGTTGGGGTGCTCGGGGTTCAGGGCGTGCTTGCGGAAGGCCTCCACGGCCTCCATGTCGCACATGTCCTTCAGATCCTCATAGTCCCACACGGCCACCTTCTGGATCTCGTGGGAGGTCCGGAAGCCGTCGAAGAAGTTGATGAAGGGGACCTTGCCGCTGATGGCGGACAGGTGGGCCACAGGAGACAGGTCCATGACCTCCTGGACGTTGCCCTCGGCCAGCATGGCGAAGCCGGTCTGGCGGCAGGCCATGACGTCGGAGTGGTCGCCGAAGATGTTCAGGGCGTGGGTGGACACGGTGCGGGCGGAGACGTGGAACACGGTAGGGAGCTGCTCAGCCGCGATCTTGTACATATTGGGGATCATCAGCAGCAGGCCCTGGGAGGCGGTGTAGGTGGTGGTCAGCGCGCCTACGCCCAGAGAGCCGTGTACCGCGCCGGCGGCGCCGGCCTCGGACTCCATCTCCACCACCTTGACGCGGGTGCCGAAGATGTTCTTCAGGCCGTTGGCGGACCACTGATCCACCAGGTCGGCCATGGGGCTGGACGGGGTGATCGGGTAGATCGCCGCAACCTCGGAAAACGCATAAGAGACATGCGCCGCCGCGTTGTTGCCGTCCATGGACTTGAACTTTCTTGCCATAGTTGCTCCTCCTGAATATTTTTGATATTCTGGCTTAAAAACTTGCTTTGTCATGAGAGGGAAAGCCAAACTCATACGTTATAACTATACCACAGAATTTTCTGGCTGTAAATGTTATCTTCCTGCCATTTCGCGAAATTTTTTCTTTTTTGCGCCGAAAGTCGTTTTCGGTCAGTACTCCCGCAGGACCAGGTCGGTGGCGCCGGGATTCAGCCCCCGCTCCAGCCGCTTTACCTTGGGGTGCTCCGCGTACTCCCGGCACAGCATGTCCCGCAGCTGGGTCCCGCCCCGGTAGCCGTGGACCACCCGCAGCCGGTACACGGACCCGCCCGCCCGGCGCAGAGCGGCGTCCACCGCCGCCTTGGCCTGGATCTGGGTCATGCCGTGGAGGTCCAGCTCCACCACGCCGCCTGTCAGACCGCCCATAGGCCGCCCTCCTTTCCCGCCGGAGGCGTCACCCCTTGCCCTGGGCGTCCAGCCGGTCAAAGGTGTGCAGCCAGTCGGCTTTCAAATAGTAGATCAGGAAAATGACCGCGCTGCTGGTCCAGGTGAGGGGGTAGGCGGAGAACACCACCTCGATGGCCGGGATCAGATGCACCGCCACGGTGATATAGCTCACCCGCAGCAGGCACCAGCACAGGAGCATCACCGTCATGGGCACCGCCGCCCGGCCCGCGCCCCGGAGCACCCCGGCCATGCAGTGGTTGAAGGCCAGCAGACAGTAGAACAGCGCCTCCACCCGGGCCTGGCGCACGCCGTAGGCCACCACCGTGGGGTCGTCGTTGAACAGCCGCACCAGCATGGGGGCCACCAGGAAGATGCCCAGGCCGATAAGCTCCGCCGTGGTCATGGAGCACAGCATCCCGAACCGGGCCCCCCGTTTCACCCGGTCGTACTGCTTCGCTCCCAGGTTCTGGCCCACGAAGGTGGCCAGGGCCATGGAGAAGCAGGTGACGGGCAGGAAGGCGAAGCCTTCCAGCTTGAAGTAGGAGCCGCAGCCCGCCATGGCGTCGTCTCCGAAGGCGTTGATGTTGGCCTGGACCACCACGTTGGCCAGTCCGATCACCGAGTTCTGCACCCCGGCGGGCAGGCCGAACCGGGCGATAAGCCCCAGCATGGTCCGGTCCAGGGCGATCTTTTTCACCTCCACCCGGTAGACCTCCCGGGTGCGCAGCAGCTGGCGCAGGCACAGGACCGCGCTGACCACCTGGGAGATGACGGTGGCCGCCGCCGCCGAGGCCACGCCCCAGCGGAACACCGCCACGAACAGCAGGTCCAGGACCACGTTGGTGACGGAGGACGCCACCAGATAGTACAGCGGATGGCGGCTGTCCCCCACCGCCTGGAGGACGCCGGTGGCGGTGTTGTAGAGGAACGACGCCATGCAGCCGTAGAAATAGGTGCGGAAATAGGCGATGGAGGAGGGCAGCACCGTCTCCGGCGTCCCCATCCAGCGGAGGATCTGGGGGGAGAGCAGCACCCCCGTCACCGTCATCACCAGGCCTGCCAGGGCCGCCCCGGCCAGGCCCGTATGGATGGCCCGGCTCATTTTGTCGTACTCCCTGCCGCCGAAGTACTTGGCGATGAGCACCCCGGCCCCGGTGGCCACGCCGCTGAGGAAGCCCACCATCATGAAGATCAGGCTGCCGGAGGAGCTGACCGCCGCCAGGGCCTCCTTGCCGATAAAATTGCCCACGATCAGGGTATCGGCGGTGTTGTAGAGCTGCTGGAACAGATTTCCCAGGAAAATGGGGATGGCGAAGTCCACCAGGCTGCGCCAGATGGGGCCGTCCACCATGGAGGTCTGGCTCCCCCGGAGCCGGACGCGCTGCTGCAAAGGGACACACTTCCTTTCCCGCCCCGAAGGGCAAGCTGTTGTTTCCCCCATTATAGCGCAGACGGACAGCTTTGAAAAGGGGCTTCCGGTATTTTTCCGCCTCTGACGGACAAAAACCGCCCGCGCCGCCGTCCCCGGTGGGCAGAAAAGGCGGCCCCGGGCAGAGCGCCCGGGGCCGTCCCTTTCAGCTTACTTCTGCTTTTTCTTCCGGAAGAACACCGCCAGCGCCCCGCCGGTCACAGCCACCGCGCCGCCCACCAGCGCGTAGGGCGTATAGCCCTTGGCGGGCAGCTTGGGCGTCTGGGGGGCGGTCAGCTCCCCGGCGTCGATCAGCATATCGGCCTCCGGGATGCAGGAGGTCATGACGCCCTCCGCCGCGGGGTTATCCAGGCAGAACCAGGCGTTGAGCCTGCCGTACATGTACCCCACAAAGCCCCAGGTCCGGCCGCTGCCGTCCACGTAGACGGACTGGATATAGCTGTCCCGGTCCGGCCCGCCGGTGAGATTCAAGAGGAGCTCTTCCCAGTCCGCCAGGGCGTAGGTGTACTGGATCTCCGGCGCGCCGGGGTAGGAGAAGAAGCAGATGGCCTCCGCGTCCCCGTCGTAGTCCGCGAACTCGCCGGCATAGGGCCGGATGTCATCGGCGTGGTCCTCGGCAAAGGAGATGTAGTCGTAGACGACGTACAGGTCCGCCATAGGCACCCAGCCGCCGCCCTGGTCCCGCTCGGCGTAGCCCCAGTCCTGGTACAGCCACTGGACCCGGAGGGTCTCGCCGTTTTCCAGCTGCATGGCCACCGTGGAGCCGTTGGGGGCGTCCCACAGCGTCACGAAGCCGTCCTTGCCGTTGGCGTAGTAGGCCCGGCTGGGCACGCTCTCACACTGGTCCCGGTGGGTCTCATAGAAGCGGTTGTTCGGCTCCCAGATCACGTCCGCCCAGGCGGGGGCCGCCAGGGCCAGCAGCATCGTCACGGTCATAAGCATCGTCAGCAGCTTTTTCATACCGGTCCCCTCACTTTCTCTTTCTCAGCTTCCGCAGCAGGTACACCGTAACGGCCACCACCGCCGCCACCAGAAGCGCCGGCAGCAGGTACGCGGCGGCCACGGCGATCGTCTCCACCGGGCCCCAGACCACGTCGGCGTAGGCCACCCCCGTCAGCCCCGCGGCCATCAGCAGGAGCAGCCCCAGCGTACAGATCCGTCTCATAACCTCTCCCTTCTCCGCGAAACAGCGTTTCGCGGCAAACGTTCTTTTTGATCCTTTTTCTTTCAAGAAAAAGGATGTCTTCCCCACGTTGTCGTAGCATCACACCCATTGCAGCAGCGCCCCCGCGCCGTAGGAGAAGGCGTTTGCCAGCAGGGCGAACAGAAACGGCCTGCGCAGCTGCTCCGAGCAGGCCCGGCAGCACCGCCACTCCACCAGCACCGCCAGGCACTCCAGCACGGCGGTGACGGGCGCGTCGGGCCAGCCCCACAGCCCCACTGCGGTGTGGTGGGCCAGCACCACCGCCGGGTTGGTCAGCGCGTTCATCAGGGCCACCACCGCCAGCTCCCGCCGCCCCCGGAGGCCCCAGCACAGGGCGAAGCCCTCCTCCAGCAGCAGCGTCAGGGCCAGGGACGCCGCCATGCTCCTCAGCACCTCGCCGCCTCCCGCCCCATGGGCCGCCACAGCAGGGCCAGAGAGATGAGGCTCACGGCGGCGTAGGTCCAGGGCGCGGTCAGGAGCGCCGGCCACCCCAGATAGGACGGCAGCCAACCCAGGAACAGGGCGAAGGTCAGCAGGCCGAAGGTGAAGCCCTTGGCCCCCGGGGCTATCCGGGCCGCCGCCCACAGGGTCAGCGGCATGGTCATATTAAAGAGGAACACCGCCAGAGTCCCCGGCAGGGGCAGCCCGCACAGCAGGTACAGCGCCGCCGCCAGGGCCAGGCTCCCCGCCGCCGTCCGGCGAGGCCCCAGCCGGTCGGAGAGCACGCCTCCCGCCGCCTTGCCCAGGGCCAGGGCCAGCACCAGCACCAGCCCCCAGGCCCCCTGTCCCTTCCAGGCGAAGGACTGGTTCATGCCCATGTAGGACCGGAGGACCACCACCAGAAACAGGGGGACCAGCGGGCCGCAGCCCTCCGCCGGGACCGGGTCCACCGGCGCGTTGCCGGAGGCGAAGCCCCCCATGGTCCGGCGGCCCAGCCACAAAATAGCCCCGCCCAGCGCCGCCAGGCCCAGCGGGCCCAGCCACAGAGCCGGGGCCTGGCCCCGCCCCCACAGGGTCCCGATGTACAGCCCCACGGCCCCGGGGGAGACGAAGATCCCCAGCCAGGCGGCCTTTTTCTCGCTGGCGTTCAGGGCGTCCAGGCCGCCCCCCAGGTGGAACAGGGCGTTGCCCAGCCCCGCCGTCACCGCCGCCGCCATAGCGGGCAGGGGCAGATAGGCCAGGGCCGTCAGGCCGCAGCCCGCGGCCGCCACCGCGCTGTTGCGGTCCAGCCGGTCCGCCAGAAGGCCCAGGGGCATCTGCAGGGCGAAGGCGCAGAAGTTGTAGAGCAGCAGGCACAGGAGAAAGTCCGTCCCGCCGGACAGGGTGCGGAACACCAGGAAGGCGCAGCTCAGGTCCACCCAGAAGTGGGCGGCGCTGTACAGCGCCAGCAGGGGCTTTTTCGACATGGCTCCCATCCTCTCTCACCGTTTTGTCAGGATAGACGCAGGCCCCGGAGAAAAAGTTCCCCGGGACCTGCGTCTTTTTTGCGCCGCCCGCCTCAGGAGGGAGACGGCGCTTTTTGGGGGGACAGCTTACTTGTCCTTCTCCACCAGCGCCTGGATCCCGGCGGCCAGACCGGCCAGCCCCTGGATCTCGCTGGGAATGATGATCTTGGTGGCCTTGCCGTCGGCGGCGGCCTGGAAGGCCTCCAGGGCCTTCAGCTTCACCACCTGGTCGTTGGGGGCCGCCTCGTTGAGGAGCTTCAGAGCGTCGGCGGTGGCCTGCTGCACCCGGAGGATGGCCTCGGCCTGGGCCTCCGCCTCCATGATCTTGGCCTGCTTGGCGGCGTCGGCCCGGAGGATCACGGACTGCTTCTCGCCCTCGGCCACCAGGATCTGGCTCTGCTTCTGGCCCTCGGCCTGGAGGATGGACTCCCGGCGCTCACGCTCGGCCTTCATCTGCTTCTCCATGGCGTCCTGGATCTCCCGGGGCGGGATGATGTTCTTCAGCTCCACCCGGTTGACCTTGATGCCCCAGGGGTCGGTGGCCTCGTCCAGGATGGCCCGCATCTTGGTGTTGATGTGGTCGCGGCTGGTGAGGGACTGGTCCAGCTCCAGATCGCCGATGATGTTGCGCAGGGTGGTTGCGGTCAGGTTCTCGATGGCGCTCATGGGGTGCTCCACACCGTAGGTGTACAGCTTGGGGTCGATGATCTGGAAGTAGATCACCGTGTCGATCTGCATGGTGACGTTATCCTTGGTGATGACGGGCTGGGGCGCGAAGTCCACCACCTGCTCCTTCAGGCTCACCCGCTTGGCCACCCGGTCGATAATGGGCATCTTCAGGTGCAGGCCCACGCCCCAGGTGGCCTGGTAGGCGCCCAGGCGCTCCACCACAAAAGCCCGGGACTGCTGGACCACGTGGATGTTGGTCAGCAGCAGCACCACCACGATCACGCCGATGGCGATCAAAACATACGGCATCGTCTTTTTCCTCCTAAAATTCGTATTTCGTATACCGCTCCCGCAGGGCGCGGGAGCCTGTGGTTTTAGTATATCATACATGCACTGTAATTTCCATAGGAATTTTCGTTGCCTTTTTCCCGCAGGTTTGCTATACTGGGAATCGTTGTTATCTGCCCCCTGCCGGGGGTCCGGGAGGAGAATCGCCTGTGCTGACATTTGCCATACCGTGCCTGTTCGGCCTGGAGGGCCTGGTGGGCGACGAGGTCCGCCGTCTGGGGCTTTCGGACGTGCGGGTGGAAAACGGCCGCGTCCTGTGCCGGGGCGGCCTGGAGGACATCCCCCGGCTGAATATCGGTCTGCGCTGCGGCGAGCGGGTGCTGGTGGAGCTGGCCGCCGGGCCGGTCCACAGCTTCGAGGCCCTCTACCAGCTGGCGGCTGGGGCCCCCTGGGAGGACCTGATCCCCCGGGACGGCCAGTTCCCGGTGAAGGGCCACGCCCTGGACTCCCAGCTCCACTCGGTGCCCGACTGCCAGAAGATCGTGAAGAAGGCCGCGGCGGACCGGCTGGGCCGGGTCTACGGGCTGGAGCGCCTGCCGGAGACCGGGGCCAAGTACCAGCTCCAGTTCGCCATCTTGCGGGACCAGTGCTCCCTGTACCTCGACACCACCGGACCGGGGCTCCACAAGCGGGGCTACCGGGCCGTTGGTGTGGAGGCCCCCCTGCGGGAGACCCTGGCCGCCGCCATGGTGACCCTCAGCCGCTACCGGGGCAAGGACCCCTTCCGGGACCCCTTCTGCGGCTCCGGCACCATCGCCATTGAGGCGGCGCTGATCGCCAAAAACCGGGCCCCGGGCCTGGACCGCTCCTTCGACGCCCAGAGGTGGGCCTGCATCGACAGCCGCGCCTGGCTGGACGCCGCCGGGGAGGCCATGGACAAGGAGTTTTCCGGCAGCTACGACATCTGGGGCGGCGACATCGACCCCAAGGCCGTCCGCATCGCCCGTGAGAACGCCGTAAAGGCCGGCGTGGAGGACATCGTCCGCTTTGACCGGGCGGACATGCGGGACCTGCGCTGCCAGGGGGAGTACGGCCAGGTGGTCACCAATCCGCCCTACGGCGAGCGCCTGCTGGAGAAGCGGGAGGCGGAGGAGCTGTACCGGGCCTTTGGCCGGGTGTACCGGGACATCCCGCCCAAGTGGCGGGTGCTGGTGCTCACCAGCCACCCGGAGTTTGAAAAGGCCTTCGCCCGCAAAGCGGACAAAAAGCGCAAGCTCTACAACGGCATGATCCCCTGCGAGCTGTATCTGTTTACCCGGTGACCCGGACCCGCCGCCGGACGCGGCGCCGGCATTTTATGAAACCAGAAACATAATACGAGGGAGCTCCGCCTGTATGAAACACATTTTCATCATCAACCCCACGGCGGGAAAGAGAAACTGCACCACCGAGCTGATGGAGCTGGCCAAGGCCCTCCAGGCCCGCCACGGCCTGGACCTGGACTGCATCCTCACCAAGCGCCCCGGCCACGCCACCGACACCGCCCGCTCCATCGCCGGGCGGGGGCAGCCGGTGCGCTTCTACGCCTGCGGCGGGGACGGCACCGTCAACGAGATCGCCAACGGCATCCTGGGCGCGCCCAACGCCGCCATGACCTGCATCCCCGTGGGCACCGGCAACGACTTTCTGAAAAATTTTGGGGACACGGCCCCCCTGTTCTCCGACCCGGAGAACCTGTGGAACGGCCCCCAGTTCCCCCTGGACGCCATCGACTGCAACGGCCGCTGCGCCCTGACCATCGCCTGCTCCGGCTTTGACGCCCAGGTGGCGGAGGACGTACATACCTACGGGAAAAGCCCGCTCCTGGGCGGTCAGGGCAGCTACATCGCCTCCCTGGCGGTGAATTTCCTCCTCCGGGGCCTGGGCCACCAGTGGACCATCACCCTGGACGGGGAGGCCATGCCCGGCGACTACGCCCTGGCGGCGGTGTGCAACGGCCGCTACTACGGCGGCGGCTTCATGCCCGTGGCCGAGGCCCGCATGGACGACGGCGTGCTCAACACCCTGATCGTCAAGCGGGTCAGCCGCCCCACCTTCCTGAAGTTCGTGGGCGCCTACTCCAAGGGCGGCTACTACAAGTTCCCCAAATACGCAAAGAGCTACACCGCCAGGGAGGTCGTCATCGACTCCCCCGACCGGGACATCGTCACCTGCCTGGACGGCGAGAGCGTCCACAACCGCCGGGTGGTCCTGCGCATGGCCGCCGGCAAGGTGAACTTTTTCGGCCCCGCCGGCTGCGACCCCAACGCCACCTGCCGCCCCCTGCCGGAGACGCTTTCGTGACCGTTTGTGAACTTTTTGTAAAACACATAAATTTTCCTCTTTCCCCCCTTGCATTATGGATTCGGATGTTGTAAGATAGGCACCGTTAGCACTCCAAGTTTTCGAGTGCTAACGGTGCCCGTTTTGTTTTCAAAAAAATTTTCATATAGGAGGAACCAACTATGAAACTCACTCCCTTAGCCGACCGCGTGGTGCTCAAGCCCATGGAGGCGGAGGAGACCACCAAGGGCGGCATCATCCTCACCTCCAAGGCCCAGGAGAAGCCCTCTGTGGCCGAGGTCATTGCCGTAGGCCCCGGCGGCCTGGTGGACGGCAAGGAGATCGTCATGACCGTCAAGCCCGGCGACAAGGTCATCACCGACAAGTACGCCGGCTCCCACGTGAAGATGGGCGACGACGAGTACACCATCGTCCGTCTGGGCGACATCCTGGCCATTGTTGACTGATTTCCGCTTTTGCGGAAACGACGGAGGGCGGACTCCGTGTGAACGACGGAATGTCGGGCTCCGCCCGAACCTGGCAGGGGCTCCGCCCCTGCACTCCGCCGCCTTTTGAAAAAGGCGGGCGAAAACTTTGATAATTTGGAGGTAATCTGTTATGTCTAAGCTGATCAAGCGGGGCGAGGACGCCCGCAAGGCTTTGGAGGCCGGCGTCAACCAGCTGGCCGATACCGTTAAGGTCACCCTGGGCCCCAAGGGCCGCAACGTGGTGCTGGACAAGAAGTTCGGCGCTCCCCTCATCACCAACGACGGCGTGACCATCGCTAAGGAGATCGAGCTGGACGACCCCTTTGAGAACATGGGCGCCCAGCTGGTGAAGGAGGTCTCCACCAAGACCAACGACGTGGCCGGCGACGGTACCACCACCGCCACCCTGCTGGCCCAGTCCATTGTCCACGAGGGCCTGAAGAACCTGGCCGCCGGCGCCAACCCCATCGTCATGAAGAAGGGCATCTCCAAGGCCGTGGAGGCCGCCGTGGCCTCCGTGAAGCACGACGCCCAGAAGGTCAACGGCACCGCCGACATCGCCCGGGTAGGCACCGTCTCCTCCGGCGACGAGAAGATCGGCGCCCTCATCGCCGAGGCCATGGAGAAGGTGGGCCACGACGGCGTTATCACCATCGAGGAGTCCAAGACCAGCGACACCTACAGCGAGGTGGTCGAGGGCATGATGTTCGACCGGGGCTACATCTCCCCCTATATGGCTACCGATATGGAGAAGATGGAGGCCGTGGTGGACGACGCCTATATCCTCATCACCGACAAGAAGATCTCCGTCATCGCCGACATCCTGCCCATCCTGGAGCAGCTGGTCCAGTCCGGCAAGAAGCTGGTCATCATCGCCGAGGATGTGGAGGGCGAGGCCCTGAGCACCCTGCTGGTGAACCGTCTGCGCGGCACCTTGAACGTGGTCTGCATCAAGGCCCCCGGCTTCGGCGACCGCCGCAAGGAGATGCTCCAGGATATCGCCATCCTCACCGGCGGCCAGGTCATCAGCGAGGAGCTGGGCTATGAGCTGAAGAACGCCGACGTGTCCATGCTGGGCCGCGCCCGCCAGGTGAAGGTCACCAAGGAGAACACCGTCATCGTGGACGGCGCCGGCGACGCCGACGCCATCAAGAACCGCGTCTCCCAGATCCGCAGCCAGATCGGCGTCACCACCAGCGACTACGACAAGGAGAAGCTCCAGGAGCGCCTGGCCAAGCTGGCCGGCGGCGTGGCCGTCATCAAGGTAGGCGCCGCCACCGAGACCGAGATGAAGGAGAAGAAGCTGCGCATCGAGGACGCCCTCAACGCCACCAAGGCGGCTGTTGAGGAGGGCATCGTGGCCGGCGGCGGCACCGTGTTCGTCAACGCCATCCCCGCCGTGGAGGCCCTGCTGGACGGCGCCGAGGGCGACGAGAAGACCGGCGTGCGCATCATCGCCAAGGCCCTGGAGGCCCCCATCCGTCAGATCGCCGCCAACGCCGGCCTGGACGGCTCCGTCATCCTGGAGAAGGTCAGAAGCTCCGGCAAGACCGGCTACGGCTTCGACGCCTACAAGGAGGAGTACTGCGACATGGTGGCCGCCGGTATCGTGGACCCCGCCAAGGTGACCCGCTCCGCCCTGGAGAACGCCGCCTCCGTGGCCTCCATGGTGCTGACCACCGAGTCCCTGGTGGCCGACAAGCCCGAGCCTCCCGCGCCCGCCCCCGCCGCTCCCGACATGGGCGGCATGTATTGATCCGCTCCGCACCTGTCAAGTGGCCGGTATCCGCTTCCCGCGGATACCGGCCACTTTTTTGCTTCCCCCATAAAAAGGAGCCGCTGCGAAACGCAGCGGCCCAAACGGGTGGGATATTGGAAAGCTTCCATATGGTATTGTACAACCTGTCCCCGGTTTTGTAAATAGGAGCTTTTGCCGCATGCTGGGAACCTTTGCCGAAGCCGGTCGATTCCCCCGCCCCGCCCGGCGGTTTGGACAGCGGACCCGGGGCCGCAAAAAATTTACAAAATAAACCTGTACAAGCTGCCGGTCCGTATGGTACAATAAAGCTACCCCCACAAGGGGGACCAAGAAAGGAGCGGATCATATGAAGTTCACATTTACCTGCCGGAAGGTGTCCCTCAACGACTCCGTGAAGGAGTACGCCGAGAAGAAGGTCTCCAAGCTGGACCGCTACTTCAAGGAGGACGCCGACGCACTTGTGACCTTCTCTGTGGAAAAGGACCATCGCTGTGTGGTGGAGATCACCATTCGCGGCGGCGGCACCCTGTTCCGCGCCCAGGAGGAGTCCCGTGACGGCGACATCCGCGGCCTCATCGACGCGGCCTGCGCCACCATCGACCGCCAGATTCGCAAGAACAAGACCCGCCTGAGCAAGCGCCTGCGCCAGGACGCCCTGGTCCCCGACATCGCCCCGGAGTTCGACATCAGCGAGGAGACGGAGTTCCAGGTGGTGCGCACCAAGCACGTGACCGTCAAGCCCATGAGCGTGGAGGAGGCCATTTTGCAGATGAACCTGCTGGGCCACGACTTCTTTGTCTTCCGCAGCACCGACGACGTCATCAGCATCGTCTACCGCCGGCGCAACGGCGGCTACGGCCTGCTGGAGACCGACGGGGTCAGCGAGGACTGATTCCTGCCAAAGCGGCTTATTGTAAGGGGAGAGGCTGTCGCCTCTCCCCTTTTTGCTTGTCAAAAAGCCCCCAAAGGAGAAAAACCTTCCTATTCCCAGGGGGAGCGCGAGGGGGCGAAGCCCACCTCGCATGAGATCGAATGCCCCGCTAAGCCTTGCTCCGCAAGGCGTGCGGCGAGCGCAGCGAGGACTTTTCCGGCGGCTCTGCCGGCGGGAAAGTAACGGCATTTTTTCAGGCTGTCGGAAAAGTCTTAGACTTTTCCGACAGCCTGATGGGAGAGGCGTTAGCCTCTCCCCTTTTTGCTTATTTCTTTCTCCTCCCCCGGACGGCGCCGGTCACGGCCAGAAGGACGGCCAGCACCCCCAGGCTCAGCAGGATGATGACCATGGTGTTGGCGGCGATGCTGTTGTCATACACGGCGGAGCCGTCGGCCTCCTGGATCACATAGGGCCCCCAGTAGGAGAAGTCGAAAGGGATCAGCAGGCGGTAGGGGCGGCTGGTGACCCAGCCGTTGGCCACCATGATCCGCTCCTCCACCCAGGGGTACAGCCACAGCCACAGCCCCGTCCAGGCGCAGGAGGCGGAGGCCCTGAACCAGCCGCTCACCGGCAGGTAGCGGAGGATGGCCATGAGGCCCCAGGGCAGGACCAGCGCCGCCAGGGCCTGGGGCACGCCCTGGGTGAAAAACCAGTCCCCGCCGGTGTACCAGCAGCTCACCGCCAGCAGGGCCATGAGAAAGACCGTTTCCAGGGAGAAGTACGCCAGGGCCTTGTGCCGCTTTACCGCCGGGGGCAGGGGCAGCTGCCGCAGAACCACCGGCAGGAACACCACGCTCAGGCCGAACACCGTCCCCACGGCGGCCATAATGAACCAGTCCCCGCCGGTATACAGGCAGCACACCAGCAGCACCACCAGCAGCAGGGCCGTCTCCAGCCCCAGGTACGCCGACAGCTTCCGCCCCGCCAGGGCGGCGGGCAGGGGCAGCGCCGGCAGCAAAAGAGGCAGCAGCACCAGGCTCAGGCCGAACACCGTCCCGGCAAAGGCCACCCAGAACCAGTCCCCGCCGGTGTACAGGCAGCAGATCATCAGCAGCAGCTCCAGGGACGCTGCGGCGCAGCCTGCGGAGATGGGCCACTTATACCGCTCCAGGGCGGGGCGCATACTCACCAGGGCCGGTGCCAGGGTCAGGGACGCCGCCAGCAGCAGGCTGGCCAGGACGATCCAAAACCAGCCCAGGGTGTGCTGGACCGCCAGATTGACAATGAAACAGATCAGGAGGGACCCGCCGTAGAGGACGTACTGGGCCACCCGGTAGTTCCGGGCCAGGCGCAGGTACTTGGCCGCCAGCTTCTCGGCGGTGCGCTTTTCCGTGTCCTCGCTGGCGGTGAGCAGCTCGTGCTCCGTGATGTCCAGCACCGCGCAGATGTCCCGCAGCAGGGTCACGTCCGGGTAGCTCATGCCCCGCTCCCACTTGCTGACGGCGGACTCCGTCACATACAGCTTGTCGGCGAACTCCCGCTGGGTCAGCCCCAGCTCCTTCCGCCGCCGGCAGATATATTCACCGAAGGTCTTTTTGCTCTCCATAGGATCGCTCCTCACTTGTTTTTTGGTCTTGCAAGCCTGGCTTCACTGTATGCCATCCCCGGAAAAAAGTCAATCAAAATCAGCCCATCTCCCCCTCGACCGTTGGGAAAGTCCAGTATTTCCAGGGCTTTGCGGGGTTTGGCCCCCGGGCCCCGCCGGGGCGGGGAGGACTTGACTTTTTTTCGCCGGACCGGTATCATAAACGGGAAAATACGCCGACAAGGAGCGCGATAGGATGTTTCAGGGCTACAGCGACGCCACACTGGATTTCATGTGGGGCATCCGCTTCAACAACGACCGGACCTGGTTCCAGGCCCACAAGCAGGAGTATCTGGACTGCCTGCTCCAGCCCACCACGGACCTGGGCCGGGAGGTCTATGACCGTATGCTGGAGAAGTACCCCAAGCTGGACGCGGACCTGCACATCTCCCGGATCTACCGGGACGCCCGGCGGCTCCACGGCCGGGGGCCCTACAAGGACCACCTGTGGTTCACCATCCGGCCGGAGCGGGACCTGTGGACCCAGCAGCCGGTGTTCTGGTTCGAGGTGGCCCCGGAGGGCTGGAGCTACGGCGTGGGCTTCTGGAACGCATCCCCGGCTATGATGGCCGCCATGCGCCGGGACATGGAGCGGGACCCCAAGCCCCTGGAGAAGCTGGCCCGGCGGCTGAACCGCCAGGACGTGTTCACCCTCCAGGGTCCGGACTACGCCAAGCCCAAGGGCACGGCCCCCTCCCCCCTGCTGGCCCCCTGGTACAGCAAAAAGAGCCTGTCCATCGGCTGCGACCGGCCCTTTGACGACCTGGTGTGCTCCCCGGAGCTGGCGGACACCCTGGTGGAGGGCTACGACTTCCTTATGCCCTACTACCGCTACCTGGCCGCCTTCTGCAAGACCGGCCTGGAGGACCTGAAGTAGCCCAAGCGGTCAAAAAAGATAAAAATGGCCCCCGTCTCATACCACCACATGAGACGGGGGCTTTCGCTGGGTCACGCCGCCGGGGCCGAGGCCCGCAGGCGGCCTGCGGACAGTCCGGCTCCGGCTAGTTAGTCAGACTGGTCCGCGGGGAATTTGCGGCCAAACCGGCTGCAAACTTCTATGGGCATCATACCATAAACCGCGCGGACAGGCAACAGGAAAATTTGCCGCGGGACGGATTCATTTGGGGGAAACCGCCCCGCCGGCCCGCTCCGGAAGGGCGTCCAGCGCCTCCAGAGCCTCCAGAGCGGCGGTCATATCCTCCGTCACATCCTGGTAGATGGTCTTGCTGCGGCTGCTCTCCACGTCCACCAGCTCAAACCGCAGATGGACCAGGACCTCCTTGGTATCCGCCGGCTTCGTGCTGGCCGCCCCGGCCCGGAAGAAGTCCTCCACCGTGCCCAGCTCCTCCGGGCCCCGTCCGGCGGACAGGTCCTCCATCATGGCCTCGTACACCTGCCGGGCGTCGGCCCCCTCCAGCCATGTCATGGCCAGGTCCGCCTCCACAGGCGCGCTGGAGGAGATCTCCACCCCGATCAGCCGGTAGCCGCCGGGGACGGCCTTGCTCCGCAGCAGCAGAGACCGGTCCGTGGCCAGGGCCAGGACCTTGGCGTCGTAGGTGTCCGCCTCCGCCGCCCGCTGGCGGGTCAGGGGCAGGCTGTAGCTGCGGCCCAGGGTGGAGCCGTCCCGGAGGGTGTAGGTCAGGTTCAGATAGATGCTGTCCATGCCGTTGCCGTTGCTCGCGGCGCGGATGTGGTCAACGTCCGCCGTTACCGTCCGGTGGAGGTCCAGGATGCGCTCCGCCAGCTCCGGCTCCTCCCCCGCGTCCACGGTGAAGGAGGGCATACTGCCGCCCACCGTGACGTTGACGGCGGCCACCTGGTCCAGCTCCGGCACCCGCCGCTCCGCGCCGGTGACGTCGAACCGCATGCACAGGACAAAGACGGCGCACATGGCGCACACCGCCAGCACGCCCCGCCAGCTGCCCCGGAACACCCGCAGGCTCTTCTCCAGCAGCATGGAGGCGATGTAGTAGCCCAGGATGCCCCCCAGGGACAGGCACACCGCCATAGGCGCCGCCCCGGCGTAGATGCCCCGCTGGAAGAAGGGGGCCCACAGCAGGATATACAGCAGCCAGCCCAGGGTCAGGGCGCTGAGCAGGGCCACCCCCAGGCGGAACAGGGGCCGCAGCCACCGGAAGGCCACCACGTCCCCGGCGCACTCGCTGTGGCGCAGGCGGTACAGCAGCCAGGCCGCCGCCAGCAGCACAAGCCCCGCCAGGCCGTAGAGGGCCACCGTGCCCAGGCCCTGGAGCTTCATGGTCAGCACGTCCTCGCCCACCCGCTCCTGGCTGTACTGGAAGACGCCGTAGATGTTGACCAGGGGCGTCAGCCACTCCATGACCTTGGAGCTGCCGCCGGTGACGCCCACCAGCATGGTCTTGCTCTGGGCGGAGGCCAGGCCGTCCAGCACGCTGGCCAGGAAGTTGGCCAGCAGGTAGAATACCGGCAGGGCCAGCAAATTCCCCGTCACCATGGCGCAGAGGGTGGCCATGCCGAAAAACAGCGCCGTCAGGCACAGCACCGCCGCCACCGTCCGCAGCACCGCCCCCAGGGGGAACACGCCCCCGCCCAGGGCCACCAGGCAGGTCAGGCCCCCCACGACCACATAGGGGATCAGGGCCATGGCAAGGCCCGAGAGGGTGTTGGTGACAAACAGGTTCGTCCGGGTCACCGGCAGGGTGTGCATCATCCCCACCGCCCGGGGAGAGAAGAGGTAGCCCCACACCAGCATGGCGCACAGGGCCGCGTAGACGAAGGAGACGCCGGGCACCAGCAGCGTCACCGCCTGATAGAGGCCCCTGGCAAATTCCTCTGCCGTGTCCAGCTGCCAGCTCTTTTCGTTCACCATGGCCAGCATCAGATACAGGGGTGCCAGGCTGCCCACCAGGCTGGCCCCGCCCCACAGGGGCCAGAACCGGCTCAGGTTCTTCCGAAACAGGGCGGGATTAAAGAATGATCTCTTTGACGGCATAGTGCTCACCTCCCAGCTCATAAATGAAGATCTCCTCCAGGCTCAGGGGCAGGGCCTCCAGCATCAGGGGCCTGTACTGCTCCAGCCGCTTCGCGGTCTCCGCGGCGCTCCCCCGGATGATATAGGTGTACACCCGCCCCACGTTGGAGGTGTGCAGCACCGTAAACTCCCTGGGCAGCACCGGCGTCTCCCCGGCGGGCCACACCGCCTGGATCTTGACGATGTTCTCCTGCAGGTCGCTGAGGCTCCGCTCCAGCAGCACCCTGCCCCGGCTCATGATGCCCACGTGGTCGCACACGTCCTCCAGCTCCCGGAGGTTGTGGCTGGACACCAGCACCGTGGTGCCGTTCTCCTCCACGTCGCCCATCATGAGGCTCCACACCTGGCGGCGCATCACCGGGTCCAGGCCGTCCACCGGCTCGTCCAGCACCAGGTACTTAGGCCGGCAGCACATGGTCAGCCAGAAGGCCGCCTGCTTCTGCATCCCCTTGCTCAGGCGGCGGATCGCCGCCTTCTCCGGCAGCTCGAACACGGTCTTGAACTTCTCGTACCGGGCCATGTCAAAGGCGGGGTAGAAGCCCCGGTAGAACCGCATCATGTCCGCGATGGTGGCGGAGGGGAAGTAGAACCAGTCGTCGGGGATGGCGGCCATCACCGCCTTGGCGGCGGGATTTTCGTACACCGGCTGTCCGTCCACCAGCACCTGTCCGCTGTCCGGGCGGTAGATGCCCGTCAGGTGGCGGATCAGGGTGGACTTCCCCGCGCCGTTGGGGCCCACCAGGCCGTATACCGCGCCGTCCGGCACGGTGACGCTGGCCCCGTCCAGGGCCGCGAAGCCGCCGAAGCGCTTCACCAGGTCGCGAATTTCGATCATGCTCCCACCCCCTCCTGTACGATCTCCAGGATCTCCGCCTCGGAGACCTGAAGGAACCTCAGCTCCGCCAGCAGCTCCCGCAGCCGGTCAAGCAGCTCCTCCCGCCGCCCGGCGGCGGCGTCCTTAGGCGGACAGGCGAAGCTGCCCTTGCCGGGGATGGAGTAGAGGTAGCCCTCCGTCTCCAGCTCCCCGTAGGCCCGCTGGATGGTGTTGGGGTTGATGGCCAGGTCCATGGCCATGGCCCGCACCGACGGCAGCTTCTCGTCCGGGGCCACCGCGCCGGTGATGATGAGCCGGCGCAGCCCGTCCTTGATCTGGCCGTAGATGGGGCGTGAATCCCGATAGTTGAGCGTTATCAAATCTGTCACCTCCAGGTAGATTGCCCGTATGAACTGTGTTACTACACTTAGTACAGTTATCATACCAGCCGGTGCCGTCTCTTACAAGGGAGAAATGGCGAAAAAATCCTTAAGATTGCCTTAACGCCCGGCCCGGCCCGGAAAAGAAGGGCCGCCCATGAGACCCCATTGGGTCCCACAGGCGGCAAAGCTCCCCGGTTCCGTCCCGGCGCTTACTTCTCCTTATAGTAGAGCATACAGTGGCAGTAGCCCTCGAAGTTGGGGTCCGCGATCTGGTCCCGGAACTCCTTGCACATGCACTTGATGTCCTCGCTCTTGCCCACCTTGCAGGGGCAGTAGCCGCCCTTGGCGGCCAGGCCCTCCCGGACGGTCCTGACCACCTCCGGATTCTCGTTGAGCCGGATCTTTCCCATAGCGCTTGCCTCCTTTTTATTGATACAGCAGTTTTGCAATGTACTCGTTCAGCTCCGCACGGTCCACGCTGCCCTCGAACCGGTCCACCAGCTGACCGTTCCGGAACAGCAGCACCGTGGGCATGGCCATGATGCCGAACCGCTCGGCGATCTCGCCGTTCTGGCTGAGATTGGTCTGAATGAACCGGACAAAGGACATGTCGCCGGCGGCGGCCAAATAGACCGGCTCCAGGATGTCGCAGGCGGCGCAGAAGTCGCCGTAGCAGTCCACCACCGCGTACTCCGTGTCGATCAGGCTGTCAAAGGTTTCGCTTGTCGCTTCCAAAATCACCATCGTCAATCCTCCAAATAGCGGTCCGCTTCCCCGCAGAGCACCTCAAACGCCTTGGTCACAGGGGCGCCCTCCAAAAAGAGCTGCCTGGCGTGCTCCAGCTCCTCCTCGGTCATGCCCAGGTCTTCGCCGGGGGGCAGCATCGCCTCGAACTCCTCCTGGATGTCCTCCTGGGCCAGGGAGACGCCTGCCTGGCGGCAGATCTCCCTGCACACCAGCAGATCCTTGAAATCCTCCCTGGCCTGCTCCTTCATCTGGTCCAGGGCCTCCTGGGGCAGCTGGATGTCCTCCCCCATGGCCGCGAACTCGGCAAGGCCGTCCTGGAACCGCTGCTCGGCCCACGCCTCCGCCTCCTCAGGGTCCAGCGCGTACTCGGACCGGCTGCGGAGCTCCTCCTGCAAAAAGGCGGCGATGCCCTTCCGGGCGTTGGCCTTGTTCTGCTCCTCGGCCTGGTCCTGGTACCAGCGGCGGTACTCCGCCAGGGTGGTCACGCCCTCGATCCCCTGGGCACAGGCCAGATCGTCGTCCACCGGCGCGCCCACCCGGCGGCGGATCTCCTCCACCGTCAGGCTCTGGGCCGCGCCGCAGATGGCGGCGGTCAGGGCGTCCCCCGCCTTCAGGCCCAGCACGGCCTGCTCCGCCTCCTCGGCGCCGGGAAGCCCCAGTCCCGGGTACAGCAGCACCATCCGGTCTGCCAGGGTCCCGCTGACGCAGCGCAGGCGGACGCTGTCCCCGGGCCGGACCACGTCCCCGGCGATCTCGCTGGCTTGGCTGCGGGCCAGAGTCTTCAGGTGCTGGTCCACCTCCTCCGGGCCGATCCGCCACCGGGTCAGCTCCTCCGGCACGGTGAGCCGGCGGCAGTCATACAGATTCGAAACATAAGACGTCACAGCATTACACCTCACAAACGCAATTCAGTCCTGTTTTGGAAAACAGGCGATAGTACTCGTTGGTCTTCAGCAGCTCCTCCGGCGTGCCCTCGGCCTCCACGCGGCCCTCCTTCATGACGACGATGTGGTCGGCCAGGCGGGCGGCGGCGGCGCTGTGGGCGATCATCACCGTGGTGCGCCCGGCCATGAGCTTTTCAAAGGTCCTGGTGACGCGGCACTCGCACGTCACGTCCAGGTTGCTGGTGGCCTCGTCCAGCAGCAGGCACTTGGGGTCCCGAATCAGGGCCCGGGCAATGGCGATGCACTGCCGCTGGCCGCCGGAGAAGCCGGTGCCGCCGGGTCCCGCCTCGGCGTCAAAGCCGCCGGGGGCCGCCATCACGAAGTCGTAGACGTCCGCCTTCCTGGCCACGGCGGTCAGCTCCTCCTCGGAGACCTCCCGGTCCACGCCGTAGAGGATGTTCTCCCGCACGCTGCCGGACAGCAGGGGGCTGTTCTGGGCCACCAGGGCAAAGCGGTCCCGCCAGTCCTTCAGCCGGAAGCTCCGGATGTCCGTGCCGCCGAAGCGGACGGCGCCGCCGGTGGGCTCATACATGCGGTCCAGCAGCTTGAACACGGTGGACTTGCCCGCGCCGTTGGTGCCGATGATGGCGGTCACCTTGCCCGCGGGAATGGTAAAGGACACGTCCCGCAGCACCGGCACCTCCCCGTAGGAGAAGTCCACATGGTCCAGGCGGATGTCCGCCTCCTCCTCCGGCACCGGGCCGCCCTCGGTGGTCTCCTCCTCGGCGCTCATCACCTCGGAGATCTTCTTCATCACGCCGTTGACCTGGGTAAAGGCGCCGAAGTCCATATACAGCTGCATCATGTTGACGGCCACCAGGCCGGACAGGCTGTAGAACGCCACCAGGCGGCCCAGGTCCAGGGTGCCGGCCGCCACCATCTTGCCGCCCACCGCGAAAGCGATGACCACGCAGGTACAGTTGATGATCTGGATGCCCAGCTGGATGACGGCAATGGTCATCTCGGACAGGACGTCCGCCTCGTACTGCTTGTGGAACAGCCTGGCGGCCTTTTTCGCCTCCGCCTTCTGGGTGCCGAAGGCCTTTATCATGCGGAAGTTGCGCACGCGCTCCGCCAGGTAGCCCGTGGTGGCCGCCATGGAGACGTTGCTGCGCAGGCCCACATGGTAGCCCATGAAGCCGTAGAGCCCGCCGATGCCGATGACGCAGGGGATGATGAGCAGCGTCCACGCCGCCAGGGTGGGCTGGAAGGCGAACAGCCGCCGGAACACCATCACCGCCGAGTAGAGGGACGTGCTGGTGGAGATGGCCAGCATGAAGTAGTAGCTGGAGGCGGAGGCGTCGGAGGTCACACGGCTGATCAGCTCGTTGCCGTTGTCCGTATCATAGTGCTTCGACGGCAGGCGCATGATCTTGTCCCACAGCTTCACCCGGACTCCCAGGTTGATCCTCTCATAGGCCATGTTGACCAGGTAGGCCTCCGCCACGGTCATCACGCCGTACCCCAGCAGGTTGAGGATGTAGTCGATCAGCAGGTCCGCCTCGATGGCGCTCTTGGCGGCGTTGACCACGGAGGCCGACAGCGTGATGGCCTGTACGTTCAGGTACACGGTCAGAAACGAGATCAGCCACGCGATGGCAAGCAGGAACCAGGGCAGCTTGACACCCCGGAAAATGCGGACGTACCGCACGATCTTCTCTTTCATCCCCTCACCTCCTGTTCCAGCTTCTGGGTCTCGATCATTTCCCGGAACAGACCGCAGGACGCCATCAGCTCCTCATAGGTGCCGCGGCCCACCAGCCGGCTCTCCTGCAGCACGACGATCTGGTCCACGCCCTTCAGCAGGTCCATGTCGTGGGTGACCATCACCACGGTCCGGTCCCGGAACAGGCGGAAGATCGCCTGCTGGACCAGGGCCGTGCTCTCCGCGTCCAGGGCGGAGGTGGGCTCATCCAGCAGCAGGACCTCCGCGCCCCGGAGGAACTCCCGGGCCAGCACCAGCCGCTGCCGCTGGCCGCCGGACATGGACTCTCCGCCGGGTGCCACGGCCGCGTCCAGCCCCTCGGGCTGCAGCTCCAGGTACTCCATGAAGCCGGCGTCCCGGGCGGCCTTGTAGATCTCCTCGTCCGGGATCTCCCGGTCGATGCCGTAGGTCATGGCCTCCCGGACGGTGCCGCTGAACACCTCCGGGTTCTGCTGCACGTAGGCGAAGTGCCGGCGGTACTCGCCCAGGGGCATCTCCCCCACCGGCCTGCCGCCCAGGCGGATCTGGCCCTCCTTGGGGGCGTAGAACCGCTCCAGCAGGCTCAGGGAGGTGGTCTTGCCGCTGCCGCACAGGCCCACGATGGCGGTCATGGCGCCCTTGGGCGCGGTAAAGGACACGCCGCTGAGGGCCTGCTTGTCGCCGTAGGAGAAGGAAACCTTGTCAAACTCGATGTCGCCGTCGGACACAGGCTGCTGGCTGCCGCCGTCCTCCCCCAGGTCCTCCTGGGGCACGGTCAGCAGGTCCGCCGTGCGGGCCACGGAGCCCTGGACATCCTTGATCTGCAGCCAGCAGCTGATCAGGGTGTCGAACATGATCTCGATGTTCTGGAAGAACAGGAAGAACGCCACCCACTGGCCGGCGGTGATCTCCTTCCTCTGCAGCAGGATCACCGCCACCACCATGACCAGGATCTGCTCGCCCAGGGTAATTCCCGTCCGGATGGCCTCGTTGGCGGCGGACAGCTTATACTCCCGCAGGTGGGCCTTGTAGAGGTTTCCGGCGGCCTCCCGGCCCTTCTCCCGCTCGCGGTCCTCGCGGGTGAAGGACTTGATGAGGGGCAGGTTGCTGATCCGCTCCGCCAGGAAGCCGGTAAGCTCGCCGATCTGCTGAAAGACGCCCAGGCGGATCTGGTAGAACTTGCGCCCGACGACCACCATGTAGATGTACTTGATGGGCAGGAACACCAGCACCGTCAGCCCCAGGAACTTGTTGTACTCCGAGATCTCGGCCTGCGCGCGGACCACATACCAGATGTTGGGCACCACGGAGGCCATCAGCTCCAGCAGGGCGGGCATGGCCAGGGACAGGTCGTTGGTCACGGCGCTCATCAGCACCGCCGGGTCGTTTTCGTCGTAGTAGTCCACCCGAATGTTCATCATCCGGCTCCAGACGCTGTTCCGGGCGTTCCGGGTGGTGGTGGACCTGGAGACGGCCACCAGCGCGCTCTGGGTGCAGGCCACCACGGCGAAGTACACATAGTACAGGATATTGTCCCGCAGGGCCTCGCCGGACAGGTCGCCTCCCATAAGCGCGGCGGTCAGGACGGGCAGCTTCAGCAGCATGGAGTTGGCGAACATGTTGACCACGAACATGATCGCCGCCCAGTGCCACGGGAAGTTGGTGCCGCGCAGCACGATCAGCAGCTGCCCCATGTAGCCGGTGACTTTTTTATTCGTCTGCTTTTTCTTCGTCATACCTTCATCCCCATATGGCCGCCGCCATCAAACCTTCGGAACACAGTCGGTTTTGATGGCGGCAGCTTTTTCGTTTGTTGTGTATCGGACGGGGCTTTGCGCTGGCGTTATTCGGGGATGTACTCCACGAGCAGATCCATGTCTCTCTGCATCTCCGCGTAGGTCTTGGCGGAGGTGTCGGTCAGCACGTTCATGGCGATGAAGGAGTCGATGGTGTCGGCCAGCTCCTGCTCGTTCATCTGCTGGAGGGTCACCGTTCCAAAGACCTGCACCGGGACGCCCTGGTTATCCACCACCTGGGAGAACTTCTCGGCGTCCTCCTCCGTCTCCATCAGGATATAGGTATACTGGGCCACGGCCACGTCGTCCTTGTTGGCGTAGATGATGATATACTCGGCGGTGGGGGTCACGTCGTAGTACTCCTGGAACATGTCCACCAGGACGCAGCTGTCGCCGGAATAGTAGGCGTACCGGGTCTCGTACTCCAGGTCCTCGGGGTCCTTGTGGGTATACTCGTCGTTGATCTTCAGCTCGGAGGCCGTACTGCCGCTGGAATCGTCGCTGCTGGTGAACAGGGAGCAGCCCGCCATGGAGAACACCATGGCCAGGCACAGCACCGCTGCCAGGACCTTCTTCATTTTCATATTTTTCTCCTTCTCCTCGTTATTTTTCGGGACATTCCCGCCGGTCTCCCGGAGGATACGGCACCATTATACCGCACCCTATAGGAAACATCAAGCACTATCTCACGGGGCCGGCGGAAATGTCCGCTTTCTGCGGGACGCCGCTCACTCCCGGAGCAGCTCCTCCATCTCCTCCACCAGCTGGCCGAACAGCTCCAGGGCGTCGCTGACCGGCTTGGGCGTGGAGATGTCCACACCGGCGATCTTCAGCAGGGACACGGGATCGGTGGAGCAGCCGCCGGAGAGGAACCGCAGGTAGTCCTTCACGGCCTCCTCCCCGCCCTCCAGGATGCGCTTGGACAGCGCCATGGCGGCGGAGAAGCCGGTGGCGTACTGGTAGACGTAGAAGCGGCGGTAGAAATGGGGGATGCGGCCCCACTCCATCTCGATCTCCCGGTCGGCGGCCACATCCGGGCCGTAGTACAGCTTGTTCAGGTCGTAGTAGATCTCGCACAGCCGCTGGGCGGTGAGGGTCTCGCCGCTCTCCGCCAGCTGGTGGGTCTTCAGCTCGAACTCCGCGAACATGGTCTGGCGGTACAGGGTGGTGCGGAACTGCTCCAGGAAGTAGTTGATGAGCACCGCCCGCTGCTTCTTGTCCGTGGTCTTTTTCAGCAGGTGCTGCATCAGCAGGGCCTCGTTGCAGGTGGAGGCCACCTCCGCCACGAAGAGGACGTACTCGGAGTAGACCGGGGGCTGGTTCTTATCGCTGAGGTAGGAGTGCATGGCGTGGCCCATCTCGTGGGCCAGGGTGAACTCGCTGCTGAGGTCGTTGTTGTGGTTGAGCAGCACGAAGGGGTGGACCGGGCTGCCGGAGGAGTAGGCGCCGGAGCGCTTGCCCTCGTTCTCATAGACGTCGATCCAGCGGTTGTCAAAGCCGCTCTTCAGTCCGGCGCAGTAGTCCTCGCCCAGGACCTGCATGGCCTCCAGCACGTCCTCCTTGGCCTGCTGGAAGGAGATCTCCTGGTCCGCCTCCGGCAGCATGGAGGTGTAGATATCATACATATGCAGCTCGTCCAGGCCCATGACCTTTTTCCGCAGGGCCATGTAGCGGTACATCTTGTCCATGTTCTTGTGGACCGTGTCGATCAGGTTGTGGTACACCGCCTCCGGCACCTCCACCGGCTCCAGGGCGCTGGCCAGGGCGCTGCTGTACTTCCTGGCCCGGGCGTAGAACACATTGCTCTGCACCTCGGCGTTGAGCATGGCGGCCAGGGCGTTGCGGCTGGCGCCGTAGACGCCGTACAGGGCCTTGAAGGCGTTTTCCCGCAGCGTCCGGTCCCCGCTCTGCACCAGGGGGATGTAGGAGCCGTTGGTGAGGACGTGCTCCTTGCCCTCGCTGTCGGTGACGGAGGGGAACTTCAGGTCCGCGTCCACAAAGGACTCAAAGATATTGCTGGGGCCCTGGCTGACCTGGCTGACGGCGGCCAGCAGGTTCTCCTCGGCGGCGGAGAGGATGTGCTCCTTCCCCAGGCGGGCCTTGTCCAGATAGCGGCGGTACTTCTCCAGTCCGGGCTCCTGGGCGTAAAACGCCGCCAGGGTCTCGTCGGGAATCGCCACCAGCTCCGGGCTCTCAAAGGCCGTGGCGCTCCCCAGGTCCACCAGGAAGCTGAAGCAGCGGCCCTTCAGCGCCTGATAGGTGGGATTTGCGGTATCCTCGTCGCAGCGCAGGAAGGCGTAGACCGCCAGCTTGTCCACCCGCCGGTTGGCGCTCTCCATGCGGCACAGGTACTCGTACAGGGTCCCGGCGCTCTCCGCCAGCCGCCCCTGATAGGCGCCCAGCTCCTTGGGCAGCGCCTTCAGCTCCTCCAGGTCCGCATTCCAGGCCTCGTCGGTGGGGTACAGGTCGGCAGTATTCCAGCAGAACGCCGGGTCCATCTGATCCCGCTTGAGAATCTTCATTTCCTTTGCCATGCTTTTTCTCCTATCTGTTCTTCCCGCCTGGGCGGGGTATTCTGGCCTCAGCATACCACATTTTTTTCATTTGGACAAGTATTTGTCCGTTTTGCGGCAAAAAAGAAAATCGGGGCTGGTCAAACGGCGGAGGCGGGCGTATAATACAAGGTGTATGCAGGCGGCGGAGAGGGCCCCATACCTCCAACGGGCTTTTGCCGTGTACCGCCGCCGGGAACCTATGACATCCCCACAGGGGAAAAACAGGAGGAATCTGCGACAATGAAAAAATGGAACGAGCCGACGGCCCCGGGTGCGGACCCCGCCGCCGCCGCTGACGATCCCCGCAACGGCGACGGGATCGGCAAAAGGGAGCTGCTGGTGGTGAGCTTCGGCACCAGCTTCAACGCCAGCCGCGTCTCCACCATCGGCGCCATCGAGGGCGCTCTGGAGGAGGCTTTCCCCGGCTGGTCCGTCCGCCGGGGCTTCACCTCCGGCATCATCATCAACCACATCCTCCGCCGGGACGGCGAGAAGATCGACAGCGTCGCCGAGGCCCTGGAGCGGGCCAAGGCCAACGGCGTGGAGGAGCTGCTGGTCCAGCCCACCCACCTGATGAACGGCTATGAGTACGGCGACCTGGTGAAGACCCTGGAGGGCTATGCCGCCGACTTTGCGTCCATCCGGATCGGCGCCCCCCTGCTGACCACCGGCGAGGACTTCGTCCAGGTGGCCGAGGCCATGGTCCATGCCACGGCCCGGCTCGCCGGCGACGGCAAAACCGCCGTCTGCTACATGGGCCACGGCACCCAGGCCGCCTCCGACGGCGTCTACGCCAGGATGCAGCAGGTCCTCACCGGCGCGGGCTATGACAACTGCTTTGTTGGCACCGTGGAGTCCCAGCCCACCGCCCAGGACCTGGTGAAGCTGGTCAAGGAGGCCGGGTATGAGCGCGTGGTGCTCCGTCCCATGATGATCGTGGCCGGCGACCACGCCAACAACGACATGGCCGACGAAAGCGATCCCGGGTCCTGGTACTCCGTTTTTTCCGCCGCCGGGCTGCGCGTCACCTGCGACGTCCGGGGCCTGGGGGAGCTGAAGGAGATCCAGGACCTGCTGGCGGCCCACGCCAGGGCCGCCGTGGAATTGGACAAGACCGGCGTCGCCGTGGAGCCCAACCCCGCCGCCCAGGCGAAGTAGGGCGCGCCCCTTCCCCGGCAGGCGGCGCGCCGGCCGAAAGAGGGACGCGTGCGAAAGGACAGGGTGCTGCTATGACGGGCCGAATCATCGCGGATATCACCGATTTTATCTTCCTGTCGGACGAGCCTGCGCCCGCCGACGCCATTTTCCTGCCCGGCGGCTCGCACCCAGCGCAGCCTGAATACGCCGCCAGGCTGTATCACCAGGGGCTTGCGCGGTGGCTGGTCCCCTCCGGCGGCGTCAGCGTGAAGCGCAGTCAGTGGCCCGGCGTCCGCGCAAAGGCGGACGTCTACAGCGGCGATTATCAGTCCGACTGCGAATTTCTGACGGACGTGCTCCGGAAAAACGGCGTGCCGTCCGCCGCGATCATCGGCGAGGACCGGTCGGGGCATACGCGGGACAACGCCTTTTTTTCGCGGAGGGCCGTGGACGAGGCGGGGATCCGGCTGAAAACGGCCCTGATCGTCTGCAAGGCCTTCCATGCCCGCCGGTGCCTGATGCTGTACCAGATGGCCTTTCCGGAGGTGGAGATCCGGGTATGCCCGGTGCACTGCTGCGACATCACCAGGGAGAACTGGTATCAAAGCGAGGCCGGGATAGACCGGGTTTTGGGCGAGCTGGCCCGCTGCGGGAACCAGTTTCCCGGGGATATCAAGCAGTACCTCGCCGCCGGACCGGCCTTTTCTGAACAAAACACGAACACATAAACTCACAACAAGGGAGGAACAGCTATGACGATTTCTGAGCGCATCGACGCCGCCGTGGAGACCATCCGCGGCCGCACCTCCGCCGCGCCGGAGGTAGGACTGATCCTGGGCAGCGGCCTGGGGGATTTTGCCCAGCGGCTGGAGGACCGCACCGTGGTCCCCTTCGCCGACATCCCCGGCTTTCCCCGGTCCACGGTGGCCGGCCACCAGGGGGCCTTTGTCTTTGGCGCCTACGGCGGGCGGGCCGTGGCGGCCCTCAGCGGGCGGGTCCACTACTACGAGGGCTACACCCAGCAGGAGGTCACCCTGCCGGTGCGGGTGATGGCCCGGCTGGGGGTCAGGACCGTGATCCTCACCAACGCCGCCGGCGGCGTGAACCTGGACTTTGCCGCCGGGTGCCTGATGCTCATTTCCGACCACATCAACCTCTCCGGCATGAACCCCCTCATAGGCCAGAACCTGGACGGGTTCGGCCCCCGGTTCCCGGACATGACCGACGTCTACACCCGCTCCCTGCGGGAGAAGCTGAAGCCTCTGGCGGCCCAGGCGGGCATCGACCTGAAGGAGGGCGTGTACATGATGTGCTCCGGCCCCAGCTATGAGACCCCGGCGGAGATTCGGGCCTTCCGCACCCTGGGGGCCGACGCGGTGGGCATGTCCACGGTGCCGGAGGCCATCGCGGCCCGGCACAGCGGTATGGCCGTCATGGGCGTCAGCTGCATCACCAACATGGCCGCCGGCGTCCTGGACCGGCAGCTGGACCACAGCGAGGTCATGGCCACCGCCCAGCGGGTGAAGGGCGATTTCACCCGCCTGCTGGAGCTGATGATCTCCATTGCATAACAGCGGGTATTTTCCCGGCTGGATATTACATATAGAAAAGGGCCGAGGGGCGTTTCAAAACGCCCCTCGGCCCTTTTTCGCGGTCTTGCCGCTGTTTTGTCACGGCTCCGACGGGATCACCAGGCGGCAGACGCCGTCGCCCTCTTCTATGGACAGCTCGTAGGTCTCGCCCTCCAGCAGCGCCAGCAGCTGCTCGTACTGCTCCGCCGTCAGCTGGTATTCCGCCCCCGGCTCCCAGGTCCAGCCCTGCTCCTCCACCCAGGCCCGGACGGCGTCGCCGCCGGCGACCAGCGTTCCCGCCGTCTGCTGCGCCGCAGGCTCCCCGGCGGCCGGCTCCTCTGTCCTGTCCGCTTCCATGGGGGCGCAGCCGTCCATGGTCTCCGGCGTGTCCGGCTCGGACTGCTCCTTCATGGCCCCGCTGCCGTACACGCCCTCTCCGGTGGCCGCCTCGCCGCTTCTGGGGGCGATGGCATAGTTGACCATCGAATCCGACAGATCCGAGCCGCAGCGCCACATCCGGCTCTCGGCCCACAGGCCCGCCGCCGCCACAAGGGCCAGGCAGGCGGCCAAGGCCGCCCAGCGCCGCCAGCGGAGGGCGGGCTTCTTGTTCCGCGGCGCCGGCTCCGCCTCGCCCTGGGGCGTTTTCGCCACGGCGTCCATGACGGACTGGGCGAAGTCCTCCGGGGCCTTCACGCCGTCCGGCTCCGCCAGGGCGTCCTGAATCGCCATCAGATCGTCAAAATACTGCCGGCAGGCGGCGCACTCCGACAGGTGCTCCATCAGCTCCGCCTGGTATTTGGGGTCCAGCTCTCCGTCCAGCAGGGCGCTGAGCCACGCCTCATAGGTCTCGCAGGTACGCATCAGCGGCCCTCCTTTCCCTTGGTATCCACCCCATTAGACGGCAGATAGCCGGATAAGTTCCCGCCGGAGACGAGAATTTTCCGCAGGGCGCCTCTGGCGCGGGAGATGCGGCTTTTCACCGTCCCCAGGTCCAGGGCCAGGGTCTCGGCGATCTCCTGGTAGCTCATGCCCTGGAGCTCCCGCAGCACCAGCACCGCCCGGTAGCCGTCCGGCAGGCGGCGCAGCCCGTCGGTCACGGCCTCCCGCAGCTCCCGCCCCTCGGCGGCCTGCTGGGGCCCGGGGGCGCTGTCCGCCACGTCCAGGCGCAGCTCCTCGTCGTCCAGGCTCACGTTCCCCCGCTGGCGGCGGGTCCGGCGCATATGGTCGATGGCGGCGTTGGCCGTCAGCCGGTAGAGCCAGGTGGCGAAGCCCGCCTCCCGCCGGAAGCCGGGCAGCCCCCGCCAGGCGGACAAAAACGCCTCCTGGGCCACGTCCCGGGCGTCCTCCGGGTCAGGACACATGCGCAGGGCCAGGCGGTAGACCTGGTCCTCATATTGCCGCACCAGCTGGGCAAAGGCGTCCTGATCGCCCTCCGCCGCCGCGCGGACCAGTTCATCCATCGTCATGCAGATCCCTCTTGATTCCTTCCGTCACCCGGTACACGTCCGCCAGGGTCTCCATGCGGACGATCTGCTCCTTGTAGTAGGAGGCGTGGGGCACCCCCTTCAGGTACCAGGCGTAGTGCCGCCGGGCGTTGAGCACGGCGATCTTCTCACAGTTGTACCGGGCCGCCAGCTGGATCTGGCGCACGGCGGTGTCGCACCGCTGGGCCAGGGGCGGCCGGTCCGGGATAGGCTCCCCCGCCAGGGCCGCCGCCGCCTGCTGGAACAGCCAGGGGTTCCCGAAGCAGCCCCGGCCGATCATGGCCATGTCCGCCCCGGTGAAGCGCAGGATGCGCACCGCGTCCTGGGGGGTGAACACGTCCCCGTTGGCGATCACCGGGATGGAGACCGCCTCCTTCACCTCCCGGATGGTGGTCCAGTCCGCCGCGCCGCCGTACATCTGGACCCGGGTCCGCCCGTGGACGGCGATGGCGGCCACGCCCGCCTGCTCCAGCATCCGGCTGAGCTCCACGGCGTTGACGCTGCCCTTGTCCCAGCCCCGGCGCATCTTCACCGTCACCGGCACGGGACTGGCCTTCACCACCGCCTCGGCGATGCGGGCGGCCTTCTCCGGGTCCTTCATCAGGGCGGAGCCGTCGCCGCTGGAGACCACCTTTCCCACGGGACAGCCCATGTTGATATCCAAAAAGTCCGCCCCGCTGGCCTCCACGGCGATCTGGGCCGCCTCCGCCATGCAGGAGGCGTCGCTGCCGAAGATCTGGGCCGTAAAGGGCTTTTCCCCGGGAAAGGGCATCAGGAGCTGGCGGCTTTTCTTGTCCTGGTAGCACAGGGCCTTGGCGCTGACCAGCTCCGTATAGGTCAGGCCCGCCCCCAGCTCGGCGCAGATCTGCCGGAACGCGGCGTCCGTCACCCCGGCCATGGGGGCCAGGGCCAGCTTCGAGGCGATCTCCACTTGTCCGATGCGCAAGAGCGCTCCCCCCTTCCACAGTCTCCCGTTTATTGTACCACGGTTTTTGCCCGCTGGCAACGCCGGGTTTCGTGGGATAATGGCAGAAACGTCCCCCGGCGGCAAAGCCGCCGGGGGACGACGTATCTCTCACCGATCCCGCTTCTGGAGGCGGATGTCCCGGCCGAAGAACCGCAGCAGCTGATACTCCCCCTCCACCCGGGAGCGAACGGCCTCGCCGTACCGCCGCCCGATCTCCTCCGGCGTCAGGTTGGTGGACAGCACCGTCTTTTTCCGGCTCAGCAGCCGGTCGTTGACGATGCGGTAGAAGGCGGACTGGACGAAGCTGGTGAGCATCTCCGTGCCCAGATCGTCCATGATCAGCAGGTCGCACTTCAGATACCGGTCGATCTCCCGGTCCGGGTCCTCCTCGTAGGGGTTGTCCCGGCCGAACTTGCCGCTTTCAAACTGCTGGAACACATGGGCGGCGGTGTCGTAGACCACGGAGAAGCCGTGGTCGCTGACCTCCCGGGCGATGCAGGCGGACAAAAAGGTCTTGCCCAGCCCCGGCGCCCCGGTAAACAGCAGGTTCCCGCTCTGGGGGCCGAAGGTGTGGGCATAGTTCCCGCAGATCTCCCGGACCGTCTCCATGTTGGCCAGGGGGCTGCACCCGTATTCCGGCCACACCTCCGGGTCGTACCACTCGTAGGAGAAGGTGTCGAAGGACTGGCCCCCCAGGTCCAGCAGCTTGGACAGCCGCCGGTTCTGCTCCCGGGTGTAGTAGGCCATAAGGCACCGGCAGGGGCTGCCGTCCCGCAGGTAGCCGCTGTCCCGGCACAGGGGGCACAGGATCTTCTCGTCCGTCTCGTCGTAGGTGAAGCCGCCGCCTACCAGCAGCTCCGCCCGCTCCCGCTGGAGGGCCAGATTCCGCTCCTCCAGGGCCCGCAGGGCCGGCTCCGGGTCCCGTCCGCCGTCGAAGGCGGCGATCATGATCTGGCCCATGGTGCCCCGCAGCTCCCGGTCGATGTCCTCCACCCGGGGCAGGCGGCGGTACACCTCCCGAATCCTCCGCTCCTGCTCCTCCCGCCTGCGGTCCCGGTCCTCCCGGAATTTCCGCACCGCGGCGGTCATGATACCCGCGTCCTGATGCATTTAGCTCTCCCCCCTCTCCGCCTTTTCCCGGCGCAGCTTTTCCAGATATTTCTCCATCCGGGCCAGGTCCTCCCGGACATTCCCCGTCTCCTGCCGCCGCTGCGGCGGACCGGAGGGGCCCGCCGGCCGGTCCCCGGCCCGGATCTCCTCCAGGGTATGCAGTCCCTTCTGGTGCCAGGAGGCGAGGATGCGGTTCATATAGGGCCACTTCAGCTCCTTGCACTTGAGCACGGTCTTGTCATAGGCCAGCTCCAGCGCCTCCGGGGAAAAACCCATCCCGCTCCAGGCCGTCAGGTACTTCTCCTCGCTGGGGGAGGGCTTCCGGTCCCCCAGGCCCAGCAGACGCATCATCTGGGGCAGCTTCCGCCGGGCCTCCGCCTGGCGGCGGATATGGGCGCTGGCCGCCTCCTGGGTCATAAGGCCCAGCCGGGCCCAGGTGTAGCCCTCCCGCTCGATCTGCCGCATGGTGGGCCTGCGGCCCGGCCCGTACTGGGCGGCGGAGCGCTCCACGCAGAAGCCCACCAGCAGGAAGATCACGTCCGCCGGCAGGCCCAGGTCGTCGTACAGGCCCAGCAGCAGCCCCAGGTCCGGCGTGGTCAACTTTTTCCCCAGCTTCTCCTCCACCGCCGCCGTCAGGGAGGCGAACTCCCGGCCCTCCATGGCCCGGGCCAGGTCCGCCCGGGTATACTCCGGCCGCTGGTCGCCGGGGGGCGTCTGGGCCCGCTCCGGCTCCCGGACAGGCGCCGCCGGTCTCCCGTCGGGACGGGCCGCCAGCCCCTGGCGGGACAGGGCCTCCAGGGCCCGCCCGATCCGCTGGGGCTGCCAGGGCAGCAGCCGCGCCAGCTCGTCCTCGTCCACAACGCCCTTGTTCCGCAGCACCGCGATGTACAGCAGGGCGGCGTCGCCGTCACCCTCCCGGAGCAGGCGGCGGACCACCGGCCCCGACAGCACCACGCTCTCCTCCTCCGGCAGATGCAGCACATAGCCGCTCATCTCATCCGCCCCCTCTCCGTCGGTCTCGTGCATGTCCTTTTATTCTACACGAAAACCCCTTTTTCGTAAAGGGGGAGTTTTCCCCTTTGCGTCCTCACCGGTGTCTTGGGGTGTACTCTGTAAAGGGTGGTTTCACTAAGTACCATTTTACTTTGACTGGCGGCTTTGAAAGTGCTAGAATCATACTCAAATCCTCGGGTACGGGAAATCGGGATTTGGAGAATTTGCTATGAAAAGATTTGAGAAAGACACTCTCCGTGGAATGATCGTAAGGGGGAACCTTCGGGCTGCAATGGCGTATTTGGAGCAGTTTCCGGAAATGGCGGCACTGTATCAGAAAGGCAAGGCGTTGTATCAAGAGGAGCACTACCTTACTTACGACGTAGATACGGAACTGAACGAGATCCTCCTGGTCTATCAAAAATATTACCGGGACGTCTTTTACCTGGAATTGCCTGCTGAGGAGGCCGCACAGCGGCTGCGGGAGCGGTTGGCGGAACTGTTCCGGGCAGAGTCCGATTCCTCGCTGGACGAGTTGGAGGAGATGGCCGGAGCGGCCTTCCGCCGCAAATCGCTCCATGCCCTGATGGGACGGACCGGCGGGTACTACGGTCCTTACATATGGAAGGCCGAGGAGCTGAAGCATTACACAGTGGAGTTACCGGAGGGTACGCAGGATTACGCCGTTAAATTATTGGACGGGTTCATCATGAAAAGCTGGCTGGACTATATTTCCTTCGGCGAGACGGGTACTGGCGGCTGGTCCAACGGTGACGGCCTGATCCACTGCGTCAGATCCGCCTATGACCTTGATTCGGAGGATTTTCAGGTTTCCCTCCTGAAGCACGAAGCCCAGCACGCCATGGATCAGGCCCGTTATAAGGACATCACAAACGAGGAGCTGGAATACCGGGCCAAGCTGGTGGAGCTGATCTACTCAAAGGAGCGGAGGATGCTGGAACATTTCGTGAGGCAGGCCGACGCAGCGAGAGCAGACAACGGGCACGGATTGGCCGCTGAGCGCATTGTTGGAGAATTCGAGACACGCCTGAAAACAGACCGCGGCGAGTTGGCCAAAGTCCCTATCGGGACGGTGCAGGCTGTCTCCCAATCGCTCTTTGCACAGAGCAGTAAGGAAATGGCGGCAAAATACCGATGATCTTACTCTCCCCTAATGAGAAGCAGTTCCCAAAAGATCTGGAGAACGCGTTTGAGATTGGGAAACGGCTGGCGGGCAAATAGCCGCCGGCTTCCAAAGAGCGCCTCCCTCCGTCCGCAGGCGGAGGGAGGCGCTCTTCTGCCTGGTTCCCCCAGGGGCCGCTCCCGCACAAATTTACGGTTCTGTCACAGAATGGCGATTGCTTTTCCCCCGGAATATGGTATACTCTAATATGAATCCTTATATAGAGAACCTTTGAAGCGATGAGAAGGAGGAAAGCGCTATGGATAACCGTATCACCGTCAGCATCTGCGGCACAGAGTACACCCTGTCCGCCCAGGAGAGCCCCGCCTACATGGAGAAGGTGGCCGCCGCGGTGGACGCCAAAATGGGGGAGATCCTGGCCGGGGGCCGGATCAGCCGCATGGACGCCGCCGTCCTGGCGGCCATGAACCTGGCCGACGAGATGTTCAAGCAGCAGGCCGCCAGCGAAAATCTCCGCGGCCAGCTAAAGGGCTATCTGGACGAGGCCGGCAAGGCCAAAAACGAGCTCAGCGAGTGCAAGCGGGAGATCTTCAAGCTGCAGCAGCAGCTTGCCAAGAAGTAGTATGGAGCTGCTCTCCCCCGCCGGCCACTGGGAGGCCATGGTGGCCGCCGTCCAGAACGGGGCGGACGCGGTCTACCTGGGGCTGGACAGCCTCAACGCCCGCCAGGGCGCCAAAAACTTTTCCCCGGAGGAGCTGCCCCAGGCGGCGGCCTACTGCCACCTCCGGGGCGCGAAGCTCTATCTCACGTTGAACATCCTGCTCACCGACCGGGAGCTGGACCGGGGGGCGGAGCTGCTGCGCCTGGCCAGCCGCGCCGGCTGCGACGGCGTCATCGTCCAGGACTGGGGCCTTACGGCCATGGCCCGAAAGATCGTGCCGGACCTGCCCCTCCACGGCAGCACCCAGATGACCGTCCACTCCCTGGCGGGGGTGGAGGCCGCCGCTAAGCTGGGGCTCAGCTGCGTGGTCCTGGGCCGGGAGCTGAGCCGGGAGGACGTCCGCGCCATCTGCCAAAAAAGCCCCATCAAGATCGAAGTGTTTGCCCACGGGGCGCTGTGCATGTGCTGGTCCGGCCAGTGCGCCATGAGCGCCCTCATCGGCGGGCAGAGCGGCAACCGGGGCCGGTGCAAACAGCCCTGCCGCCTGCCCTACCGGCTGGACGGCGGCAAAATGGGCCACCCCCTGAGTTTGAAGGACGCCAGCCTGGCCGCCCACCTGGCGGAGCTTCAGGACATGGGCGTATCCATCCTGAAGCTGGAGGGCCGCATGAAGCGGCCGGAGTACGTGGCGGTGATCACCCGCGTTTACGCCGCCCTGCTGCGGGAGCGCCGGGCCCCCACCGGGGAGGAGCTGAAGGAGCTGGAGCTGGCCTTCTCCCGGGGCGGCTTCACCCAGGGCTACTGGGACGGGGAGATCGGTCCCGCCATGTTCGGCACCCGTCCGGAAAACGCCCCCGTGCCCACAGAGCTGTTTCGGGCCGCCAAGGCGGCCTATGACCGGGAGGACCTGCGCTGTGTCCCGGTGTTCCTCTCCGCCCGGATCGCCCCGGACCGGCCCGCCGCCCTCACCGCCTCCGACGGTCAGGGCCATCAGGTCACGGTGGAGGGCCCCTGTCCCGAGGCCGCCCGCAGCCGCCCCCTCACAGAGGACGAGGCGGTGCTGCGGCTGGGCAAGACCGGCGGCACCGTGTTCCGTCCGGAGCGCGTCTCCGCCCAGGTGGCGCAGGGCCTCTCCCTGCCCGCCAGCGCCCTCAACGGCCTGCGGCGGGAGGCTCTGGACCGGCTGGCCCAGCTCCGATGCGCCCCGCCGGTGCGGCGGGAGGAGCCGGCGCCGCCTATGCCGGAGGGGGGCTGCTCCGGCAGGGAGCTCCGCTTTACAGTCTCCCTGTCCCAGGGCCGGCAGCTTACGGACGCGCTGCTGGAATTGTCCCCCGCCGTGGTCTGCCTCCCGGCGGAGCGGATCGGCGAGTTCGACACCGCCCGCCGCCATTGGGGGGATACGGAGCTGTGCGTCTCCCTCCCCCGGATCTGCAAGGACCGGGAGGAACCCGCCCTCCGGGCCTTGCTGGCGGAGGCCAGGGCCAGGGGCTGCGTCTCCGCCGCCGTGCAGAACATCGGGCAGCTGGCCATGGCCCGGGAGCTGGGCTTCGCTCTCCGGGGCGATTTTGGCCTCAACGTGTTCAACAGCCGCAGTCTCGGTCAGCTCAGGGACTGGGGCCTTACAAGCGCCTGTCTCTCCTTCGAGCTGCGCTATGAGCAGATCCGGGACCTCATCAAGCCCCTCCCCTGCGAGGCCCTGGTCTACGGCCGTCTGCCCCTGATGGTGGTGGAAAACTGCCTGGTCCGCAACGGGCTGGGCTGCGCCAGCCGGGACCTCAACGGCCCCTGCCGGGGCGGCCACTGTCTCACCGACCGGCGGGGGGAGCGCTTCCCCATCCTGCCGGCGTTCGGCTGCCGCAGCGAGCTGGTCAACAGCCGCCCCCTCTACCTGGCGGATAAGCCGGAGCTTCGCCGCTGCGGCCTGACCTATGGCCGCCTCCGCTTCACCACGGAGCCGCCGGAGGACTGCGTCCGGCTGCTGGAGCAGTACCTTTCCGGCGCATCCGCCATGCCGGCGGAGGGCACCAGGGGGCTGTTTTTCCGGGGCGTGGAGTGAAATTATAGCTCCAATCTGTATATTTTTCGTAAGTCTATACGCTTAGTTGAGGTTTTCTCCATGGAACTCTTACTGAAACCCCTCTCTGAAAAGATCGGGAGGGACATCCCCCTCCCCTACTACGCCACCGACGGCGCCGCCGCGGTGGACCTCCACGCCTGCCTGGACGCGCCGGTGGTCATCCCCGCCGGGGGGCGGGAGCTGATCCCCACGGGGCTGGCGGTGGCCATCCCCGAGGACTGCGTGGGCATCGTGGCGGTGCGCTCCAGCATGGGCATCAAAAACGGCGTCACCCTGTCCAACGGCATCGGGGTCATCGACAGCGACTACCGGGGGCCTCTGGGGGTGGGGCTTCTCAACACCACCGATCAGCCCTACACCGTCCTGCCCGGGGACCGGGTGGCCCAGCTCATGGTGGTCCCGGTGCTGCGCCCGGCCCTGCGCCTGGCGGAAGAGCTGCCGCCTACGGCCCGGGGCCAGGGCGGCGTGGGCTCCACCGGCAGATAGGGGGCGCACGCATGACGCGAATCATCCTCGCCTCCCAGTCCCCCCGGCGGCGGCAGCTGCTGGGCCAGATCTGGCCGGGGCCCTTTGAGGTCCTGGCGCCCCAGGCGGACGAGAGCTACGACCCCGCCCTCTCCCCCCAGGAGATCGTCTCCTCCATCTGCCGGAAAAAGGCGGACGCCGCCGCGGCCCTGGTCCGGGACCCCGCCGCCGTCATCATCGCCGCCGACACCATGGTGTTTCTGGACGGCCTGCGCCTGGGCAAGCCCCACAGCCAGACGGAGGCTGTGGAGATGCTCCGCGCCCTCTCCGGCCGGACCCACACGGTCTGCACCGGCGTCACCCTCCGCCGGGGGGACCGGGCCGAAACCCGCCCGGAGACCACCGCCGTCACCTTCCGGCCCCTGACGGACCGGGAGATCCGCCACTACGTATCCACCGGCGACCCCATGGACAAGGCCGGCGCCTACGGCGTCCAGGGCCTGGCCGCCCTCTTTGTCAGCGGCATCCAGGGGGACTACTTCAACGTTATGGGGCTTCCTCTGTGTCTGCTGGGCGGGATGCTGGAGGACTTTGGCGTATCGCTCTATGGGGAGGAACAGGCTTGAAACGGCTATTCACCAAATACGGGGCGGCCCTGCTGGGGCTGGCGGCGGCCATCGCCGTGCTGCTGAGCGTCATGACGTACTTCTCCAGCACCTCCGCCGCCTTTCCCAATCTGGCGGGGATCATCGCCTCCCCCTTCCGGGCGGCGGGGGCCGCCATCACCGGGAAATTCACCCAGTGGCACGACTACATCACGGAGTTCGACGCGCTGAAGGCGGAGAACCAGCAGCTGAAGGAGGAGAACCAGCGGCTGCGGGAGGAGAACCGCCAGGCCCAGCGGGACCGGGAGGAGAACGACCGCCTCTATGACCTGCTGGAGCTGCGGAAAAAGCGCCGGGACCTGTCCCTGGAGCCCGCCGCCATCGTGGAGGGGGACAGCTCCAACTGGGCCAGCGTGCTCACCGTCAACCGGGGCACCGCCCACGACGTGGCGGTGGGCGACTGCGTCATCGACTCCACCGGCTATCTGGTGGGGGTGGTGACGGAGGCGGGCCTGAACTGGTCCACGGTGCGCACCGTCATCGACAGCGACGCCTCCATCGGCGCCGTGATCTACCGCAGCGGCGAGGCCGCCATCGCCCGGGGGGACTTCGCCCTCATGGGCCAGGGCCTGCTGCGCCTGGCCTACGTGGGCGGCGACGCCGACGTGGTCACCGGGGACCTGATCGTCACCTCCGGCCTGGGGGGCTACTACCCCTCTCAGCTCACCATCGGCTACGTGGAGGAGCTGCGGGCCGGGGAGGACGGCAGCTCCCAGTACGCCGTCGTGGCCCCCAGCACCTGTCTGGAGGACCTGACCCAGGTGTTCATCATCACCGGTTTTGACATCGTAGAGTAAGTCCGGCAGGGCCCCGCGCCCTTCCGTTTGAAAAAAGGAGGCACGGCCGTGCTGCCGAAAAGCTATCTGGTCGCCAAGTGGACCGTGTACGGTCTGGCCACCCTGGCGCTGTTCGCCCTGCAATACCTGCTGCTGGACCAGCTGCGCCTGTGGGGCACGGTCCCTTTCCTCTACCCCATGCTCCCGGCGGTGCTGGCCTCCTACGAGGGGCTGCGCCGGGGCGGCGTGTTCGCCCTGATTCTGGGGATCGTGTGCGACCTGCTGCTGCCGGGCCCGTTCATGGGCTTTTTCACCGTGATCTTCACCCTGGTGGGCCTGCTGGCGGGGCTCATCGGGGAGAAGCTGCTGTCCCCCGGCCCCCTGTGCGGCCTGTGCGTGGCCGCCATGGGGCTGCTGGTCACCGGCTTCGGCCGGGTGGCGGCGCACCTGCTGTCCGGCGGCGGCTACGGGCTGCTGATGTGCCGGGTGGCCCTGATGGAGACCCTGGTGAGCCTGCCCGCCCTGATCGCTGTGCTGCCGCTGTACAGCGTGATCCACCGGCGCTGCGCCGCCGACTACTGACCCACTTTCCGCCGGAAGGAGCGCCAATGGACAACGAAAAGCAATTTCATCGCCGGTGCATGGTCATTCTGGGCATCTTTGTCCTGTGCCTGGCCGCCTTCACCGGGCTGCTGTACAGCGCCCAGGTGGTGAACCACCAGGACTACCTGGACCGGTCCGCCACCCAGGTCACCCGCACGGAGACCATCGAGACCTCCCGGGGCAGCATCACCGACCGCAACGGGAAGCCCCTGGTCACCAACCGGGAGATCTACACCGTCTCCTTCGACCCCAAGCAGGTCCCCAAGGGGGAGAGCGCCGCCCAGGCGGCGCTGCGGCTGGTGGAGCTGTTTGAGGACCAGGGGCTTACCTGGACCGACACGCTGCCCATCTCCCAGACGGCCCCCTTCTCCTATACCACCGCCACCGCCGGGGTCACCAACCGCACCCGGTTTGAAAAATATCTGAACGCGCTGGGGTGGTCCGACTCTGTTTTGACGGAGACGGACCCCGTTCCCGTCATGACCGCCTCCCTGCGGACCAAGCTGTCCTCCGTGGGGGAGACGCTGACCGCCGGGACGGTCATGACCCTGCTGCGGGAGCGGTTCAAGCTGGACGAGGACGTGCCCGAGGGCCAGCGCATGACCGACCGGCAGGCCCGGCAGGTCATCGGCGTCCTCTACGAGGCAGAGCTGCGGACCCTGTCGCTGAAAAACTACTACGTCCCGCCCTACGTCTTTGCCCAGGGAGTGGCCGTGGAGATCATCTCCATCCTCAACGACGGCGGCTTTTCCGGCGTGGTCATTGACCAGGAGTCCGTGCGGCAGTACCACACGGACTACGCCGCCCACATCCTGGGCCGGGTGGGCGACATCCAGCCCACCGACGATCTGGAGCAGCTCAACGCCCAGTGGGCCGCGGCCCAGGGCCTGCCGGAGGGCGAGACGCCCCTGTCCCCCTACCGGCTGGACGACCAGCTGGGGCTGGACGGGGTGGAGCGGGCCTTCGAGACCTACCTGCGGGGCATCGAGGGCAAGCGCGTCATCACCACCAACGCCGACGGCAAGATCACCGGCGAGCTGTACACGGTGGACCCCCAGCCTGGCGGCACCGTGGCCCTGACCATCGACATCGACTTCCAGGCCGCCGTGGAAAACGCCCTGGCGGAGGCGGTGGAGGCCATGAACGAGGACGACGGCTCCCAGACCCGGGGCGGCGCCGCCGCCGTGGTCAGCGTGGCCGACGGCGGCATCCTGGCCCTGGCCTCCTACCCCAATTTCAGCCAGCGGACCTACTTCGAGGACCTGGCGGAAAAAAGCGCCGATCCCGGCAACCCCTTCTACAACCGGGCGCTGCTGGGGACCTACGCCCCCGGCTCCACCTTCAAGCCCCTGACCGCCGTGGCGGCCCTGGAGTCCGGCATCATCACCCCCACCACAAAAATCAACGCCACCGGCCACTGGGTCTACCCCGGGGACCCCACCAACAGCTACGCCAACTGCTGGCTCTACAACAGCTCCCGGGGCTACCACGGCCGCATCAACGTCAGCGAGGCCATCACCGTCTCCTGCAACTACTTCTTCGCCCAGCTGGGCTATGAGCTGGGCCTCGCCACCCTGACCCAGTACGCCGCCGACTTCGGCCTGGGCCAGTCCACGGGCATCGAGCTGGGGGAAAACACCGGCGCTTTGCCGGAGGGGCAGCTGGGCCAGGACCCGGCCCCCTGGGCGGCCTTCGGCCAGGCGGACCAGCTCTACACCCCCCTCCAGCTGGCCAGCTACACCGCCACCCTGGTCCGGGGCGGGGAGCGGTACGCCGCCCACCTGCTCCAGTCCGTCCGGTCCAACGACGGCTCCCAGCTCCTCTACGAGAGCCAGCCGGAGGCGCTGTCCACCGTGTCCATGTCCGACGCCACCCTGGCGGCGGTGAAAAAGGGCATGGGGGACCTGGTGACAAGCGGCAGCATCGCCCCCTATTTCCGGGACTGTGTGGTGTCCGCCGGCGCCAAGACCGGCTCCGCCCAGACCGGCGAAAACGCGGCCAACGGCGTATTCATCTGCTTCGCCCCCTTCGACGAGCCGGAGATCGCCCTGGCGGTGGTCATCGAGAAGGGCCGCAGCGGCGCCGCCCTGGCCTCCACCGCCGTGGACATCCTCAACGCCTACTTCGATCAGAGCGATATCGGCACGGCCCTCCTCCCCGAGGGGGCGCTGCTGCCCTGAGGCACGGGCCTCTGTGTGTTGGAAAACTTGATTTTGGAAGGAGAACGATCCCCCTATGGACACTCCCGCATTTTCCTCCCGCGACGGCCGGTACAAGACGCCCTACGGGGCCGTCCCCTGCGGTACCGCCGTCGCGCTCACCCTCCGCCCCCGGGAGTCGGAGGGCTTTACCGCCTGTACCCTGGTGACCTACGGCGAGTTCGCCGATTGCCGCCGGGAGATCCCCCTGGCCCCGGCCGGGATAGAGGACGGCTGCCGGCTGTTCACCGGCGGCTACGCCGCCCCCGGCGAGCCGGAGCTGATCTGGTACTGCTTCCGCTTCGTCCGCGCCGGCGGCGAGGTGGTCTGGCTGGGGAAAAACGGCTACTGCGGCGAGGGGCAGTCCGTCTGCTGGCAGCAGACGGTGTACGACGACTCCCAGCCCACCCCGGACTGGTTCGGCCGGGGCGTCACCTACCAGATCTTCCCGGACCGGTTCAATCGTACATCCGTTCCCAATCCTCAGGGGATGCTGGGGGACCGGCTGGTCCACCAGGGCTGGGACGAGCTGATGGAGTATCTGCCCGACGAGGCGGGGGAGATCCGCAACCGGGACTTCTTCGGCGGCAGCCTCCGGGGCGTGGAGGAGAAGCTGGACTACCTCCAGGGGCTGGGGGTCACCACCCTCTACTTCTGCCCCATTTTTGAGTCGGACAGCAACCACCGGTACAACACCGGCGACTATGAGACGGTGGACCCCATGCTGGGCACCGAGGAGGACCTGCGCCGCCTGTGCCGGGAGGCCCACCGGCGTGGCATCCGGGTGATGCTGGACGGGGTCTTTAACCACACCGGCAGCAACAGCCGCTACTTCAACGCCTTGGGCGCCTACCCCACCCTGGGCGCGGCCCAGAGCCAGGACAGCCCCTACTACAGCTGGTATAACTTCTACCCCTGGCCGGACCGGTACGACGCCTGGTGGGGCATCCACACCATGCCCGCCGTCAACGAGAGCAACCCGGACTACATCAACTACATCATTGAGGGGGAAAACTCCATCATCCGCCGGTGGCTGCGGGCAGGGGCCGACGCCTGGCGTCTGGACGTGGCCGACGAGCTGCCGGACGAGTTCATCCAGCGCATCCGCCGGGTGATGACGGAGGAGAAGCCCGACAGCTTCCTGCTGGGGGAGGTCTGGGAGGACGGCAGCAACAAGATCGCCTACAGCCGCCGCCGGAAATACCTGCTGGGCCGGGAGACCCACGGCCTTATGAACTACCCCTTCCGGGTGGGGGCCATGGACTACCTCCGGGGCGGCGACGCCGCCGCCTTTGTGGAGGCCATGGAGACCATCCGGGAGAACTACCCCCGCCCCGCCTTCTACAGCTGCATGAACATGCTGGGCACCCACGACAACCCCCGCATCCTCACCCTGCTGGGCACCTTCCCCAAGGAGGCGCCCCCCACCCGCACCGAGCGGGCCAACTACCGCATGACCCCGGAGGAGTACCACCGGGGCTGCCGCCTGCTCCAGACGGGGGCCATCCTGCTGTACGCCTTCCCCGGCTCCCCCACCGTCTACTACGGCGATGAGGCGGGCATGGAGGGCTACGAGGACCCCTTCAACCGGGGGACCTTCCCCTGGGGCCGGGAGGACCGGATGCTCCAGCGGCGCTTTGCCCTGCTGGGCAGCCTCCGGCGCAACCGCCAGTCCCTCCAGCAGGGGGAGCTGCGCTGGCTCTGGGCCCAGGGCCACGGCCTGGCCTTCGCCCGGGAGTTAGGCGGAGAGCTGACCATCGCCGCCACCAACGCCGGGGACGAGCCGGTGTTCATGACCTTCGACTGGCCCGGGGACCTGGCCACCGACGCCCTCACCGGGCAGCAGTTCTTCTCCGTCCAGGGGAAGATCACCATTTGCCTGCCGCCTCTGGACGGCGTGCTGCTGGTCTGACCGCCTATGGTTTTGTCCATGGGGCTGTGTTTCACGTGAAACACGGCCCCATGGATTTTTCTTGCACAGAATCGTCTGGAAAAAAGTTGAATTCCCTGTTGAAAACTGCTTCGATTATGTTATACTAGATGTGTATGCGAATATCCGCGGTTTCTTGGCCGGTCCGGTTTGGGAGGTGCGCCTGTGGCAAAAATCATAGCGATCGTCAATCAGAAGGGCGGCGTGGGCAAGACCACCACCTGCGTCAATCTGACCGCCGCCTTGGCGGGGATGGGCAAGCGGGTTCTCCTGTGCGACTTTGACCCTCAGGCCAACGCCACCTCCGGCATGGGCGTGGACAAGAGCCTCAGCCAGGGCGTCTACGACGTGCTCATCAACGGCATCGAGCCGGAAAAGCGGGTGGTCTCCACCCGGTACGGCGACGTGCTCCCCTCCTGCAAGGGGCTGGCCGGGGCGGGGGTGGAGATGATCTCCATTGACCGCCGGGAGTTCCTGCTCCGGGAGGCTCTGGAGAAGCTCTCCCCCAGCTATGACTATATCTTCATCGACTGTCCCCCCTCCCTGGAGCTGCTGACCCTCAACGCCCTGTGCGCCGCCCACTCGCTGCTGGTGCCGGTCCAGGGGGAGTATTTCGCCCTGGAGGGGCTCAGCGACCTGATGAACACGGTGCGCATCGTCAAGCGGAACCTCAACCACCGGCTGGAGCTGGAGGGGGTGCTGATGACCATGTTCGACGGCCGCACCAACCTGGCCCTCCAGGTGGCCCAGGAGGTGAAGCGGTTCTTCCCCGGCAAGGTGTACGCCACCGTCATTCCCCGGAACGTGCGGCTCAGCGAGGCCCCCAGCCACGGGAAGCCCATTACCGCCTATGACCGCTCCTCCCGGGGCTGCGAGGCCTACACCGCTCTGGCGGAGGAATTTCTGCGGAAGTGCGGCCAATAGGGCCGCTGTCCGCCGCAATTTGTACCACATTCTATGAAAGGAGCCACCTATGGCAGGAAAAACCGGCGGCCTGGGACGGGGCCTTGACGCCCTGTTGGGC
>DBFJQM010000031.1:0-31598 GCA_048404665.1 Candidatus Pelethomonas sp.
GTCTCTCCGCTCGAGCTCTCCCCGATATAACCGGGTCTTTCCGCCGAAGCGCCAAGAAAAGCCGCCGCAGGCGGCACAGCGCTTGCGGCGGCTTTTTTGGAGCAGGGTACGGGAATCGAACCCGCCTCCTCGGCTTGGGAAGCCGATGTACTACCGATGTACTAACCCTGCGTTCTGAGAACGGGGTTATTATAACAGACTTCTCGCCAGAATGCAAGGCGAAATTTGCCGAAGGAGTCATTTGTTTTGCGCCGGCGGCATATCCTTGTGCAAGAACCATGAATATCCAAGGAAAAGGAAGGTCTTGCCTATGAAGCGTATCCTATCGGGTCTGATGGCCCTTCTGGTCCTGGCGGCGCTGACGCCCCCTGCCCGGGGGGAGGACCTGGCTGTGGACGCCCAGGCCTGCGTCCTCATGGAGAAAACCACCGGCCAGGTGCTCTACGCCGTCAACGAGCACGAGAAGCTGGAGCCGGCCAGCGTCACCAAGGTCATGACCATCCTGCTGACCATGGAGGCCATCGACAGCGGCGCCCTCAGCTACGACGACACGGTGACGGCCTCGGCCTACGCCTGCTCCATGGGCGGCAGCCAGATCTGGCTGAAGGAGAACGAGCAGATGACCGTGCGGGATATGCTCAAGGCGGTGTGCGTGGCCTCCGCCAACGACTGCTCCGTGGCCCTGGCGGAGCACATCGCCGGCTCCGCCGACGCCTTTGTGGAGCGCATGAACCAGCGGGCCCGGGAGCTGGGCATGGCGGACACCACCTTCCTCAACCCCACGGGCCTCCCCGCCCAGGGTCATGTCACCAGCGCCTACGACATCGCCCTTATGAGCCGGGAGCTGATCGTCAACCACCCGGACGTGCGCCAGTTCACCACCATCTGGATGGACACCCTCCGGGACGGGGCCTTCGGCCTGAATAACACCAACAAGCTCATCCGCTACTACCAGGGGGCCACCGGCCTCAAGACCGGCTCCACCGACGCCGCCGGCTACTGCCTGTCCGCCACGGCGGAGCGGGACGGCATGGAGCTGATCGCCGTGGTGCTCAAGTCCCCCACCGGCACCCAGCGGTTTGAAAGCGCCAAGGTCCTATTGAACTACGGCTTTGCCACCTACGGCCTGGCGGACGTCCGTCCGCCCCAGCCCCTGGCCCCCATCCCGGTCTCCCTGGGGGACGCCCCCTCCGTCACCCCCAGGCTGTCGGGGAACGCCTCCCTGCTGGTGCGCAGGGAGCAGCTGGGGCAGCTGGAGATCGCCGTGGAGCTGGCGGAGAGCCTCAGCGCCCCGGTGGCGGAGGGGCAGACGGTGGGCAGGCTCACCGTCACCGCCGGCGGCGAGACCCTGGCGGAGCTGGAGCTGACGGCGGACCGGGCGGTGGAGCGGCTGAGCTACTGGCAGGTGCTCCAGCGGTGCCTGCGGGTGGCATTTTTAGCAGGATAGCGGAAAAAATGGGCGGCGATTTGTACACGCTTCCCCTTGTGCCGTCAGGCGGGATATGCTATACTGCCCGTAGAAGCACCATTTTACTATACTGAGGAGGAAATTTCCTATGCTGCATATCGATCTGACCAACAGCGGCGTCCAGGCCGCGTCCCACCTCTCCGGCCTCCGCCAGGCCCACGCCTGGCTCCAGGAGGCCACCGGCCGGGGCAGCGACTTTGTGGGCTGGGTGAACCTGCCCCGGGACTACGACAAGGAGGAGTACGCGCGCATCCAGGCCGCCGCCAGGAAGATCCAGTCCGACAGCAAGGCTCTGGTGGTCATCGGCATCGGCGGGTCCTATCTGGGGGCCCGGGCCGCCATCGAGCTGCTGGGCTCCAACAACTACAACCTGCGCAGGAAGGACACCCCCAACATCTACTTTACCGGCAACGGCCTCAGCGGCGACAGTATGCAGGAGATCATCGACCTCATCGGCGACGACGACTTCTCCGTGAACGTCATCTCCAAGTCCGGCACCACCACCGAGCCCGCCGTGGCCTTCCGGTTCTTCAAGGCCCTGCTGGAGAAGAAGTACGGCAAGGCGGAGGCGGCAAAGCGCATCTACGCCACCACCGACAAGCGCCGGGGCGCGCTGAAGAGCCTGGCCGACGCCGAGGGCTATGAGACCTTCGTGGTCCCCGACAACGTGGGCGGCCGCTTCAGCGTCCTCACCGCCGTGGGTCTGCTGCCCATCGCCGTGGCCGGGGTGGACCTGGGCCAGCTCATGGCCGGCGCCGCGGACATGATGGAGACCTGCCGGGCCGCGGACCTGGAGGCCAACCCCGCCTGGCAGTACGCCGCCGCCCGGTACGGCCTGTATACCCAGGGCAAGAAGATCGAGGTCCTGGCGGGATACGAGCCCCGGTTCCGGTTCTTCGCCGAGTGGTGGAAGCAGCTCTACGGCGAGAGCGAGGGCAAGGAGCACAAGGGCCTCTTCCCCGCCAGCGTGGAGTTCACCGCCGACCTGCACTCCATGGGCCAGTACATCCAGCAGGGCGAGCGGACCATGTTCGAGACGGTGGTCCGCTTTGGAAAGAGCCGCAGCGAGCTGAAGGTCCCCTATGACGAGGCCGACGGCGACGGGCTGAACTTCCTGGCCGGGAAGGACATGGACTTCATCGCCACCCAGGCCATGGACGGCACCCTGCTGGCCCATGTGGAGGGCGGCGTGCCCAACCTGATCGTCCGGGCCGGCGAGATCAACGCCTATACCTGCGGCCAGCTGATCTACTTCTTCGAGTACGCCTGCGGCCTCAGCGGCTACCTGCTGGGGGTGAACCCCTTCGACCAGCCCGGCGTGGAGGCCTACAAGAAAAACATGTTTGCCCTCCTGGGCAAGCCCGGCTATGAGGAGATGGGCGAGGCCCTCCGGGCCAAGCTGGGGAAGTGAACGCACTGTGAATTTTTCCGAAAAATGATTTTTCCCGTTGTGTTTCCCGGCGGTCTGTGATATTCTATACACATAATAAGTCCGCCAAAAGAAGAAAAGGAGTGATTTCATATGGTTAGACTTATCATGAGCGCCTCCGGCGAGGGCAAGACCAAGCAGCTGATGGAGCTGATGAACGCCGCCGCCGAGACCTCTGTTGGATGCATGGTCTGCATCGAACCCACCCGCAATATGAGCTACAATCTGCACCATCAGACCCGCCTGGTGGACGCCTCCGAGTTTGCCATCAGCAATTTCGAGACCCTGCGGGGCTTCATCTGCGGCCTGTATGCCGGCAATTACGATATTACACACATCTTCATCGACAACCTGTGCAAGGTCGCCCACAGCACCAACGAGCGCGAGATCGGCGATTTCCTCACCTGGCTGGACACCTTCAGCTCCCCCCTTGGCCTGAAGATCATCGTCACCATCAGCGGCGACCCCGAGTCCGCCACCGACGTCATGCACAAGTTCATGTGACCCCAGGCAAAAGCCCCCGCCCTCGGCGGGGGCTTTTCCGCGTTTTGCCCGGCATTGACAGGCCGGGGCGGGACGGCTATAATAAGGAAAAGTGCTTTGTTTATGCGGCGTCCGCCGCGCAAGGAGGCTCCCTATGTATCAGATCAAGCGAATCACCGACCGGGAGGGCGTGACCAAGGCCGACCCGGACAGCCGGGCCAGGATCGGCTGCGTGGGCGAGGCCAAAATGGAGGAGAAGTGCGTGCTGTTCCACTGCCTCCGGGACCGGCGGGGCGAGGTCTGCGACCGCTACATCCGCACCAGCCTGGTCCAGTCCTGGAAGAAGGATAAGGAGTCGGGCCGCATCGTGGTGGAGACCTGCAACAGCGTCTACTATCTGGACCCGGTAAAGCTGTGACGGCGGAGCGCGGGCCCCTGGGGCTGTACCTGCACATCCCCTTCTGCCGGAGCAAGTGCCGGTACTGCGACTTCTACTCCCTGCCCCAGGCGGAGGGGGAGATGGACCGCTATGTCCGCGCCCTCTCCTCCCACCTGGTCCGTCAGGCCCCCCTGGCCGCCGGGTACACGGTGGATACGGTCTATTTCGGCGGCGGTACTCCCTCCTATCTGGGGCCCCGCCGCTTAGCGTCCCTGCTGGAGACGGTGCTGGCCCACTACCCCACGGCCCCGGACGGCGAGATCACCCTGGAGGCCAACCCGGACAGCCTGTGCGCCGCCGGAGACGTAAGGGCGCTGGTGTCCGCCGGGTTCAACCGGGTGTCCCTGGGAGTGCAGTCCGCCGACGACGGGGAGCTGCGGGCCATAGGCCGCATCCACACCTTCGCCCAGGCCCGGGAGGCGGTCAGCGCCATCCGGGCGGGGAGCATTAAAAATCTGTCCCTGGACCTGATCTACGGCCTGCCGGACCAGACCATGGACCGCTGGCAGGCCACCGTGGAGCGGGCCCTGGCCCTGGAGCCGGAGCACCTGAGCTGCTACGGCCTGAAGCTGGAGGAGGGAACCCCCCTGTGGCGGCAGCGGGACAGCCTGACCTTCCCGGACGAGGACCGGCAGGCGGACATGTACCTGTGGACCGTGGACCGGCTGGCGGCGGCGGGCTATGGGCAGTACGAGATCTCCAACTTTGCCCGCCCGGGCTTCGCCTCCCGGCACAACGAGAAGTACTGGGCGCTGTCGCCCTACCTGGGCTTCGGCCCCGGGGCCCACTCCGACTTCGGCGGCGTCCGGTACGCCTGGGCCAGGTCCCTGGCGGACTACTGCCGGGCCGTGGAGGCAGGCGGGGAGCCGCCCCTTTCGGAGCGGGCCGCCGTCTCCCTCCGGGAGCGGGCCGGGGAGTATGTGATGCTGGGCCTGCGCACCGCCCGGGGCCTGGACGGGCCCGGGTTTGAGGCCCGGTACGGCCTGTCCTTCGCCCCGGTGGAGAAGACGCTGGAGAAGCTGGTCCCCACAGGGCACGTCCTTCGTCTGCCCCGGGGCCGGTGGCGGCTGACGCCCCAGGGCTTTCTGGTGTCCAACCAGATCATCGGCCTGGCCCTGGAGGCCCTGGAGGAATAGCGCGGAAGCGCCCTTGAGAGAAAGGGACCAGCCGGCGGAAATGAACCGCCGGCTGGTCCTTCTATTGTTCTGTCCTGCCCGCTCAGTCCGCGCCCACGGCCGCGGGCTGCCCCGCCAGGGAGGCGTACAGGTCGGACACCGCCCTGCCGAAAGCCTGGGCGGAAAAGCGCTGGGCGGACTGCCGCGCCCCCTGGGCCAGGGCCCGCCGCAGGGCCGGGTCGTCCAGAAACTGGTCCAGACGGGCCATGAGGTCGGCCTGGTCCTCCCACTGCCAGCCGTTGACGCCGTCCTCCACCACTCCCTGGACGCACAGGTCCCGGCGGCACAGCACCGGCACCCCCGCCGCCAGGGCCTCAAAGTAGGTCAGGCCCTGGGTCTCGCTGGTGGAGGCGGTGAGGAACAGGTCCCCCAGCTGGTAGTAGTCCCGAATCCGGTCGTGGGGCGCCATCCCGGCAAACACCGTGCGGAAGGGCAGCGCTGCCGCCCGCTCCTCCAGGGTCTGCCGGTAGGGGCCGTCCCCCACCACCAGGAAGGTGAAGTCCCGCCGCCCGCCGTCGGCCAGGGCCTCCAGCACCCGCTCCAGCTCCTTCTCCTTGGCCAGGCGGCCCAGGTACAGGAGGATGGGCCTGTCCGACGGGATATCCAGGCGGCGGAGGGTCTCCTCCCGCCAGGCCGGGTCACTCTCCCCCGCAAACCGGTCCAGGTCCAGCCCCGTGGGGATCACCTCCAGCCGGCAGCTCACGCCGTAGCCGGCCAGCAGGGCCCGGACCTTGCCGCTGGGGGCGATGATGCAGGCGCTGCGGTTGGCCACCCACCGGGAGAAGGCGGACACCACCTGGCGGCCCATCCGGCGGCTGGGGATGACGTAGTGGGTGTAGTCCTCGTACACCGTGTGATAGGTGTGGACGATGGGCACGCCCAGCCTCCGGTGGAGGGCGTGGGCCACCCGGAAGGTGCTGAACTCACATTGGGAGTGGATGACGTCCGGCCCCCACTCCGCCAGGTCCTGCAGGACCCTTCGGCTGCGGTTGGGCCGCAGCCGTGCGCCCGGATAGATCCGGGCGGCGCTGACGGAGCCCAGGTAATACACATTCCCCTCCCGGTAGGAGCGGTGGCTGCCGGAGAGGGTCACCACCCGCACCTCGTGGCCCAGCCGCTCCAGCTCCCGCTTCAGCAGCACCACGGAAAAAACCACCCCGTTCACCACGGGGCTGTACCAATCTGTCGTAATCAATACTTTCATATGATCCATCGCCCCAGGGGGCGCTCCTTTTATCTGGAAGTCCTGTGCTTATCATACAAAAAACCGCCGCCTTTCGCAAGAAGGCGGCGGCAATTTTATAAATTCTTAATACCTCTCACCCACCGGCCCCTCCCGGAGGCGTCCTCCCGGAGGTACACCGCCCCAAGGCGGCCTCCCAGCCGGGATAGCAGCTCGTTGGGGATGACGCCGCACCGCGCCGCCAGCTCCTCCGCCGGAAGCTCCTGGGCCCCGTCCCGGCCGATGACCGTCACCACGTCCCCGGGGCGGACCTCCTCCAGGCCGCTGACGTCCACCAGGAGCTGGTCCATGCACATACGGCCCGCCATGGGGTACCGCTGTCCCCGAATCAGCACCTGGCCGCCCCGCTGGGGCAGGTCCCCGGGCAGGCCGTCGGCGTAGCCAATGGTGACGGTGGCCAGCCGGGTCTCCCGCCGGGCCCGGAAGGCCCTGCCATATCCGGCGGTCTCCCCCGGCGCCAGGGTCCGGACGCTGGCCACCCTGGCCCGCAGGGACAGCACCGGCCGCAGGTCCGTCCCCCGCCGCGCGGGGCTTCCGTCGCTGTGGACGCCATAGAGGGCCAGTCCCGGCCGGGCGTAGGCGCACTCCGGCTGGGGCGGCAGGTCTAAGATGCCGCAGCTGGACTGGATGTGGAGCCTGCCGGGGTCGTACCCGGCGGAGCGCATCCAGGCCACGGCGTCATAAAACGCCGCCAGCTGCGCCCGGGTGTAGGCCGCGTCCTCCGCCGCCGGGCTGTCCTCCGCGCACAGGTGGGAGAATACGCCGTCGATCACCAGATTCGGCAGGCGGAACACCGCCGCGATGGCCTCACGGTCCCCGGCGTCGATGCCCAGGCGGCGCATCCCGGTGTCCAGGGCCAGATGGACGTGGAGCTTTCTGCCCTGGGCCGACAGTGCCCTGCCGTGGTCCAGGTCCGCCACGGTCTGGGTCAGACGCCACCGGGCCAGCAGGGGCGCGTCCTCCGGCGGGGTGTAGCCCAGAATGAGGATGGTCCCCCGAATCCCCGCCCTCCGCAGGGCCACGCCCTCGCTGAGGCAGGCTACGGCAAAGGCGCGGACCCCCTGCCGCCGGAGCGCCCGGGCCGCCGGCACCGCACCGTGGCCGTAGGCGTCCGCCTTGACCACCGCCATCAGCTCCGTCTCCGGGGCGAGGCGGCGCCTCAGCGCCCCGGCGTTGTGGGCCAGCGCCCCCAGGTCGATCTCCTTCCAGGCCCGGGCGGCGGGCCGAAGCGGCCTGGGCCGCAGGAAGATGTAGGCCCAGGCCAGGGCGGCGCTCACCACCAGCACCGGTGCCCCCAGGCGGAAGATGTCCAGCGCGGGGACGCGCGCTCTGTCCGCTCTCATACCCACGCCCCCCAGACGGTGACGATAAACCCGTCCACATTGTCCCCGGACACCTGGCAGCAGCCCTCGGGCAGCCGGACCTCGGTGATTTCCCCGGCGCAGGGGACGCAGAACACCTGGGCCGTCCTCCCGTTGGGCAGGCGGCAGCTTTTAGGCCCCTGGCGCAGGAAGTCCCGGTACTCCTCCAGGCACAGCCCGTGCTCCGCCATCAGCTGGGCGTGGGGCGCGCCCACATAGCGGAAGTGCCACGACTCGGGAGCGATGCCGGTGAGATCCTCCTTCCCCCGCCGGTAGCGCTGGATGAAGCCGTAGCCCGGGGCCAGGCGGCGGAAAGCGCCGCAGGCGCCGTCATAGGGGAAATCCGGGCGGATGAAGTCGATGTGCTCTGCGGCCTTCCCCAGGTCGATGGCCAGGCCGGTCTGGTGCTCGCTGCACCCGGGGACCGCCACATACTTCCGGGTAAAGTCCTCGCCGCTGTCCGCCATGGCGTCGTCCCAGATGCGCTGCTGCTCCGCCTGGCTCCGCCAGCCGGACACCGGCACGATCCCGCCGCCGCTGTCCGCCCTCTGGAGGCAGGCCCTCAGCAGCTGGGCGGTCCGGTACTCCAGCAGGATATCCGGGCGGCGGCTGTCCACCGGGACCAGGCGGCCGGGGGCGGCGCTTTGCAGCGGATGCGCCCGGTTCACCAGGAGCAGCGGCCCGGTAAACACCCGCTCCCGGGGCAGGCGTACCGTCCTCATGGCTCCACACCCAGCTCGATGAGGCGGGTGACCAGCTCCTCAAAGGAGACGCCGGCGGCCTGCATCATGGTGGGATACCGGCTGTGGGAGGTGAAGCCGGGCACGGTGTTCACCTCGTTGAACACGATCCGGCCATCGGGGGTCAGAAACAGGTCCACCCGGGCGAACACCCGGCAGCCCAGGGCGCGGTAGATGGTCCTGGCCGCCTCCTTGATCTCCGCGGCCTTCTCCGCCGGGATGCGGGCGGGGCAGTAGATGCGGGAGGTCTTGAGGGTGTACTTCTCCTCGTAGTTGAAAAAGCCGTCGGACAGCTCGATCTCGTCCAGCTCCCCCACCGTCAGCTCCCCGTTGCCCATGACGGCGCAGCCCACCTCAAAGCCGGGGACGGCCTCCTCCAGAAGGATCTCCCCGTCGTGGGCGAACGCCTCCTCCACGGCGGCGGGCAGCTGCCCGCCCCGCTCCACCTTTGTAATGCCGAAGGAGGACCCGGCCCGCACCGGCTTGACGAACACCGGGCAGCCCAGCCACTCCGCCGTCCGGGCCATCCGGTCAAGGGGCTCGCCCCGCCGGAACACGCGGCCCGCCGGAACACGGACCCCCGCCAGGGCCGCCAGCTTGTGGGAGCGGTCCTTGTCCATGCACAGGGCGCTGCACAGCGTGCCGCAGCCCACGATGGGCGTGCCGGTCAGCTCCAGCAGCCCCTGTACGGTGCCGTCCTCCCCATTTTTGCCGTGGAGCACCGGGAACGCGGCGTCGAAGGTCAGGCGGCGGCCGTCCGGCAGGAGCAGGGCCCGCTCCCCCCGGTCCAGGGACAGGGTGCAGGGGATGCAGTCCGCCGCCTGCCGCAGCCAACTGCCGTCCTCCAGGCGGGCCAGGCCGCCGGTGTAGTACAGCCACCGGCCCTCCCGGGTGATCCCCACAGGCAGGGGGACATACCGGGACGGGTCCATATGGGACAGCACCGCATAGGCGGAGTGCAGGGATACCTCGTACTCCGTGGAGCAGCCGCCGAACAGCACCAGAATGGTTTTCATGGAACGATCCCTCCTTGCAGCGCAAAAAAAGCGCCTTGCTTTGATACCTAAATCGTACCAAAACAAGGCGCTCGGTTCTTTTCTGTTTTCCAACGGCGGCCATGAGGATTTCCTGCAAAATCCTTGTGATTTTCTTACGCCGCCGGTTCCCCCGCCGGCAGGCGCAGGGTGAAGGTGACCCGGTCCCCGGCGCTGCTTGCCCGGATGGCGCCGCCGTGGAGCTCCACGATCTCCTTGGCGATGGCCAGGCCCAGCCCCGCGCCGCCTGTCCTGGTGTCCCGGGAGCTGTCCAGCCGGAAAAACTGCTCAAAGATGCGGTCCAGCTTCTCCTGGGGGATGGTCTTGCCCGCGTTGGAGAAGGTCAGGGTGATCTCATCCTCCGTAAGCTGCCCGGCGATCTCCACCGTCGTGCCCGGCAGGCTGTAGTGGCTGGCGTTGCGCAGGAGGTTGTCGAACACCCGGGCCATCTTGTCCGGGTCGCAGCTGCACATCAGCCTCGGCGGCAGGTCCAGCCTGCAGGTCAGCGACCTCTCCGCAAAACTGGGGCCGAACTCGCTGGCCACCTGCTCCAGCATCCGCCGCAGGTCCACGCTCTGCTTCTCCAGCTCCAGGTGGGAGAGGTTGAAGCGGGTGATGTCAAAAAACTCGTTGATAAGGTCCTCCAGCCGCTCCGCCTTCTCCAGGGCGATGCCGGTGTACCGGGCCCGGGTCTCCGGAGGAAGCTCCGGCTCGTCCCGCAGCAGGGTCAGATAGCCGATGACGCTGGTGAGGGGCGTTTTCAGGTCGTGGGCCAGGTAGACGATCAGGTCGTTTTTCCGCTGCTCCGCCGCCTGGGCGGCCTGGGCCGCCCGGAGGGCCTCCTCCCGGACCAGGTTCAGCTGATTTTCCGCCTCCTGCATTCCGACGGGCAGGAGGATCTTCTCCTGCGTGGGCTGGGCCAGGCGGCGGGAGGCGTCCAGCAGGGCCTGGAGCTGGCGGTTCGGCCCGGCGATAAAGTGGTAGCTGATGAACACCCAGCCCACCAGCACCACGACTGCGCCGACAAACACGATATAGTCCCTGACCCAGGTGAGGAACTTGTAGAGGGGGTTCGATTCATACCATACGGTCATTCTGCACAGGATCGCCCCCGCCACGGCCCCGGCGGCCACCACCGTCACCCAGGCGGTGAGGGCCAGCAGGTAGTAGCCCCAGGACTGCAGTCCCCGGCGGCGGCCCGGCTCCGACAGGAGACCTAAGCGCTTGCGTTCCTTACTCAATGGTATACCCCACCCCCCAGACAGTTTTGATGAACTTGGGCCTGCGGCTGGGCTCGTGCATCTTCTCCCGCAGCCGGGCGATGTGGCTCATGACGGTGTTGTTGCTGTCCAGAAACGCCTCGCCCCAGACGTGCTCGAACAGCTCCTCGCTGGACACCACGTTCCCCCGCCGCTGGCAGAGATACCACAGGATGTCGAACTCCCGGGGCGTCAGGGCCAGCTCCTCCCCGAAAAGGACGCACTTGTGGGTGGCCCGGGAGATCTGAAGGCCCCGAAAATCGTGCTCCGTGACCTCCCGCGGCGCCGTCTCGCCGGCGTTATAGCGGGTGTACCGCCGCAGCTGGGTCTTGACCCGGGCCACCAGCTCCAGGGGGTTGAAGGGCTTGGTGATGTAGTCGTCCGCCCCCAGGGTCAGCCCCATGATCTTGTCCATGTCCTCCACCCTGGCGGTGAGCATGATGATGGGGAACAGGTGGGACTCCCGGATGCGCTGGCAGAGGGTGAAGCCGTCCATGTCCGGCAGCATCACGTCCAGCACCGCCAGGTCCAGATGCGTCTGCTCCACGCAGGCCAGGGCGTCTGCGGCATTGTAGAATTTGCAGACCGTGTACCCCTCGTTTTTCAGATAGACCTCCACCAGGTCCGCAATGGCGGTCTCGTCGTCCACCACCAGGATGCTCTCCCTCATGCCCGCGCCTCTCTTTCTGTGATCTGGTGCCATTGTAACACAGGGCAGGGAAAAAGGAAAGGAGGAATGTCCCAAAACGGACATTCCTCCCCGGGGCTCGCCCCTATGCCTCAAACGCGCCGGCGCGGTCCAGGATCACCAGCAGGCGCACCATGTCGTAGCTGAGGTCCAGCCCCGTGCCGTCGCCGCTTAGGTGCTTCCGGTCCACCAGCTTCTCCACCGTAGCCCTGGCCCAGTCCGGGCACTCCTCCACCGTGTTGTAGCGTTTTTCGTCCATGATACCCTCCGTTTCCGCCGTCACCGGCGTCAAAAACAGCTCCTGCTCCGCTTTCCTGCGGCGTACCAGGCCCGGCAGCACCTGGCCTCCGTTGCCCTTGTTGTAAAGCGTCAGGGCGGCGCCGATCTGCTCCAGCGTCCGGCCGCGACACAGCGTCCGCAGATTGCCGGTGCCGCAGTTGAACGTAAAGGAGATCAGCGCGTCCCGCTGGTTATCGTTCAGCTGTGCGGTCAGGGGGCAGTACTTCGGGTTGTCCACGGCGTCGGCGGCGCTCTGGCAGTCCAGCGTCAGCAGCCGGTCCGCCTCCGCCTGGGTGATGGTCTGGCCGGGCTGTACGTCGGGGCCGTAGTGGCCCCAGCCGATGGTCCAGTACGTCTCGTTGGGTACCGGCCTGTAGGCCGTCAGGCGGCAGCCCTCAAAGCTCTTGATAAGCGCCAGCCCCGCCGCGCCCACGGGCCTACTCATTGCCGCCGCTCCGGTCCGACGCGCTCTGGGCCTTCTGGCTCTGGGTGCCGAAATAGAACGCGATGATCACCGCGTAAATGGTCATAAAATCCTGGCTGATCTGTCCCCGGCTGGCCTGTACGGCGAATACCGCCGTCAGCGCCAGCGTCACCAGGGATTTGACGCTCATCAGCCTGGCCGCTCTCATTTTGATGTCCTCCATGGTCTCTCCTTTCCCGGGCGCGCAACGCGCCCGCCGTCTTGTCCTGCTCTCCGCCGCTTACCGGTCATGGGCCTCCAGATCGTCGATGCGGTGGTTTGCCACCTTGACCTTTTCCTCCAGCAGCAGCGCCTGCTCCTCCAGGCGGTAGGTCCGCTCCACCACCTGGTTGTGCTTGTCCACCTTCTTCTCCAGCTCCTCCAGCCGGTAGGCGATGAGGGCGGCGCTCTTCCGGTTGGCCAGCCAGCTCCCCGCCAGGGTCCCTGCCAGCGCCAGCGCCGCCACCAAAATTGATGTCAGATCCATATGCTGTCCCGCATTTTGCTCCTTCCCTATGGTTTTGAAAACCGCTCTACGCCCCGCCAGGTCCTTCCGCTCAGCTCCGTCCAGGTGGGGCACACCAGCCCCAGCAGCTCCCAGGTCATGTGGTAGACGTAGGAAAAGCTGGCCGTGCCGTCGGCGGGGTAGGCCCCGCCGGAGAAGCCCAGGCCCCGGAGGGCCACGGTGGCCGTCACCGGGGTGGCGCCGTCCCCAGCAAGGGTGAGCCGCTCCAGGGCCGCCGCCAGGGCGGCGGGGAGCAGGACGCCGCCAGGGCGGTACTGGGCGGTGAGGGTGTCCCCGCTCCGGCTCACCGTCCACCCGGTCCCGGCGGCGGAGAGGGCGGAGACGCCCTCCCCCGTCACTGTCACCGTCAGGGCCGTCACCCGCACGGCCCGGGCGATGGCCGCCATCCCCGCCAGGGATACCGTCTCCCCGGCGGAAAAGCAGCCGTAGGACACGTCCCAGGCCGGCTTCAGGGAGGCGGCAAAGCCCTCGCCGGCGCCCTCCAGGCACTGGAGCACCCGGGGCACCAGCACCTCCAGGGTCTCGTCCTGCCGGGAGGGCACCCCCAGGGCGGTCAGCTCGTCCGCCAGATCGCCGCGCAGCCTGCGCAGCAGCGCAAGGCGCTCCGATACCGCCATATCAGCCGCCTCCCACCACGTCCGCCAGGATGGCGTCCAAATCGCCCAGGGCGTCCCGGATGGCCCGGTAGACGCCGCCGCTGGTGACGGCGTTGCCGCTGCCCTCGGCGGGCGCGGCGTCAAAGGTCAGCGTCTCCTGCTTGTCCGCCAGGGCCGTCTTCACCAGCCGGAAGGCGAAGGCCAGGGCGCTGCCGCCCATGTGTTGTTGCACCGCCATGTCCCGTCACCGCCTCAGACCACCACGGAATCCCAGATGGCCTGGACCTCCTGGTTGGTCAGCTCCTGGATCTCGCTGGCGAGCACATAGCCGCTGAGGTCGTAGAAGCTGCCCAGCACGTCCCAGGCATAGCCCTCGCCGGACTGGACCGCCACCACGTTGGTCCCCGCCGGGTACTTTTTGCCGGAGCCCTCCAGAAAGCCGGCGGAGGTGGTGAAGGCGTCGGTGACGTTGTAGACAAAGCCCAGGTTGGCCTGGGCGGGGACCGGCAGGGCCGCGAAGGCGCAGGAGCCCTGGGGCTTGAACACCCGGGCGTTGGCGGCGCTGATCTTTGCGTCCACCTGGGCCGCCGTCTGATAGCCCTTGCCGGTGATGGCGGCCTCCACGTTGGCCGCCGTCTGGTAGCCCGCGTCGTTGGTCACCTGGGACACCTTGGTGGGCACGCTGGAGGCCGGCGCGTAGTAGCCGGGGGCCTGGCCGCCCAGCTTGTCGGCGTCGGCCGCCTTGTCCACCACGCCGTCGTTGTCCGCGTCGTAGGATGCCTTCATCATATCCCCGTAGCCCAGGCCCCCCAGGCTGTCCTTCATCTCCTTGATCTTGCCGTCCAGGACCTTGCCCTGGGCGGCGGACAGGGCGTTCACCCTGCTGTCGCTGGTGAGCGCGTCCTCCACCGTGGTCTTGTTGGCCCCCTCGGCCACGCCGCTGAGCTTCAGCTTCTCCGCCGCGGTGTAGTCGTTGGAGCTGAGGCCCTTTCCGGCCTCGGCGCTCACCTTGTCCTTCAGGGCCGTCTTGACCAGCTGCACCAGCATGGTCAGGGCGTTTTCCCCGGCATGTACTTTTTGACTCATTTTCTTGCTCCTCCTTGTTGTCTTATGATTGGACGCTGTTCCAGATCCGCATGATGTCCTGGTTGGTCAGCTCCGTCAGCTCCCGGTCCAGCTGCCGGGAGACGTCCTCCTCCGTCAGCTGGGCGGCCAGCTCCTCCTCCAGGCCCGTGATGGCCCCGATGGGGTGCTGATCCGCCGCCTCCCGGCCGGCCAGCTTCCGGTGGTCCGTGGTGCCGGGAGGGCCGGAGCCCGCCACCTCCACCACGATCTGGGGGCCTGTCTCCAGCCCCGCCGCCAGCTCAGGACCGGGAGACACCCTGCCCCGTACCTCAGCCGTCATAGGTATTCTCCTTTCCCACCTCAAAGTCCGAGGGCTTCACGATGGTCTTGACCCCCAGGTCCGTAAAGGTGACCTGCACGTCGTAGCTGTACACCCCGAAGGCCAGGCCCGACGTGTCCTCCGGCGCGAAGGACACCACCGCCTTGCCCTCCTCCGTGAAGGTCTCCACCCGCTTCCGGATCAGCGCCTCGCCCCGGCCCGCGTGCCGGCGCACCGTCAGCTCCACCACGTCCCCGGCCGCGAAGGGCCGGTCCGGGCAGGACACCGCCAGGGTCTCGCTGTCCCCGCGGGTCATCCGCAGGCCGTTTCCTTCTGTTACTTCCATGGCTTTTCACTCCTCTCCATGTTCTTCCGGGGAGAAACTCCCCTCACCTATAGGTCCAAACCCGCCCTTTGTTGCACGGAAACGTGCAACGCTTTGGCCCCCGCCGCCCAAATTTTCCGGTCCGGCGCAAAAAACGCCCCGGGGCGGGCCCGATCTCTCAGGTCCGCCCCGGGGCGTCTGTCATATTCCGATCTTAATGCCGCAGCCCGTCAGCCCTGGCCGTAGTAGGCGCCGGGGCCGTGCTTGCGGAGATAGTGCTTATCCAGCAGCTCCTGCTGCATGGGGCTCCAGCCGGGATTCAGCGCCATGGCGTGGAAGTCCATAAAGGCCACCTCCTCCAGTACCACCGCGTTGTGGACGGCGTTCATGGGGTCGGCGCCCCAGGTAAAGGGGCCGTGGCTGCGGACCAGCACCGCCGGGACCTGGTCGGGGTCGATGCCCCGGCTCCGGAAGGTCTCGATGATGACGTTCCCCGTCTCCTTCTCGTACTCCCCGGCGATCTCCTGGGGGGTCATGAGCCGGGTGCAGGGGATCTCCCCGTAGAAGTAGTCCCCCTGGGTGGTGCCCAGGGCGGGGATGCCCCGGCCCGCCTGGGCGAAGCTGGTGGCCCAGCGGGAGTGGGTGTGGACCACGCCGCCGATGGTGGGAAAGGCGTTGTAGAGGGCTGCGTGGGTGGGGGTGTCGCTGGAGGGCTTATACCTGCCCTCCACCCGCTGGCCGGTGGCCAGGCTCACCACCACCATGTCCTCCGGCGTCATGCCGTCGTACTCCACCCCGGAGGGCTTGATGACCATAAGGCCCCTCTCCCGGTCCACCCCGGACACGTTGCCCCAGGTAAAGGTCACAAGGCCGTGCCGGGGCAGCAGCAGATTGGCCTCGCAGACCCGCTTTTTCAGTTCCTCCAGCATGGTCAAAACTCCTTCAGCTTCCAGGCGATGTCGTTCCAGAGCAGCTCCTTCTCCAGGCCCTCCACGGTGGTATCCCTGCCGATGTGGACGAACTCGATGCCCATGATATTGGCCCAGTCCTTCATCTGCTCCGCCGTCACGTCGTAGCTGAGCACCGTGTGGTGGGCGCCGCCGGCGGTGATCCAGCACTCCACCCCGGTGGTGAGGCTGGGCTCCGCCTGCCACATGACCCGGGCCACCGGCAGGTTGGGCATGGGCAGGATGGGCTTGACGCAGTGGATGTCCTGGCAGATGAGCCGCAGGCGGCCGCCCATGTCGATGAGGCTGACCACGACGGCGTCCCCGGCCTTGCCCTCGAACACCAGACGGGCGGGGTCCTTCTCGTTCATGCCGATGCCCAGGTGGTGGGTCTCGATGCGGGGCCTTTCCGCCGCGCAGCAGGGGCAGACCTCCAGCATGTGGGCGCCCAGGCTGTACTCCGCGCCCTCCGCCAGGTTGTAGGTGTAGTCCTCCATAAAGAGGGAGCACCCGTTGCCGTTTTCGCCCATGGCCTTCAGAATGGCGGTCATGGCGCTGACCTTCCAGTCGCCCTCGCCGCCGTAGCCGTAGCCCTGGGCCATCAGGTGCTGGCTGGCCAGGCCCGGCAGCTGCTCCATGCCGTAGAGGTCCTGGAAGGTGTTGGAGAAGGCCCGGCAGCCCTCCCGGTCCATCATCCGCTTAATGGCGATCTCCTCCTTCGCCTGGTAGCGGATGGCCTCCATGTTATCCGTGGCGACGTCGTAGCTGGCGGTATACTCCGCCACCAGGGCGTCGATCTCCGCCTCGGTGACGGCGTTCATCTCCTTCACCAGGTCCCCCACGGCCCAGGTGTTCACCTGCCAGCCCAGCTTGGTCTGGACCTCCACCTTGTCGCCCTCGGTGACGGCCACCTCCCGCATGTTGTCGCCGAAGCGCATGACCTTCATGGACCTGCTGACCGCCGCGCCCACGGCGGCCTTCATCCAGTCGCCCAGGCGGCGGAGGACCTTCTCGTCCCGCCAGTAGCCCGCGATGACCTTCCGGGGCAGCCGCAGCCGGGCGGCCAGGAAGCCGTGCTCCCGGTCGCCGTGGGCGGCCTGGTTCAGGTTCATAAAGTCCATGTCGATCTCCTCGTTGGGGATCTCCCGGTTATACTGGGTGGCAAAGTGGCAGTAGGACTTTTGCAGCTTTGCCAGGCCGTTGATCCACATTTTGCTGGGGGAGAAGGTGTGGCACCAGGTGACGATGCCGGCGCAGGCGTCGTCGTAGTTGGCCTCCTTGACGATGTCCGCGATCTGGGCGCTGCTCATGGCGGTGACCTTATAGATGAGGGGATAGGGCAGGGCCTTGCTCATCTCCGCCGCCATCTCCGCCGCCCGTCGGGCCACGGTCTGAAGCACCTCCTGGCCGTACAGGTCCTGGGAGCCCACCACGAACCAAAACTGATACTTGCTCATTTTCTCTGTTCCTCCCATTGATGTTACAAAATTTCCACGGCGGTCCGCTCCACGTCCAGCAGCCGCCTGTACCGCTCCATGTACCGCTCAAAGCCCGCCGCGTCCTCCGGGTCCGGCGCCAGGGTGGTGCCCCGGGTCCCGGCAAACACCCGCCGGTCCAGGTAGTCCCCCAGGCTCTCGTCCGGTGCGCGCTCCACCATGTACGCCGCCAGCAGGGCCATGCCGTAGGGCCCGCCCTCCCCGGCGGTCTCCATCACCGTCACCGGCGCGCCGCAGGCGGCGGCCATGTACCGCTGGCCCACCACCGGGGTCTTGAAGAGGCCGCCGTGGCCGGTGAGCCGGTCGATGGCCACCTGCTCCCCGGCCAGGATGTCCATGCCGATCTTCAGCGTGGCCATGGTGGCGTAGAGCTGGGCGCGCAGGAAGTTTGCCAGGGTAAAGCGGCTGTCCGGGCATCTCACCGCCATGGGGCGGCCCGCGTCCATGTGGGTCACGCCCTCCCCGGCCAGATAGTTGCACACCATCACGCCGCCGCAGTCCGCCTCGCCCTCCAGGCTCTTTTCATACAGCCTGGTATACAGCGCCCCGGTGTCCGGCTCCGCGCCGAACAGCGCCGCCGTCTCCCCCAGGAGGGACACCCAGGCGTTCATGTCGTTGGTGCAGTTGTTGCAGTGGACCATGGCCACCGGCCGCCCGTCGGGGGTGGTCACCAGGTCGATCTCCGGGTGCACCTTTTTCAAGGGCCGCTCCAGCACCACCATGGAGAAGATGGAGGTGCCCGCCGACACGTTCCCCGTCCGGGGAGCCACGGCGTTGGTGGCGGTCATGCCGGTGCCCGCGTCCCCCTCCGGGGGGCACAGGGGCGTGCCGGGGCGCAGAGCGCCGGAGGGGTCCAGCAGCCTCGCGCCCTCCTCCGTCAGCGCTCCGGCGCTCTCCCCGGCGGCGAGCACCTTAGGCAGCAGGTCCTCCAGCGTCCAGGGCAGGCCCCTTCCGGCGATGAGCGCGTTGAACTTTGCCAGCATGCCGCCGTCGTAATCCAGGGTTTTGCTGTCGATGGGGAACATGCCGGACGCCTCGCCCACGCCCACGGCGTTGACGCCGGTGAGCCTATAGTGGACGTAGCCCGCCAGGGTGGTGATGTGGGCCACCTGGGGGACGTGCGCCTCTTTGTTCAAAATAGCCTGGTACAGGTGGGCAATGGACCAGCGCTGGGGGATATTGAAGCCGAACAGTTCGGTGAGCTCCGCCGCCGCCTGGCCGGTGATGGTATTCTGCCAGGTGCGGAAGGGGACCAGCAGGTTCCAGTCCTTGTCAAAGGCCAGGTAGCCGTGCATCATGGCGCTGACGCCCATGGCGGCTACATGCTCCCGGTCCGCCACGCCGGACACCGCGGCGCGCAGCCCCTCCCACACCTCGTCCAGGCCGTAGGTCCACACGCCGTTTTCATAGCTGCTCTGCCAGGTGTGGTCCCCGGAGGATACCGGCCGGTATCCTCCGTCCACGGCCACAGCCTTGATCCGGGTGGAGCCCAGTTCAATTCCAAGATATGTATTCATAGCCGTCCTCCCCGCTGACGTTTTGTTACAGGTCATCTCCCCGGCCCGCAGCCGGGGACAAGTACAGCATAGCAGTCCCGCCGCCGCTTGTCAATCGGTCCCCGCCGCATTTTTCCTGCTCCCGGGGCGCATACCGGCTGGGGTCAGAGGAGCTTCCAATAGGCCACGCTGCAGGGCGGCAGCTGGCTGCCGCCGCCGAAGTCGTGGGGCGCGCCGGTGATGAGGTCCACCGCCCGGCCGCTGCCCGCGTCGAAGTGGGCGGTATAGGGGACGCTGTCGGCGTTCACCGCCGCCAGCACCCGCTCCCCCTCCGCCTCCCGCCGGAAGATCAGCTGCCGGTTGGTGATGAGGACGTTCTGATAGCTGCCCCGGCGCAGGGCGGGGCTTTTCCGCCGGGCGGCGGCCAGGGCGGCGATCCGGTCCGTAAGGCCGTTCCACTCCGGCCCCGCCAGGGCGGGGCGCAATGCGGCGTCCCCGTCGCTCTTCCGCCCCTCCAGGCCCCACTCGCTGCCGTAGTACACCGCCGGGACCCCGGGCATGGCGAACAGCAGGCCGTAGGCGGGGACCAGGTGGCGCTTGTCCGTCAGCTTGCTGGCGATGCGCTCCACGTCGTGGTTGTCCAGGAAGCTCATAAGCTGCTTTCCCCGGTAGAGGCTCCAGGGCTCCGGCCCGAACTGGCGCTGGAGGCTGTGGGCGATCTCGAAGAGGTTCATGGAGTTGAAGCTGGACCACAGGCCCTTGTAGCACTCGTAGTTGGTGACGGCGTGGCAGGCGCTATCGTTCATCCATCGGTTGTAGTCCCCGTGGAGGCACTCCCCCACCAGGACGAAGTCCGGCTTCAGCCCCTCCGTGAAGCGCCGCAGCTCCTCCAGGTAGTCCGGCGGCAGGCAGTAGGCCACGTCCAGCCGCAGCCCGTCGATGCCGAATCGGTCCACCCAGGAGCGGATGGCGTCGAACTGGTGGCGGACCACCTCCGGGTTTTGGAGGTTCAGCTTCACCAGCTCATAGTGGCCCTCCCAGCCCTCGTACCAGAAGCCGTCGTGATAGCAGGTGTCCCCGTCGAAGCGCACATGGAACCAGTCCCGGTAGGGGCTGTCCCACTTCTTCTCCCGCAGGTCCCGGAAGGCCCAGAAGCCCCGGCCCACGTGGTTGAACACCCCGTCCAGCAGCACCCGCAGCCCGGCGGCGTGGAAGGCCCCGCACAGGGCCCTCAGGTCCGCCTCGTCCCCCAGCCGGGGGTCCACGGTGAAGTAGTCCCGGGTGTCGTAGCCGTGCCGGTCGCTGTCAAAGAGGGGGTTCAGCAGCACCGTGTCCGCCCCCAGCCGCCTGATATGTCCCGCCCAGTCCGCCAGCCGGGGCAGCCGGCGGCAGAGGGTCCCGTCGTTTTCCTCCGGCGCGCCGCACAGGCCCAGAGGGTAGATCTGATAGATCACCGCGTCGTCAAACCACATGGCATCCGTCTCCTTTGCATCCGCATGGCGGGCGCGGCAGGGCGCCCGTCCCAGTCAGTATAGCCCGGCGGACGCCGTCCGGTCAAGGGGCGGGGCCGTCCTCCGGGGAAAAACTTGAAAATGGCGGAAATATCCTGCTTTTTTTATTGACAGGGTTTCGATTTTTATGTATAATAGCTTGTGCTTGTCCTGCGGCAAGCCATGGATCATCAACTGCGGTGAGGGTCTACGGCCCCCCGCCGTCGAGTAGCGGGGCGTTCATCCGCCCCGCGGCAAATTTGATTAGGAGGTGTATGCAAATGATCCGTACCTATCAGCCCAAGAAGCGCCAGCGCTCCAAGGAGCATGGTTTCCGCAAGAGAATGCGGACCGCCAACGGCCGGAAGGTTCTCGCCCGCCGTCGGGCCAAGGGCCGCGCTCGCCTGACCCATTGAGGCCGCGGAGTTTGCATCGCATAGATCGGTAAAGGGGGACGGCGAGGGTTCTTGCCGTCCCCTGGGTGCTTTTGGGGCGTTTATCCCCAGCTTAGGCAGGAGAGAGGTCCGGTATGAAAAAGTCTGCCACCATCAAGGCCAATCATGAGTTCCGGCGGCTCTATCAGAAGGGCCGCTCGGCGGTGACGCCTGTCCTGGTGGTCTACTGCCGGAAAAACCGGCTGGACCACAATCGTCTGGGCGTCACCGTCAGCACCAAGCTGGGCGGCGCCGTGGTGCGCAACCGCGCCCGGCGGCGGCTGCGGGAGGTGTTCCGCCTGGCCCAGCCCCGCATGGCCCAGGGCTACGACGTGATCCTGGTGGCCCGGATGCGGACGGCCGACGTCCCCTACCGGAAGCTCGCCGCCGCCTTTGATCAGGCCATGGCCCGCCTGGGCCTCGCCCGGGAGGAGACGCCATGAAGCGGTTCCTCCTGGGGGCCATCCGGTTTTACCAGCGGTACATCTCCCCCGGCCTGCCCCCCCGGTGCCGCTTCATCCCCACCTGCTCCCAGTACGCGGTGGAGGCCATCGAGAAGTACGGCCCCGCAAAGGGCGGCTGGCTGGCCCTGAAGCGCTTTCTGCGATGCCACCCCTTTTCCAAGGGGAATTTTTACGACCCCGTCCCCTAGCAGAACAAATGTGAATCACTGGAGGAAATCTGTCAATGGGTAAACTCATTACCGTCCCCTTTGCCGCGCTGCTGCGGTGGTTCTACACCATCACCGGGTCCTACGGCGCATCCATCATCCTCTTCGCCCTGGTGATCAAGCTGGTGCTGCTGCCCTTCCAGATGAAGTCCAAGCGGAGCATGATCCGCATGGGCCGCCTCTCCGGCAAACAGGCGGAGCTGCAAAAGCAGTACGCCAAGAACCAGCAGAAGTACCAGGAGGAGCTGCAGAAGCTCTATCAGGAGGAAGGCGTCAACCCCATGGGCGGCTGCCTGTGGTCCTTCCTGCCCCTGCTGCTGATGCTGCCCCTGTACTCCATCATCTACCGCCCCATCACCTACTTCATGGGCCTCAGCGAGGAGGCCTTCGCCGCGGTGAAGGAGCTGGCCCTCAGCCTGGGCTACGACACCGCCAGCTACAACGCGGCCTATGAGCAGATCGGCATTACCGACTTTATCCATCAGCACTGGGCCCAGTTCCAGGGCAAGGTGGACGGCCTCATCGACGTGGACTTCACCTTCCTGGGCCTGGACCTGAGCGCCACCCCCACCAGCATGGTGAGCCACTTTATCATGACCTGGGCCTGCGTCGGCGTGATCCTCATTCCCTTCATCGCCGCCGCCACCCAGTTCGTCAGCAGCAAGATCATGATGAAGACCAACGGCCAGAGCGCCGAGCAGCAGAAGCAGGGCCAGCTGATGAACCTGCTCCTGCCGCTGTCGTCCATCTGGTTCTGCTTCATGATGCCCGCCGCCATGGGCGTGTACTGGATCATCAACAGCGTGCTCATGACCATCCAGGAGGTGATCCTGGGCAAGTTCTACACCAAGAAGCTCCAGGCCGAGGAGGACGAGCTGGCCGCCAAGCGGGAGGCCGCCCGGAAGGCCCGCATGGACGAGGCCAAAAAGCGCGCCGCCGAGCAGCGGGAGATCAGCGCCTCCAAGCCCGCCAAGAAGCAGCCCCAGAAGTCCCCGGACAAGAAGGTCTCCACCAACGAGGCCGGCCGGGTGGGCGACCGTCCCTACGCCCGGGGCCGCAGCTATCAGGAAGACCGATATGACGATAACAAGTAAGGAGTAAGGACCCGATATGGCACTGAAATATCTTGACATGAAAGGCAAGACCGAGGAGGAGGCCATCAGCAAGGCCCTCAAGGAGCTGGGCCTGGAGCGGGATGACGTGTCCGTGGAGATTCTGGAGCGGGCCAAGTCCGGCTTTTTCGGCATCGGCGCCAGCCCCGCCAAGGTCCGCGTGACCTACGGTCTGGAGGAGGAGGCCCCCAAGGCCCCCCAGCAGCCCCGGGTGAAGGTGGAGCAGCCCCGGCAGGAGCCGGTCCAGGCCCCCGCCAAGCCCGAGAAGGCTGAGAAACCGGAGCGGGCGGAGAAGCGCGCCCCCAGGGCGGAGAAGCCTCCCCGCCCCCAGCGGAAGCCCAAGGCGGAACCCCGCCAGGAGGAGGCCGCCGAGGAGGAGATCGTCATTCCCGCCCCCGCGGCCGAGGACCTGGGGGAGCCCTGCAGCGACGAAAAGGCCCAGCAGATCCGCACCTTCCTGACCGGCCTTCTGCAGCACATGGACTGCCAGGCGGATATCGCCGTCTATCAGCCGGAAAAGGGCCGCTACAAGGTCATTCTGGAGGGGGAGAAGATGGGCGCCCTCATCGGCCGCCGTGGCGAGACTCTGGACGCCATCCAGCAGCTCACCAGCTACTCCGTGAACCGGGGCTGTGACAAGCGGGTGAGGATCCAGGTGGACGCGGAGAACTACCGGCTCAAGCGGGAGCAAAACCTCCAGCAGCTGGCCCGGAAGGTGGCCGCCAAGGCCATCAAGTACCGCCGCAACGTGACGCTGGAGCCTATGAACGCCTACGAGCGCCATGTGATCCACACTGCGCTCCAGGATGTTCCCGGCGTCACCACCTACTCCATGGGCACCGAGCCCAACCGCCGGGTCATCGTGGCCTATCAGCGGGAGCAGCAGTAACCGCATATAAAAAGAGGAGGCCGCGGCCTCCTCTTTTTTATGCTCTGGGCGCGCTTAGGATCACCTCCGCCAGGGCCTTGCCCAGAAGGCCGGCGCTGACCAGGGCCTCGTCCAGGGAGTTGCCCGCCGCCCCCACCTCCACCAGCAGGCAGCCGGGGGTCAGGTGCTGGTTGTACCGGGAGGAGCGCAGGGTGATGGGCCGCATGAGGGTGGGGTAGTCCTCCGTCAGGCGCTGCTGCACCGCCGCCGCCAGCTTCAGGTTCTCCAGCCAGTTGGGGTGCTCCAGGCCGCCGGCGTCGGAGCCGATGACAAAGGACATCTGGGCCGCGCTGAGCCCCGCCACGGGGCTGACCACCTTGTAGGGGTTCCCGTCGCCGTCGTAGATGGCGTCCCGGTGGACGTCCAGGATGAACCGGATGGTAGGATACCGCTCCAGGTAGTCCCTGGCGGTGGCCAGGGACCGGTCATAGGCCCCGCTGTACTCCGGGTAGTCGTGGAGCGTCCCGTCGTGGAGCACCTGGAGGCCCTCTGCCTCCAGGGCGGCCTTCAACGCCTCCCCCACCCGCAGCATGTTGTAGTCCCCGTCGGTACACCGGCACTCGCCGCTGGGCTCATACTCCTGGCCCTGGGGCATGGTGTATGCCTCGGTGGCGTGGGTGTGGAGGATCAGCACCTGGGGCCCCTCCTCCTCCGCCAGGGCGGCGGCAAAGCTGCCGTCCAGCATGGCGGCGTCCAGGGGCAGCTCCGTGCGGTTGTTGATGTACACGTCCCCGGCCACCACATAGCCGTCGGGGGAGGTGGGCACCAGTGTCTTGGCGGGCACGCCGTTGTCGATCTGGAGCAGGGTGTCCCCCGGCTCCGTGGGCTCCTCCGGCAGGAGCTGTGCGCCGCCGTGGTCCGCCGGGTCCTCCGGCTCTTCCCCGCCGCCGTCCTGATCGGGCTCCTCCGTCTGCCGCAGCCGCAGCACCGTCTCCCTGCCCGCCAGCAGCAGGGGGCTCTGGCCGATGGCCAGCTCCACCGGGGCGGGGACGCCCTCCGTCCCCCAGTCCCCCAGCTGACAGCGCAGCAGGTCCAGGGCCAGCTGCCGCCGGCGGCTGAGCTGGTCCAGGGCGGAGCGGGCGCTGGAGCTGGCGGCGGTGGCCCACACCAGGTACAGCACCGCCCCGGCCAGGCACAGGGCCAGCACCCGGGGCAGATGTCTGGGTCTTCTTTTGATGGTCATTTGCTGTTCTCCCCTTTGTTCATTGCTTGTCCTCTGGGACAGCCTATGCGGCAAAAAAGCGGGATATGCCCGTTGCCAAGGGGGAGATTTTCGGGTATAATAGAGCAATTCGAAGAAAACGAGGGAATCTGGACTATGGGAAAATTTGATGGGGTCCTGCTTATCAGCGACTTTGACAACACGCTGCTGTACACTGAAAACGCCCTGCGCTCCGGCGGGGCCTGCCCGCCCATGGCGGAGCGGAACATCGCCGGCATCCGCCGCTTTATGGCGGAGGGAGGCCGCTTCGCCGTGGCCACCGGCCGGGCCAGGGAGGCATACCGCCGCTATACGGCGTTGGTGCCCACCAACGCCCCCACGGTGGTGGACAACGGCGGCGCCATCTACGACTTCACCTGGGAGCGGTATCTGCGCCAGCGGTTCCTGCCGGACGCCGCCCGGCAGGACCTGACGGCGATCATGGACGCCTTCCCCCAGGTGTCCCTGGAGCTGTACCACGACAGCGACCTGGTCCAGGCCCTGCACCCCAGCGATTGGAACCGCCAGCACGCAAAGCTCACCGGCCTGGCCTTCCAGCCCATCGGGGACCTGGGGCCGGAGACGGTGCCCCTGCCCCTGGCCAAGGCCCTGTTCGTGTCGGAAAAGCCGGTGCTGGACGACGTTCTGGCCTTCATCCGGGACCGGGGCTGGCTGGAGCGGTACGAGTACATCTTCTCCAACGACCACCTGCTGGAGATGACCGCCAAGGGCGCCAACAAGGGGGAGATGTGCCTGGAGCTGAAATCGCTGCTGGGCTGCCGGACCATGCTCTGCGTGGGGGACCACCTCAACGACCTGACCATGCTCCGCACGGCGGACCGGGCCTTCTGTCCCGCCAACGCCCAGCCGGAGGTACTCACCGCCCCCGGCGTCCGGCCGGTGTGCCACTGCACCGACGGGGCCATCGGCAATATCGTGGAGATTCTGGAGGAGGAGGCGTAACGCCCCCTCCTCCAAAAATAACGGGTCCGATTTTGGGCAAAAAAAGGCCACCCCTCGGGGGTGGTCTTTTGTGCTGGGCCAATATCAGCCGACCTGGTTGAGCTTCAGCGTCATGGCGCTCTTCTTGTGAGCGGCATTGTTCTTGTGCAGAATGCCCTTGGCGGCAGCCTTGTCAACGGCCTTGACCGCGACCTTGTAAGCGCCCTCGGCCTCGGTGCGATTGCCATCGGCGGCAGCAGCCTCAAACTTCTTCACAGCGGTCTTCAGAGCAGACTTTTCAGCCTTGTTGCGGGCATTGCGAACCTCAGCCACCAGCACGCGCTTCTTAGCGGACTTAATATTCGGCAAACCAAACACCTCCTCCAGTGGGATCTATGGGGCGGAATGGGATACCTACCCCACGCAGAAATGTATTTTACCACGGCTCTTTGAAAATTGCAAGGGTAAATTTCGTATTTCCCGAACTTTTTTCGCATATTTTCCCCCTGCGGGGAGACCCTAACGGGGAACTACCAGATTTTGTGCTTTGGGCGGGGAGGTATCACAAGCTATGCGAAATATGCGGACGGACCTGGCGGTGGAGGCCCACCAGCTGTGGCGGGAGAGCGCCGGGGAGACCACGAAGCTCCGGGGGGTCAAGGCCCGGGAGGGCGAGTCGGAGGGCTTCCCCGTGGAGCGGGTGGACATTTTGGACCGGGAGGGGGCCGAGGCCCTGGGCAAGCCGGTGGGGACCTATCTGACGGTGGACCTCACCGCCCTGTGGCGGCGGGAGACAGACGGCTTCGCCCGGGCCGCCCGGGCGGTGGCGGACCTGCTGTCGCCGCTGCTGCCCCCGGAGGGGCCGGTGCTGGTGGCGGGCCTGGGCAACGCCGCCATGACGCCGGACGCCCTGGGGCCCCGGACGGCAGGGCACATCCTGGTGACCCGCCACCTGGGACGGGAGCTGCCCATGCTGCGGCCGGTGGCCGCCCTGGCGGCGGGGGTCCTGGGGGACACGGGGCTGGAGGCCGCCGAATGGGTCCGGGGCGCGGCGGAGCGGGTACAGCCCGCTGCGGTGATCGTCATAGACGCCCTGGCGGCCCGGGAGGTCCGGCGGCTGTGCGCCGCGGTGCAGATCTCCGACGCGGGCCTGGTCCCCGGCAGCGGCGTGGGCAACTGCCGCTCCGCCCTGGACCGGGAGGCCCTGGGGGCGCCGGTGATCGCCCTGGGGGTCCCCACGGTGGTGGAGGCCGCCACCCTGGTCCGGGACCTGCTGGGGACCGAAGGCGGCCCTGCGCCCCTGGGGGACCGGGGCCGCAGCCTCTTTGTCACCCCGGACAGCGTGGACGCCAAGGTCCGGGACCTGGCCCGGGTCCTGGGGTACGGCGTGAACCTGGCCCTGCAGCCGGGGCTGGATCTGGAGGACCTGACGGCGCTGCTGGATTAGCCCCGGTCCATGGTCAGGGCCACGGGGCAGTGGTCGCTGCCGGGAATCTCGGCGTAGATGTCCGCCCCGGTGAGCCGGGGCGCCAGCCGCCGGGAGACGATGAAGTAGTCGATTCGCCATCCGGCGTTGTTGGCCCGGGCGTTGAACCGGTAGCTCCACCAGCTGTAGGCCCCGGTCTTGTCCGGATAGAAGTGGCGGAAGCTGTCCACGAAGCCGGCGGAGAGCAGCTCCGTCATCTTCCCCCGCTCCTGGTCGGAGAAGCCGGCGTTGCCCCGGTTGGGGCCGGGGTTTTTCAGGTCGATCTCCTCATGGGCCACATTCAGGTCCCCGCAGAGCACCACCGGCTTTTCCCGGTCCAGGTCCAGCAGGTAGTCCCGGAAGTCGTCCTCCCACTCCATGCGGTAGTCGATGCGCTTCAGCCCGTCCTGGGCGTTGGGGGTGTAGCAGCACACCAGATAGAAGTCCGGGTACTCGGCGGTGATGACCCGGCCCTCGTGGCGGTGGAGGTCCTTCCCGAAGCCGTAGGTCACGGCCAGAGGCTCCTCCCTGGTGAAAATGGCGGTGCCGGAGTAGCCCTTCTTGTCGGCGTAGTTCCAGTACTGGTGGTAGCCCGGCAGGTCCAGCGTCAGCTGTCCGGCGGAGAGCTTGGTCTCCTGCAGGCAGTATACGTCGGCGTCCGCCAGGGCGCAGAAGTCCAGAAAGCCCTTGTTCAGGCAGGCCCTCAGGCCGTTGACGTTCCAGGATATCAGTTTCATAGCGTTCCTCCCGTGCATTACTGTTTCTCAGTATACCAGCCCCACCCCGGAAACACAATCCCCCATTTCCGCAACAGGCAGTTGCTTGCCAGATGGGGCGGATGGGGGTATACTGGGGACATCAACCGACATAAGGAGGCGTACATATATGGAGACAAGGGACGTGCTGCGGAAGCTGCGGGTCCAAAACGGCCTGACCCAGGACCAGATGGCCCAGCGCATGAATGTCACCCGGCAGGCTGTGTCCCGCTGGGAGACCGGGGAGACTACCCCCAATATCGAGACCCTCAAGCAGATCTCCACCGCTTTTCACATTTCCATCAACACCCTGCTGGGCAGCCCCAGGAGGCTCGTCTGCCAGTGCTGCGGGATGCCCCTGGACGACGGCAGCATCAGCGACGAGCCGGACGGCAGTCTCAACGAGGACTACTGCAAGTGGTGCTACACCGGCGGTGCGTTTGTGTACCGGACCATGGACCAGCTTCTGGACTATTTGGTGGAGCACATGCCCATCCCCGGCTGTACGCCGGACCAGTCCCGGCAGCAGTTCGCCGCCCATCTGGCGGAGCTGGACCACTGGAAGAAATGACCGAACGTGCAAAAAGCTCCCCCGTCCGGGGGAGCTTTTTGCGCTACAGCAGCATCAATATCACGCCGTAGATCACGCTGGCGGCCACGCCGAAGACGATGACCGGCCCGGCCACGGTGAACATCTTCGTGGCCATGCCGGTGACCAGCCCCTCTGGTTGTGTCAAGATAGACATACAGTTTTTTCGGAATTTTTTCAGCTGCCTCCAAAGTGGGGGGCGCTTATTGTTTTAGCTTGCCGTTACAAATTCAAACCCGCTCGAAGTACGCATATCTATCTCAATCTCTCCTGAAGGGTACACACGAACCCGCTCTACAAAATTTCTAATTATTTCCGGATCATAGTCTTTAAGCAGGATGATCTGATCTGCTGTTCTTTTTCCCGCCGCAAGATTACCTCGAGACTCATAGTGCTCTACCAGAAGCCGCTTGATCTCTTCAGCTCTACTTGAGAGTCTTGCCAGCTTCTCTGAATCTGTCTTCTGGATATCAGCAAATTTCTCTCTGCTTATGCGACCCGCTCGGTATTGCTCATATAGTTCAGCCTTTCTACTTTGGAGCCGTCTTGTCATATTGGTGTTAGCATCAAGCTCCGTTTGAATACTTGAAAGCTTTTTGTCAATGCATGCCTGCATCAAACAATGCTGCTCAAGGAAGCTCCTACTTTGTTCCCGCAGCATCTGAAGAACAGCTTGCTCAATTTGGGCCTGATTGACAAAGAGACCCGCACACTCAGCACCCTTAATACTGTCATTTTTCGGGCAAACAAGGTGTGGTTCCTTTGCTGGATTCTTTCGGAGCTTCCTCCCGCAGCAGCCACAAACAAACAGATTGTTGGCTCGGTTTCCGGCAGTATTCTTGTTAACATTCCGAATACGCCCTTGGAGCGCATTCTGTGCCGTTCGGAACAACTCCTCCGAAATGATTGCTTCATGTGTACCTGGCACTATGATCCATTGATCTCGGGGCAATGATCGCATCTTAGGCTTTCCTACTTCTTCTGTCTCTCGAGTATTGGTAATCATCTTACCGGTATAGCGTTCATCAGTCAAAATCTTTCGAACAGCCCCCTTGAGCCAGATTCCAGTCTCTTCCTTGACCACCCCATTATAAAACCCGCCATTTCGCCGTTTATGCTCTAACGGGGATGGAATGCCCATATCATTCAGCATTTGAGCGATCTCGCTCGTGGTCATGCCTGCAACGCAGGACTCGAAAATCATGACAATGATGTCACGAACCTGCTCATCTACGATCAATCTCTTTTTGTTATGAGGATGGACTTGGTAGCCATAGAAGCCGTTTCCTCCCCAGTATTCACCACGCAGATTGCGGGTACGAAAAGCTGAGCGCACCTTGGTTGATAGATCTCGGCTATACATATTATTGATGAGATTGCGGAGGGCTAACTCAAGTCCGCCCGTGACACCTAAGTAGTCATCACTATCAAAGGCATCATTGATAGAGATAAAGCGGACCCCATAAAGAGGCAGGATCAGTTCGAGGTAGTTTCCCATCTCAAGAAAGTTTCTTCCGAAACGAGATAGGTCCTTCACCATAATGCAATGAATTTCCTGATTGCGAGCCATCTCAATTAGCTCATCGAACTTTGGCCTGTCAAAATGTGTTCCCGTGACACCGTCATCGCAGAACACGATCACTTTATAACCATGGAGCGATTCATGTGTATCATAGTAATCCTGGAGTAACCGCCTTTGGTTGAAAACACTGTTACTCTCATTCTTCAATGCATTTGTTTTGAGATCTCGGTCTTCACTCGACAAACGAATATAAAACGCCAGCACCTTATCCGGCATATCTCTCCGCCTCCTTTCCTCGGGTCGCAGCGACATAGAGAACCTGTTCAATCTCATCACGATGGCGGAATGCCACTTCAACATGGCCATCGTTAAACAAGGTAAGCGTCTCAATGAAGGCTGCTGCCATTTCAGCGTCAAGGGACTCCTGATCCTTATACTTTTCAATCAACAGTGCCCACTGCATTTTGCTGCCAAATCCCACTGAGTACTTTTCCTTTTCCTTCTCCAATTCAGCAATAAAGATCCTCAAATCATCCGCCCTCCTAGAGTAGTCCTCGCTCAGATCTGTGTAATCTTGATGGCTCAGAAGCCCATCTGCAAAATCGCCATACAGGGCTGCCTTCAGCTGATTGAACTTTTCAATTTTTCTCTTTGCATCATCAATCTGGGTTTCATATATCTGATAGCGGGTCTGCGAAGAAGGCGTAGCATTCAAGTTGGCAATCAGTCTCTGGGCATCGGAGAATGCTCTTATCTGAGTTTGGATAAGTCGCAGGGCAAGGGACTCTACATCCTCTTGTTTGACCGCTTTCTTGGGACAAATGGTGGCATTGTAATTCTCATGGAGAGTGCAATAATAGTAATAACCGCGATTAGATTTACTGCGCAAGTACATACTGCGACCACATTCTCCGCAACGAAGAATTCCTTTGAACATACTTCTTCGTTTACTCTTGGAATCGTAGATAGTCGCAAGGCCCTGTTCACTTTGCCTAGCCGAGAGGATGTCCTGAACCTTATCAAAAAGCTCTTTGGAAACAATGGGTTCATGCATACCTTTATTGATAATCCATTCCTCTTCGGGCGTTTTAACTGTAGTCTTTGTCCCCCGCTCGCACAGCTGGCTTCTGTACTTTCCGGACACAATCCAACCAAGATAGACCGGATCGACAAGAATTTTCTTGATCGTTTGCAGATACCAGATGGCATTTTTGAACTTCTCCGTCTTCCGCAAACCAATATCGTACAGATAGCGTCCGGGACTGGGCACCCCTTGCTCATTCAGAGTTTTCGCTATGAAGTGGAGAGTATGATTCTCTGCCACCATACGGAAAATGGCAAGAACGATTGGCCCCGTTTGCGGATCAGGAAATAGGTGGTACTTGTCATCCGGATCTAACATATATCCATATGGCGGAGTGCCAGTGGTCCACTTACCAGCAAGCTGCTGCGTCCGTTTCACCGCCCGAATTTTCTTGGAAATGTCTCTCGCATATGCCTCGTTTGCAAAATTTTTCAGTTGGATTGAAATGTCGGCATCATCCCGCAATGAGTCAAAGCGATCGGTAACGGAGATAAAGCGCACACCCATTCTCGGAAAGATCTGCTCAATATATTCACCGCTCTCAATCATATTTCGCCCCAGACGAGACAAGTCTT
>DBFJQM010000032.1:0-48554 GCA_048404665.1 Candidatus Pelethomonas sp.
GTGGTAGGTCATCAGGTCCTGGCTGTCCGGCGGGACGCCATGCTCCCGCCCTTCGTCCCGCCGGACAGCCAGGACCTGATGACCTACCACAACTACCGGCAGAACATGTACAAGGGGCTCAGCGCCGGTGTGGACTACCACCTGCTGACGGTGCTGAAGGACTACTACTACAGTTGCATCACCTTTGTGGACTACCAGATCGGCCGCATCCTCCAGGTCCTGCGGGACCGGGGAATGTACGACGACACGCTGATCGTCTTTACCTCCGACCACGGCGAGCTGCTGGGGGACTATCTGTGCGTCGGGAAGAAGACCATGCTGGACGCGGCGGCCAGGGTGCCCCTGCTGGTGAAATATCCCGGCAGAGCGCCGGAGCGGCGCGGAGACGTCTGCTCCCTTGTGGACCTGATGCCTACGATCCTGAACTACGCCGGGGTCCCCCTGCCCGGTCAGCTGGACGGCCAGGACCTGTTTGAGGGGGACAGGGGCCGGGAGTTCGTCTACTCCCAGTACGCCAACGGCGCCACCGGCCTCTATATGGTCGTCTCCGACCACGACAAGCTGGTCTACTCCGCCGCGGACCGCCGGTACTGGTACTTTGACAGCTTCCCCGAGCGGGAGGACCGCTGCGACCCGGAAAATCCCCGGTGCGGGCGGATGAAGGCGCTGCTGGACGAGTTCATCGCCGCCGACCGGTCCCCGAACCAGGACGACCGGGTGGTGGATATGGAGCAGGTCCGGCGGGACTGCCGCTACACCCTGGTCAAGCAGGACAGCGTAAAGCGGATGGCGGACGAGAAGACCCAGCTGCCGCCGGGGTACGACATCGACGTGGAGATCCGGTACACCTGGAAGCAGGACAAGGGCCAGGAGCCGCCGGAGCAGGGACAAGGATAGAACAGGGAGGAAACGGATATGGAACATGACCGCCTTTTGATCTCCGCCAACAGCGGGCTTCACAGCGCCCGGGCGGGAAAGCCCCGGTACCCCATGACGGAGGCTGTCGCCTTTTTTGCCGACGCGGGCTTCGAGGCTGTGGACGTGAACTTTGCAGCCACCATCAAGGAGGGGGAGACCCTCCACGAGCCGGTGCTGGACGGCGAGAACTGGCGGGAAAACGTCCGGGCCGTCCGGGAGCGGGCGGAGGAGCGGGGCCTTGCCCTTCTCCACACCCACGCCCCCTTCAAGTACCGCTATCTGGACCGGGAGGCCCCGGAATTTCCCCGGTGCGACCTGATGATGCACCGGTCCATCGAGGCTACGGCGCTTCTGGGCGCGAAGCATGTGGTGGTCCACCCGGTGATCGTGCCGGACCGGTCAACCACCAATGTGGAGGAGTCCATCCAGGCGCTGGGCCCCCTGGCGGACTACGCCCGGGGCTTCGGCGTGCGCCTGGCGGTGGAGAACATGTGCGCCACCGCGCCGGAAATGGTAAAGACCATCGCGGACGAGATCGACGCGGACATCTGCTGGGACGCCGGCCACGCCCATATCCACGGCCTGGAGCAGGAGGAGAGCCTGAAACTGCTGGGGCAGCGGGTGAAGGTCCTGCACCTCCACGACAACTACGGCTCCCGGGGCAGGAGCATCTGCGAGGCGTCCCTGAACGACCTGCACCAGCCGCCCTACTACGGGAATCTGGACTGGCAGAGCCTGCTGCGGGGGCTGAAGGCCATCGGCTTTTCGGGGGCGTTCAACTTTGAGGTGTCCAGCGGCAGGCTGCCGGACGCCCTGCGGCTGGACAACGCCCGCTATATCGTAAAGGCGGCCAGGGAGCTGCTGGACGGCGCGGGCCTGCGGTAGGAGAGCGGAGGGGCCCGCCTGACAGGCCGGACCGCCAGGCGGGCGGATACAGAGAGGAGATGTGGTCGAATGGATCGCTTTATGGAGGAATACGATGTGCTCATAGCGGGCGGCGGCCCTGCCGGTGTGTCGGCGGCGGTGGCCGCCGCCCGCACGGGAGCGAGGACGGCGCTCATTGAGCGCTATGGGATCCTCGGGGGGATGCTGACCTCCGGCCTGGTCAATCCGGTGCTGGGGAGCGTGGCGCCCAGGACCGCCTATCAGGAGCTGATGGACCTGCTGGGGCGGGAGTGCGCCGTCACCCGCAACGGCAGGGAAATGAGCGTGGATACGGAGCAGGCCAAATACCGCCTGCTGAAGCTGGCCTCCGACGCCGGCGTCAGCGTCTATCTGCAGACGCCGGCGGTGGACGTGGTGAAGGACGGACGGCGGGTGTGCGGCCTGGTGGTGGGGACCCAGGACGGCCCCAGGACCCTGACGGCCCACACCGTCGTGGACGCCACGGGGGACGGCTTCATCGCCAGCCGCGCCGGGGCGGAGTACCGCGTCGGCAGGGACAGCGACGGCTCCTGTCAGCCCATCACCACCGAATTTGTGCTGGAGAACGTGGACGAGGAGCGGGCCATCACCTGCTGGGGCGGCACCGACCCCGTGACGCTGCCGGACGGGAAGCGGTACTCCGTGTTCTGCCAGGAGGCCCACGACAGAGGGGAGCTGCCGGAAAATGTCTCCATCGTCCGTCTGCACCGGACCCTGTACCCCGGCGAGCGGAGCGTCAACGCCACCCAGGCCAACGGCCTGGACACCCTGACCCCGGAGGGGGTCGTGGCGGGGGAGCTGGCGCTGCGGGGACAGATCGGCCAGGTGGTAGCCTTCCTGCGCAGCAACATCCCCGGCTATGAGAACTGCCGGGTCAAGGCCAGCGGCAGTTCCCTGGGCGTCCGGGAGAGCCGGCGCATCATGGGCGACTACGTCCTGGACGACACCGACGTGGAGCAGGGGCGCCGCCAGGCGGACGTGGTGGTCCACCGGGCGTGGTTCCTCATCGACATTCACAACCCCGCCGGCGGCGGCCAGGCGGAGGGGCACTCCCAGCCGGCCAAGCCCTACGACATCCCCTACCGCTGCCTGCTCCCCAGGGGCGTGGAGGGGCTGCTCACCTGCGGGCGGTGCATTTCCGGCACCCACCGTGCCCACGCCAGCTACCGGGTCATGAGTATCTGCATGGCCACCGGCCAGGCGGCGGGCACGGCGGCGGCCCTGAGCGCCCGGGAGGGCTGCACCCCCAGGGAGCTGGACGTGAAGCTGGTGCAGCGGGCCCTCGCGGAGCAGGGGGCGGTGCTGTTTGACCAGAAGGCGCAGGAGAGCGCGGCAAAATAAAGAGAAAGGAAGTCCTGAAGCATGTCTTGGTTGGAATTGGAGGGCAAGACCTATATCGTCACCGGCGGCGCGTCGGGCATCGGCCGGGCGGTGACGGAGGAGCTGCTCTCAGACGGCGCCAACGTGGTGGTGGGCGACATGAACCCGGAGGCCCCCGCCTTTGAAAACGCCAAAGAGGGGCAGCTGACCTACGTGGTCTGCAACGTCACCGACGCGGAGAGCGTCAGTGAGATGGTGGAGACGGCGGTAAAGACCTACGGGCGGCTGGACGGCATCGTCAACAACGCCGGCATCAACATCCCCCGGCTTCTGGTGGACGAGGGACACCAGTACGAGCTGGACGAAAAGACCTGGGACAAGGTCATGGGCGTGAATTTGAAGGGCGTGTTCCTCTGCGCCCAGGCGGCGGCCCGTGTCATGGTCCGCCAGGGCAGCGGCGTGATTTTGAACATGTCCTCGGAGTCCGGCCTGGAGGGCAGCGAGGGCCAGAGCGTCTACGCCGCCAGCAAGAACGCCGTCAACTCCCTGACCCGCTCCTGGGCCAAGGAGCTGGGCAAGAAGGGCGTCCGGGTGGTGGGCGTGGCCCCCGGCATCCTGGAGGCCACGGGCCTTCGCACCCCGGCCTACGAGACGGCGCTGGCCTACACCCGGGGCATCACGGTGGAGGAGCTGCGGGCGGGATACGCCAAAACCAGTACCACCCCCATGGGCCGCAGCGGGAAGCTCACGGAGGTGGCCAGCACCGTGGCCTTCCTCCTCAGCGAAAGGGCCAGCTACATCCACGGCGTCACGCTGAACGTGGCCGGCGGCAAGACCAGGGGCTGACGCGGAACGGCGCAGAAAAGGCCGGGGCGGTCCGTTTGGACCGCCCCGGCCCTCAGCATAGGCGGAACGTTACGATATTCTGTTTGCCTGCCAATACCGCCGTCAGTGAAAGGCGGGGAGCCAGCTGCCGTGGGCCTCGATCAGGTCGTCCACCATCCGGACGATGGTGTCGATGTCCAGCTCGCTGGCCGTGTGGGGGTCCAGCATGGCGGCCTGATAGATGTGCTCCCGCTTCCTGGTGACGGCAGCCTCGATGGTCAGCAGCTGCACGTTGATGTTGGTCATGTTCATGGCGGCGCACTGGACCGGCAGACGACCCACGCGGCAGGGGTGGACACCCTGGCCGTTGACCAGGCAGGGCACCTCCACGCAGGCGTCCTCCGGGAGGTTGGCGATCAGATGGCCGGTGTTGACCACGTTCCCGCCGATCTCATAGGGGGTGTTGGTGACGACGGCCTCGATGATTCGGGAGGCGTACTCCCGGGAGCGCTCCCGGGGCTGGCCGGCGTCGGCGATCATCTGTCTGCACTCGTCCTCCCAGCGCCGGATGTGGTTGACGCACCGGCGGGGGTACTCGTCCAGGGGAATGTTGTAGCGCTCGATCAGCTCCGGGTGGGCGGCCTTCAGGTAGAAGGGGTTGTACTCGGCGTTGTGCTCGCTGGACTCGGTGCAGTAGTAGCCGAAGCGGCGGATGTAGTCGTAGCGGACCAGGTCCTTGCAGTCCCGGTCGTTTTCCAGCTTGTCCAGGGCGCGGCGGCGAATCTCGGGGTAGAGGTCGGCCCCGTCCTTGTCCCTGATCTCCAGGAGCCACCCCATGTGGTTGATGCCCGCGATCAGCTCCTTGCGGCCCTCCAGCCTGTCCTCCATGCCCAGGGCGGTCATCAGGTGCTCCGTACACACCTGGACGCTGTGGCAGAGGCCCACGCTGCGGACCGGCGTATAGCGCTGGAGATAGCCGGTGAGCATGGCCATGGGGTTGGTGTAGTTGAGCAGAAGGGCGTCGGGGCAGACCTGGGCCATATCCCGGGTGAACTCCTCCAGCACGGGGATGGTGCGCAGGGCGCGCATGATGCCGCCGATTCCCAGGGTGTCCGCAATGGTCTGCCGCAGGCCGTACTTCTTGGGGACCTCGAAATCAATGATGGTGCAGGGGTCGTAGCCGCCCACCTGGATGGCGTTGACGACGAAGTCGGCGCCCCGCAGGGCCTCCTTCCGGTGCTCCGGACCCAGGTAGGTGCGGACCGTGGCGCAATTGCCGTGGGCGGCGTTGACCGCGCGGATGATGGCCTCCACCTCGCCCAGGCGCTTGGGGTCGATGTCGTAGAGCGCGAATTCGCTGTCCTTCAGCGCGTCGCAGCAGAGACAGTCGCTCAGCACCTTTCGGGAGAATACGGCGCTGCCGGCGCCCATGAATGTGATCTTTGCCATAGAGCTGCCCTCCTCGCTTTTCTTGGCTGTTTGATGGGCGGGAATCCGATTCCCGCCCCGCTGGCTCCATTATAGGACAGGACGGCGGGAAAGAACATTGCAGAATGTGAGATACTTTTGACCGGGTGCGGGGGAAACGGCCTGTACTTTGGGCGGAGGAACTGATATACTGATCTTAGGCCGCCGGACGGGGAGCGTCCGGCCCGCGGCCCGGGAGGGGGAGAGAGCATGATCGAAAGCGTCGCCATCGCCAATCAGCATTTTCAGGATGTCAACCCCCGGGTCTGCGGGAGGGAGGCGTGCAGCCCGTCCCACCACTTCGGCCCGGCGGTACGGAACTACTGGCTGCTCCACTATGTCATGGAGGGGGAGGGCGTATTCCGCACGGAGAGAGGGGAGTACCGGCTGGGCGCCTCCCAGGTGTTTGTGATCCGGCCGGGGGAGCTGACCTACTACGAGGCGGACGGGCGCAGGCCGTGGACCTATGTGTGGATCGGCTTTGAAAGCGGCGTGGAGCTGCCGGAGGTCCTGGGGCAGGACGTTTTTGCCCTGCCCCAGGGCAGGGCGCTGTTTGAGGCCCTCCCCAGAGCCAGGGACATGCAGGCGGGGAAGGAGGCGTACCTGTGCGGCAGGATCTGGGAGCTGCTGTGGCTCCTGTCCGCCGGGCCGAAGGCGGCGGGCCGGAAGGAGCTGTACGTCCAGCAGGCCAAAAACTACATGGAAGCGGAGTATATGACGGGCATCACCGTCAGTGAGCTGGCGGCCCGGCTGGGGCTGGACCGGAGCTATTTCAGCGGCCTTTTCAAAAGGACCGAGGGCAGGACGCCCCAGCGCTATCTGCGGGAGGTGCGGATGCGTCAGGCGGCGGTCCAGCTGCTGGAGCGGGGAGACACGGTGACGGAGACCGCCGCCTCCGTGGGCTACGCGGACGTGTTCGCCTTCTCCCGGACCTTTAAGCAGCACTTTGGGATGCCGCCCAGCCGGTACCGGGAGCGGTTCGGAGGACGGAAGAAGCCATGACGCCCGGGCCTCCCGGCGGGACCGCCGGCAAAAAGCCCCGCGCGGCTTGAAAGTTTTTAGACAAACGGAGCAGCGGACCGGCTCATTGAGCCGGTCCGCTGCTCTTTGACGCTGTTTTGATGGACGCACCCGTCACAGGCTGTTCAGCCAGGAGGCGCACAGGCCCAGCCAGGCGCCTGCGCGGGCCTCCACCGGCTCCGGTACGCCGCGGATCCGCTCCGCCAGGGCCATCCCGTGGGGGCCGTCCTGGAACACATGCAGCTCGAAGGGGACGCCGCAGGCCCGGAGAGCCTGGGCATACAAAAACGTGTTCTCCGGGGCGACGATCTGGTCGGCGTTGGTGGTCCACAGGAACGTGGGGGGATTGCGGTGGGTGACGCTCTTCTCCAGGGAGAGCTTTTCCAGCTCCGGCGGCAGGTCCTCCGCCCCGGTGAGCCGCAGGAAGGCGTTTTTGTTGGCAAAGGGCCCGGCGGTGATGGCCGGATAGCCCAGGATGGCGGCGTCGGGCCGGATGTCCCGGGGCTCTGCGCCCAGGCGCTGGCCCGGCAGCGGGTCCTCCCACAGGTTGGCCAGACAGCCCGCCAGGTGCCCGCCGGCGGAAAAGCCGCATACCGCCAGCCGGTCCGGCCCCAGGTGGTAGCGTTGGCCGTTGGCCCGGAGGTAGCGCATGGCGGCGGCCGCCTCCAGAAAGGCCTGGGGCCAGCGGTGGGGGAGCACGCTGTAGCGCAGGACAAAGGCCTGGATGCCCAGGCGCAGGAAGGCCAGGGCCACCGGCTCCCCCTCCCGGGGGACCACCTTCTGGTAGCCGCCGCCGGGGATGATGAGCACGCCCCACCGCTGGAGGTCGTCCTCATACAGGCGGTCGTTCACCAGGTCCCGGGCATAGACGGTGAGGGTCACGTCCGAGAAGTCCGGGGGGAGCCCCAGGTCCCCGGCGTGCAGTTCCTCATAGAGCATAGGGCAGACTCCTTTCCCCCAGGCGCCGGCCGGCGGTCACCGGTCCAGGATGCGGCGGACCTCCGCGGTGACGGCGTCGGCCAGCCTGGCGTGGGAATCCGGCTCCCAGTGGAGGCCGTCGGCCTCGCTGGGCTGGGCGTACAGGGCGGCGTTCAGGAAAAAGCACCCGAACTCGTCCGCCGCCTGGCGGTACACCTGGGGGAAGAGCAGGGAGAGGTCCCGGCCCTTGTCCCCGTCAAATTTGGGGTAGACCTCCCGCCGGCCCAGGGCCTGGCGGATGGGGGCGGGGGAGAGCAGCAGCACCGGAGGCGGCGCGTTGTCCCGCCCACAGGCGGGGGTGTCCCGGATGACCTGGAGCAGGGTGCGGATGCCGTCGCCCAGGTGGGCGGCGTCCGGCTGGACGGGGAGCTGGAGGTCGTTGACACCCAGCATGAGCACGATCAGGTCCAGGGGCCGGTGGGACATGAGGCAGGGCAGCAGATAGGGCAGCCCGTTGCGGTAGGCGAGGCCCGGCATGTCGTACATCGTGGTCCTGCCGCCCAGGCCCTCCTCCACCACATGAAAACCGCCGCCCAGGGCGGCGGCCATGCGGCCCGTCCAGCGAACGTCCGGGGCGTACCGCTTGGAGTGGCCGCCCTCGTCCTTCCATCTGGGGATGGCGCCCCAGGTGTTGGAGTCGCCGTAGCACAAAATGTTCTTTTCCATGGTTTGACTTCCTTTGCTGAGATCAGAGCCTGATCTTCAAAATAAACTCGTTGCGCCCCACAGGGTAATAGCTCTCGCAGTACTCCACCAGATCGTCGTCGCTGTCCCGCACGAAGGAGGTGATGACCACCGCCAGGCAGCCGCTGTCCACCCCCAGCAGGCGGCACTGCCGGCTGTCCAGCACCGTCGCGTCGATGTGCTTCTCCGTGTATTTCTTGGCGGTGCCGTTGTCCAGCATGGCCTGCCGGACGGAGGTGACGGTAAAGTCGTAGTTCTGGAAGAAGCTGAGCTTCATGGTGTAGTAGGAGGTGGTGAGCACGATGGGCCCCTCCTCAAAGCTGTCCTTGGTGTACCGCAGGCGGGTCAGCTTGATGACGCTGGCTCCCTCCGGCAGGTTGAGACAGGCGCGGACCTTCTCCTCCGCCGGCATCACACGGAACTCCAGCACCTCGGTCTGGATGTCCTGGCCCCGCTTGTGCATCTCCGCGGCGAAGCTGTCGATGAACACGGTGGAATCCTCCACGCGCTGGGGCATGGTCACAAAGGTGCCCCGGCCCTTCACCCGGACCAGATAGCCGTCGTTGACCAGGGAGAGCAGGGCGGTGCGCACGGAGGAGCGGCTGACATTGAACTGCTGGCACAGCTCCACCTCTGTGGGGAGCATGTGGCCCACCGGCCACTCCCCGCTTTCGATCTTTTCCATCACATAGTCCGCAACTTTAGCATACAACGGCTTCATAAGCGTTTTATGTTCCCTTCATTTTCGTGCTTAGCTGGATTCTTTGACAAAATCTTATCATAATGGTATGACATTGTCAAGCCAAAGGCCGGAATCTGCCGCCCTCCGGCCGGGGATTTTTTCCCAAAAGCGGCCCCTGCCCGGAGGCGCACGGCGGGGTTTGTCCGGTCATATACCGCCCGCTATGCCAAAGAAAGTGGGGATTTGACGGCAAATGAGCGGACAAGCAAGTCCGTATATATGTCAAAAATCAGGGCCAAATTTTGGCGAAAGCGCTGAAATGATAGGACATATAAGAAAATACTCTTGACATAAGTATGATTTGCGGCGCATAATGCAGGGGAAGGAACGGATATATCACATCAAATCAAATGCGGAATGTGAGGGAGAGGCCATGGGGCAGCGGAGAAAAGTGGAGGCCCGATCCTATGACGTGGTCGTGGTAGGGGGCGGCATGACAGGAATCTGCGCTGCCATTGCCAGCGCCAGGTACGGCGCCAGTACGGCGCTGATTCAGGACCGGCCCGTGCTGGGGGGAAACGCCAGCTCGGAGATTCGGATGCACATCTGCGGGGCGGACGCCAACCAGATCAAGCGGGACGCCCAGGAGACGGGCATCCTCCACGAGATCCTGCTGGAGAACAAGGCCCGCAACGACTACTACAACTACTCCATCTGGGACAGCGTCCTGCTGGAGAAGGTCCACGGGGAGGCCAACCTGAAGCTGTTCCTCAACACCAGCATGAGCGACGTGACGGTGGAGGACCGCCGCATCACGGCGGTGGAGTGCTACCAGACCACCACGGAGATCCACTGGCACATCAGCGGAAAGATCTTCATCGACTGCACCGGCAACGGGACCCTGGGCTACTTTGCCGGCGCGTCCTACCGGACCGGCAGCGAGGGCCGGGCGGAGTTTGACGAGCCGGACGCCCCGCCGGAGCCCAACGACCACCGGATGGGCAACACGCTGCTGTTCAAGTCCGTGGACCGGGGCCGCCCGGTGAGCTTTTCCACCCCGTCCTGGGCCCGCCATTTCACGGAGGACGACCTGAAGCTCCGGGGCCACGGCAACCACCGCCCCACCATACTCTTTGCCGACGACATGAACAGCGGCAGAGGGGAGAAAAAGGCCTTTGACTGCTACGGCCTGGACTACGGCTACTGGTGGATCGAGCTGCCCGGCCACGGGCCGGACCGCATCTCCGAGTACGAGGAGATTCGGGACGAGCTGGTCCGGTGCGTCTACGGCGTGTGGGACCACCTGAAAAACGGCGGGGACCACGGGGCGGAGAACTACGACCTGGAGTGGGTCGGTATGCTCCCGGGCATCCGGGAGGGCCGCCGCCTGGAGGGGGCGTACATCCTCAACGAAAACGATATCCTGTCCAACCGGGTCTTCCCGGATGCCGTGGCCTACGGCGGCTGGCCCATCGACGACCACACCCCCGGCGGGCTGGACGACAAGGACGAGAAGCCGTCCTCCGTCCGCCATTTCCCCGGGCTGTACACCATCCCCTACCGCTGCTACTGCTCCAGGGACCTGGACAATCTGATGCTGGCCGGGCGCATCCTCAGCGCCTCCAAGCTGGCCATGGCCAGCTCCCGGGTCATGGGGACCTGCGCCGTGGGCGGGCAGGCCGCCGGAACGGCGGCGGCCATGTGCGCGGCGGCGGATATCCCTCCGGTCCGGCTGGAGGAGCGGATCGAAGAGCTCCAGCAGCGGCTGCTGCGGGACGACTGCTATCTGCCGGGCTTCGCCAACCGGGACCCTCTGGACCTGGCCCGGAGCGCTTCGGCCTCCGCCACCAGCCAGCTGCCCGGCCGGGAGGCGGGAAATGTCCTCAACGGCGTGTCCCGCTCCACGGAGGCGGGGACGAACCTGTGGGAGTCCGACGGCGTCGCGCCGGAGGGAGAGACCCTGACCCTGCGCCTGCCCCGTCCGGCCAGGGTGGGACAGGTGCGGCTGACCTTTGACTCCAACCTGAACCGGGCCATCAAGATCACCCTCTCCGCCAAGCGCATGGCCCAGCAGAAGGTGGGCGCGCCGGAGGAGCTGGTGCGGGACTACGAGGTGGTCCTGTCTCTGGACGGCCGCGAGACGGCCCGCCGGAGCGTAAGCGGCAACTACCAGCGGCTGAACGTGCTGGACTTTTCCCAGGCGCCATTGAGCGACCGCATCGACATCCGGGTGCGGGCCACCAACGGGGCGCCCAACGCGCGGATCTTTGAAGTACGGGCATATGAGCAGGACTGAGCCGGCTCTTACCACATATGTCACATCAATTATGAAAGGAAGCAACCAAGATGAGAAGAAGATGGATCGCACTTTTCCTGGCCGCCGTTATGACCCTGTCTCTGGTAGCGTGCGGCAACAACAACAGCACCAACGACCCCGGCACCAACCCGCCTCCGGCGGACAACACTGACCCCGGCCAGACGGACCCCGGCCAGTCCGACCCCGTGGACACCCCCAAGGAGACCGTTACCCTCCAGATGTGGGGCGGCGTCCAGGGCGAGTACGGCTATGACGCCCTGGTGGCGGCCTTCAACGAGGAGTTCGCCGACAAGGGCATCCAGATCGAGTACACCCGCTACGTCAACAACGACGACGGCAACCTGCAGCTGGACACCTACCTGTCCGCCGGCAGCGACATCGACATCTTCATGTGCTACGGCGGCACCACCCGCTACTACAACCGCGTGGACGCGGGCCTGTGCCTGGACCTGACCGACGAGCTGGCGGCCCGGGGCTTTGACCCCGCGGAGGAGCTGGGCGCCACCAACGTGGCCCCCTACGCCATTGACGGCCGGTTCTACGCTCTGCCCACCAAGACCGACAACAAGGCCTGGATGATGGTCAACGCCACCATGTTCGAGGAGGCCGGCATCGAGCTGCCCGTCAACGGCTGGACCTACGCCCAGTTCACCGAGGCCTGCCAGAAGCTGACCAAGGGCGAGGGCCTGGACAAGACCTACGCCGTGCGCTTCTGCTTCGCGGACACCAAGGACTACCTCCGCGCCGCTCTGGGCAGCCCCCTGGGCGTGAACAGCATCTACAAGGACGGCGCCAAGGAGACCAACTTCGACAGCGACGTGTGGAAGAACGGCGTGCAGCTCCTGTGGGACACCGTTGAGGCCGGCTATGCCTACGGCTGGGACGACGAGGTCGCCGACGATGTCTCCTTCGCCAACTCCTTCCTGGAGGGCAAGTGCGCTATGAGCCTGGGCGTGGCCAACATCCGTATCGCCCGGGACCTGGCCACCTATCCCCACGACTTCCAGACCGCCCTGGTGCCCTTCCCCGTGCCCGATGAGAGCTATATGGACGCGGCGGACCACGGCATCATGTCCGACGCCGGCGATCTGATCGTGGTCAACTCCAAGACCAAGTATCCCCAGGAGTGCATCGACTTCATCATTTGGTACATCCAGGGCGGTATGGCTCCTCTGGCCTCCGGCGGCCGCATCCCCCTGTGGAAGGGCTTTGACAAGTCCAGCATCGCCGACGCCATCAACGAGGGCACCACAGACGCCATCCCCGGCGGCGCCTTCAACGAGGACTCCATCAAGGCTTACCTCTCCATCGGCACCGGCTTTGACGAGAGCATCCTGGTCACCGATCAGGACGCCGAGGTGGAGACCATCTTCGACGAGGAGCTCCAGGCCATCATGTACGGCCAGAAGACCGTGGATCAGGGCCTTGCCGATATGAAGACCAGAGCCGACGCGCTGCTGGGCTGAGCCTGCCGGCAAAGAACCTGACATAACACCAGTCCCCGCGGCGGGGAGTGCTGCCCGGGTGCGGCGGAGAGAGACCGCCGTCCCCGGGCGCATTTGATACGGAAGGAGATACTATGGCACGTCAACAGACTGCGGCGCGCCGGCTCAGCGCGGGCGCCAGGCGGCTGCGGGCCCACCAGGACCTGGTGGCCGGGTCGTTTTTGCTGCCGAGCCTGGTGGGGCTCATCTGCTTCAGCGTGGTCCCCATGCTGTTTTCCCTGTTCATCAGCTTCACGGATTGGAACTTCCTCAAGGGCATCGGCAACTGGAATCTGGTGGGGCTGAAGAACTTCATCGACCTGTGGTCGGACGAGTGGTTCATCGCCTCTCTGAAGAACACGGTCCTCTTTACCATCGTCACCGTCCCTGTGGGGCTGTTTCTGGCGGTGGTGCTGGCGGTGCTCATCGACCGGTTCTGCGCCAAGCGGCTCCAGGGCCTGGTGCGCATCACCATGTATATGCCTAAGATCTGCAACATCGTGGCCTCCTCGGCGGTTTGGATCATGCTCTACTCCACCTACGGGCCCTTTACCCAGCTGATGCGGAACCTGGGCTGGGACGATCCGCCCCGGTTCCTGGTCAGCTATACCTGGGCGCTGCCGGCGGTGATGCTCATGTGCATCTGGAGCAACCTGGGCTACCAGGTCTTTATCTACAGCGCCTCCCTGACCGCCCTGCCCAAGGACCTGGACGAGGCGGCGGACCTGGACGGCGTCAACGGCGTCCAGCGCTTTTTCTACATCACCCTGCCCCAGCTCAAGCCCACCACGTTTTTCCTGACCATCACCGGCATCATCAGCTCCTTCAAGGTCTTTGGCCAGATCAACGTGATGACCCAGGGCGGCCCGGGCTCCTCCACCTACACGCTGGTCTACTACATCTATAAGCAGGCGTTCAGCTACTACAACATGGGCTACGCCTCCGCGGTGGCGATGATCCTGTTCCTGCTGCTGCTGTGTGTGACCATCGTGCAGTGGCGGCACAACAACGCGGATTAGGAGGGAGTGCCATGGCAAACGCAGTTACAACCGTAAAGCAGACCCAGGACGGCCCTGTCCTGACCATGCAGCAGCGCCAGCTCCCCGGCAGAATCGTGATGACGGTCCTGCTCATCGGCTTCGCCGTGCTCATGATCGTGCCCTTCGTCTGGATGGTCTCCTCCTCCTTCAAGCTAGAGCGGGACGTCATGACCATCCCCATCCAGTGGCTCCCCAAGAACCCTACCTGGGACAACTACAAGGTGGTGCTCCACATCGACACCAACAAGAAGGACTACCACTTCCTGCTGGCCTACTGGAACTCCATCAAGGTCTCCGTGCTCAACACCGTGGTCAGCGTGGCCACCGCCGCCACGGCGGGCTACGCCTTTGCCAAGCTGCGGTTCCGGGGCTCCAACATCCTCTTTATCATCTATCTGGCTCAGATGATGGTGCCCTCCCAGCTGACGCTGATCCCCAGGTTTGTCATGTTCTCGGCGCTGAATCTGACCAATACCCACTTCTCCATCATCGCCCCCAAGCTCATTGCCGTGTCCGCCACCTTCATGATGCGCCAGGCGTTCCTGGGGGTGCCCAACGACCTGCGGGAGTGCGCCATGATCGACGGCGCGGGGGAGTGGCGGATCTGGGGGCAGATCATGCTCCCCGCTGTCAAGCCCACCGTGGCCGCCCTGGCCACCGTCCAGTTCCTGGACAGCTGGAACAGCTATCTGGACCCCCTGGTGTTCCTCTCCGACTGGCGCCTGCGCACGCTGCCCATCGCCCTGAACCAGTTCGTCAGCGAGGAGGGCGCCCAGTACAACCTCATCACGGCCGCCTGCTGCCTGACCGTCATACCGGTGTTCATCGTGTTCCTCTGCGGCCAGAAGTTCTTCGTCAAGGGCCTGACCGTGGGAGCGGTAAAGGGCTAGATGCGCATATCAGAAAGGGAAGTGTGTGAAATGGAAAATACATCCTGGCTCGGCCTGGAGGGCCGGGTGGTCGTCGTCACCGGCGGAGCGTCGGGCATCGGCCGGGCGGTGACGGAGGAGCTGCTTTCAGACGGCGCCAACGTGGTGGTGGGCGATATGAACCCGGAGGCCCCCACTTTCGCAAACGCCAAAGAGGGGCAGCTGACCTACGTGGTCTGCAACGTCACCGACGCGGAGAGCGTCAGTGAGATGGTGGAGACGGCGGTAAAGACCTACGGCAGATTGGACGGCATCGTCAACAACGCCGGCATCAACATCCCCCGTCTTCTGGTGGACGAGGGCCAGCAGTACGAGCTGGACGAAAAGACCTGGGACAAGGTCATGGGCGTGAACCTGAAGGGCGTGTTCCTCTGCGCCCAGGCGGCGGCCCGTGTCATGGTCCGCCAGGGCAGCGGCGTGATTTTGAACATGTCGTCGGAGTCCGGCCTGGAGGGCAGCGAGGGCCAGAGCGTCTACGCCGCCAGCAAGAACGCCGTCAATTCTCTGACCCGCTCCTGGGCCAAGGAGCTGGGCAAGAAGGGCGTCCGGGTGGTGGGCGTGGCCCCCGGTATCCTGGAGGCCACGGGTCTGCGCACCCCGGCCTACGAGACGGCGCTGGCCTACACCAGAGGCATCACCGTGGAGGAGCTGAGGGCGGGATACGCCAAAACCAGCACCACCCCCATGGGCCGCAGCGGGAAGCTCACGGAGGTGGCCAGCACCGTGGCCTTCCTCCTCAGCGAAAGGGCCAGCTACATCCACGGCGTCACGCTGAACGTGGCCGGCGGCAAGACCAGGGGCTGACATGGCGGGAGGACCGAACATCCTGCTGGTGGTCACAGACCAGCAGCGGCGCAACTCCCTGGGGGCCTACGGCTGCCGGTATGTGTCCACGCCCTGTCTGGACGAGTTGGCGGCCCATGCCACCCGCTATGACCACGCCTACTGCTGCGCGCCGGTGTGTACGCCCAGCCGGGCCAGTATGCTCACGGGAAAGCGCATCAGCGGCCACGGGGTCTACAACCTCTTTGACATCCTGCCGGAGGGGGAGCGCCTGCTGCCCTCCTTCCTGCGGGACTTAGGGTACCAGACCGCCCTGGTGGGGAAGCTCCACGTCAGCGGCATCCTATATGAGGCCGCCCGGCGGAACCCCGGAGACGGCTTCGACATCTATGAGCTGAGCCACGAGCCCAGCATCCTCCTGGACGCCCCCTACAACGCCTACGGGCGGTGGCTGCTGGAGAACTTTCCGGAGGACTACCGGCGGCTGAAGCGGGAGGGACGGGACTGGAAGAACCGCCCGGCCCGGTCCCACTTCTCCGCCTGGGTCAGCCAGCGGGCCGCACAGCTTATCCGGGAGCGGGACAAGGACCGCCCCCTGTTTCTCAATGTGGGGTATTTCGACCCCCACAGTCCCTATGACAACCACCCGGCGGAGAGCGAGGCCCTGCTGCATGAGGCGGCCCGGGAGCCCATCGCGGCCCCGGAGGGGGAGGCGCGTCCCCTGGCGGAGCTGGACATGATCCGCCGCCTCCAGTGCCGCACGCCCCATGAGCGGTTCACCCGGGAGGAGGCGGAGCAGCTCCGCCGGGGGTACTTCGCCGGAGTGTCCTTCCTGGACAGCCAGTTCGGCCAGATCATCGACGCGCTGAAGGAGGAGGGCATCTACGACGACACCCTCATCATATTCACCTCCGACCACGGGGACATGCTCTGCGACCACGACCTGCTGGGCAAGGGAGCCTATTTCTACGACGACTGCACCAATGTGCCGCTGATCGTCAAGTACCCCGGCCAGCGGGAGGGCAGGGTCAGCGACGAGCTGGTGCAGCTCAACGACCTCTTTGCCACGGCGCTGTACGCCGCCGGAGCCGCGGACCAGGCGCCGCCGGAGAGCCGTCCTCTCCAGACGGGTACCGGCCGGGAGCTTGCGGTGTGCGAGTACCGGGGGTGCAGCCAGATGGACCTGCGGGTCTTTCCCCACCCGGTCCAGGCCACCATGCTCCGGGGCAGGCGGTACAAGCTGAACCTGTACCACGACACAGGGGAGCGGCAGCTGTTCGACCTGGAGCAGGACCCGGAGGAGCTGCACGACCTGGCGGAGGACCCGGCCTGCCGGGGGGAGGCCGCCCGGCTGATGGAGCGCTACCTGGACGAGAAGGCGGCGGAGGACTACCGGCAGAACGCCTCCCGGGGCGGCATGTCGGCCATCCCGGCCTGGTCCAAGGCGGCCCGCCGTATGAAAGAGGAAGCTTCGCGATAGAAACGTCCGTCCTCTCGCCCCGCCGGGACAGAGGGGACAGACGCCAATTTATAAGAGAAGGAAGAAAGGAGTACGGCAAATGAAGATCGCACGAAACGGGTTCCCGCGAAGGGCGCTTGCCATCCTGATGGCGCTGCTGCTGACGGTACAGCTCCTGCCCGCCGCCCTGGCGGCGGAGGACGGAGAAGGGGCGGCGGAGGAGAACTCCTCCGATACTGTCCCCGGGACCGGGGACAGTATGAGCATTGACGGCCAGGCGCAGGATGCGGCCACTGCCACCGGCACCGCAGGAGAAGACGTGACCTGGAGCTACTACGCGGACACAAAGACCCTGGTCCTGTCAGGGGCCGGCGCGACGGATGATTATGACAATCCTGAACGGGCGCCCTGGTACCCTCAGTCAAATGAGGACAAGCCCAACTATCAGGCCGAACTCACCTGTGTGGTAGTAGAGAACGATGTGACCAGGCTGGGCAACCGCCTGTTCATCAACGCCAAGAAGTTGACCTCCATTACCATCGCAAGCAGCGTAACAGAGATCGGCGAGAAGGTGTTCATGAATTGTACAGCTTTGACCTCCATCACCATCCCGGAAGGGGTGAAAAGCGTCGGGGAAAATGCGTTTAATGGCTGCACCAGCCTTACGGAGGTAAAGCTCCCTGCATCCCTGGAAACGATCGGCGACGGCGCATTTACAAAATGTGCGTCCCTGGCGTCGATTCAGTACGCGGGCACCGTTGCGCAGTACCAGGAACTGGCTGAGAAGTCGGCGGCGCTCCAGAGCGCTGACTATCAGGTTACCTGCTCAGACGGGACATACACCTACGGAGAGGTCCCGGAGATGAAGAACCTGTGCGGCGAGAATGTGGCCTACCGGCTGGACGACCTGGGCAATGGGACCTATGAGCTGGTCATCTATCCGGTGGACAGCAGCAAGGACGGCCGCATGGAGGACTTCGCCAGTGAAACGAAGACGCCCTGGGCGGCCCAGAAAGATGCCGTCGTCTCCCTGAAGGTGGAGAGCGGCGTGACCTACCTGGGCCAGTGGGCCTTTAGAGGCATGGCCTCGCTGGCTGCCGCCGAGATTCCCGAGAGCGTAACGGGGATCGGCGCCCACGCGCTGCGGGAGACGGGGCTGACAAGCATCGAGATTCCGGGGAAGATCACCACCCTGGGGCGTGCGGCCTTCTATAAGTGTACGGATCTCCAGTCGGTCTCTTTGCCCCAGACGGCGCTTCTGTCGGACTTCCTGTTTAATGGCTGCACGTCGCTGAAGCGCCTGACCATCCCCGCCGGGGTGACGGTCAAAAACGAGGGCAACATCGACAGCTTGATCTTCCACAACTGCAACAGTCTGACGGAGATCGAATTTTTAGGGACCAAGGAGCAGTACAAGGCTTTTGTCGCCCAGCCTACGCCGGACGACAGCATGGACGCGCTGAAAAGCGCGGGAATCACGGTCCACTGCACAGACGGCGACTTCGTCTGGGGGACGCAGGTCATCGGCGGACTGACCTGTACGGTCTCCGGCGGGACCATGACCATCAACGGCAGCGGGGCCATCCCCGAAAACGTCCAGTGGGACGCCGAGGTGGCGCAGATCACCACGCTGGTGCTGAAAAACGGCGTCACCTCCATCGGCGCGGGGGCCTTCGCGGATTTTACGAACTTGAAGACGGTCTGCTATGTGGGCACGTCGGAGGAATGGGAGATGCTGATGGCGCAAACCGGCGACAATAACGATCCGCTGCGCAGCGCGGCGCTGTCTCTCACCGCCTCCGGCGCCTGCGGCGAGAACGCCAGCTGGTCTATCAGCGGGGACGGGACGGTGCTCACCATCCAGGGCAGCGGGCCGATGCAGGACTACCGCAGCGCCAAGGAGGCGCCCTGGTACCGCGCCGCCGACACGATCACCACGCTGGTGGTGGACAGCGGGATCACGACCCTGGGGGACTACGCCTTTACAGACATGAAGCAGCTGACCCGCGTGGAGCTGCCGGAGACGCTGACGCGGCTGGGCTGCTATACCTTCGGCGGCTGCGTGGGCCTGGCGGAGATCACGATCCCGGAGGGGGTGCGGATCCTGGCGGCCAAGGCGTTCAGCGGCTGCGCGGGGCTGACCTCCATCGCGCTGCCGGCCTCCCTGGAGGCGGTGGATATGAAGGCCTTCAACTACGATTCCGGCCTGAAAACGGCGACCTACGCCGGCTCTGCGGACCAGTGGGCCCGCATCTGGGTGAGCAACTCCGCCAAGGGCAACCAGAACCTGCTGGACGCCCTGGTGTATACGGGCGCGCCGGAGACGGCGGCGCAGGCCTTTGCGGATGTCGCCGGCAGCGAGTGGTTTGCCGGGGCGCTGGACGGGCTGCTGACGGAGGACCTCCTGACCAGGAGCGAACAGTTTGAGCCGGATGCTCCGGCGGACCAGGCCATGGCGGCGGAGATCCTCTACCGCCGGGCGGGCAGCCCCGGCATGTATGCCGGCGGTATGGACTACGCCTGGCGAAACGGCCTGACCGAGGACGCCGCCAACGGCCGGCTGACCCTGGACGGCCTGTGCCGGATGCTGGCGGCCGCCGCCGGGCTGAACGGCTGTGAGGTGACCGGCGATGCGGTGGCCTGGGCCCAGGAGCAGGGAATCCTTCCCGCCCAGCTCAGCGGAAAGACGGGCGGCGAGCCCCTCACCCGGGCGGAGACGGCGGCTGCTATGGCGTCCTATCTGACCACCTCCGCCGCCGCTGTGGACCGCCGGGACGCCATGCTCGCCCAGGTGAAGGCGGCCCTGGCCGCCGGCGGCGACGGGAACATCTACATCCTGGCCCCCGATCTGCGGGTGCCGAATATCACCGCCAAGACCGGGGACTGCACCCTGGTGGTGTTCCCCCAGGGGACGACCATGCTCATCGACTCCGGCCTTGCGGACAGCGAGGACCATGTCCTGGGGATGCTGCGGGAGCTGGAGCTGACCCATCTGGACTATTTCCTGCTGACCCATCCCCACACCGACCACGCGGGCAACGCCCTGGCGGTGGGGGAGTACATCTACGGCGCGGGAGGAACGGTGGACCACTACCTCTACTCCGGCTACCAGTTCAACAAGGATACGGAGACCAAGATCTGGAACTTCTTCCAGGGGAAGGACACGGACATTGACCGGAACGTCACCGCGGGAAAGACGCTGACCATTGACGGCGTGACGCTGGAGGTGTTCGGCCCCAGCCAGGAGGAGGCGGCGTCCGGAAGCACCGACGACGAGTTCGTCAACAACGTCTCCATCCTGCTGAAGCTGACCTACGGCGGGTCCACCTACCTCACCGGCGGCGACCTGTACATCAGCCAGGAGCTGAAACTGATTCAGCGGTGGGGTTCCCAACTTCAGGCAGATGTGGTAAAATGTAACCACCACGGCCTCTACACCTCCAACAGCCGGGAGTGGCTGGACACGGTCCAGCCCAAGCTCCTGCTGACGGAGAACGACGATGTAGGCAGCTCCGTGCTGGCGGAGACGGCCTCCCGGGAAGTGGGAGCCGCCTATTACAGCGCGGGAATCGACGGCGATGTGCTGATCGTCATGGACAATGGCGGGCATTACCAGGTCACGTCGCAGTACGATTCCGACCTGCGGAAGGACTACACCGGGACCATCGGCCTGCCCCAGGCGCCCGTGCTGCCGGTGACGCCTCCGGCGCCTGTTGTCCCTGTGCTGCCGGTGACGCCTGTGCCGGCCCCCAGCGGACAGCCGGAGGACGTCCGGCCCGCGGTCCGGTTCCAGGATGTGGGCCAGGAGGCCTGGTACTGTGAGGCGGTGACCGCCGCGGCGGAGCTGGGCCTGATGAACGGCGTGGCCCCGGAGCGCTTCGCCCCGGAGGCGGAGGTCAGCCGGGCCATGGTCTGGACCATTTTGGGCCGCATGGCCCTGGCCCAGGTGGACGGCGGCCAGCCCTGGTACAGCCTTGCCCAGTCCTGGGCCATGGCCCAGGGCGTGTCCGACGGCACGGCCCCGGACCGGGGCGTCACCCGGGAGGAGCTGGCGGCGATGCTGTACCGGTTTGCAGGCGAGCCGGCGCTGACGGACCACGACATGGCGGCGCTGACGGCGTTCCCCGATTGGGAGGAGGTCTCCCCCTACGCGGCGGAGGCGATGGCCTGGGCGGTGTCCCGGGGCGTCATCAACGGGGCGGACGGCAGACTGGCCCCGAAGAGCGGAGCCACTCGGGCGCAGATGGCGGCCATGCTGGTGCGGTACATAGGCGCGTCAGGGAAGTAACAAAACATGCAGCGCGCTCCGCGCCTGCCTGCGGGCGGGCGCGGAGCGGGACGGGAGGCGGTGCGATGGGAGCGTTCAAGAACAGACCCCGGCGGGGGGAGACGGAGGGGCTGCGGCCTGTAAGCCGCTGGCTTCAGGCGGTGACCGGCCACTTCTTCTACCTGGTGGCGATCCAGCTGCTGCTGGGCCTCTCCCTGCTCCCGGCGCTGCTGTGCGTCTGGGGCTTCCTGGGCAGCCGGGCGCTGATCTTTGTCCCAGGCTGGATCCTGGGCGGCGCGGCGGCGGGCCCCTTTTTCACCGCCGTGCAGCGGGCTGCGTGGGAGGTGCAGTTCGGCAACACCACCTACCTCTACCGGAGCTTCTTCCACTGGCTGCGGCAGAGCCTGGCCCAGGGGGCTGCCCTGGGGGCCATTCTGGCCGCGGCCTGGAGCCTGCTGCTGTCCCCGGCCCTGGTGCTGCTGACGGCGGGGAGCCGTCTGCCGGTATGGCTGGGGCTCTATATGGCGGCGGGGGCGCTGGTGCTGTGCGCCGCGGGGGAGTACGCCTTTTACCAGGCGGCCCGGTGGGAGCTGACGCTGTGGGCGGTGTGCAAAAACGCCGTGCTGCTGCTGTTTGCCTGCCGCTGGCGGAGCCTGGCGGTGGGGGCGATCTGGCTGGTCCTGCTGGGGTGCCTGGTCCTGTGGACGCCCATCGTCTTGCCGGTCTACGTAGTTCTGGCGCTGCCTGCGGCGGCGTGCATCACCGCCCAGGCGGTTTTTGCCCCTCAGGTGGACCGCCTGCTGGCGGGCTGACCCCGGGGCGCAGCTTACGAAACAATGAGGAGAACCTGATATGGCGCGGTTTGCGGATACCTATGATGTGATCGTCGCCGGGGGAGGTCCCGCCGGCACAGCCGCCGCGGTGGCCTCCGCCCGGCAGGGCGCCAGGACGGCGCTGGTGGAGCGGTACGGCATTTTGGGCGGGATGGCCACCTCGGGCCAGGTCAACCCGATTCTCGGCGCTGTGGGGCCGGGGACCATGTACGACGAGTTCACCGCCCTGCTGGGCCGCACCACGGCCACCACCCGCAACGGCAGGGAGGTGAGCCTGGACCCGGAGCAGGCCAAGTACGCCTTCCTGGAGCTGGCTGTCAGCGCGGGCGTGGACGTCTTTTTGCAGACGCCTGTGGTGGACGCGGTCAGGGACGGGGACCGGGTGACGGGCCTGCTGGTCTGCACCCCCGAAGGCCCCAGGACCTTGCGGGCGGCGGTGGTGGTGGACGCCACCGGCGACGGCTACGTCTCCTGCCGGGCCGGCGCGGGGTTCAAGGTGGGCCGTCCGGACGACGGACGCTGCCAGCCCGCCACCGTGGAGTTCACCGTCGAGGGGGTGGACGAGAGCCGCGCCATCACCTGCTGGGGCGGCAGCGACCCGGTGACGCTGCCGGACGGGAGCCGGTACGCCGACTTCTGCCGGGCCTGCCACGAGCGGGGCGAGTTGCAGGAAAACGTGTCCATTGTGCGGCTGCACCGGACGGTACACGCCGGGGAGCGGAGCGTCAACGCCACCCAGGCCAACGGCTACGACGCGCTGACGCCGGAGGGGGTCCTGGGGGCGGAGCTGGCCCTGCGGAGCCAGATCGATCCCATCATCGCCTTTTTGCGCAAATACATCCCCGGCTACGAGACCTGCAGGCGGAAGGGCACCGGCAGCTCCCTGGGCGTGCGGGAGACCCGCCGCATCCTGGGGGACTACGTCCTGGCGGACAGCGACGTGGAAAACGGGACCCGTCAGCCGGACGTGGCGGTCCACAACGCCTGGTTCCTCATTGATATCCACAACCCGGCGGGCAGCGGCCAGGCGGAGGGGCGCTCCCAGCCGGCCAAGCCCTACGACATCCCCTACCGCTGCCTGCTGCCCCGGGGCGTGGAGAACCTTTTGACCTGCGGACGGTGCATCTCCGGGACCCACCGGGCCCATGCCAGCTACCGGGTCATGGGCATCTGCTTCGCCACAGGCCAGGCCGCCGGCACCGCCGCCGCCCTCAGCGCACTTCGGGGGATATCCCCCCGGCAGCTGCCGGCGTCAGCGCTCCAGGACGCGCTGGAGCGCCAGGGCGCGGTGCTGTTCGACGGGCCGGAGGAGGCCTCCGCCTGCTGAAACCGCCTTTTGGGAAAGGAGAACGGATATGCCCGCTGTGAATGTGCTCATCAAGCCCGCCTCCTCCGCCTGCAACATGCGCTGCGCCTACTGCTTTTACCGGGACGAGGCGGAGCGCCGGGAGCAGGCCTTTACGGGGATGCTCTCCCGGGAGGGGATGGAGAAGGTGATATGCGCCGCCATGGAGTACGCGGAGGGCATGTGTACCTTTGCCTTCCAGGGGGGCGAGCCCACCCTGGCGGGGCTGGACTTCTACCGGGACGTGGTGCAGCTGGAGAAGAAGCACCAAAAGCCGGGGGTGCGGATCTGCAACACCATCCAGACCAACGGCTATGGCGTGGACGACCAGTGGGCCTGCTTTTTTGCGGAGAACCGGTTCCTGGTGGGCCTCTCCCTGGACGGCCCCGCGGACATACACAACCTCAACCGCGTGGACCCGGCGGGCAAGGGCACCTTCAACGCCGTGATGCGCGCGGCCCGGCTGCTGGACAAGCGGCGGGCGGAGTACAACATCCTCTGCGTGGTCACGGGCCGGAACGCCCGGTCCATCACGCAGATCTACAACTTCTTTAAAAAGCAGGACTTCCGCTGGCTTCAGTTCATCCCCTGCCTGGAGCCTATGGAGCAGGAGCGGGGCAGGGAGAAGTACCACCTGTCGCCGGAGGACTACGGCGAGTTTCTGATTCGCCTCTTTGACCTGTGGTACGCCGACCTGCGCCGGGGCCGGTACGTCAGTATCCGGCACCTGGACAACTGGCTGTCCATCCTCCTGGGGGAGCGGCCCGAGTCCTGCGCCATGACCGGGCGATGCTCCGTGCAGTTCGTGGTGGAGGGGGACGGAGGAGTCTACCCCTGCGACTTCTATGTGACGGACGAGTGGAGGCTGGGCACCGTGGGGCAGGAGACCTTTGCCCAGATGAACAGCTGCGAGACCGCCCGCCGCTTCATCACCGCGTCCCTGGAGGCGCCGGAGGCGTGCAGGGCCTGCGAGTTCTATCCGCTCTGCCGCAACGGCTGCCGCCGTGACCGGCTGCCGGCGGAGGACCGGCTGGACCGCAGCTGCTACTGCGGGGCCTACCGCCGCTTTTTTACGGAGCGGTACCCGGCGCTCTGCGATGCGGCCCGGTACATCCTGCAGGCGCGCCGGGGCGCGCTGGACCTCTCCGGACCCAGGAAGTGACAAAAAGGGAAAAACGCGAGTACGCCGCCGTCTGCTCTATGCTGAGCAGACGGCGGCGTACCTTTTTGCGCTGCGCGCAAAGGCGCGGGGGAGGGGGACCTACGAGGGGTCGTCTTCCTCCTTATATCCCAGACGGAGCGAGATCGTCGCTGCGGTCACTCGCAGCAGAGGATAGACCTCTGCCTCAATACGCTCCGGGGGCAGGACGGCGGTGTTGCCAAACACGCTCAAGGCGGCAACTACGTTCCCGTCATAGTTGCGCAGAGGAGCGGAGATACAGCGCAGGCCGACCTCACATTCCTCGTCGTCAATGCCATATCCGCGGGATCGGACCCGGTCCAATTCCGCAAACAGAGCCTCGCGGGATGTGATGGTATGTTCCGTCACCCTTGAGAGGCCCTTTTTATGGATGTATTCATCAACGGTTGCGTTGCTGTAGCTGGCCAGCAGGACCTTACCGGAGCCTGTGGTGTGCAGGGGAGCGCATTTTCCAATTCGCTGCAAGGTGTGGGTCAGCTGGTTGGGAACGTCGATGCAGTCCAGGTACATGCACTCGAAGTCATGGTCGATCACCAGGCAGCTGCCCAGACTCATCTCGACCGAGAGCTTGTTCACATAGGGACTGGCAACGCTGCGCAGGCTGGAATAGGTGTTGAGGTTTTTCCCAAGTCCGCAGATCTTCCATGTCAGGGCGTAGCGAAGGGTATCCTCCTCCTGGTAAACATAGTTGGCGCTGAGCAGTGCGTTGAGATAGCGGAGCACGGTGGATTGCGACATGTTGGCCTGTTCGGCCAGCTCCTGAAGCCGCACGGGCATCCGATTGCATGCGATGCACTCTAAGATCTTCAGTAGTTTGTCAGAGGATTGGCTGGAGGCTTTTTCCGTCACCGCCGCACATCGGTTTTGTACAGTCGTATGGGGCATTTTGTTCTCCTTCCATTATGTAAAGCTTTCAACAAAGCGATATATTCAATCATACCACGAAAATGGCAACGATAAAACCCATATTTTTCAAAAAATGTAGATTTTTGGAATCCGCCTGTATATAAAGCTGTATACAACAGTATTCCTCCAAAATTTCAGAAGGGAGCCGGGGACGGCATATTGACCAATCCATATAGCAGCTATTCTACACACTGTTGTTGCAGATGTCAATATATATCTTCAAAAAACGAAGTTGAGTTTGTTAAAATAAAATTTAATTCTAAAATTTGAAATTAAATATTGACTGTCGACGATATGCGTGCTAATATTTATCCATCAAAGACAGCCTGGGCGAACAGACAGCTGCCAAGCGCGTGCCTGCTTTACAGCTGTGGGCTGAAAAATTGCAAAAGCGATTTGGTGGAGAATGACATGAAAAGAATGAAGTATTTTGCCGGTGGGCAATGGCTGGAGACAACGTCTGGAAAGTATACGCCCGTCTATAATCCGAGTACGGGTGAGGTTCAGGCGGAGGTCCCCTGCTGCACGCCGGAGGAGGTCGCCCACGCGATCGAATGTGCCAACAGGGCATTTCCGGCCTGGCGGGACACGCCGGTCATGAAGCGGGTACAGGTCCTCTATCGTTTCCGGGAGCTGCTCAATGAGCACTATGACGAGCTGACGGAGCTGTGCGCAAGAGAACACGGGAAGAATTGGGCGGAATCCGCCGGCGATATCGCAAAAGTAAAAGAACCGCTGGAGCTTGCGGTGGGCACGCCCTCGCTGATGTTGGGAGAGAGCCTGATGAATACCTCCAGAGGATACGATACGGTTACTTATCGGGAGCCGCTGGGCGTATTTGCCGGTATCGCCCCGTTCAACTTCCCAGGTATGATTCCCATGGGGTGGATGACGCCCTTGTGCATCGCCACAGGCAACACCATTGTGATCAAGGCGGCGTCGAAAACGCCGTTGACCTCCCTGCGGTGCGCGGAGCTGTGGCAGGAGGCCGGACTGCCGGACGGCGTTCTGAACGTGGTGACCTGCACCAGAAAGGAGTCGGAGCTGTTCCTGACACACCCCGATGTGAAGGGCGTGTGCTTTGTAGGAACGACCGGCGTGGGCAAGCACATTTACAGTTTGGCGGCGGCCCACGGCAAGCGGGTGCAGGCCCAGACGGAGGCGAAGAACCACGCTTTGGTCCTGGAGGACGCCGCGCTGGAGCGGACGGCTCGCGGTATCATCAACTCCGCTTTCGGCTGCGCGGGCGAGCGGTGCATGGCGCTGCCGGTGGTGGTCGTACAGGAGAGCGTTGCGGACCGGCTGACGAAGCTCATCTGCCAATACGCGAAGGAGCTGAAGGTGGGTCCGGCCTACGACAAGAACACCGATTTGGGACCTGTGGTGGATGCGGCGCACAAGGAGCGTGTGACCAACTGGATCGCCAAGGGAATCGAGGAAGGGGCAAAGCTGGTGCTGGACGGCCGCAATGTGACGGTGCCCGGCTATGAAAACGGGTTCTATCTGGGGCCGACGATTTTCGACCATGTTACGGAGGAAATGAGCATCGGCCGGGAGGAGATCTTTGGACCGGTCCTGTGCATCAAGCGCTGTAAGGATTTTGAAGAGGGCCTGGCCATCATGAACGCCAACCCCTTTGCCAATGGCTCCGTGATCTATACACAGAGCGGCTACTACAGCAGGGAGTTTGCCAGGCGCACTCACGGCGGCATGGTGGGAATCAACGTGGGCATTCCGGTTCCGGTGGGAATCTTTGCTTTCAGCGGTCACAAGGAGTCCTTCTTCGGTGATCTGCACGTGCTGGGCAAGGACGGCGTCCGGTTCTTTACCGAGGCCAAGGCGGTGACGACCCACTGGTTCGATGAGGAGGAGCAGAAGACCACCAAGGTCGATACCTGGGAGGGCTCTGTGGGAGGCAGTATCTAACGCGGCCGCAGGCAGACAAAAGCCCTGGAAACAGACAAGAGTGAATGAACTTTAATTTTGAGGAGGAATAAAGCAATGGCACAGGTGATCTATCACGATGCGAAACCCACCCAGCGGTGCAGCCGCCTAAGCGAGTGCAACGGTATTCTGTACTTCGAGCCTCATATCGCGGCGGGCGCTGCCAAGACGGAGATGTCCATGAAGGAGCAGGCGGCGGCGCTTCTGAAGCGCTATGAGGAGCTGCTGGAGCAGTTCGGCTCCGACAAACACCACATCATCAGCGTCACCTGTGTGATTCAGGACGCCGGCGATATCGGCGAGCTGAACGAGGCCTGGGACGCATGGATCGACCAGGGCTTCCAGCCGCCCCGCTCTGTCATCGTCGGTACGACGCTGGCCAAATGCTATAAGCTGTATATGACGATGATCGCCGCCAAGACCGAGGGGTGAAATGGAGGAAGAATGGCTATGGAGACACAGGATGTTCTGCGGCGCTTTTTGAAATACGTCACGTTTGAGACGAGCTCCGACAGCAAGAGCGAAACGTTCCCCAGCACGCCCGGCCAGCGGACCTTTGCAGAATATCTCACGGAAGAAATGCGGGCAATGGGAATCGCGGACGCGCACATGGATGAGAACTGCTATGTGTATGGCACGATTCCGGCAAACAACGGGAAGCAGGGGCCGGTCTTGGCCTTTGTATCCCATATGGATACCGCTCCTGCCGCCTCCGGGCACAATGTGCGGCCCCGGCTGATCGAGAACTATGATGGCGGGGATATTGTCCTCAACACCGAGAGGAATATCCGCATGGAGACAGCGCGGTATCCTGAGCTTAGCTGGTACAAGGGCCAGACGCTGGTTGTTACCGACGGCACAACGCTCCTGGGCGCGGATGATAAGGCGGGCATCGCCGAGATCTTGACCATGGCGGAGCGGCTGGTGCGGCATCCGGAGATCGAGCACGGCACAGTGGAGATCGTATTCATGCCGGATGAGGAGATCGGACGGAGCACGAAAAAGTTTGACGCCGGCGTTCTGAAGGCGGATTACGGCTATACCGTGGACGGCGGCTATCTGGGGAAGATCCAGTATGAGAATTTCAACGGCGCCTCGGCCACAGTGACGGTGAAGGGCGTCAAGGCCCACACCGGCTCCGCCAAAGGCAAGATGATAAACTCCCAGAAGGTGGCTATGGAGTTCCACGGTATGCTCCCCGCTTTCCAGGCCCCGGAGTATACCACAGGCTATGAGGGCTTCTTCTATCTGGACAGCATGCAGGGAACGCTGGGCGAGACGACGATGAAATACCTGATCCGCGAGCATGACGGCGCCCGCTTCGAGACGATGAAGGAGCAGATGCGCATGATCGCATCCCACATCAACAGGATGTACGGAAGGGAACTGGTGACTGTCGATATCAAGGACAGCTACTACAATATGCGGACAAAGGTGGAGCCGCACCTGCATCTGATCGAGAGCGCGAAGCAGGCCATGCGGGACGTGGGCGTTGAGCCCCAGGTAATGCCCATCAGAGGCTGTACGGACGGCGTGCTCCTGGCGTTCATGGGCCTGCCCTGTCCCAATCTGCCCACTGGCGGGCACAACGCCCACTCGGAGTTCGAGTTTGTATCGGTGCAGTCCCTGGAAAAGATGGTGGACGCGCTGGTCAGCATTGTCGGCCAGTACGCCGGAAGGGAGAAGACCGATGATAAAGCTTAAGCCGGAGGACATTACCCGTTACCGGTTCCTGTCCGCCATGCGGATGTCCCCCTCCGGGAAGACGGGGGCACTGCTGGTGTCCCAGGCCAATCTGCAGACCAACGGCTATGATGCACAAATCTGGAAGCTGGATACGGCTGCGGAGAAGCTGGAGCAGCTGACGCATACCGGGGCGCCCAGAAGCTTCTGCTTCATGGATGAGGATACGGTCCTGTTCACCGGCCCGGGCACTCCGGAGGACCAGGAGCGGGTAAGACAAGGCGAACTGCTGACGGTGATCTCCTCCGTACCGGTGGCCGGCGGCGAGGAGAAGGTCGTCTGCCGCGTGCCGCTGAAAAACGCGGCTATCGAGAAGCTCAGCGGTGATTGGCTGCTGCTCAGCTCCTTCCACGACAACAGCCGCCCCAACTTTGAATCCATGCCCGAGAAGGAGAAAAGCGAGGCGCTGCGGAAGTACGCTCTGGAGAGCGAGTGGGAGATCTGTGACGAGTCCCCGTTCTGGCGGGACTCCAAGGGAATCGTCAATAAAAAGCGCACACGCCTGTTCTTATACAACTTGAGTACCGGCGAGTTGAAGCCGCTGACAGACCCCTGGTTTGACACGCTGACCTATCGGGTCAATGGGAATGGCTCAAAGGTGGCGGTGGTAGGGGAACACTTTACCCGCCGCATGGACCGGATGAAGGGCGTATATCTCTACGACATTGAGGCCGGAACGCGGCAGGAGTTGCTGCCGGAGAAGGGCTATCAGGTGTCCAGCGTAGAGTTCGTGGGGGATAAGGTCATGGCCTGCGCCATTCCCTGGGACGGCTATGGCCGTTTCCCCAACCATGATCTGTATCAGCTGGATCCCGCCACCGGAGAGGCCAGAAGCGTTTACCAGCATACGGCGGAGGACAACGGCTTCAAGGGCGTCAGCGACTCCCGCCTGAGGGGCGGCTATACCATGTACGCGGACGGGGCGTCCCTGAACTACATTACATCTTATGACAACAATACCGGCATCAACGTCTGGCGGGAGGGCGAGAGCGTCCGCCGGATCACCCCTCGGGATTTCGTGGCGGAGTTCATGGCGGTGGGCGGCGGAAAGCTTTTCGCTGTCGGCTTTGCAGAGGGGCGGCCCCAGGAGCTGTATGTAGTGGAGGAAAACAAGGTCCGTCGAATCAGCGGCTTCCAGGACCAGTTCCTCGCTGACTACACCCCTGTCCGGCCGGAGCTGACCAGCTTCATCAACCGGGACGGTGTGCGGATCGACGGCTTCGTGATCTACCCCGCCGGCTATGAAAAGGGGAAGAAATACCCTGGTGTGCTGGAAATTCACGGCGGTCCCCGGGCGGCCTATACTGACGCCTACATCCACGAGATGCAGATGCTCTCCTCTAACGGATACTTTGTGTTTTTCTGCAATCCCAGAGGCTCGGCCTCCCGGGGAGAGGCGTTTTCCGCGCCGCTGCCCAAGGAGGGAACGCTGGATTATGAGGACATTATGGCCTTTACCGACCACGTCTTGGAGAAGTATCCCGACGTGGACGGCGAGCGCCTGGGTGCTACCGGCGGCAGCTTCGGCGGGTTCATGACCAACTGGATCATCGGCCATACTGACCGTTTCAAGGCGGCGGCCTCCTGCCGCTCCATCGCCAACAAGACGAGCCAGTACGGTGTGTCGGACGAGAGCAACTGGGGCTCCCGGGCCTGCCCGTGGGATGATGTGGAGGCAGCCTGGGATGGCTCGCCTTTGAAATACTACCGCAATATCAAAACACCGACGGTGTTCCTGCAGAGCTACGAGGACTACCGCTGCCCGCTGTGCGAGGCGGTGCAGATGTACACCGCGCTGCAGATCCTGGGCGTGGAGACGAGGCTGTGCATGTTCCACGGCGACAGCCACGAGCTTTCCAGAAGCGGGCACCCCAGAAACCGCGTCCGGCGCCTGCGGGAGATCATGGCGTGGATGGATCAGCACCTGAAATAAAGCTCTGCCGGCGGACGGCCATTACGGCCTCCGCCGGCAGCAGAGGAGAAAGATGGATATGAGAAAGCTGCAGCCGGAGGATATTACGCGCTACCAATTCCTGACGGCGATGAAGACATCCCCGGCGGGGAAGTGGGCGGTGCTGCGCACTTCCCGGGCCAATCCGGAGACCAACGGCTACGATACCGCCCTTTGGCGGATGGATACTGCCGGGGAGCAGATCGAGCAGATCACCGACAGAAATCCACAGTCCTGGTGCTTTTTGGACGAGGATACGGTCCTCTTTACCGCGCCTGGCACCGAGGAGGACCGGGAGCGGGTCGGGAGAGGCGAGTTGTTGACGGTGGTGTACGCTGTCCCGGTACTGGGCGGAGAGGAGAAGGTCCTTTTCCGCGTACCGCTGAAAAACGCGTCTGTCGAGGGCTTGAGCCGCAGAAGGGTACTGCTGAGTACCTTCCACGACAACGGTCGGCCTGACTTTGAGGCTCTGCCTGAGGCGGAACGCCGAGGGGCTCTGGCAGAATACGCGCTGGAGAGCGAATGGGAGGTTTGCGGCGAGTCGCCCTTCCGGCGGGACGGCAAGGGCATTGTCGAAAAAAAGCGTACCAGACTGTTTGTCTATGACATTGACGCCGGCGAGCTGCGGGCGCTGACGGACCCCTGGTTTGACACGCTGACTTACCGGGTGAACAGGCAGGGAACGCAGGTGGCAGTGGTGGGGGAGCGCTTTACCCGCCGCATGGACCGGATGAAGGGCGTTTACCTCTACGACCTGGAGCGGGACACGGTACAGGAGCTGCTGCCGGACAAGGGCTACCAGGTCTCGGATGTGGAGTTCGTGGGGGACCAGGTAATGGCCTGCGCCGTGGCCTGGAACGGCTACGGCCCCTTCCCCAACCACGATCTCTACCGCCTGGACCCGGCTGCCGGGACTGCGGAAATCGTTCACCGTCATCTGGCGGAGGACAATGGCTTCAAAAACGGCAGCGACTGTCGCCTCAACGGCGGACACACGATGGTATCCTGGGGCGATACGCTCTACTACATTACGTCCTATGATAACAGCACAGGCGTCAATGTCTGGAGGGACGGAGAGGGGGTCCACCGCATCACACAGGTGGGCTTCAATCCGGAGTTTATCGCGGCTGCCGGGGAAAAGCTGCTGGCAGTGGGCTTTGCGGACGGGCTGCCCCAGGAGCTCTTCTGCGTGGAGCGGGACGGGATCCGTAAGCTGAGTGCGTTCAACCGGGAGATCCTGTCGGTATATGCGCCCATGCGTCCCAAGCTGACCAGCTTCATCAACCGGGACGGCGTGCGGATCGACGGCTTTGTCATCTACCCCGCCGGCTATGAAGAGGGAAAGAAGTATCCGGGTATTCTGGAGATCCACGGCGGGCCGCGCTCGGCCTATGGAGACAGCTACTACCATGAGATGCAGATGTTTTCCTCCCATGGGTATTTCGTATTTTTCTGCAATCCCAGGGGCTCCTCCTCCCGGGGCGAGGAGTTCGCGGCGCTGAGGGACAGACGCGGCACCATTGACTTTGAGGATATCATGGCGTTTACGGACCACGTGATCGAGACCTGCCCTGGATTGGACGGCGATCGTCTGGGCGTTACCGGCGTCAGCTACGGCGGATTTATGACGAACTGGATCATCGGCCATACCACGCGGTTCAAAGCGGCGGTGCCCTGCTGTTCCATCGTCAACAACCTGAGCTTCTTCGGAGATTCCGACGAGAACAACTGGGGCTCCCTGATCGCCCCGTGGGACAACCCGCAGAAGGGCTGGGACGGCTCGCCGCTGAAGTATTTTCGTGCGGTTACGACGCCGACGATGTTTGTGCAGACCTTTGAGGACTACCGCTGCCCGCTGTCTGAGGCGGTGCAGTTCCACACGGCCCTGCAGATCACTGGTGTTGAGACCAGGCTTTGCCTGTTCCGCGGCGATTCCCACTGCTTGTCCAGGCTGGGGCATCCCAGAAACCGAATCCGCCGGCTGGGTGTGATTCTGGACTGGATGGACCGCCATCTCAAAGTGGAAGAATAAGCGGAAGCTTATTAAAAAATTTTAGGAGGTATCACATGAAACGAGTTATCAAAGCGATGAGTCTCTTGCTGACGATCTGCCTGATGGCCGGGCTTTTGGCCGGATGCGGACAGAACAATGCGAAGACTCCTGCCAACGACGCCCCGCAGACCAATAACGACGATTCCACAAATCCCCCGACTGTGGTCAAGGATACCCTGACCGTGGTCAACAACAGCGAGGTCCAGTCTCTGGATCCCACCGCCACGACGGCAGCTCCCTCCTTCCAGTGCATCTGCCAGATGATGGAGACGCTGGTGGAGATGGATGAGGACGGCCAGTACGTCATGAAGCTGGCGGAGAGCATCGAGCAAATCGACGATTTGACCTATTACGTCCACCTGCGCCAAGGCGTGAAGTTCCACAACGGCGAGGAGATGAAGGCCAGCGACGTGGTCTTTACCTATCAGCGCGCCTGTGCCAGCGCCAAGGCGGCCTCCAACATGGCGGAGCTGGACCCGGAAGGCCTTGCTGAGATCGACGAGTACACCGTGCAGTTCAAGACCAAGAACCCGGTGGCTACCTTCTACAACATCCTGACCCGCAACAACGGCATGATCGTCAGTAAGAAGGCCATTGAAGAGGCGGGCGATCAGGTAGACCGCACCTGCGTGGGCACCGGCCCCTACATGTTTGTCGATTGGCAGGCGGGCGTACAGATCACCATGAAGGCATTTGACGGCTACTGGGGTGAGAAGGCCAAGATTCCCAATGTGGTCTACAAGTTCGTGGATGACGCCAACAGCCGCGTAGTTATGCTGGAGGCCGGTCAGGCGGATATGATCTATTCCGTGCCCACCACCGGCGTGGACGTGCTGGTCGGCAATGACAGCGTTAAGGTGCTTGAGCAGCCCAGCAACTCGGTGCGCTGGTTCTTCATCAACACCAATGTGGAGCCCACCAATGACATCAATGTGCGCAAGGCCATTGCCTACGCGCTGGATACCGAGGCCCTTACCTACGCTGTTTTCGGCGATCACGCCATTGCGGCTACCAGCTTCCTGGCGCCTAACATCATGGGCCACACGGAGGACCTGGAGACCTATTCCTACGACATTGAGAAGGCCAAGGAGTGCCTGGCTGCAGCTGGCTATCCCAACGGCGGGCTGGAGCTGAAGCTGACCATGTGGTCCCAGACGGTCCAGAACTCCATGGCGGAGATCATTCAGGCCCAGCTGGGCGAGATCGGCATCAACGTTACGATCGACGCCCTGGAGTCTGCGGCGTTCAGCGCGGCCCTGGCTACCGGCGAGATCCAGATCGGCCTGGCCACCAACTCCAACTCCGTCCGCGATCCTGACGCGGCCGCCAAGGTGTTCAACAGCGCCAACTTCCCCAAGCCCAACTATCCGGGACTGAATATCCCCGAGGTGGACGAGCTGCTGGCCCAGGGTGCTGCCTGCACCGATCCGACTGAGCGCGAGGCAATCTATGTCAAGGTCCAGCAGCTGGCTGCGGAGGAGTGCTGCATCATCCCGCTGTGCTATGAAAACGACATCTATGGCATCAGCGCTGATCTGCAGGGCTTCTTTATCAGCAAGAGCGGCAACCAGAAGTTCGCAAACTACTACTTTGAATAACGTATCCCGGCTGTACCGGTAAGTTCGTTCGCCGTTGAGGTGCGGCGCCATAAGGCTGCCGCACCTCAACATATTTTAAAGGATTTGAGGTGCTGTTATGAAGGTCTTGACTGAACCTCTGCTGCAGAATGTGGCGGAGATGGATACCCAGGTGTATCCGGAAATGACGAGCCAGCCCCTGGACCCCCTGGTGGCCGAGGCGCGGGATACAGCTCACGCTGACCCGACGGACCCGGATAACTGGGTCAAGCTGGGCCGACTGTACCGCCGGCAGAAGATGCACCGCAGCGCGGTCAACGCCTACTCCCTGGGCATGACGTACGATCCCTTCAACTGGTTTTTCTTCCGCCACAAGGGCCATACCTATTTAAATTTGGGCCAGCCGCGGGAGGCTGCTGCCGCTTTCACGATGGCTACCCGCCTGCATCCCACAAATTGGGACAGCTGGTACCATCTGGGGCTTGCCTATTACATGCTCAACGAGCTGGAAAAGGCGGAGGCCTGCTATCATGAGACGCTGAAGCTGAGCACGACGCCGAAGCTCCTGATTCCGCTGGTGAACTGGTACTACCTGACCCTGATCAAGCAGGGAAAGAAGGAGAAGGCGGCGGAGATCGCGGCGCTGGTGACGCCTGACATGGACTGCAATAAGAACAGTAATTACTACAAGCTGGATATGGTCTATAACGGGACGGTGGACATCAACGACGCGCTGGCGCAGGCCGAGCAGTTCCTGGCCCAGGACCCGGCGAGTCATGTGACCAGTTATCCCTCCAACACCTATGGCCTGGCGTGGAAGCTGATCTGCGACGGCGAGGTGCAGCGCGGCTACGAGATCCTCAAACGCGGCTATGAGACCCACGGCTGGGCGCTGGCGGACACGGCGCTGGAGTTCGATATGGCCAGATGGCAAGAGAATTGAGGAGGATAACAGCATGGATATCAAAAAGACAGAAGCCCAGATGATCACGGAGCCCTGGCTGCCCAATTGTTCCTCCAAGGAAAATGAGGTTTTCCCTAAGCGGACTGCGGTGCCCTATTCGGATCTTCTGAAGGAGGCCATCCGCGCGGCGGAGCAGGATCCGGAAGATGTCGAGAAGTGGATCGCAGTGGGCAGGGCCTTCCGGCGGCAGAATATGTTCCGTGAGTCCATTGAGGCCTACAGCATCGGTATGGAGCACAATCCGTTTTACGCCCTTCTGTACCGCCACCGGGGCCATTCCTATTTGAACACCGGCCGCTACTATGAAGCAGTGGGCGATTTTGAGGTAGCGCTGCGGCTGGACCCCTCCAACTTTGAAAGCTGGTATCACCAGGGGGTGTCCTATTTCATGATCGGGCAGTATGACCGGACAGAGTGGGATATGCGGCAGAGCCTGGATATGGTCACGGAGAGTCCGGATATCACCTGCACCACGGACTGGCTCTGGCGTTCCCTCATGCGCCAGGGCAAGACGGAGGAGGCCCAGCGGGTCCTGGATGGGTACGACACCGGCAAGGAGCCCTCGGGAGCCATGGACTACTTCCACTGCCTCCAGGTGTATAAGGGGGAGCTGAGTCCGGAGGACGCACTGGCGATGAACCGCATCACCATAGACTTCGGCGTGGTCAACTACTTCATCGTCACAGGCGAGAAGGAGAAAGCGCTGGAGACGGCGAAAAAGGCGTTGACCAAATACGCGGAGAAGGAGTGGGCTGCCTTCGGGTATCGCGGCTGCCAGGTGGAAGTGGAGAAAAATCAATGAGATACGATTTTGACACGGTTCTGGACCGGCACAACACGGCGTCGCTGAAGTGGGATTCCGGCAGACAGGACCTGCTGCCTATGTGGGTGGCGGATATGGACCTGCCCGTGGCGCCGGAGATCATCCAGACCATGCGGGAGCGGCTGGAGCACCCGATTTTGGGCTATTCCATCCAGTCGGACGACTATTACAACGCGGTGATTGGCTGGTTTTCAAGCCGCTACCAGTTCCACATCCGAAGAGAGTGGATCTGCCACGCGCCCGGTATTGTGGCTGGCCTGCACTTTATCGTGCAGGCGGCAACAAAGCCCACGGATAAGGTCCTGGTCCTGACCCCCAGCTACTACCAGTTCTATAAGGCGGCGGAGGACAACGGGCGCGCGTGCGTGCGCTGCCCCCTGCGCATTGAGAACAACCGGTATGTCATCGACTTCGCGCTGCTGGAGGAGCTTGCCGCCCGGGACGACGTGACGCTGATGCTGCTGTGCAACCCCCACAACCCCGGCGGCCGGTGCTGGACCCGGGAGGAGCTGAAACAGGTGGGCGATATCTGCCTGAGGCACCATGTCCTGCTGGTGTCGGACGAGATCCACTGCGATCTGACTCTGGGCGAGAGCCGCTATACCCCGCTGGGAACGGTGGGGCAGGAGATTCTGGAAAACGCTATCATCTGTGTGGCCCCCAGCAAGACCTTCAACCTGGCAGGTATGCAGACCTCCTGCCTGATCATTGCCGACGAGCGGATCCGCAGCCTCTACATGCAGCGGCTGGTCGTCAACGGCATCAAGCGGCCCAATGCACTGGGCATGGTGGCCATGACGGCAGCCTATACAAAAGGGGCGGCGTGGCTGGAGCAGTGCAAGGCCTACCTGACGGAGAATATGCGCTTTATGGAGGCCTATCTGCGGGAAAATATCCCGGAGTTTAAGCTGATGGACATGGAGGCGACGTATCTGGCATGGATCGACGTATCCGGCCTAGGCGGGAAGCCCGGCGCATATCACGGATATCTGGAGGAGGTCGGCAAGCTGTGGCTGGACGGCGGCGCTATGTTCGGCCCGGAGGGCGAGAACTTTGAACGGCTGAACTTTGCCTGCTCCAGACAGACGCTGGCGGACGCCCTGAACCGGATGAAGAGGGCCGCTGACGCGATGCGCGAAATGGTGTAACCATACAAGCTGGTGAAAACGAAAGAAGGAGTACACCAATGCTGAAGTACATATGCAAACGAATTCTGATGCTGCTTCCGGTCATGGTGGGCGTTGTGATCATCGTGTTCACAATGCTTTACATCACGCCGGGCGACGCGGCGGAGCAGATCCTCGGGTCCGAAGCGACGGAGGAGGAGCTGGACGCGCTGCGGGAGGAGCTGGGGCTGAACGACCCTTATCTGGTGCGATTGGGGACCTTTTTTAAGAACCTGGTGTGCAAGGGAGACTTTGGGACTTGTTGGGTGACCCGACAGCCGGTATTGAATCTGATTTTGGAGCGGTTCCCTTACACGCTGAGGCTGGCCAGTCTGTCGATACTGATATCGCTTACCATGGGACTGATACTGGGCATCGTTTCTGCCATCAAACCCTATGGTATCTTCGACAACGCGGCAATGTCCCTGGCCCTGGTGGGTGTGTCCATGCCCAACTTCTGGCAGGGCCTGCTGCTGATGCTGCTGTTCGCGCTGAATCTGGGCTGGTTCCCGGCGACGGGCGTTGAGTCCTGGAAGTCCTATATCCTCCCAGCTGTGACCATCGGCACCTCCTGCTGCGCGGTGATCGCACGCCTGACCCGGTCGTCTATGCTGGATGTGATCAACTCCGATTACGTCACTACCGCCCGGGCGAAGGGGCAAAAGGAGAGTGTCGTGATATTGCGGCACTGCCTGAAAAACGCCCTGATTCCGATCATCACTGCGGTTGGCATCCAGTTCGGCGGCATGCTGGGCGGCTCCCTCTTGACAGAGACCGTATTTGCTATCCCGGGTATCGGGCTGCTGCTGACAAATGCCATCAAGGCGCGGAACTATCCGGTAGTCCAGGGAGGCGTGCTGTTTGTTGCACTGATATTCAGCACCGTCAATCTGGCAGTGGACGTCCTGTATGCGCTGTTTGACCCGCGGATCAAATCGAATTACACCTAAGGAGGGCTGGATATGGAACAAAAGGTCAGTACAGAAGTCGTCTATAAAAAGCGGCGCCAGCTCCCTGAGGTGTGGAGAAGGTTCAGGAAAAACAAACGGGCTGTCTTTGGCGGGATCCTGGTGATTCTGCTTCTGCTGGCAGGAATTTTGGCGCCGATTTTGACACCTTATGATCCCTATAAGCAGGACCTGATGAACAAGTGCCTGGGGCCCAGCCTACAGCACTGGTGCGGGACAGACAACTACGGGCGGGACATCTTCACGCGCATCCTGTACGGCGCGCGGATCTCCCTGATCGTCGGATGGGTCTCCGTCATCACATCCTGCCTGCTGGGCGGGACCCTGGGAGCCATCGCGGGCTACTACGGCGGCAAGGTGGATAACACAATTCTCCGTATTATGGATATTTTCATGGCCATTCCGAATATCCTGCTGAATATCTCCATTGTGGCGGCACTGGGCGGCGGCCTGGTAAATATGCTGATCGCTATGGGCATTTCTTCAACGCCGACATACTGCCGGACGCTGCGGGCGGAGATATTGAAGATACGGAATACGGAGTTTGTTGAGGCATCCAGAGCCTCCGGCGCGTCGGATTTCAAGATCATTGTCAAGCATATCATCCCCAACTGTCTGGCACCAATGATCGTCCGTGTCACCATGAGCATCGGCAGCGCCATCCTCAGCTGCGCCAGCCTGAGCTTTATCGGCCTCGGCATCTCTCCGCCTACGGCGGAATGGGGTTCCATGCTGGCCAGCGGCCGCGAATTTATCCGGACTGCGCCGCATATCTGCACGTTCCCGGGGCTTGCCATTATGCTGACAGTCTTTTCCCTGAATCTGATGGGCGATGGGATCCGTGACGCCTTTGATCCTAAGATGAAGACCTGATCGGAGAACAGAGGGACATTTATGGATAAGATTTTAGAAATTAAGAACCTGAGCGTGAACTATGTGACGGATGACGGCGTTGTCCACGCGGTCCACGACTTGAACCTGAGCCTGAACAAGGGCGAGACACTGGGACTGGTGGGAGAGACCGGCGCGGGGAAGACCACCACGGCCAAGACGATCCTCCAGCTGCTGCCGCACCCGCAGGGGAGGGTGGTCCAGGGCGAAGTGTGGTTCGATGGACAGGACCTGCTCCAGCGCTCCTCCAAGGAAATGCAGAAGATTCGCGGCGCCAAAATCTCCATGATCTTCCAGGACCCCATGACCAGCCTCAACCCTGTGTTGACGGTGGGAGATCAGATCACGGAGGTCATTCGGCTCCACCAGAAGAGCAACAAGCTGGAGGCCGCCAAGCAGGCCAAGCAGATGCTGGAGCTGGTGGGCATCAAGGTTGACCGGTTCCAGGAGTATCCCCACCAGTTTTCCGGCGGGATGAAGCAGCGCGTGGGAATTGCCATGGCCCTCGCCTGCAACCCACAGCTGCTGATTGCGGATGAACCTACGTCGGCTCTGGACGTTACCATCCAGGCCCAGGTGCTGGAGATGATGAAGAACCTCCGGGAGCAGTACTCGACCTCCATGATCATGATCACCCACGATCTGGGAATCGTAGCGGAGATCTGCGACTACGTTGCCATTATGTACGCGGGACAGGATGTGGAGTATGCCAGCAAGACTGAGCTGTTCCAGAACCCGCTCCATCCCTATACTGTTGGACTTTTCCGCTGCATTCCGGACCTGACGGTGGAACAGAGCGAGCTGGTACCAATTCCCGGCATGATGCCCAACCCCATGGAGGATCACCAGGGATGTCCCTTTGCTCCACGCTGCGCGGAGGCCACGGAGCGCTGCTTTAAGAGCAAGCCTCCGGTGGTGGAGATCAACGATCATCACAAGGTCCGCTGCTACAAATATGCGGAGGTGAATGCCTGATATGAGTGAAAAGCTGATTGAAGTCAACAACTTGACGAAGTTCTTTGCCACAAAGAAGGGTATGCTCCACGCAGTAGATCATGTGAATTTTTACATTGAGAAGGGGGAGACCTTGGGGCTGGTGGGTGAGTCCGGATGCGGAAAATCCACCACGGGCCGGCTCCTGCTCCGCCTGATCGACGCCACGGAGGGGGAGATCCTCTACCGCGGCCAGGACATCCTGAAGCTGAACAAGCGGAATATGCGCAAGCTCAGAACCCAGATGCAGATCGTCTTCCAGGACCCCTATGCTTCTCTGGACAGCCGGCGGACGGTGTACGAGAGCATTGAAGAGCCCCTGGCCCTCAACGGCCTGTATAAGGACAAAAAGGAGCGGGAGGAGTACGTGTTCCAGCTGATGAACACGGTGGGCCTTGCGCCCCGGGTGGTCAACTCCTACCCCCACGAGCTGGACGGCGGCCGCCGCCAGCGTGTGGGCGTAGCCCGGGCTATCGCGGTCAACCCGGAGTTCATCGTGCTGGACGAGCCAGTCTCAGCCCTGGATGTGTCCATTCAGGCCCAGATTCTGAATTTGCTGCAAAAGCTCCAGCGGGAGCAGGACCTGACCTATCTGTTCATCTCCCACAATCTGAGCGTGGTGAAGCACATCAGCGACCGGGTGGCCGTTATGTATCTGGGAAAGATCGTGGAGCTGGCGGAGACCAAGGAGCTGTTCAGCAATCCCCTGCATCCCTACACCCAGGCGCTGCTGTCGGCGGTCCCTATTCCCCGGGTGGACGTCCAGCGGGAACGCATCATCCTGGAAGGGGATGTGCCAAGCCCTATCAATCCAGCCCCCGGATGCCGGTTCTACGGCCGCTGCCAGAAAAAATGCAGCAGGTGCGAGGGCGCGCAGGTGGAGTTGAGGGAGGTCCTGCCGGGACACTTCCTGGCCTGCGCCCTATGACGGAGGCATTTGAGCGGCGGATATCAAATTGAAATGAGGAGGCGGATGACGCATGTATACCTGCGCCCAATGCGCAATTCATGCCTGTAGGCAGGATAACCCGGAGAAGATGCCTAAAAACTGCCCCATGCGCAATCAGACGCTGATGGAGGGAGCCTTTGAGAAGTACAGCCTCCCTGAGAACCATACGTTTTATATCACCTCTTCGGAGCTGGAGGCGCTGGGCTACTGTCAGTGGCCGCGGATCAAGGAGACGATACAGCTCTGTCTGCGCCTTGGTTACACCAAGGTGGGCCTGGCGTTTTGCTGGGGCCTGCGGAATGAGGCAAAGATAGTTGACACGCTCCTGCGGCGGGCTGGCCTGGAGGTGGTGTCCGTGATCTGTAAGACCGGAGGCATCGACAAGGGAATGTGCGGCATCCCGGAGGATCTGAAGCTGCGGCCAGGACAGCACGAATCCATGTGCAACCCTATCGCTCAGGCGGAGCTTCTCAACGAGCAGCACACACAGTTCAACATCATGATGGGGTTGTGCGTAGGACATGACTCCCTGTTCTACAAGTACTCGGAGGCGCTGGTGGCGACCCTGGTGGCCAAGGACCGGGTATTGGGGCACAACCCCGTGGCGGCGCTGTACGGGGCGGACGGATATTTTAAAAATCGAATTTTATAGTAACGGGCCGCCGCCGGGCGGTGAAATAAAGGAGACAAGGAACCATGGAACTGAACGAACTTCGGGAGAGCATAAAGGGACTGTGCTTTGTCAACGTCACGCCCTTTGACGAGGACGGGACGCTGAATCTGGGCGCCTATCGGGACAATCTGCAGTTTATGCTGGAGAAGGTCAAGAGTGTAAAATGCACCATAACCCCCTGCGGGAGCAACGGTGAGTTTGCCTCTATGAGCGAGGAGGAGCACAAGGCCGTCATCAAGACGTGCGTGGAGACCGTCAACGGTGCGCATCCTGTGATCGCGGGCGCCGGGCGGGCCAGCACCTATGAGACGATCAAGATGTGTCAATACGCCCAGGAGGTGGGCGCCGACGGCGTGCAGATCATCCATCCCTACTACTTCGTGCCCACAGTGGAGGGCATGTATCAGCACTATAAGAAGATCACTGAAGCGGTGGATATCGGCGTTGTGATCTACAACAACCCCGCTTTCTCCCAGTCCTGGATCACGCCCAAGCTGATGCGGCGGATCATCGACGACACGGATGGGAAGATCTGCGGCATCAAGGAGAACACACCGCATCTGATGCTCTTCGATGCCATGGTCAAGGCGCTGAAGGGGACCGGTGTTCCCATCTGCAGCGGCTTCGGCGAAAAGTGGTACGCCTACCAGTTCCCCTACGGGGCGGACGGTATGGTGTCCCCCTTCGGAAACTTCTACCCTGAGTACCCCATTGCGCTGTACAACGCAGCCCAGAACTATGATTTTGATACGATTCGCAGCCTGTTGGCCCGTATGGAGCCGTATTATGCCTTTGTCGGCCGCTGCACGGCAGCCCGGGGAGATACGGGCATCGCGAGCAAGCCCGGCGGAGCGATCTACGGCGAGGGCAATGTCCGCTTCGGCGTGCTGAAGGAGGCCATGAACCTGATGGGCCTCCACGGCGGCTATATGCGTCTGCCCCTGACCGGCCTGAACGGTGCGGAGCGCGGTGAGCTGAAGGAGATCCTTCAGGACCTGGGACTTCTGTAAGCCGGCGGAGGATCCCATGCCGATCATTGAGGTCAATATGCTCGCCGGCCGCAGCGCGGAAACAAAGGCGGAGCTGATTGCAGGTCTGACCCGGGCGGCCTGCGAAGCCCTGCACTGTCCGGCGGAACATGTCCGGGTCATCCTTCGGGAGATGCTGCCGGAAAACTTCGGAAAAGCCGGGAAGCCCTATCCCGGCGACACAAATTAAAGACGATCCTCTCTTCCTTCCCATAAATGGCGTACCCCGCTGGAGCGCATGCAAAATGTCTCCGGCGGGGTATGTCGTTTCCATACGGGAAAGCCGCCCGCTGAAACCTTCAGCGGGCGGCTCTGGCTTTACAGGGCCATCACATCAGATGGCGAAGTTGCCGTTGACGAAGATGGGGACCTCGCGGCCGTCGCGGGTGCGGCCCAGGATGGAGAGATCGGCAGTGCCCACCATGAAGTCCACATGGGTGATGGAGTCGTTGAGGCCGTGGGATTTCAGCTCCTCCTTGCTCATCTCCTCGCCGCCCTTGACGCACTCGGCGTAGGCCTCGCCGAAGGCCAGGTGGCAGGAGGCGTTCTCGTCAAAGAGGGTGTTGTAGTACAGCAGCTTCTGGTTGCTGATGGGGCTGTCGTAGGGCACCAAGGCCACCTCGCCGAAGCGGGACGCGCCCTCATCCACGGAGATGGCGGCCTTCAGCTTCTCCTCGCCGGTCTCGGCGCTGGTCTCCACGATCTTGCCCTCCTTGATGACGAAGCGGAGATTGTTGATGACCACGCCGTCGTTGACCAGGGGCATGGAGGCATAGACTACGCCGTCGATGCCGTCCCGCAGGGGGGCGGTGAAGATCTCCTCCGTGGGCATGTTGGCGATGAACCGGTGCCCGGCCTTGCAGGGGGCGTCGCCGCCGGCCCACACATGGTCCTCCGGCAGACGGATGGTCAGGTCGGTGCCCAGGCTGTTGGTGTAGTGAAGGCTCTCCAGATGCAGGCTGTTGAGGATGTCCACCCGCTTGCGCAGGGTGTCCAGGTGCTGCCGCCAGCGCTGGACGGCCAGACCGTCGCCGGTGACCCGGACGGTCTCCAGGATGGCGTCCCACAGCTTGTCCATGGCCTCCTCCTCAGAGCAGTCCGGAAACACCTTTTTGGCCCAGCTGGGTACCGGCACGGCGCCGATGTTCCAGGGGCAGGCGTTGGTCATGGTGGCGTGGCGGTACTCCGCGATTTTGGGAGCGCCGGCCTTTCTCATCCGCACCAGCCGGTGGGGGTCCACATCCGACATCAGCTCAGGGTCGCTGGCGTCGATGTGGAGGAAGCCCGCGCCCTTCCGGGCCAGGCCCACCAGCATGTCAGCCTTCCACTGGGGGTACTCGTCAAAGGTCTCGTCGGCGGCCCGCAGCATACCCTCGTGGCCGATGATCTCGTCGCTCCAGCCCATGGTCACCTGCCGGCAGCCGGCGTCGTAGGCGGCCTTGACGCACATGCGGGCGAACCAGGCGCAGTCCACCGGGCAGTTGATGAGCAGCTCCTGGCCCGGCTGGACGTTGATGCCCACCTCCACCAGCAGGCGGGCGTACTCCGCGAATCTCTTATCGTTGCGATCCATGTTGTTATCCTCCTATATTCCTTCCATTTTATCCGCACCGGCGGCATATCACTTCTTTTTCCACAGGCCCGGGAACAACAGCAGCAGCAAAGGCATGATCTCCAGCCGCCCCAGCAGCATGTTCAGACTCAAAACGATCTTGGTCACCGGCTCCAGGGAGCCGAAGTTGCAGGTGGGGCCCAGGGAGCCAAAGGCGGGGCCCACGTTGCTCAGACAGGTCAGGGACGCGCCGAAGGCCGAGGCGATGTCCAGCCCGTCCCAGCTGACCACCAGCATCCCCAGCAGCAGGAAGAGGATGTAGGCGAAGAAGAATAGGGAGATGCCGGAGAGGGTGGGTTCGTCCACCCGCTCGCCGTCGCACTGAATCACCGTCACCTGCCGGGGGTGGAGGATGCGCCGCACCTCCCGGCGCAGGTTCTTCACCAGCAGCACCACCCGGATCTGCTTGATTCCGCCGGCGGTGGACCCGGCGCAGGCCCCGGCAAACATCACCATCACCAGCACCATCTGGGAGAAGGCGGGCCAGAGCACATAGTCGTAGGTCATATACCCGGTGGTGGTCATCAGGGTCACCACCTGGAACACCGCGTCGGTGACGGTCTCAAGATTCAAGGCCCAGCCCGCCCGGAGCACCAGATTGGCGGTGATCAGGGCCGAGGCGGCCACGGCCATCCAGGTGTAGGAGCGCAGCTCCTCGCTCTGGAACACCGCCCGGTAGTTCCGCCGCAGGGCGTAGAACAGCAGGCTGAAGTTGATGCCGGAGAGGAACATGAACACAATGATGATCCACTCCACAGCCAGACTGCTGTAGGCGGCGATGCTGGCGTTTTTCACGGAGAAGCCGCCGGTGGAGATGGTGGTGAAGGCGTGGGTGACGGCCTCGTACCAGCTCATGCCCGCCAAACGCAGGCTGACGCTCTCCAGGACGGTGAGACCGATATAGATGCTGTAGAGGATCTTGGCCGTGTCTCCCACCCGGGGGGTGAGCTTGCTTTTGATGGGGCCGGGGGATTCCGCCCGCATCAGGTAGACGCTGCCCTCGCCCAGCTTGGGCACCAGGGCCAGGGCCAGCACCAGGACCCCCACGCCGCCCATCCACTGGGTCTGGGCCCGCCAGAACAGCACGCCCCGGGGCAGGCCCTCAATGGCGGAGAGCACCGTGGAGCCGGTGGTGGTAAAGCCGGACACGGTCTCGAACACCGCGTCCACATAGTTGGGGATGGCCCCGGAGAGCACATAGGGCAGAGCGCCGAAGAGGGAGAGCACGATCCAGGTGAGGGCCACGGTGGCGAAGCCGTCCCGGGCCTGCATCTTGGCGCCCTTGGTGGGCAGGAAGCACAAAAGCTGCCCCGCAGCCAGGGTCGCCAGGGCGGCCAGCAGGAAGGCCATGCCGTCCCCGTCGCCGGTGAAAAAGCCGATGGCCATGGCGGGGAGCATCAGCGCCGCCTCCACCCGCAGGATCAGGCCCAGGAGATGGAATACCAGCTTATAGTTCATTTTGCCCCTCCCGGCTTTGACTGCGGATGTTTGAGGATGTCGTCCAGGCTCTTGAGGGAGTCGCCCTTGGAAATGACGATCACCCGGTCCCCGGCGCAGATGGAGGTATTGCCGTCAGGAATGATGATCCTGCCCTCCCGAACGATGGCGGCTACCAGGCCGCCCACGGGCCTCAGGTCCTTCAGGGGGGTGTCCAGGGCGCGGCTGCCCTCGGAAGCGGCGAACTCCACGGCCTCGATCTTGCCGCCCAGCAGGCGGTACAGGTTCTCCACGGCGCTGCCCTGGCTGCCGGCAAGGGAGCGGACATAGGCGGAGATCTGGTTGGCGGTGATGTCCTTGGGGCTGATGATGCTGTCCACGCCGAACTGGCGCATCATTTCCGTGTAGTTGGGACGGTTCATCTTGGCGATGACCTTGCTGACGCCCCGGCGCAGGGCGCTCATGGCCATCAGCAGGTTTTCCTCGTCCCGGTTGGTGAGGGTGATGAAGGCGTCGGTGGTCAGCAGGTCCTCCTGCTCAATGACGGCGGCGTCGGTGCCGTCCCCCTGGATGATCACCGCCTGGGGCAGCTTTTCCGCCAGGGTCAGGCACTTTTCCCCGTCCTGCTCCACGATGCGCACGTCCATCCCCACCTTCTGCACCGCCCAGGTGAGATAGGTGGCGATCCTGCTGCCGCCCAGGACGGTGATGTGGCGGATGATGCCGCTGTCGCGGCCCAGCAGGTGGAAGAACTTGGCCGTCTCCTGCTGGCTGCCGATGATATAGGCCTTGTCCCCGATCTGGGGTACGAAGCTGCCGCCGGGGACGATGACCTCCTCCCCCCGGACGACGGCGCACAGCAGCACGCCGTTGGGGTGGCGGCGGTTGTACTCGAACAGGGAGATCCCCGCCATACCGTCGCTCTCCTTGACCGGGAAGCCGATCATTTCCACCAGGCCCCGGGCGAAGGTCTCCACGCTGAAGGCGGTGGGGACCCGTAGCAGCCGGGAGATCTCCTGGGCGGCGGCGTACTCCGGGTTGATGACCATGTTCAGGCCCACCTCCCGCTTGAGCAGGTTGGCCTCCTTGTAATATTCCGGGTTGCGGATGCGGGCCACCGTGTGCTTGGCGCCCAGCTTCTTGGCGATAAGGCAGCAGACGATGTTCAGCTCGTCGGAGCCGGTGACCGACACCACCAGGTCCGCGGAGCGGACCCCCGCCTCCAGCAGCGTCTGGATGGAGGCGCCGTTGCCTACGGTACACAGCACGTCCAGCACGCCGTCGGCGTTTTTCAGGGCCTCCGCCTTGTGGTCAATGAGGGTCAGCTCGTGGTCCTCGCCCGCCAGCTGCCGGGCCAGGGTGTAGCCAACCTTGCCGTTGCCGATAATGATGATCTTCATATCAGAGCTCCTTGTGGGGGGCGGCGTCCCCCGTTTCTTCCGATTTCGCCGCTTTTCCCCCGGAGGGGGCGCCGCGCATGGCGATGATGGCGGCGTTGATCTCCGCGCCCAGGATCAGGATGGTGGCGGTGAGGGACAGCCAGATCAGCAGGACGATCACCGTGCCCAAGGTGCCGTAGATCACGGAGTAGTTGGAGAAATTTTCCACGTAGAACGAGTACAGGGCGGACAGAAGCATCCAGACCGCCAGGGAGAACACCACCCCCGGCACGATGTCCCGGCCGGGCCGCCGCCGGTCCTGGGCCATGGCGTAGAGCAGCCCCACCGCCGCGAACACCACCACGCCCAGCACGGCGAAGCGGAGGGTGATCCACAGCTCCGAGAAGGCGGGGGGAATGTGGAACAGCCCCTCCAGAAAGCGCAGGACCCGCTGGCCCACCGTGGTCAGCACCAGGGTCAGCGCGATGGTCAGCAGCAGGAACACGGTGTACAGCAGCACCTTCGCCTGGTAGAGCAGGGGGCGGGCCGGCTGGGGCAGGTGATAGGCCCGCCGCACCGCCGCCATGAGGCAGCCCGCCGCCCGCATGGGAAAGTAGATGGAGAACACCAGGGAGAACCACAGGATGGTGGAGCTGGAGGTGTGGGAGACGTAGTTGAGGTAGGTCTCCACGATGGCCACCACATCCCCGGGCAGCAGCGGCGTCAGAGTCCGGGAGATTCCGGAGACGTCCAGCTGCAAAAGGCCCAGCAGGGAGCTGATAAAGATCAGAAAGGGGAAGATGGCGAACAGCAGGTAGTAGGCCAGGGCCGCCGACTGCCGGGCCACATCGTGGATAAAGTAGCGGCGCAGGCAGCTGGCGGTAAACCGCCCCACCCGGCTGCCTGCCAGCTTTTTGCGGAAATGGGACACCGCCGGCTCACCCCTCTCTCAGCACATTCCTAGAAAGTATACCACATCCTATGGGAAAAGGCCACTACTTTTCGTAAAAAATCCGCCCTG
>DBFJQM010000033.1:0-23460 GCA_048404665.1 Candidatus Pelethomonas sp.
GCTGTCCACGGCGTCCGGCTCCTCGGGGGCCTCCGCCGCCCCGGCGGCGGAGGCCCCCGAGGAGCCGGACGCCGTGGACAGCGAGGTGGAGAAGAGCATCCAGAGCGTCATCGACTCCTTCACCCGCGGCGCCGCCCCGGCGGAGCCGGAGGAGGACGACCCCTTTGCTGACGACGCCGACGACGAGGAGGACGAGTCCGCCACCCGGGTGATGAACTTGGACGACCTGCAGTTTGGCCGCAACTATAACCGCAAGTGAGAAAAAGGGCGGCTTCTGCCGCCCTTTTTTCAATTCCTGGAGGTGAGACTATGGACGCCGGCGCACCCACCATCATCGCCCTGCTGTACGATTTTGACAAGACCCTGTGTACCCAGGATATGCAGAACTACGCCTTCATCCCCCGCCTGGGCATGGAGCCGGGGGACTTCTGGCGGGAGGCCAACACCTTCGGCTGGCGGCAGCATATGGACGGTATCCTGGCCTACATGTACACCATGATCCGCAAGTGCCGGGAGAAGGATATCCCCCTGACCCGGGAAATGCTGGTGTCCTGCGGCGGCAGCATCTCCCTGTTCCCCGGGGTGGAGGACTGGTTCGCCCGCATCGACCGGTTCGGCGCCCTGCTGGGGGTCCAGGTGGAGCACTACGTCATCTCCTCCGGCCTGAAGGAGATCATCGAGGGCTGCTCCATCGCCGGGGCCTTCAAGCAGATCTACGCCAGCGAGTTCTACTACGACGAGAGCGGCAGGCCGGTGTGGCCCAAGCTGGCGGTGAATTTCACCGCCAAGACCCAGTTCGTCTACCGCATCAACAAGGGGGTGCTGGACGTCAGCGACGACAAGACCCTCAACGCCTCCATGCCCGACGACAGCAAGCGGGTGCCCTTCACCAACATGATCTACCTGGGGGACGGCCTCAGCGACGTGCCCTGCATGAAGATGATGCGCTCCTACGGCGGCCAGGCCATCGCCGTGTACCAGGAGGCCAACCGCCCCGGGGTGGAGCAGCTCCTGCGCCAGGGCCGGGTGGACTTTATCTACCCCGCCGACTACCGGGCGGGCAGCGGACTGGAGGCCACGGTGAAGAACATCATCCGCCGCATGGCAGCCAGCCACCTCCTTTCGGAGGAGAACAGCCGCCAATTGCGGTCCATTTCAAAATAAAAACCCGGAGGCAGCCGCCTCCGGGTTTTTTCCATTTTAGTACGCCACGCCCCAGATGATATCGGTGGTACACTCCCTGCCGCACACCGGGCATTTGCCGGTGGTGCCGGACTGCTGAAGCGGCATGCACCGGGAGGACACGCCGGCCCGGTCCTTCATGGCCACCTCGCACTCCTGGGAGCCGCACCACTTGGTGTGGATGAAGCCGCCGCCCAGCTTCTCCACCAGGGCCTTGACCTCCTCCCAGGTCTCGGCGGTGAAGGAGTTGGCCTCCAGGTTGGCCTTTGCCATGGCGTACATGTTGTTGTGTACGTCGTCCAGCAGCTTCGCCACGGCGCTCTCCAGCTCCGCCAGGGGCACGAAGGTCTTTTCGCCGGTGTCCCGGCGGGCGATGCAGCACTGGTCCTTCTCAATATCCTTGGGGCCGATCTCCACCCGCAGGGGCACGCCCCGCATCTCGTACTCGGCAAACTTCCAGCCGGGGGCCTTGTCGCTGTCGTCCAGCTTCACCCGCACCCCCGCCTTCTCCAGGCGGTCCTTCAGCTCCTGGGCCTTCTCCAGCACGCCGCCCTTGTGCATGGCGATGGGCAGCACCACCGCCTGGATGGGGGCCACCCGGGGGGGCAGCACCAGGCCGTTGTCGTCGCCGTGGGTCATGATGATGCCGCCGATGAGCCGGGTGGACACGCCCCAGCTGGTCTGATGGGGGTGGTGGAGCTGGTTGTCCGCGCCGGTGAAGGTGATGTCAAAGGCCTTGGCGAAGCCGTCGCCGAAGTAGTGGCTGGTGCCCGCCTGGAGGGCCTTGTGGTCGTGCATCATGCACTCCACGGTGTAGGTCTCCTCCGCGCCGTTGAACTTCTCCTTGTCGGTCTTGCGGCCCCGGGTGACGGGCATGGCCAGGTAGTTCTCGCAGAAGTCCGCGTAGATGTTCAGCATCTGCTTGGTCTCCTCCCGAGCCTCGGCCTCGGTGGCGTGCATGGTGTGGCCCTCCTGCCACAAAAACTCCCGGTGGCGGAGGAAGGGGCGGCTGGTCTTTTCCCAGCGCAGCACCGAGCACCACTGGTTGTACTTTTTGGGCAGGTCCCGGTGGGAGTGGATGATGTTCTTGAAGTGCTCGCAGAACAGGGTCTCGCTGGTGGGGCGGATGCACAGGCGCTCCTCCAGCTTCTCGCTGCCGCCGTAGGTGACCCAGGCGCACTCAGGGGCGAAGCCCTCCACGTGGTCCTTCTCCTTCTGGAGCAGGCTCTCAGGGATCAGCATGGGCATGGCCACGTTCTCGTGGCCGGTGGCCTTGAACTGGCGGTCCAGCTCGTGCTGCATGTTCTCCCAGATGGCGTAGCCATAGGGCCGGTAGACGAACATGCCCTTGATGCTGGAGTAGTCGATGAGCTCCGCCTTCTTGCACACGTCGGTGAACCACTGGGCGAAGTCCACGTCCCGGGCGGTGATGGCGTCCACCTGTCTCTTATCCTGTGCCATAGTCGTATTCTCCTGTATATGTGAAATAAAATAGGTATCCTTGAAGCCCTATTGTAGCCATTCCCCGGGGAATTGTCAATGGGGCGGGCCCTCTGTCCGGGCGGCTTTTTGTATACGGCCTGTACTTTCCCGATGCGATTATACGATTTGGAAAAACCGTTTCCCGTTTTCCAGGGTGATCCGGGCGCAATCCTCCGCTGAGACGCCCTTGATCTCCGCCAGTTTTTCGCAGATATAGGGCAGGTTCCGGGAGTCGTTGCGCTGTCCCCGGCAGGGGACGGGGGCCATGTAGGGGCTGTCGGTCTCGATCATCAGCCGGTCCAGGGGGACGGCGGCGGCCGCCTCCAGGGCGCGTCTGGCGTTTTTGTAGGTGAGCACCCCGGTGAAGGAGATCATCCAGCCCTGGCCCACCAGCTCCCTGGCCATCTCCGCGCTGCCGGAGAAGCAGTGGAACACCCCCCGGACGCGGGGGAACTCCTTCACGATGGCCAGGCTGTCGCCGTGGGCCTCCCGGTCGTGGACGATGACCGGCAGGTCCAGCTCACCCGCCAGGGCCAGCTGGTCCCGGAACACCCGCTGCTGGAGTTCCCTGGGCGGGTTCTCGGCCCAGTAGTAGTCCAGGCCGATCTCCCCGATGGCCACGCATTTCGCTTGGCGGGCCATGTCCCGTAGGGTGTCCAGGTCCTCCTCCCGGTAGGGGGCGCAGTTTTCCGGGTGATAGCCCACGGCGGCGTAGAGGAAGGGGTAGCGCTCCGCCAGGGCCAGGGCGGCCCGGGAGGAGGTCAGGTCGCAGCCGGGGTCCACCGCCAGCTCCACCCCGGCCTCCGCCAGGGCGGCGAGGACCTGGTCCCGGTCGGCGTCAAACTGCTCCGCGTCGTAGTGAGCGTGGGTGTCAAAATACATAGCAAAGCCTCTCCCATCAAGAAAGCGCAAACGCTCTGGCTGACCCTGCGGAACGTATGCGGTTCCCTTTCGCCGCCGAAGCGGCGAAGCAGGGCCAAATCGTTTTTGGGGCAGCTCTGCCGCCCCAAAAACACCTCTCGCGCAGTCCGTGCCGGGCCTCCGCAGAGGCGCGGGCGGAGCGTGATCTTCTCAAACCGAATGGCCCCGCCATTCGGTTTGAAGCTTCAGCACAGCTTGGCCCCGGCGGGGATGGCGTCGTCCACCATCAGCAGGTGGAGCTTCTCCTCGCCCTTTTCCGTGTGGACGGCGGAGATGAGCATACCGCAGCTGTCCAGGCCCATCATCTTCCTGGGGGGCAGGTTCACGATGGCCACCAGGGTCTTGCCCACCAGCTCCTGGGGCTTGTAGTACATGGCGATGCCGGAGAGGATCTGCCGGTCCGTGCCGGTGCCGTCGTCCAGGGTGAAGCGCAGCAGCTTATTGGACTTCTTCACGTTCTCGCAGGCCTTCACCTTCACCGCCCGGAAGTCGGACTTGCAGAAGGTGTCAAAATCCACCTGCTCCGTCAGCTGTGGCTCCACCTCAATGGCGGGCAGGGCGGCCTTTTTGGCCTCGGCCTCCAGCCGCTCCAGCTCCTCCAGCTCCTTGGCCATGTCGATGCGGGGGAACAGGTTCTCGCCCTTGCGGACCTCCACGTTCCCGGGCAGCACGCCCCACCGGGCCGCGCTGTCCCAGGTCCGGGCGTCCTCGTCCGCGCCGATCTGGGCGAAGAGCTTGTCCATAGAGCCGGGCATAAAGGGCGTCAGCAGGATGCCGCAGACCCGGGTGGTCTCCAGGAGGTTATAGAGGACGTGGGCCAGCCGGGAGCCGTTGGCGTCCATGTCCTTGGCCAGGACCCAGGGGGCGTTCTCGTCAATATACTTGTTGGCCCGCTGGATGACCTTGAATACCTCCTCCAGGGCGTTCTGGAACTGGAATTTCTCCATCTGCGCCTCATAGCGCGCCCGCAGGCCGGCGACAAGGGAAATGAGGTTATCGTCCAATTCCGGGTTGGCCTGACGGTCCTTAGGCAGCCTGCCGCCGAAGTACTTCTCCGCCATGGCGGTGGTGCGGCTGACCAGGTTGCCCAGGTCGTTGGCCAGGTCCGTGTTGATGGTCTGGATCAGCAGCTCGTTGGAGAAATTCCCGTCGGAGCCGAAGGGGAAGGAGCGCAGCAGGAAGAACCGCAGGGCATCCACGCCGTAGCGCTCGCTGAGCAGGTAGGGGTCCACCACGTTGCCCTTGGACTTGGACATCTTGCCGCCGTCCAGCAGCAGCCAGCCGTGGCCGTACACCTTCTTGGGCAGGGGCAGGTTCATGCTCATGAGGAACGCCGGCCAGTAGATAGCGTGGAAGCGGACGATCTCCTTGCCCACGAAGTGGACGTCAGCGGGCCAGAACTTCTCCACGTCGTTATATTTGTCGTTTTGATAACCCAGGGCGGTCATATAGTTGAACAGCGCGTCCAGCCACACATAGACCACGTGGCCCGGGTCGAAGTCCACGGGCACGCCCCAGGTAAAGCTGGTGCGGGACACGCACAGGTCCTGCAGGCCGCCCTCGCAGTCGATGAAGTTGTTCACCATCTCATGGACCCGGGAGCGGGGCTGCAGGAAGTCGGTGTTCAGCAGCAGGTCCCGGACCCGGCCGGCGTATTTGGAGGCCCGGAAGAAGTAGGCCTCCTCCTCCGCGTCCACCACCTCACGGCCGCAGTCGGGGCACTTGCCGTCCACCAGCTGCGTCTCCGTCCAGAACGCCTCGCAGTCCTTGCAGTACTTGCCCCTGTAGGAGCCCTTGTAGATGTCGCCGTTGTCGTACATCTGCTTAAAAATCTTCTGGATGGCCTCCACATGGTAGCTGTCGGTGGTGCGGATGAACCGGTCATAGGAAATGTTCATCAGCTTCCACAGGTCCAGCACGCCGCCGGGGGCGGCTACGATGTTGTCCACAAACTGCTGTGGGGTGACCCCGGCCTCCCTGGCCTTGTCCTCGATCTTCTGGCCGTGCTCGTCGGTGCCGGTCAAAAACATCACGTCATACCCCTGGAGCCGCTTATACCGGGCCATGGCGTCGGTGGCCACGGTGCAGTAGGCGTGGCCGATGTGCAGCTTGCCCGAGGGATAGTAGATGGGCGTGGTGATATAGTAGTTCTTTTTGTTCTCCATAGTGGATGACCTCCTGTCCGCCCCAAATGAGAGGGCGTTTTTTCGGTAGAAAACGCGGTACTGTATAGTATACCACAGGTCGCCGGCGCTTTACAAGGGGGAAAACCGGCGGTGGGCCGCCGGAGCCGTCCCCCTGGGGGGAGACCGTGGCAAAAGCGGCCCTTTGGTCCCCGCTCCTCAACTTTTCCCGGTTTATGCCGTTGACATAATGCTGTGGATAACTTTGTGGATAATGTGTAAAACCCCGCAGATACGGGGTTTTGGCAGGTTCCGTCCCCGTTATGCCGCCCGGGAGGGGCGGTCACTTTTTTGAAAGTTTTTCAGGTTTTTGTCAGGTCCCGGCTGTTCTCCGGCGGCGGAGCGCCGTCTCCCCGGCGCAGACCCCGGAAGAATTCCTCCAGCACGCCCCGGCATGCCTCCTCCAGGACGCCCCCCACCACCGCGGGCCGGTGGGGGAAATTTTCCATGAAGAGGTCCAGCACCCCGCCGCAGGCCCCCATGGCGCTGTCCCGGGCGCCGTAGTACACCCGGGGGATGCGGGCGTTCAAAATGGCCCCGGCGCACATGGGACAGGGCTCCAGGGTGACATACAGCACGCACCCGTCCAGCCGCCAGGAGCCCAGGGCCCGGTTGGCCTGGGCGATGGCCTCCGTCTCCGCGTGGGAGAGGGCGCTGTCCTTCTCCTCCCGCCGGTTCCGGCCCCGGCCCACGATCTCGCCGTCCCGGACGATGACGCAGCCCACCGGCACCTCGCCGGCGGCCGCCGCCTCCCTGGCCAGGGCCAGGGCCTCCTCCATATACTGCTCGCCCATGGCGCGTCTCCTTTCCGGGGCGGGATTCCGCCGCCGCTGTGGTATAGGACCTGGCATAATTGCCCAGAATACACATAGACTGGGAACCAGAGGGGGCTGTCCCAGGCCCCCATGTACACTGTGAAGGAGGGCCACGCCCATGAAACGCATCTCCCCCATCCGTACCCGCCGCAGCGACGCCCCCGCCCTGCTGGAGCTGAAGGAGAGCCTCCAGGCCACCCAGGACCAGCTGGGCCACGCCTACACCACCTTCGACTATGTCAGCGACCCGGAGCTGACGGAGTCCTGCATCTACGAGATCCGCTCCCTCCAGGCCAGGATGAACTACCTGGTGCGGCAGATCAAGGAGCTGGAGGCCCGCACCGCCACCGCCGTCACCGCCCACGCCGCCGGGAGGCAGAAATGGACGTAACGACCATCCTCCTGCTGACGGCGGCAGGCGCCGCCCTGCTGCTCCTGGTGGGCCGGGTATTCTCAGCGCCGCTGAAGCTGGCCGCCAAGGCGGCGCTGAACGCCCTGCTGGGCCTGGGGGCCCTGGCCCTGCTCAACGCCGCCTCGGCCTTCACCGGGCTGCACCTGGGGGTAAACCTGTTCAACGCCCTGGTGGTGGGGGTGCTGGGGGTGCCGGGGCTGGGCCTGCTGATTCTGGTCCAGTGGCTGTTCCCGTAGTCACAGCCGCAGCCGGCGGTTCACCCGGCGCACCTCGGCCTTGTCCAGCTTGCACAGGCGGCGGTCGTAGGTGAGGATGCCGTTGACCTCCTCCTCCACGTCGCTGAGCTGGGTATATACCGCGGCGGAGAGGCCCCGCTCCTCCATATGGGGGATGACCTCCTCCTGATACAGCCGGAGATAGGCCTCCATCAGGTCCCCGGCGGTGTGGTACATCTTATAGCCGAATAGCTTCTCGCTGGCGCAGTGGCCGGGGACGGCCATGCTGTAGCCGCCGAACTCCGTCAGGGCCAGCACCCGGTCTCCATCGTGGCGCTGCTTCACCGGCCGGAAGTACACGTGGCGGCTCTTGAAGTCGCCGCCGCCCTGGTCGTGCCAGCCGCTGGCGTGGTCCACCAGGCGAGTGGGGTCCTCCTCCCACAGCAGCTGGGTGATCTGGAGGCTGTCGAACTGGCCCCAGCCCTCGTTGAAGGGCACCCACACCGCAAGGGAGGGGGTGTTGTACAGCAGCTCCACCGTGTCGTACAGGTCCTGGACGAACTGGTCCCGGCTCTCCTCGTCCTCCCGGCCGAAGCGGCGGTAGTCCTTGTCCTTCAGATGGACGCCCAGGAAGGGCAGGACCTGGGTGACCATGGGGCTCTGGCGGCCGCCGCCGGAGGGCAGGTCCTGCCAGACGAGCATGCCCAGCCGGTCGCAGTGGTAGTACCACCGCAGAGGCTCGATCTTGATGTGCTTGCGCAGCATGTTGAAGCCCAGGTCCTTCATGGTCTCGATGTCGAAGACCATGGCCTCGTCGCTGGGGGCGGTATAAAGGCCGTCGGACCAGTAGCCCTGGTCCAGCACGCCGCTCATGAAGATGGGCCTGCCGTTGAGGGCCAGGACCTTCCTGCCGTCCACCTCCGCGGCGCCGAACTTCCGCATGGCGAAGTAGCTCTCCACCGTGTCCCCGCCCTTAAGGCTGACGGTCACGTCGTAGAGGAAGGGGTCCTCCGGGGTCCAGGGGCGGAAGTGCTCGTCCCGGATCAGCAGCTCCAGGCAGTCCTTTGACCCGTCGTACCAGTCCTCGGCGATGACCTCGCCGGCCTTGCGGACGACCACATTGGCCCCCTCCGGGTCCCCGGCCCTGATGACCAGGCGGACCCGCTTCTCGTCGTAGAGGGGGGTGATCTTCAGGGACTCCACATAGTTGGCCGGGACGGACTCCAGCCACACGGTCTGCCAAATGCCGCTCTGGGGGGTGTACCAGATGCCCCCGGGGGTGAAGCTCTGCTTGCCGTAGGCGTGGCGGGACAGGGAGGTCCGGTCCGTCACCGCCAGGGCCAGGATGTTCTCCCCCTCGGCGAGGCTGTCGGTGATATCCAGGGCAAAGGGCAGATAGCCCCCCTGGTGCTCCCCGGCCAGCTCGCCGTTGACGAACACCTTACATACCTGGTCCACGGCCCCGAAGTGGAGCAGTACCCGGTCCCGGCGGAACCCCTCCGGCAGGGAGAAGGTCCGCTGATACCACAGGGTGTCCTCCGGCCCCACCTGGCGGCCTACGCCGCTGAGCAGGCTCTCCGGGGAGAAGGGGACGATGATCTCCCCGTCAAACGCCTCCGGCGCGCCTCCGCCGGCGCGGATGGCGTACTGCCAGCGGCCGTTGAGGTTCAGATAGCTGTCCCGGCGCAGCTGGGGGCGGGGGTACTCCGGCAGGGGATGATCCCGGTCCAGCGTCTCCCCCCAGGGGGTGAACATGGGCCGCAGGGGCGTCCGCCGTCCGCCCTCCCGGCGGCGGAGGAGCCACAGAGGCAGGGCGATAAGAGCCAGCACCAGGGCGGAAAACAGGAAGATCTCCGCCGTGGGCACCTCCTTCACCACACCCAGGTCCTCATAGGTCTGGCCGGTGTGGCCGATGACGGCGGCGCCGATATAGGGCCCCGTGACCATGGGGATCAGCACCTGGAACAGGATGCGGATGCCCTGGAACTGTCCGGCCTTGCCCGCCGGGGTGTGGTCCCGGATCAGGCCCTGGAGGCAGGCGGTGAGGACCATGCTGGCCCCCAGCATGGCGCTGCCGCAGACCATCACGGCCCCCATGGACCGGGCGAAGAACATCAGCAGCAGCCCCGCAAAGGCCGCCGGAGCGGCGTACAGGGCCACCGTCAGCTTGCCCTCCCGGTCGATGACCCGGCCCAGGGCCACGCTGACGGCGCTGGCCGTCACCAGCACCACCGCCAGCACCAGGGCGTAGTTGTCGATGCCCAGGAACCGCTGGATATAGATGATAAGATAGGGCATATACACCTGCTGGCTGGCGCAGTACACCGCCAGGGCCAGCAGGCTCAGGTACAGCGCCGGGTTGGCGGCGGCCACCCGGGGCCGCAGGCCGTAGAGGATATTGGCCAGGTAGTTGCCCTCCGCCCGCCGCAGGTCCTCCGGCTCCCGGATGAACACACAGCCCAGCAGGCCCCCCAACATGGTCAGGCCGCCCACGATAACGAAGAACAGGCTCCAACGCCCGGCGGCGGTGAGCCCGTCCAGGGCGCCGAACACCACCAGCATGGCCACCAGGGGCATCACAGCCAGCACCGCCTCCACCCGGCCCCGGTTGGTGTCGTCGGTAACGTCGGTGACCCAGGCGTTGAAGGCGGCGTCGTTGGCGCTGCTGCCGAAGAAGGTCATCACGCAGTCCAGGACGATGACGATGACCGCCGCCGTCTGGACTGCCGCCGCGGCGGGCAGCAGCTTCTCCAGCCCCTGCACCGACACCAGGGCAAAGGCCATGACGGACAGGCCCCACAGCAGGTAGCCCCCCACGATGAAGCCCTTGCGCCGGCCCAGCTTGTCGCTGAGCGCGCCCATGGCCAGGGTGGTCACCGCGGCCACCACCGCGCTGGCGGCCACCATGGCGGCGATCTTTCCCGCGTCCCCGGTGATGGTGTTGTAGAGAAAGACGTTGAAGTACATATTTTCCACGACCCAGGCCACCTGGCCGATCAGGCCAAAGGTCAGCAGGGCCAGCCAGGTCCGAAGGCCCAGCCCCTTGGCGGACGGTTTCCTGCTCATGATCTGATCTCCTCCCGTCGTCAGATTTTGAGTGGCGCTGCGGAGAAGCCACTATATCTGGTATTATACGTCCATTTGTCCCCCGGGGCAAGGGTCCTCCGGCGGCGGCGGACCTTTTTTCAAAAAAATTTTTCTCTCCTGACAGGTTTCTACAAATTCCGCTCCTGACACCGCCTATACTGACGACAAGGAGCGACGAAAGGCGAGGGTATCCAACACCGCTCCCTATCCTTCGCAGACGGAGCCCTCCCACCCACGGGCCTGAAATACGGCGTATGAAGAGGAGTTGAAGATCATGAACTATCAGAAGGAGTACGCGGCACTGGTGTGCCAGGTGGACCGGGTCATCACGCTCCTGGAGAAATTCTCTCCGGAGGACCCTGTTGTAACGCGGGCGTGTCAGATTCTGCTCAACGCCCTGCAGGAAGCGGAAAATCACTATCTGGCCGCCGAATGATACTGGTTCTTGATAAAAAGCTTGAAAGCTTTTTATCAAGAACTGCATGAGACGGCGCAGCGTGCGAACGCACGATGCGAGTGTGCGCAGCACACGGGTTTCTTGATGAAAGAATTTCATCAAGAAACAGTATGAGCCGGCAGGGCCATGTGTTTTTGAAAGGAGAAAGCCCCCGGCGGGAGACCATCCCGCCGGGGGCGCGTTATATGACAGGGTACCGTATCACCGCTGGATGCGGCCGGAGCCGTCGCCGCCGGCCAGCTTCTCCACCTCCGCCAGGGTGACCATGTTGTAGTCCCCCTCCACGGAGTGCTTCAGGGCGGAGGCCGCCACGGCGAACTCTACCGCCGCCTGGTTGGACTTGCCGCTGAGCAGGGCGTAGATCAGTCCGCCGCCGAAGCTGTCGCCGCCGCCCACCCGGTCGATGATGTGCAGGTCGTACTTCTTGGAGAAGCAGTACTCCCCGCTCCTGACATCGTACAGCATGGCGGACCAGCCGTTGTCCGAGGCGGACCGGCTCTCCCGCAGGGTGATGGCAACCTTCTCAAAGCCGAAGCGCTCCGCCAGCTGCCGGGCCACGGATTTGTAGCCCTCCCGGTTCAGCGCCCCGGCGGTGATGTCCGTGGCCTCCGCCTCGATGCCGAACACGTCCTTGGCGTCCTCCTCGTTGGAGATGCACACGTCCACATACTGGCACAGGTCCGTCATGGCCTCCCGGGCCTGCTGGCGGGTCCACAGCTTGCCCCGGTAGTTCAGATCGCAGGAGATCTTCACGCCCCTGGCCTTGGCGGCCTTGCAGGCCTGGCGGCAGATCTCCACCAGGTCCCCGCCCAGGGCGGGGGTGATGCCGGTGAAGTGGAACCAGTCCACGCCCTCGAAGATGGCGTCCCAGTCGAAGTCCTCGGGCTTCGCCAGGGCGATGGCGGAGTTTGCCCGGTCATAGATGCAGACGCTGCCCCGCTGGCTGGCGCCCTTCTCGTTGTAGTAGATGCCTACCCGGTCGCCGCCCCGGACGATCTTGGACGTGTCCACGCCGTACCGGCGCAGGCTGTTCACCGCCGCCTGGCCGATGGCGTGGGCGGGCAGCTTGGTGACGTAGGCGGCGTCCACGCCGTAGTTTGCCAGGGACACGGCCACGTTGGCCTCCCCGCCGCCGAAGGAGAACTCCAGGTGGTCCGCCTGGACGAAGCGCTCATAGTTGTAGGGCTGGAGCCGGACCATCAGCTCCCCGAAGGTGACGACCTTAACCATGGCTGCGTGCCTCCTTTACGATCTCCACAGATTTTCTGCACAGCGCCACGATCTCGTCCCACTTCTGGTTGTCGATGAGGTCGGCTGTGACCATGTAGCTGCCGCCGCAGGCGGCGATCACCGGGCAGGACAGGTAGTCCTTCAAATTCTTCAGGCTCACGCCGCCGGTGGGCATGACCTTAAACATGGGGAAGGGGGCGCTCATGGCCTTGATCTTGGCCAGGCCGCCGGACTGCTCGGCGGGGAAGAACTTCAGCACGTCCAGCCCCAGCTTATAGGCGGCGTGGTAGTCGGTAGGGGTGGTGCAGCCGGGGTACACCGCCACGCCCTTGGCCTGGCAGTACTTCACCAGGTCCACGTCCAGGCCGGGGGTGACGATAAATTTCGCCCCGGCGGCCAGGGCCTGGTCCACCTGCTCCTCCGTGAGGACGGTGCCCGCCCCCACCAGCAGCTCCGGGCAGGTCTCCCGCATGATGCGGATGGCCTGGGCGGCCCCCGCCGCCCGGAAGGTCACCTCCGCCACAGGCACCCCGCCCTCTACCAGGGCCTGGGCCAGGGGGGCGGCGTCCCGCTCCGGGTGGTTCAGCTTGATCACCGGCACCACGCCGATAGATGCGATGTGTTCCGATACAACGTTCATGGTAAAATCCTCCTCTTGTGCGGCAGCCGCCCCTGGGGCCGCTACCGGATGGTGTTTCTCAGGACGCCGATGCCCTGGATCTCGCACTCCACCGCGTCCCCTGCCTGGAGAAAGCGGGGCTTTTCCATCCCCATGGCCACCCCGGCGGGGGTCCCGGTGGCCAGGATGGTCCCGGCCTCCAGGGTCATGCCGTGGGACAGCTCCTCCAGGATCGTGCCGATATCAAAGATCATGTCCCGGGTGTTGCCGCTCTGGCGGAGCTGGCCGTTCACCCGGCTGCACAGGTCCAGCTCCGGCGGGTAGGGGATCTCGTCCGCCGTGACGATCCACGGCCCCATGGGGGCGAAGCCGTCCAGGCTCTTGCCCCGGAACCACTGCTTGTGGGCCTTTTGCAGGGTGCGGGCGCTGAGGTCGTTGAACACCGTGTAGCCGAAGATGTATCCGGCGGCGTCCTCCCGCCGGACATTTACGGCGTCCCGGCCCAGGATGACCCCCAGCTCCACCTCGTAGTCCAGGTCCGCCACCAGGTCCAGGTGGCCGTCCACGTCGGCGTCCGGGCCGGGGGACCAGGGGGCGCGCTTGGAGAAGTACACCGCCTGCTGGGGCCGGCTGGCGGGGTCGTCCCGGGTAAACTCCCGGGCGTGGGCGTCGTAGTTGAGCCCCAGGCAGATCACGTCCCGGGCAGGGCGGGGGATGGGGGACAGCAGCCGGACGTCGCCGAGGGGCGCCGCCTCCCGGAAGCGGCCCTGGCTCCAGCGGGCCCGCAGGGCGGCAAAGCGCCCCTCCTCCGCCAAAAAGCGGATGGCCTCGGTCATCTCCCGGCAGGGCACGCCCAGCTGGGACAGGGACGCCACGGCGGTCATGTCCCCGGTGAGGACGCCGACCCGCTCCGCCCCCTGGTACTCATAGGTGACTAGCTTCATGGACGATCCGTCTCCTTTTCTTCTCTCTCACTGTCCGCGCCTCCGTTACCGTGCGGAAATCCCGGTCTATCGCCGCAGGAGAGAGCGCATTAAAGTTCTTTTGGCTGCTTTTCTTTCAAGAAAAGCAGCTGCCGCCATATCCGCGCCTCCGTTACCGTGCGGAAATCTCGGTTTATCACCGCGCCAAAGAGCGCAGTAAAATTCTTTTTGGTTACTTTTTCTTATAAGAAAAAGTAACTTAAGGTTGTTTGCCGATATAGGCCAGGATGCCGCCGTCCACGTACAGCACGTGGCCGTTGACGAAGTTGGAGGCGTCGGAGGCCAGGAACACGGCGGGTCCCACCAGGTCGTCGGTGGTGCCCCAGCGTCCGGCGGGGGTCTTGGAGACGATGAACTGGTCGAAGGGGTGGCGGCTGCCGTCGGGCTGGATCTCCCGCAGCACCGCGTTCTGGGAGGTGGCGATATAGCCGGGGCCGATGCCGTTGCACTGGATGTTGGCCCCGCCGTACTCGGAGCAGATGTTGCGGGTGAGCATCTTCAGGCCGCCCTTGGCGGCGGCGTAGGCGGAGACGGTCTCCCGGCCCAGCTCGCTCATCATGGAGCAGATGTTGATGATCTTGCCGTGGCCCTTCTCGATCATGCCGGGGAGCACGGCCTTGGCGCAGATAAAGGGGGCGATGAGGTCCACGTCGATGACCTTGGTGAAGTCCTCCACGCTGGTCTCGGTCATGGGGATGCGCTTGATGATCCCGGCGTTGTTCACCAGGATGTCGATGACGCCCACCTCCTCCTTGATCTGGGCCACCAGGTCCCGGACGGCCTTCTCGTCCGTCACGTCGGCCACATAGCCGTGGACGTCCACGCCGGCCTCGGCGTAGGCCTTGACGCCCCGCTGGCGGCTGGCCTCGTTGGAGCAGTTGAAGCAGACGGTGGCGCCGGCCTTGGCCAGGCCCACGCCCAGGGCGAAGCCGATGGAGTGGGCGCCGCCGGTGACCAGGGCCACCTTGTTGTCCAGGCGGAAGGATTCGTTGGTGATCATGGGAATTTCCTCGCTTTCTAATGACAAATTTTGGGGGTCAGCGCCCCGGGACCGGGAGGCGGCCCCGGGTTTTTTTCGGTCCGGGGGAGCGTTCCCGCTTGCGCCCGGAGGCGCGGCATGGTATAGTGTTCCCGAAGCCCGGCGACCCGGGCGGCGGAACAAAGGAGTGTGATGGAATATGATCGCGGCGACAGCGCCTATGGGCTGGAACAGCTGGGACTGCTACGGCCCCGCGGTGACCGAGGAGGCCGTGCGGAAAAACGCGGCATACATGGCAAAGCACTTGAAGCAGTACGGGTGGGAGTACATCGTGGTGGACATTCAGTGGTATGAGCCCACCGCAGGCCCCCACCTCTACCACCCCTTCGCGGACCTGTGCATGGACGGGTACGGCCGGCTGATCCCCGCGGAGAACCGGTTCCCCTCCTCGGCGGGGGGACGGGGCTTCGCCCCCCTGGCGGACTACGTCCACTCCCTGGGGCTGAAGTTCGGCATCCACATCATGCGGGGCATCCCCCGGCAGGCGGTCCATCAGGACTGCCCCCTGCTGGGCACCGACCGCACCGCCCGGCAGATCGCCAAGACCGACAGCATCTGCCGCTGGAACACGGACATGTACGGGGTGGACCCGGACCGGGAGGGGGCGGCCGCCTACTACGACAGCATCTTCGCCCTGTACGCCTCCTGGGGGGTGGACTTTATCAAGTGCGACGACATCTGCCGGGAGCTGCCCTGGGAGGAGAGCGAGCTGATGCTGCTGACACAGGCCCTGAACCGCTGCGGCCGGGAGATGGTGCTGAGCCTGTCCCCGGGCCCGGCCCTGCCGGAGAAGGCGGAGCTCTATAAGCAGACCGCCCAGATGTGGCGGATCACCGACGACTTCTGGGACCGGTGGGAGCTGCTGTACGCCATGTTCCAGCGGGCGGAGACGTGGTGCGTCCACACAGGGCCGGGCCACTGGCCCGACGCCGACATGCTGCCGGTGGGCCCCCTGCGGCTCAACGACGGCCCCGGCGGCTGGACCCGCTTCACCCGGGACGAGCAGATCACCATGCTGACGCTGTGGAGCATCTTCCGCTCCCCCCTGATGATCGGCGGGGATATGCCCGGCTTTGACAGCTTCACCCTGGGCCTTCTCACCAACGAGGGCATCCTGGCCATGCACCGGAACGCCCGCCACGCCCATCCCCTGTGGCGCAGGACTGTCGGGGACAGCGAGTTTGCCGTGTGGACCGCCGGCGGCGGGGCGAGGGAGACCTACGCGGCGCTTTTCAACCTGGGGGAGCGCCCCGGCGCCGTCTCCGTTGCCCTGGAGGAGCTGGGCCTTACCGGCCGTCAGACCGCCGCGGAGCTGTGGACCGGGGAGGTCCGGACCGGCCTGTCCGCCATTTCAGCGGAGCTGCCGCCCCACGGAGCGGCGGCCTACCGCATCGACCCCGTGTGACCGGGGATCGGTCCGCCGGAGCGCCCGCCCCGGCGGACCAATTTCGTTTACCGCAGGTCGGTGGTGGCGATGTTGTCCATGTCGTCAAAGGCCTGGTTCTCGCCGCCCATGGCCCAGATGAAGGTGTAGCTGCCGGTGCCCACGCCGGCGTGGATGGACCAGGAGGGGGAGATGACGGCCTCCTCGTTGTGCATGACGATGTGGCGGGTCTCCTGGCCCTCGCCCATCATGTGGAACACCACCTCGCCCTGGGGGACCTCGAAGTAGGTGTAGATCTCCATGCGCCGCTCGTGGGTGTGGGCGGGCATGGTGTTCCACACGCTGCCCGGCTCCAGCACGGTCATGCCCATGGAGAGCTGGCAGGTCTTGAGCACGTCGGGGTGGATGAACTGGTTGATGACCCGCTTGTTGGCGGTCTCGGCGGAGCCCAGGGGGCGCTTGGCGGCGTCGGCCAGCTTGATGAGCCGGGTCTCATAGGAGCAGTGGGCGGGGGCGGAGACCATGTAGAACTTGGCCGGGGCGGCGGGATCGTCGCTGGAGAAGAGGACCTCCCTGGCCCCCCGGGTGATATAGAGGCAGTCCTTGTAGCCCATGGGGTACACCGTGCCGTCCACCGTCACCCTGCCGGCCCCGCCGATGTTGAACATGCCCAGCTCCCGGCGCTCCAGGAAGTAGCTGGTGCCGAAGTTGGCCCACACGTCGATGCCCTTGTCGATGGGGACCGTCTCGTGGACCGGCATACAGCCCAGGGTCACCATCCGGTCCACATGGCTGTAGACCGCCTGCACCTGGTCCGGCTGGTAGAGGTTCTGGATGAGGAACTCGTCCCTCAGCTCCTGGGTGGTGTAGCGCTTGACGTCTCTCTGGTTCGCGGAATAGCGGATATCCATGTTGAAACAGCTCCTTTTATGATAATGTTTTTTGTGAAACGATGGGATCGCGGCGGCTTACATATCCCCGGCCGCCCCGGGGCGGGTTTTCATTGAAAAACGCGGGCATGTATAGTATACTGGAAAAAAACGAAGGGGGCAAGAAGAAATGAAGCTTTGTATTCGGGGCCACGACCTGGGGGTAACGGGAATCGGGCCCATTCGGGAAAAGCTGACGGCATACGGGCTGGACGGCGTCCAGCTGGTGACCTACAAGTCCTGTCCGGAGGTGGCCTATGTGCCGGGGGCCATCACCCGGCAGCGGGCGGCAGAGATCCGGGAGGCGCTGGCGGGCTTTGACATCCCCCTGCTGGGGGCCTACTTCAACCCGGTACATCCGGACCCCGCCAAGCGGGAAAACGGCTTTGCCGTGTTTGCGGACTACCTGCGGGCGGCCTCCGCCTTCGGCAGCCCCGTGGTGGCCTCGGAGACCGGCTCCCTCAACGGCGATGAGTGGACCTACCACCCAGGGAACCGGACAGAGGCGTCCCTGGGCGCGGTGGTGGACACCTTCGCCCGGCTGTGCGACATCGGCGCGGACGCCGGGGCCTGCGTAGCCATGGAGGGCGTGGCGGACCACGTCTGCTGGAACATCGAGACCCTGGACCTGGCCCAGCGCCGCATCGGCCGGAAGAACCTGAAGGTCATCTTCGACCTGTGCAACTACCTGGAGGGGCCGGAGCAGCGGGACTATCTCGCCGTGCTGGACCGGGGGCTGGACGTGTTCGCCGGGCGCATCCACGCCTTCCACATGAAGGACTGCCGCTTCACCGGCGGCAGACGGCCCCAGGGAGTGCCCCTGGGCGCCGGCGAGCTGGACATGCGGGCCATTCTGAAGCGGATCAAGGCCTACGACCCCGGCGCGGTGCTGGTGCTGGAGGAGACCACGGAGCCGTACATCGCCTCCGCCGCCAGTCTGATCCGCACCGTCTGGGAAGAGGTATAGAAAGGGGAGCAGGTCTATGGAGTACTATGTGAGAGACTACGGCGCGGCGGGAGACGGCGCGGCCAATGACGCCCCCGCCATCCAGGCCGCCATCGACGACTGCGCCGCCCACGGCGGCGGCCGGGTGGTGCTGGAGAGCGGCAGGACCTACTACGCCGGCTCCATCCAGCTGAGGGCCAACGTGGACCTCCACCTGGAGCGGGGCAGCGTTCTGAAGGCCCACTCGGACATCGCCGCCTACTTCCGGCCCAACCAGGGCCAGGTGGACCAGGGGGTCCGCCGGGTGGGGACCCCGGTGACGCTGAAGCCCTCCTACGCCTTTCTCCACGCCAGGGACGCGGACAACCTGGCGGTATCGGGGGAGGGGACCATCGACGGCAACGCCTGGGCCTTCGTCAAGCCCGTCAGCCCCTACTACGCCACCGGGGACTTCTACCCCCGGCCCACCATGATCTACGTGGAATACTGCGACCACGTCACCTTCACCGGGGTGACGCTGCGGGGCGCGCCCTTCTGGACCCTGCACCCCGCCGGCTGCGACGACGTGCTCATCGACCGCATCCGCATCCTCAACGACCTGACCGTCGCCAACTCCGACGGCATCGACCCGGACCACTGCACCAACGTGCGCATCCTGGGCTGCCACATTGAGTGCGCCGACGACTGCATCTGCCTGAAAGCCTCCGCCGGGAACATGGAGTACGGCCCCACCAAAAACGTGGTGATCTCCGGCTGCACCCTGATCTCCACCTCCGCCGCTGTGAAGATCGGCACCGAGGGGACCGGCGACTTTGAGAACATCCTGGTGGACAGCTGCGTGATCTCCCGGTCCAACCGGGGCATCTCCATCCAGATCCGGGACGGCGGACACGTGAAAAACGCGTCCTTCTCCAACATCATCATCGAGACCAGGCGGTTCGCGGACTGCTGGTGGGGCTGCGGCGAGCCCATCACCGTCACCGTCCACGACCGGGACTCCGGCACCAGGGCGGGCCGGGTCTCCGGCCTGCGCTTTACCAACATCACCTGCGACGGGGAAAACGGGGTGTTCCTGTCCGGCTCCGCCGGCAACGAGATTCAGGACGTGCTGCTGGAAAAGGTCCAGGTCACCCTGTCGGCCAAGACCAAGTGGGAGCGGGGGCTGTACGACCTCCGCCCCGGGGAGGGCAAGGGCATCGAAAAGCTGTCCTCTCCCGGCTTCCTCCTGCGGCAGGTGGACGGCGTGACCCTGCGGGACTGCCGGGTCCACTTTACCGGCGAGGACCGGTCCGACTTTGGGGAGGCCCTGCGGGCGGAGCACTGCCGGGACGTGTCGCTCCAGAACTTCCAGGGAAAAGCCGCCCGGGAGGGCCTGGAGGACCGGGTCATCCAATAACTGCACGCCGCCCAGGCCCACGCCTGCGGCCCCTCGGGGGCCGCGGGCGCTTTTTTTCGCCTGCGGGGAACTATCGAAGGGTGAGCTTGAACACCACGGGGTAGTCGGAGCGGAAGCCTGCCTGGATATGGAGGCCCTCTCCGTCCACATGCCATTGGGGCGTCCCCTCCCAGCCCAGGACGGACACACCGTCGATGATGCCGTTGAAGCTGAGGCCCTTGGAGGCGTCCCCCGCCGCCAGGGTGCGGATAAGGTAGCTCCCGTCCCCGCTGCACCGGAGGGCGATGGCGTACAGCGCGCCCCCCGCCGCCGTAAAGCGGAAGTCGGCGCTGGTGAAGTCCTTCGCCGCGCCGTCGGCAAACTGGCCCTCGGTGATCCGGGTGGGGCCCTCGCCGTACCTGCGGAAGGGCCGCGCGCCGTAGATGGCCTCGCCGTTGACATTCAGCCACCGGCCTATGGCCCGGAGGATGGCGGCGTCCTCCTCGCAGATGACGCCGTCCGCCCTGGGTCCCACGTTCAGCAGCATACAGCCGTTCTTGCTGACCACGTCCACCAGGTCACGCACCAGCCCCGCCGGGTCCCGGAACCGGTTGTTTTCCGTGTAGCCCCAGCTGTTCAGGGCCGTGGAGGTGTCCGCCTGCCAGACGTAGGGCTGGGCGTCGGCAAACTGGCCCCGCTCCATGTCCGGCACGGCGCAGCCGAAGGGGAATGCCTCGTTTTTGTAGGTGAGCACGCACCCGGTGCCCCACTGGGCCCCCCGGTCGTAGTAGTAGGCCGCCAGCTTCTTTAAATAGGGGCGGAAGGCGGCGTGCTGGATCCACCAGTCGAAGTACAGGACCTTGGGCTGGTACCGGTCAATAAGCTCGCAGGTGCGCACCAGCCAGTCGTTGAGGTACTCCTCGCTGGGGGCCGGCTGGCTGAACAGGTCGTAGTGGTCCGGCTCCGGCTGGGCGGGCCAGTAGAAGTCCCCCCGCTCCATAGGGTCCCTGATGTCGCTGTCAAAGGTTTTTCCGCCGGACATGAAGAACCAGTGCTCCGCCCGGTGGGAGGAGGCACCCAGAATCAGGCCCCGGCTCTCGCAGGCCGCCCGCAGCTCCCCCAGCACGTCCCGCTTGGGGCCCATTTCCCAGGCGTTGAAGTGGGAGACGCCGCTTTTGTACATCTGAAAGCCGTCGTGGTGCTCTGCCACCGGGACCACGAACCGGGCCCCCGCCTGGGAGAACAGGTCCGCCCAGGCCTCCGGGTCGAACCGCTCCGCCTTGAAGAGAGGAATGAAGTCCTTGTAGCCGAAGTCCTTCTGGTCGCCGTACACCTCCCGGTGGTGCTGAAACTCCCGGCTGGACGGAAGGTACATGTTCCGGGAGTACCACTCGCTGCCGAAGGCGGGCACCGAGTAGAGCCCCCAGTGGATAAAGATGCCGAATTTCGCCTGGGCGTACCAGGCGGGCACGGCGTAGGCGCTGAGGGAGGCCCAGTCGTCCCGGTAAGGGCCCCGGGCGATGACCCGCTCGATTCGCGCCAGGTCCGGCGTCATATCATACATAGGCTGTCCTCCCGGTCACTGAATGGTGAAGCCGAAGCGGATATCCTTCTCCGCCAGGCGGTATTTCTCCAGCAGGTCCGGCCCGCAGGAGGCGGAACCGAGGCCGGAGTCCTTGTAGTCGATTCGGACGTGGACGGCCCCGTCGGCTGCCAACTCGTCGGTGTGGGCCGCCTGGGTCAGGGCCTGGGCGCTGTACCGGGAGACGTTGATTTCAAAGTCCCGGTCCGCCTCGAACCGCACGGCCCCCGGCAGCTCCAGCCATTTGCACCCGGCGTGGTTGCCGTGCTCCTGGGGCATGATATAGGGCCAGTACTCGTCCCCGGCGGTGCTCTCGAAGATTCCGGTGGTCACATGGAAGCGCATATCCCGGTAGTTTTCCCGGGGACCCCTCCCGTAGTAGCGGAAGGCGTCATAGGCGCCGTCCAGGGCAAACTCCATGCCCAGCCGCTGGAGCCACAGGCAGTTTTCCCGGACCTGGGCCTCCAGCTCCACATGGAGCCGGCCGCCGGACAGGCCGGTAAAGGTCAGCGTATAGCAGAGGAAGGGCATCCGCCCCACCCCAGCCACGGCCCCGATGACGGTGACGGTGTTCCCCTGGGCGGAGACGCTGCGGACGTTGTTGAAGGTCCGGTCCAGATTCTCCCCCTCCCAGATGTTGGGGTGGCCCCACTTGTCCGCCACGTTCCGCTCGTTGTCCACCGGGGCCCGCCAGGCCGTCAGCTTCATAGGCCCGGTCAGCAGGGCCTTGCCGCCCCGATAGATCTGAATCAGCTCCCCGGTGTGCCGGGAGATCTCATAGCCCATCTCCCCGGTCTCCAGGAAGAAGCTGTGGGCGTCCCTGCGGAGGGCGGCGGGCGCGCCCTCCTCCCGGCGGACCTCCGGCGCCGCCGCCACCGGCAGGGGCAGCTCGGTCATGGCCGTCTCCCGGCCCTCCCGGTCATAGAGGCGGCACACGGCGAAGGCTCCCAGGGCGCAGCGCTCCGGCAGCTTCAGGGGCACCCGGGCCGTGGCCTTGGGCGGCAGGTCCAGCCGGTACTCCTCCCGGCTGACCTCCCCGCCGTCCACGTTGACCGCCACGGTCATCCGATACTCGTTCAGGTTGGTAAAGTCATAGAGGTTGGTCACGGCCACGCCGTCCCCGTCCAGGGCGAAGCGGACGTACTGGTAGACGTACTTGGCGTTGAGGGACCCGGCCTTGAACCGCCGGTCGTGGGAGACCAGGCCGTCGGCGCAGAAGTTGCCGTCGCTGGTCAGCTCCCCGAAGTCGCCGCCGTATTTCGCCACGCCGTCCACCAGGACGGTGTGGTCCGCCCACTCCCAGATGCACCCGCCGATGAGCTTGGGATACCGGTAGATCAGCTCCCAGTAGTCCCCAATGTCCCCGGGGCCGTTGCCCATGGCGTGGCTGTACTCGCACAGGAAGAAGGGCTTGGGCTTGGCGGGGTCCCTGGCGTAGTCCTCCACATAGGGCAGGCCCGGGTACATGCGGGAGAACAGGTCCGGCCAGTCGTAGTAGGACGGGTTCAGGTCCCCGTAGCCGTAGGCGGAGCGGGAGGCGTCCTCGCAGTGGATGAGCCGCCGGGCGTCGGTCTTTCTCAGCCAGCGGATCATCTCCCGGTTGTTCTCGCAGAAGCCGCTCTCGTTGCCTGTGGACCAGGCGAAGATGCAGGCGTGGTTCTTGTCCCGGTGGTAGGCCCGCTCCATGCGCTCCAGGTAGGCCTCCCGCCACTCCGGGCGGTTGCCGATCCAGGCGGGGTTGTTCTCCGTGTCGTAGTTGACGCCGCCGGGGCAGCGGTTGTTGAAGCCGTGGGTCTCGATGTCGGTCTCCAGCATCACATAGAAGCCCAGACGGTCGCAGAACTGCAAAAACCTGGGGGAGGGGGGGGAGTGGGAGGTGCGGATGCAGTTGATGTTCAGCTCCTTCATGAGCGTCAGGTCCCGCAGCAGCTCCTCGTCGGTCAGGGTGTACCCGTTTTCCGGGTGGGTGTCGTGGTGGTTGACGCCCTTGAGCTTCACCTCCACGCCGTTGACGGTGAAGGCCCCCCGGCTGTCGATGCCGTAGGTGACGAAGCCCACCTGCTGGCGGATCACCTCGTCCTCATACCGGAACACCAGGTCGTAGAGATAGGGCTTCTCCGCGTTCCACAGCACCGGGTCCGCCACGGTGAACGTCAGCTCCCCGTGGCCGCTGCGTGCGTCCAGCAGACGCCCTTCGGCGTCGTACAGCTCCACCGCGGCGGAGCCCTCCATGGCCACGCGGATCTCGCCGGCGGCGGCGTCGGCATGGATGTCGATATCCCGCAGATGGCCCTGGGGGCGGCTGAGCAGGTACACGTCCCGGAAGATTCCGCACATGCGGAAGAAGTCCTGGTCCTCCATGTAGCTGCCGCTGCACCACTTCCGGACCTTGGCGGTGACGGTGTTCTCCCCGGGCCGCACCAGATCCGTCACGTCGAACTCCGCCTGGAGATGGCTGCCCTGGGAGTACCCCGCGAACACGCCGTTGACGTACACCTCCAGGCAGGAGGCCGCGCCCTCGAACACCAGATAGTGCCGGCGGGAGACGTCGGCCACGGAAAACGTCCGGCGGTAGACCCCCATGGGGTTGTCGTTGGGGACGTAGGGCGGGTCCACCGG